>NZ_JAWLCH010000005.1:0-256476 GCF_041687235.1 Marinobacter sp. | reverse complement strand
TTGAACCCTCCGACGACTCATTCGGAGAATTGAGTCGCGGATTCTGATCACTCTCACGCGGCGTTGGCGGTAGGCCAAAGCACGGAGAGCGTCACCGGGGTTCCCGGTGTACGGGCAGACGTTGGCTGACCCGCACGGGCAGACGGCTTACGCCGACCGCCCTGAAAATAGACCAACCCTCGGGCCGCGATGTTGTAAGCCGCGTTGAGGTCGGCGTGGTACCGCTTGCCGGAGGCAAAGGTACACAGGCTGTAGTTGCTCGCATCCCGCTTCACAGGGCCGGAACCATCGAACGCCTGGGCGCTGGTGCCTCGGGCATAGACCAGCACCGACCGCAGCCCGGCTTCTTGCGCCTTGCTCTGAATCCGATCCACCAGCATCCGGTGAAACCACCGATGGAAGCGAGCTTTCATCGCAGAACGCTTGCGACCGGCTTTCGGACGCCAGCCTTTCAGGTTTTCGGCTACCACGGCTTCGCAGTCATGAGCCATCGCCAGATTGACCAGTTTCCGGCTAATCTGATGCGCCTGGTTATCCGCCAGCCGCTTGAGGCGCTGGTGATCCCGGGCACAAAAACCCGCGGGCAGCCGGCTACCGTGGCGCGTGTGTTGTCGCGCCTTCGAACGGATGCGCTGCATCAGTCGATGTTCCCGGTCTTTATCACTGCGCCTGAGGAATCCTCGGGCGTGGACAGTGCCTTGATCATCGACTACGGCCCAGGTCGCTGCGGTGTTGATGCCTACATCCACGGCCAGCACCCGTTTCGGTGTCCTGGCCGGCGCTGCCGGCGTGAACTGCTCCGGCAACGATAACCCCCACTGTTTGCCATTGAAGGTCAGCAGTGGGGACTTGGCGGTTCCGCGACCGCGATAACGGAGCTTCCCGGACAATCGAAAGCTCATCCAGAGCCAGTCGTTGCGATATCGGACTTTGATGAAGGCCTGCGTGGCGGCCTCGTTGAGCTTGATGCACTGGCCGCCGTACAGGCTTGGAAAGGTGTTGGTGCTGGCGGTCAACCGTGGTGGCCGCGAATGCAGATGCCGGCGCTGGCCGTCGAGCCAGTCGCCATAGCGACTCATGAACGACCGAACCTGGCCGACGGCATCCATGATGGCCACACGGCGCAGGTAAGAGGGGAGCTTGTAGTACCGGTTCTGGAAGTAGCGGTAGCGAACACTCGGACGCTTCGAGGTCGGATGGATCAGCCCCTCGATCACGGCCACTGCCTCGTTGCCTTTGGCGGGGCCAACCGATGGCCAGTGCTTGAAAGCCACCGTCATCAGGTCTCGCACCAACCGACGATACAGCGCCAGCGTCTCGGCCAGCGCGTCGCGCTGGGCCGGACTGTCGGCGTGGATTCGGAGTCGATCGGAGCGAATAATGGTCATGCGAACACTGTATAAATAAACAGTCCCAAAAACAAGCCGCCTTGACTAGCGACTCATTCGAAGAATTGAGTCGTAGAATGCGGCGGCATTTTGTTCAAAGACCTTCGAGGCCTAGTTGGTTGCCATCATCTGACACCGGCGTTTTTCTTGAACGGCGTTTCGGCGCAGAAGATTGATCCTCGGTTCTTTGCGCCTTTCCCTGGTCAATTGGAGGCTCACTGGGCGCCTCTAGGACACCCTTGGATGTAACAAAGTCATTGTAGCGTTCGATGGTGTTGAGAACGGCAGTCCCACCCTGGGAATCAGATAGGAAGGATAGATCAATATCAGGGAGCGTTATCTTGATGCCAGCGGCGGTTTGCTCTGACATCACCCGGATTGGCGGGGGCAGCTGGTGGCAACTGTTGTTGATATAGATCTGGAGAAAATCTGTGTTATCAGGCCCCCAGGCGACCCGTCCAATAGGGGCCCGGTCGACTGAGAATTTGCACCCGCTGCCATGCCATTTCTTCATACAAACCTCCAGGTCTGGTCTTCTGGTCAGCTTCTTATATTTACGATCTGCTTCGGGATAACGTCCGGCTTTATTTCGACAACCTCCCAACCATCATCAGAACGACGAAACTGAAGCTCACCGGTCTTTTGAATCACATCACCTTTACTGAATTTACCAAACGACCGGCGGGCCCAGTAAGAGTTCTCGCCTTCCTCGCCTTCTTTGGTGAACACATACTCTCCGTAGTCCATGGTGAACTGCATGGTGCCATAGAGTTCGATCACGTAGAGATCCTGACTCTTCAGACTTCCTTTCCCGCGCCTCCACTTAATTGTTTCAAAAAACGTCTGGTTCGAAAGGTTTTCACCGGGTCTCCATCGAACCATTTCCAACGCCTGGCCGGCGTAGGTGTCCAGCGATTCTTGGATGAAATCCTCGCTTGGCTGTCGGGATTGGCTACTAAAACAGCCGCTCATGAGAAGAGTTAGGGCAAGGATGAAGCTTTTCTTGATCATCTTCCAACACTCACTTTGGCAATATGGATCACTTAAATATCAAGAGAGGATCGGCCCCTACATCAAAAAAACAGCCGATAGAGAATCCCGGCAATGAAAGCGAAGGCGGCCCCATAAAAGGGAATCCGGTATGGGTTGGGATTGGAGTGCACCGGCCAGCCCAGACGTTCGAGCGCTGCCTTCGGCTCCTCAAGCAGCGCACCGAGCACCCCGACGCCAGCCATGGACAGCCATAAAACCCGCAACGATTTTCCCATCTCACCCTCCCCGGCGGCGCCGGTTCAATACCAGTTGCCCGGATCAATACCAGTTGAAGCGGCAAGTTTCACCGCGAAACCGGCGCCGGATAAAAGCACCCATACGCCGAATTTATGATTTCTATTTAATCACACGGTCAAGTGATAAGCAATAATTTACCCCCCAACCAGAGAGCACTCCAATTTGGCGCCAGCCTGCCAGTGGAGAGTCCAAACCGCCAACCCTGGAGGGGTCCTTTCGTCCTGAGCAATTTGGTGGCAACTTACCTTCGTTTTCTCTGCACCCGCGAACCTGCCTACAACTTCGGCACAGTATGGTTAGTCAACACTAAATTATTTTTGCGCGGCGCGGCGCGGGCCCTGCCCCACTTTCGGTAAGGCAACGGCTTCGCCGGCTGGGGAAAGGGGCGCAGCGGTGCTGGTTGGGGGGTAAATTATAAGGGGAGTGGCGCCATCGGCCCGCAGGATGGGGTGTTTTCCCGGTCCTGGTTGCTTCGCGTACAGGTTGCCGATACTATTACTTTACGTTACAGACAAGAGGGCTATTTGGTGAAAACACCGGTGCAATTGGAACCTTTTTCCAAAAATGGAACACCACGCCTGCTGGCCCGGCCGCACCCCATTGAACTGGCCCGCGGCGCGGGCTTCACACTCTGGGGGATCACCCTTGGCGCGTTCGCGATTGCGACCGCTTTCACCGACCAGAACACCGTCTTTATGTCCGGGCTCAAAACCCTGTTTTGTGTCGGCGCCGGTGCCCTGGCAGTCGACGCCCTGACCACTGGCCTGCGTCACATCAGCCATTACCGGCACAGCGTCCTGATGGTGTCGGATCAGTACATCGCCACCCTCTCCGGTGCCTCTGGCATCGTCCGCGCCTACCCCCGAATCGATTGTCACGTTCACGAGATTAAGTACTCCTGGCTGGGCGAGCAGCTAAACTATGGGTTGATAAGGATCGATGACCCGGACGGCCATCACCTGATTGGCCTGCCGGTTCGCGACCCCGACTACGCCCTGATTGCGGCCAACGCCAGCGAACGACAACCGGTAGAGGCGATATCATGAGTGCGCATCAGCTGGACACGATCATGACCATCGCCTCGAGCATCAACCGGGTGATCGAGACTTACGCGGACGATCCCCGGCTCGAAGCCATAGAAGGAAGAAGCTGCGTCTACCGGGCCGCACTGACCCGAGTACTTCTGACCCGTCAGGGCATTACCAACATGTTCTGGACAGGGGACGTCCGCTGGGCAGCGGAAGCCAAAGACCCGCACAGCAAGACCCGTTATCTGGATTGTTTCGAACGGGATGCGGCTCAGGGGGATCTGGGCGGCCACGTTTGCAACCTTGTTCAGCTGCGCGATGGGACCTGCTGGCTGGTGGATATCACCATGGACCAGTTTCACCGTGAAGCCGTCAAGCGCGAGGGCAGCCAACTGCCCGCCATCGAACCGCCACCGGTCCTCTTGGCGCTGACACCCAACAAACGGCTCGACGCAATCACAAAGTCCGGCTGGGTTTTACGGAAGCAATTTTCAAACTCCACCACCTGGTGCGAATACCGCTACGACAGTCTGATGGGTTTTCGCCGGCTGCGAAAACTGCATAATCAGGGACAGGAAACCGGTCTGGATGTGACGCGCTGGCCCGATGTCTATAAAGATATTCTTACCCTCTTCGATTTCCGGATGAATATCCTGGCTCCGCACCGATCCCTGACTTCGACGGCGAACTACCATGAACTGAAAATCACATCGCTCATGTCCGGGTCGGAGGAACTTTGAAAACACCTGCACTGATTGCCCCGTACGAAAAAGACGCCAAACGTCTCTGGCTGACCCGCCCTCACCCAATCGTGCTTTTTGGATTTGTGTTTTACCTGGCAGTCGCGCTGATTTGCGGAGGGGTGGTCTTCGAGGCGATTTCCACTGGAGGGAGGGATTTTATAACCGGTCTGATCGTTTTTTTCTTCGGGTTAATCGGCCTCCAAATGCTTGGCCTGGCGGTGGTGCGCGGCATCACCTATTTTACCAGCTACCTTCTGATCACCGATCACCATGTGGTGGTACTTCAAGGTATTGCCCGCAATCTTTCCAAACTCACTATCGAGGACATTGAGCTTACCGGTACCACCGAAACCTTGCTTGGACGACTTCTTGGTTACGGGCGACTGCTGGTTGCGCCTGCCTCCGGTGACTACCTGCCAACGTTTCCCGTGGCCGAACCAAACTCACTCGAAATCCTGATTAACGACTGCAGGAAATCAAGTTCCGCACCGTAGTTATAGGTCTTCGAACATACCCCCTTAGATTGCCTGATGATGCTTTTTGATTTATCATAATTTACACTTTGAATTTGTTTTCCACTTAATTTGAGTTCACGGACGGGTTATGAGTGACATGCCTTACGATGTGGCGCGGCCGGGTTCAAATAGAACCAGAGAACTGACGCTCACGGATGCCAAGCGTTTCTTCCTGGAACTGGCTCAGGCAACATGGTCGCCGGATCTTGATAATTGCGCCGACTATGAGGACTTGACCCAACACCTGCTTTATATCATCTCCAGCTATCAGGATAACAAACACTCTCTGGCCAAAGAGATCTTCCAGTGGAAGAACCAGCAGGACTTCTCAATGACGGAGAGACTGGCCAAGCTTCGAGCCAAGATCGAGGAGCTTTGCCCCACGGACACCAACGAAGGGAAGCAACTGCAGGATGAAATTCAGGCTCTTCACAACCACTTCAAATTGCTGCAAAGCGAAAGACATTCCTTCTACCACCCCTCCCGGTACCAATTGACGTATTTCGAAAATGGCATTCCCGTTCCGATGAACCCTTTACGGATTGTCCAGGTTCTCGAAGGGGAGGAAGGGCTAGTGAATCTGCACATTAATCACAACAAGCGTTTCTAAGCTGGGACGCTTCACCCCAAGGAGACTACGAGGAACCTATGGCTCGCTTGATTGCATTCTTATTTATTGCCCTGTCGCTTTCAGGGTGCGCGTCTCAGCAAAAGCTGATGGATTCTATGGAAGAAAACGATGCCGAAACCGCCCGGGAAATGGTTGAGGCTGGCATGAATCCCTATCTGCCCAATGAAAATGGGGTTTCTGCGGTCGCGAAAGGGTTGCAGGCCCCTGAGGGCTCCGAGATCCGCCAGTGGGCCGAACAACAGGCAGAGATAAGTAAAGAGCCGGCAAAAGCGCTCTGGCAAAAGATCGAAAACGACTCGATCACACCAGAACAGCTTCGCAGCGAGCTGGCCCAGTTCGATTTCTACATTGACGCTGCGATTACTGAAAAGGGTTACACGCTGCTCCTTTCAACCCTGGTCACTGAAAAATACGACTACGCGAGCGTTATTATTGAGAGTGGTGCTGATCCATCAAAGACTGATTCAAAGGGCTGGTCTCCACTGCATGAGTCAGTTTTCAATGGCTCCGTGGAGTTAACCCGGAAACTGGTTGATGCCGGTGCTGACCTTGAAAGCCGCTGGAATGAATGGACCCCCCTTCACTACACCGCCAACAGTCTTGAGCACGCCGACCGATCGAACGATGTCGAATTGGCTCGAATCCTGATCAAAGCTGGTGCAGATATTAATGCCCAACAAAGTGAAGGTTCTACACCGTTATTGTTGTCTGTCATCAATGACCGGCAAGAAGTGCTTGATCTCTTGCTGGACTCTGGGGCCGATCTGGAGCGTGCAAACGAGGTAGGCAACACCCCGCTGATTGAATCGGTGTTCCTTGGCAATGTCTCGGCCGCAAAAAAACTGATCGACGCCGGGGCCAACCTCGAAGCTACGCAAAAACAAGACTGGACGGCTCTACATTACACTGCAAACTCACCCGAAAAAGGTGCTCGGGAAAATGACTTGCAGTTGGCCAACCTTCTGATTGAATCCGGAGCCAATATTGATGCAAGAACCGTTGCCGGAATCACCCCACTCTACCTGAGCGTCGCGAATGAACGCTCAGACATGACGGACCTTTTCGCCAGCGCAGGTTCGGATCTGAGTATTCCCCACAACAACGGCATGACGCCACTCATAAAGGCTGTCTTGGACGGCAATCAAACGGCAGCGAAACAACTAATTGATGCGGGTGCCGACCTGAACAGCAGGGATGACGATGGATGGACCGCTCTGCATTTCACAGCCGGTTCCACGGGCCTTGGCAACCGCCAGCATGATTACGCTCTCACTGGAATGCTATTGGCAGCCGGCGCTGACATAAATGCCAAAACGAATGAAGGGGTGACACCAGTCTACCTGGCGGCCCGCTACCAACGACCGGGAGTGCTAAGCATTTTGCTTGAAAACGGGGCGAACCCTAATATCACGCATGACGATAACTGGTCCCCGTTAATGCGTGCCGTATATGACGGTTCACTCGAGATCGCTCGTGCCCTCTTGGATGCTGGCGCGGATACTGAAATCTCCGAGAAAGATGGCTGGAGGTCACTCCACCTGATTGCGTCCTCCAACACTAATCGAAACCAGGAAAACGACGAGGAATTGTTGAGCCTCCTGATAGGCGCCAATGCAAATATCAATGCGATGAACGATGATGGTGCCACACCTTTGTACCTGGCGGTGATGAATGACCGCCCTGAAATGGTGGCTGTGTTTTTAGAGGCTGGGGCCGATCCGGACACCTCGAATACCTGGACACCCATGATGCGTGCGGTTTTCGGTGGTAAGACTGAGTACGTACACGCGCTTGCCGAGGCGGGCGCCGATGTGAATTTAAAGGATGATGATGGTTGGTCTGCGCTTCACCTTGCGGCCAACAGCCTAAAGCACGGTAACCGCGAAAACGATGCCAAGATTACTAAGATTCTCTTGGACAATGGGGCCAACATAAACAGCCTGAATGATGATCTGGCAACACCACTAATGCTGACCGGTTCTACCAATCGGCCTGAGGTTGCCCGAGTCCTTCTTGAAAACGGAGCAAAAACGGACCTAGAGAATCGATTTGGACGAACTGCACTGCAGGA
Source organism: Marinobacter sp. (assembly GCF_041687235.1). Classification (GTDB taxonomy): domain Bacteria; phylum Pseudomonadota; class Gammaproteobacteria; order Pseudomonadales; family Oleiphilaceae; genus Marinobacter. The sequence continues at coordinate 248,810 of NZ_JAWLCH010000005.1, read as the reverse complement.
AGCTATTCGGGATGACAATTACCGAGTAGCGGCCCTTATTCGGGAACACACAATGGCTTCGTCTGCACGCAACGTGTCATCCAACAATCAGTCGCGATACCCGGCGAAACCGGCGCCTAAGCCCGGGTACACAACCTGCAATACTCGATGTCTGAACGGAGACTGCTATCGGACGTACAGCGATGGGCGGCAAGTTCGATTCCAGGCAGAGCGCAAGTACAATCCTCTCTCCAGCCAATGGGAGTATGATTCAGGCAGCTGCTAAAATCGGCCTCTGCTCACTATATTCCTTGAAAAAACACCACTATCAGAGTAACCTTGCAAGGTGTACTTTGATAGTGGTGTATCATGTCTGACAAGACTTCTGAAGACGTCCCATCTGAACTGGTTGACCCATTAAAGGCTGCGTGGCGCGAATACAAAGCAGCGTGTGGTGCGGTCAAGGCTAATCTTGTGAATGATGAGCGAGCTGGCTATCAGGGGCAGGCCCTCACCGAAGACGGGGAACCCGCCAACCCGCATGAGCTTGCCTCTCAGCTTTACACCGACTGCGAACGTGAAGACGGTGACGACCCTAAAAGGTCGAATCATGCCTTTGGCGTTATCGTCGTATCCCCCAAGACCCAGGCATCTTTCGAGTTCCTTAACCGCACCAAAGCCGACCTTATTGCTGTCCTCGATGATCTTAAGGGGCACCCTAAGCATTCTCTTGAATCGATCAAGGCTGCTGCCGGACTGACGCGGATTCACTACTACAAGATCAAGCGGCCGGTTAAGGGATTGGGTGGGGAGCGGCCAGAAAGCGTCCGGCTCTCAATTGAACAAAAGATCGATGTGGGTAAGCGTACCGTCGACGAATGCATGGAGCTCCTGGAGGATTTCGACACCACACAGATACACATTCAAGCGCAGTTGGATGCGCTTAGAAGGCTGAAGCCCTCAGAACCACTTGCTTACGTGTTTGAGACTTCAAACATGCGGATTATGGCGAACGTGTCATTCCCGAAATACCCGGCCAAGACCGGTTTACGTCGACACGCCAAATTGAGAAGCGTCATGCCGTTTTATGTGACATCTCATAATCCGGACTGGGCCCCGGCCATCAAGCTTCCCAGTGCCGTGCGACTGGAAGACCGGGTTGAGCGTAAAGAGAGGAAAGACCGCCGGATTGATCCAACGCCTTTCCTGCCAAGCATCCACGTCCATCGATACATCGATTAAACAAGCTCCCAGGCTTTCTGGGAGCATTCTCAACCTGCTTAACGCTCCCGCAGCACCCCCACTTTAAATCCTAAGGCACTCGCTTCACTCATGAATTCATGCACCCGGGCTTCATAGACTTCCCTGAGCTTCGCACAGCTTTTTGCCTGCCCACCCGGGGCAACGTCGCGAATTCCGTCCTTCTCTAAGACGATAACTTTGCAATCACGTCGATTCGTGAACGTATCAGAAAGGGCTTTCAGCATCTCCCGCAACTCTTCGACTGACTCGTAGTAAAGACTCTCTACAAGAAACGCTGCATCAATCGGAACGGTTAAAGTCTCCTCACACTCGCAAAGGGCATAATAGAAGGAGGTCATTTCGTCAGATATCACATCGAAGAAGTCAAAATATCCATCAATGGGGAATTCGTTTTCGTTATTGAGGTAGACCCCACCGAGGGTATGCTTTCTCCCACAGGTATCAACGGTGATATAGTGCAGACCGAATGGATATAAGATGGGAGCGCCATACCTCTCTGCCATCCACTCTTCAGCAAACCCCTCTTCCAGCTCATTTAGTAGTTCGTCACGCTGCTCTTTTAAATCCGAGTCCTCTTCCTCCTTGCTCCATGCTATACCCTCCTCCGTAACCCACTGGCGGTAGCCCTCCCGACGCTCAGGAATGCTCTCCTCAAACTCCGCAAGCAAGGGTTTTGAATGAGTCTCCCAGGCTTCCTCCCTCTGTACCGTGAGCTCGGCTTCGTACTCCGCCCTACTCACGTCTTCTATAAAGCAGGTGTGCTCAACTTCTTCGTCCTCATACATGTCTTCGAGAACACCTTTACCAAAGCTCACGCGATTAATCCTTAGTGATTCGGAGAACTGGATAACGGCACTGTGGCGCTCTGCTGCCCACAAAGAAGAGTTGAGCGATGGGATGGGATTTATTGGCCGTGGTTCAAACAGCATTTCGAGAGGATCGTTCCAGAACTCTTGCTTCAACAGCCAGGCTTCAACCATTCTCTCCAGGGTTGATTCAACGCTTGGCATTCTGTAAATGCTAAGCAAAGCTGGGCCTGTAACTTCTTCAGGTTGGTATTCGAAGCGCCCTTCAAATACCAACTGTTCTAGAGTGGATGAGAATTCGGGATCTTTGAAAAGCCAATGAATAGCTCGCTCAACCTTATGGAATGCTTCATCAGAAACCGACTTCCAGATTGTCTCTGGTGCCTGGACCATGCGGTTTTCTTCAGGGCTAAGCCATGGGGATGGCATGACAGAAAAATTGATGCGGTTTCTAAGGGGGCGCCTCATGAATTCGCTCACGGGTGAGCTCAACCACGGGGTTATATCTACGAGATCCCCAGCTTCGTTATAGAGGTCGCGACTCACGGCACTGCGTATAATGTTCGGAATGATCTCCGGGAGCCCGCTTTCATCCAGAGCGGATTCGATATAAGCGAATTGGTTGCTAAATAGAGCAATAACTTCAGGAGAGTCCGCCTTATCTCCTACAGCTTTCCGGACAATTGCATCATCATCCAAATGTTCATGGTAGATGTTATTCAGCCCTAATCGTCCATCCGCCAGCCCTGCCAGGTACGCCCATGAATTATAAGGGGCAATCCATCCTCCTTTACCATCAGGAGACAATTCGACTAGCGCTTTATTGTCGTGGTTTCGGAACAGGCTCGCTGGCGCCTCGTAATGTGGCTCAGGCACCTGAAATCGCTCTTCAATTGATCTGGTCTTCTGAAGGGCGGAGGAATTGGAGATCAGGATTTGAAATTCATCGGCCGTAAATACTGTGCCTTTTGGCCATGACAGAAAGCACAGTGGCTTTGCGTATTCGATGCGGTGCTCTTCACTCAGTAGTTGGCTGAGTTTGACGTCAAATTCGGGGATTAAAGTCTGGGGCAATGAAGCGATGAGGCCGTTGGACGATTTGTGGTTAAGGGCCCTGGCGACAATTTCTCGAACGGAGCTTAGCTTAATGCTATTGCCGGAAGTAGCGATGACATCCTCTCGGATGGCTTTTACGAGTGCATTGAAGTCACTCTTGGAGTGAATCAGCATAGAATTCTCCTCGCAGTATTGGCCCCCGCTTAAACCACTGCGCTGAGAATAGAGAAACGTGCTCAACAAGCCGTGGTGATCAGTGTCTACAGGTCAGAAATTCGAGTCGAGGGAACTCAGGCTGGTTCTGTATGCCCTGTCACCGCAATGACAGGACCATGTTCCCCCGGTGAGGTTTTAAAGTCCAGTTTTAGAGGGGAGAGGAAGTAATGGATTTGCGAAAAATAAAAGGAACAAACCAAAGAAAAGGGGGCCGTTTTAGCCCCCTGAAACGTACTGCAGCGATTGGTTAGCCGACCTGAGCTACATCATCATCCGAGCCCTCGCCCCCAACCGCTCTCGTTTCATCCAGCGGTGGAAATTCATCCGTCACCGCGGAATAAACCCCGTGTGAAACCCGCTGAATGACAACGGAGAAGTTCAGCTTGCTCCGGATGTTGAAGCGGTCAGTCTCCCGTTCTTTGATGGCAGCCATAATATCGCTATCCCGGGATTCAGGATTCTTCTTCAAGAACTCCCAGATGCGGTACTCCATGCTGGCCTTCATTGTCTGCTTCGGGTCAAGCTTCTCGGCACGCTCGAAGATATCCGGACTCTTCGTAGGCTTGCAGATACCCTTCTCTACGCCGATCTGTGCGACCGCTTCGGGCGGGATATCCACATCATTCTTCATGGCTTTACGCGACCTGGCAATCTTGGAGTGCAGCCAACGCATGTTGCACTTTTTTCTGACAGAAAAGATCCTCCGCAATCGAAGCTCGATCGGGTTACGCCCTGCTTTCTTCAGAAGAAAGAACCCATTGCCACGCTCATCGTCTGCTCCGGTCAGCCAGACAAAATCTGACTGTGCCTCGAGTGCAGCCACCACCAACCGTGTCTGGTTTGATGCCAATTTATGGCCAATAGAAACCTCTTGGGTAATCTTGTTGACCGTGCTTGCCCCCAGGGTTGTGACTTCTTCCCGGGCCTTCTTAACGATGTCTTTGACGACGTTAGGAGCGCTGGACTTAACGATGAATCGACGTTTACCTTCTTTAATCACTTCTACAGACACTTGAACGGTCAGTTGCTCTAACATGTACAGCAACGCTTCCAGGTCAATAGCCTTCCGATCTGTGCACCCTTCCATGTAAAGGATGTTCTGGGCATCTTCCTCACTGCATGGGGCGCAGGCTTCCAGGAAGTGACCTGCATAAACCGCAGAGCGCAGTGACTCAAAAGCACTTTCATCGCTTCTGATCAGTTCATTAATACGATCAAGACCTTTGATGGACCTTTGACGAACCGCCTCCTTAGTAACGCCAAAGTCTTTCGCGATGTCTTCAAGCTTCTCTCTGGATTTGCAGTTAAATCCATTGTGCCGAAGCATCACTTCTTTGGTGGTTTCGTCAATACCTTCCGTGCGGTCGAGCAATCGCTCCAACTCTGTCTCGATTGGCGAAAATTTCACAGTCATTCGATCCTACTCTTTAGATAATAGTGCGCGGCGATACATCTTTTACTTCGCCACGGCACAAAAATTTTTCTACTGTGCCTCGCTTTTAATTATCTGCTTTCATGGACTTATAGTTTTAGTTCTTAACTTCCCTAACAAATCAAGCATAGTTTACTATATTTGAAACTTGCCTCGTAGGTTTTTTTATTTTCTTTCGTAAATTCTTAACTTATGGTCATCCCCCCTTAAGGCTCACCATTAGTGGCTTCTGAGGCGGCCACACTTTCCAGTCAATTACTTTGACTTGGCGAATTACATAAGTTAACTTATCACTTTATCCGGAAATGATATTTTTACTATGGCCACTAAAACTATTAATCCGCAACTGACCGCCTATTACGAACAGCTGCGTCACCCCATGCCTGACTTCCTCAATGATGTTGGAATTCACAACATCCATGACCGCGCAAACATGCGCTATAACGAGCGCCTCTGGCAGAAAGTCAGGCAGCTCAACGAAGAAAGTCAGGAGCCCACCATTTCGGAATTCCGCCATATCGCTGCGGAAATCCGTCGACAAATCGACATCGAGCTCTACGAATGTGACGACCCTGATCGCTTGTCTATCGAAGACATTTGCCATCGCATTTGGGACGCACAAATCGGAATTTCCCCGGTCAGTATGCCATCTGAGGCTACAGATGTGCGCCATGATGAATCGAGCAAAAATGAAAAGCAACCTATCGATGACTATCGCCTGGCCATCAGCATCTCGATCAGCGTTCGCGGGCTCTCCAGGCGCGAAGCCAATTGGATTGAGGCCTGCTTCAAGGATCACAAGCCCGATCTCTCAGCTGGAGACCACACCATTGCACTACTTTCGACTATGGAGGTAGACAGCATAGAGCGAATAGACCGCTGGCTTCCAAAGCGAATTCGCACACAACTGTTAGGCCATATCAGCAAAAGCGCCGAGGCTGATGAACACGACCTGACGCTTCCGCTGAAGTACCGCGCCAAACTATTTCTTCGGCAAATCTTTTAGCGGTAACGGCTGCAGCTTTACTTGTGGCCGTTTGCCAGACTTCCGCAAAGCTCCCAGCCCAATCCAGATAGCTGCCACCCCAAGGACGACAGCTCCTGCAACCAGAAAAGTAAACATAGTCAGTTCCTCACTTTGTTCTCTCTTCCAACATACGCATGATAGTTGGAACCGGGTTCTCCCGTGGGTAGCCGTCAACCCGAAGGCCATTGGCCGACATTAGCGTTGGCGTACTGTGAACGCCCAGTCCGCTATCTTGCGCTATAGCAATATCTCGAATGTTCATCAGATACCCGTTATCGCACATTTCCGCCTCTTCCAAGGGGTCTCCAGTGTAGGCTCTATCCAAAAGCGTGCGACGCTCTTCCATGGTTGGTGCGCAAAGTACCTTGCTCATAACCTGAGCCTCCGCCGCATCCATACCGCGACGCGGGAACAGCGCAGCCCGAATTGTCACGCCTTGTGACTGAAATTCTGCGTAGTCCTCGTGGTTTTTCTTACACACCGGGCAAGTCACATCGCTGAATATCGTTACCTGGTGCTTTTCCTCACCCGCGGCCGGATACACCACCGTCATTTCATCTGGGATAATATCGTTCGCCAGAATTGCCAATGCAGCATTCAAGCTCCCAGCATCTTGCCCGCGAAGCCCTGTTTCTTGCTCGGCATCTGCCGCCGGCTCCGAGGCTTGTGACGGTGTTGAAGTTTGTTGCCTTACAGGGGCCTGCTCAACAGGTGCTGTATCGGCGACATTGGCTGAACCACCCCCAGAGATACCTTGCAGAGATCGAAGCGCACTCACAGTCTTCTGAGTCAGGTTCTCTCCGGTCTCAATATCGATCAGGTCTCCCCGAATAACGAGATCCCCCAGGACATAACGAAGTTTGCCGTCGTTATAAACCTCAACAAGACCGGGATAAAGATCGCTGGCCCTAACCTGGTTCAGGGTCAACTGCGGCTCTACAATGCGAATCTTCTCGAAAGCTGCTTTTTCCAAATCTTCATTGGCGACCAATTCTGCCTTTTCACCAACCTTGGTCACTTCTTGTTTTCCATAGAAGAAGATTTCAAAGGCCAGTGCTACGAGTGCTGCTGCGCCGACCACTCCGAAAAGGAATGCTTTAACGTTTGAGGCTTTCAAGCTCATGCTTGTACTTCCCTTCTGTGAAAATTCAAATTCATGATGATTTGCGTTTAACCTTTCTAACGTGGGTCGGATGGCGTAACCACTATCCGCTGATCGGGAATCAGCTGCCTACGCATGCACCCCCACGGCAATACCAGATACCTAAGGCTATCGTTGCTGCCGTGCTGAACAGAAAAGCTGCCAGCACTACATCAACCTTCGATAGCTTTCCCTTGTTCTCACTCACTTTTACTCTCCCTTAGGCAGCAATACTGGATTTGAGCCCATTACGGCAGACAGCCTTCAGTTCACAGGTGTTACAGGCCTTGTTGTGATCAATCGGATCAATGGCCACGGAACCGGCAAGGATCTTACCGCTGATTTCCTTGAGAGCCTCATTCCAACCCTCTTTCATATCTTCCATATCCTGAGGCGCAATTTCCCTCAGAACGGTCTCATCCCCTTTGTGGGAGACATACCCAGACAGCGCGGCCTTGTCTCTGTTCAGGGCGCCCAGGGCAACGCCGGTAACCACACTCCCAGACTTACGGGTGAGCGCCCCAATGGGAACCTGAGGCTCATGCATGGTCTCAGAGTTCCAACCCGACAGGCTGGGCGCATTTTCTTTGTAATCGATGACCACTTCACCGCCACCGTCGACCAGATCTACCCGGTCACGCTTAATGGTCACGGTTACCCCGTGGACATCGACATCTACGGCCTCCTCCATTTCTACGACGGTGAAGGGCGCACGCTTGGCATCGATGTCGAGCCAGTTCAGAGCCATCAGGCAAAGGCGGCGACGCTCAAGGCGCTTAACGGCATTGGACAGCAGGTCCGCACGCTCATAGTTCTCAACGGTGTGCTCTGCTGTGCGCTCCAGCAATTCCTGAAGATCATCCGGACGCTCCATCAACTCCAGCAGTGTTTTCTGGTCCTTCAACTCTTTCCAGATGAAGTACATCATGCCGTGGCTCAACTGACCACGGATGCTGTGACTAACGCCCTCTTCCGGTTCCTCCAGCGGTTTGATGCCCAGCCTGTGCTTGGCAAACCCTCGGAACGGGCACAGAGCGTAGTCCTTGAACAGACCCACGCCGCCTTTCATCTGCAGTAGTTGCGGGGGCGTGTCCGATTCCATCTGAGTGGCTAGCTTACCGCCGGTACCAGAAGACCAGAAGTCGCCGTTCGAGGTATAGCTTTCAATGACCGCAGAGCGATCGACCTGCGGGTGCCTGGCGACCAGCGAGGACGGTGACAACTCATTGTCGCGGTCGCTTTGTGGGTAGCTGAAGATCACCTGATAACCAGCCTGGCTGTAGCGATCGGTCAGCGACCGGGCGAACTGCAACTCCCTTTCCGGTGACGCATTGGGCATGTTCCGGGCCCGCTGGAGAGAAACCGGGATAAACGGGGTTGGGGTTGGCGACGCCGGCCAGCGATCATCGCGCATGCCCATGACCCACACGTAGTCGAAGTTCAGGCCCGCCCCCTCGAGGGCACCGAGGATCTGCACCGGCGAATCCTTGGTCTCCGGCTGGAACGGTGTAGAGCGTACCAGGCGTCCGAGCACGGAAATCGCCTTGGACAGGGTAATGCTTTCCAGCACGGCATCGTTACCCGCCAGCTCATGCAGAACCCGGTGGAATGCACGAACAACCTGATACTCAATGGAGTTCAGGCCGATATCGCCCGGCCAACCGATGGCTTCGAGCTGGTCGCCCATATCCTTGGCCCACTCACTGGGCAACTTTACGCTGTCCGGATCTGCGATTGCGTGGAGCGCCGCTACCAACCGGTCTTTGAGCCCTTTGCAGTCCCCGAGGCCTTTGAGCCATTCGGAGCGTTTGTGTTTACGGGCCCGGGCCTCTGACAGCTTCCGCCAGACCCTGGCGCGTTGCTTGGATTCGTGAACCCCGCCACCGATCAACGGGGACATCATCACTCGCTTGATGGTATCGGCATCCACGTCCTGACGGTTCAGGGACAGGACATCCATGGCCGCGGCCACCAGGGGCTGAGTGAACAGGGGCTGGCCGGCGGAGATATTGAACACCGGTGCGTAGTTGTTCACGTCGACACGAAGATGATGCGGATCCAGCACTTCGGAGAATACCCGGTGCACTTCGTCTCGGCGCTGGCCAAGATCGGGGACGATAATCCCGACAGTTTTCTGTTCCTGACTGACAATGCTCTGGGCCCACATGGCGGCGAGGCGAACTTCGTCACGCTCATCCCGGGCAGCAACCAAAGAGGTTTTTCCTTCCGGTACCGGGAGCACTTCCTCTCGAACCTGAATTTTGCCCGCCAGCTTGAAGATGGCCTCGTAGACCGGAGGAACATCATCGAAGCCCACGAGGGTAATCTCACTGACCGGCTCAAGCAGACCTTGCTCATAGGACTCGAGCAATACGGCAGGAACTTTCGCAGCCGGTAGCACGTTCAGCAGATGGCACACGGATTCGAAGTTCTGCACCCAGCCGGCGAAGGCTTCGGTTGCTTCCGTATCCTTGAAGACCTGCGGATCTACCTCTTCCTGCCACAGGCACATAGTCTTGTATGCCTTGGCGGCCTGCTCGGCGGCAGCCCGGGGACTCAGAATGCCGGACTGGGCCTGTGTGGCTGAGATGACCTGCTCCCAGATGGAGATCTCCTGATCGGCAGACAGTGTGGTGCTGGGCTGCTCGGACTCCAGATTCTGGTATACGGCCTCCTCGAACTGAGACTGTACCCACCCCTCAAGAGAATGAACATTGGGGGTGTCCCAGGCATTGGTCGAAGCGCTTTTGCGCTGGGCGAAGCTTTGCAGCATCTTTGCGCGGATACGACGGTTGGGCGTGAGGATCAGACTCCCCTGCTCCAGTTTGTCGATGTACCCTGAAATATCAAATAGTGAAATGGACATGGTGCTCTCTCCTTATTCCTAACCTAACCAAATGATACATTAACTTCGTACATTAGGCAAGCTGTATTGAGAAGCACGCACTGCCCTGAACGCCATATAAGGCAGGAAGCTGCGTTCATTCTATTGTGAAAAATATTTCACTCTCTAAGTTGACACATCACTTAGGTTATATTATTTTCAACTTGTCAGTGGGTTTCATTTGAATTTACTGTCACGTCACTGTGCTCATTGTAACTTCTCCTAAGGATTGGGGTTTTTCGCCGGCTCCCGCCGGCTTTTTTTTGCCTGCAGGAAAGTAACGAAGTAACTTTGCGCCGGTTGGTAAAGAGCAAGAGGTTGAGGTGGAAACCGGTGAGGTCGAGAAGCTGAGCTTTGGCCGGGGCGAGAGAGCTGTCACCCGTAAGGAAATTCAGTGGATACAAACCGGTGTTTCCGATTGTGTGATTGATGGCACGCGGTTCGCGAGAAACATCCAGGCGGCAATTGAGGAGCTGAACAAAGAAGGCTATGAAGTTGTAATCGTGACGATGACCACCTCCGGGCAATACGACTGGAGACAGAAGCTATCCAATAACCCGGCCGGCGGTTATGGATGGGGCTATGGATTTTCCTACACCAGCGGCGCAAACATCATCGCGAAACGCATGACCACCAAAGACGTGTCTTAATCACCTCCGGTTCCAGGTCCCGCCACAAGCGGGGCCGTCCCCCTACTCCTAGCCTGGTGATCGAATTTTGGTACACTGGAACTTCTGCGCAATAACCTACCTGCACTATCAGGAGTATGTTTTTGTCGATTCACTATTACGGCCCTGGGGAGCTCTCCAGCGGATTTGTTGGATTCCGCGTTTCCGTCGCCTTTGACAATAAGCACCGCCAGTCCTGGTTCTCCACCAAGGATGCCAAAGTTCAGGATGAATCGGACTTCGAATACAAGCGGGCGCACCTCAAAGCACAGATCCGAGAAGCTGAATTGAGCGCTGAATCCGCCCTCCACCAGTATCAAACCTACGTGACCACCAACCACCCTAACCTTGCCCCGGAAAGAGGGGTCGGCGTTCATGGACTCAGCCTTCAGATCCGTCGCAACAACGGGAGAGCTAACAGCTCTGCTCCGCGATTTGAGCCGGGTTTCCTGGTGAATCACAAGGTTGACGGCAAAGGCTACAACCGGCTATTCACTTTCTTTTCCCAGAGCTATTCGGATGCCTGGCGAGACGCCGTGCTATTTTGGGGCGAGAGACATGAGATTCTGCAAGAAGACATTGACCGGTTACTGGCTAATCCGCCAGCCCCTGAGCGGTTCAAGGAACTGCGACGCTTCCTCAATGAACAATCTGGTAACGAGCTGGCTGATCTAATACCTGTCGAAGCACTGGAGCCTGTTTTCAGGGAACAACGGGCAGAGCTGGCCTCCCGACGTGCGGCACAGAAGTACCGGCTTGGCCAAAGTGACAAAGACGCAACGGAAACTGAAATTGCGCTTTGGTTCGAAAAAGAGTCCACCCAGCAGGCAGGTTGACCCTGTTTTTCATTCTTGGCTCTGAATTTTTATTTTTTGCGCCTTTTTTTCAATTTTTCGTAGTCTTTCTTCACCGACTCGGGCGCTTTTTTCATTTTTTCGTTTACTGTGGCTGCAACAGCTTCTTCATGCTGAGCCTGAGTAATGACCTCTTCTATGTTGATTCCTATCGCCTCAAAGAGGGGACCGTAAACCTCGCGACCTGATTTCGTGTAGGTGATGCGACCATTCCGGTCCTTGGTGTACCAGATCGAGCTTAGGTCTTCGAGCATCGAACCCTCCTGTATCGCCACTAGCTCTTGTGTGAGTGGCGCCATTAACCGCAAGACTTTTCGCTTTTGATAATATAATATTTGCAGACAGAAAAATGGAACAGCCCGCCGATCTTTATTATCAAATCGTGACTGACCGTCACGCTCGGCGATACTCACATTGGTACGATCGCGCATGAGCTCTACTATCCTCGAAACCGAGTACAACCCTCAACGCTTCTTCTGGAACAACTTGACCGGTATTCCCCGCGCACCGATGGTTTATCAGTTACTCAACGAAGATGGTAGCTGGCTTGACCCGGGAATTCACAATAACCCCTGGGCACCGGCAAGCCTCAACCTGATTATGACTCAGTTGGTCACACAGTACCCCGGAAAAGTATCGGACTCTGTGGGCGGTGATCCGCGGCGCTTCCTAATGGGCACCCGTGCTGAGCTTGTAGCTTACTGCGGCGAGATCGGAATACTCTCCACGGCCCACATCATTCTTTCGGGCCCGGTCGATATCTCAACCATCCATCAGCACAACCCTTTCCGGGCTTTGGATCTTCCGTTTAATGCTCAGGATTGGACCGAGGAAATATCCGACTTCCCTATGGCCTACCCCTTTTCAATGTTTTTCCTGCGGCCGGAGCGGGACGTGGTACACATCCATGGATTCACACCACTAATCCGGGAAACCCAACCCGATGGAAGTGCCTGGTACCAATCGCCCTATCCAGGCGAAGAAACGCCCTCACCTGATTCTGTCAGCCGAGCGCCGTGTCGGGTCATTGCGGAAGTCGATGCACGCATGGCTTGATGGTTTGCTAACACAATATACGAAAACAGACAACTTATCGGAGACCTATGGCCAAGTTCAAAGCACTCACCGATACCCACCGCGAAGTGGCACGCCATCTTGATTTTTTGAGCCGCTCGCCGGCCTATAAAGGATACGACATCATTACCTGGTCTACAGGCGGACAGGATTACATCCTCGCAGCTGCCGATCTCTCCGACCGTGGCTTCATGGGCGTTGAAACCAATCACCTCTGCCACCAGCCCCTGGTCACCATCTCAATCGCCCGGTATCGCATCCCCGAACTGATGGCGTTTGTAGAGCAGAGTTTGTCTGAGATAGCCGCTTGAATCTCTGCCGGCGGCCCACCTTCCCCTGCAGCGTCCTTTCTCCATGGGCAATCGCTGCAAGGCTCTCTGCGGTATAGTGCGCCTCCGCCTTCGACAGTGACCACCTGGTGATTTTCGCCTGCAGGCCGTACATCCGTTACTTCAGGCTTAGCTTTCGGAGTCTTCTTCCTGCTAGTGTTCTCAATTGCCCAGCTGTGGCTTGTTTCGTTAACAATTGCCGTTGGCATTCCTTCCTCCTGAGCTCTGGCTCTATCAAGATGATCGATTGCCCATTGTTTCCAGGTAATCTCGACAAATACATCTAAGGTTTTGCCGCGATGAGGCTGATGCAATATAGGCTTTCAACTTTGCACCAAGCACCTTCCTTCTTCGGTGGCGATCCGGAAATCCTATTCATCCTTTGTTGCCAGAGACCTTGACTTCAAAGCCCTAAGAGTTCTGCTAGAACAAGAAACTCCTTGTCGCTCCTCACGATCTACCCAAAGATGATGGGCTCTATGATCTACTACCCGGCGCATGCTGCCTCCTGTTGTCATTAGGACCTGTTAAAAGTCGTCTATTCCTCCAAAAGAGTCATCGATACCGCATCCAAAATCGTCATCGAAGCTGGACCCAATGCCGTCATCGATTCCGGCTCCCAGATCGTCTCCGATGCCACTATCAATAGAGTGCATGTCTTCAGATACACTGCTGCATCCGTATAGGTTGCCGTCAGTATCAATGCCGCCAACCATGGCCAGGCCTGTAGCAGGATTAATTGAGGGCTCTGAAAGCGAGTCATCTACAAAGCTTTCGGTCGTTGAGGTGGGACCGGAGTTTTCATCAGAGCACGCCGTAGCTGCAGCAGCTGTACCGGCAGCAGCACCAACGAAGGCGGCACTTGAGTTTTTAGGCGCGCTACGATGGTTCTTGGGGTGGTTAGGGTTCGGGTAAGGATTACCGGTTTTCGGATCAATCAGAATCTCTCCGTTGCGGTACCGCTTCAGGTCTCTGGATCCTGTATACATTTGCCAGAAGCCCCAGCAGGCTAAAAGTACGGGTGGCACGACAACGCCCCACGGATGAACCATTGCGCCAATTGGCATTGTGAGAACCAGAAAAACAATATTAAACAGCATGTAGTTTCGGCCTGGCCGACCTCCTCGGTTTGTTTACATCTTCAATTGAAGAGTATCAATTTCTTCTTGCAAAGTACACCTTGCATGGTGTATATTTGTTCTCAGGTTAGGACAAACGAATCGAGGCAGTTATGACTATCGCACAAGACCAACAGGGCCGTGATCTGGCCGTAGACCCCCGCAAGTCCGTCATTGTTGAGGCGGGCGCCGGCTCTGGCAAGACAGCCAACCTGGTAGTACGCAAACTCCGGCTGCTGGCCATCTCTGAGAATCCGGAGGAAGTACTTTCCATCACCTTCACCCGTAAGGCTACCGCTGAAATGCGAAGCCGGGTCATTGGCGCTTTGCGTACCGTTGCTCTGGGAGCCACCCCCACGAACGCCTATGAGGAAGTGCTTTACGATAGCGCACGCGCTGCGCTTGGGCGTGACCGGGAGATGGGCTGGAACCTTCTGGACAACCCGAGCCGTCTTCGGATCGTTACCTTTGATTCTCTGGCACACATGATTGTCCGGATGTCCCCGATTACCTCTCAGCTGGGCGGGCCGGTCGTTGTTGAAGAAGACCCCTCCCCTCTGTATGAGAAGGCTGTCGATCGCCTGTTCCAGTCTCTGGACACCGAAGGGGACGACACCCTTTCTCAGGCCGTGTTCCAATTCCTCGACCTGATGGATAACCGCCAGGTTCGCGCCCGTTCGTTCCTTACCAACCTTCTGGCTCGCCGTGACCAGTGGTTGGCTTATGTTCTCAGTGCCCGGGACCGGGGCGAGTTCTATGACCTAATCAACGAGTCCTGCAGTGAGCTCGGCCTTGGCACCATTGCTGAGATCTCCACTGTTATCGAGACAGCCGGCGTTGGCCCGGCTCTGGCGCAGCTGTGGACCTATGCCACAGAGAACGACGTCAAGTCTGGAAACATCGCGGCTCTGTCAAGCTACAAGCAGTTCCCGGATACTGACGAGGTGGATCTGGTCTTCTGGCGTGGCCTGGTGGATTTCATGCTGACTTCTGGTGGCACTTTTCGGAAGCGTCTGACTGATAAGGAAGGCTTCCCGGCGCCCAGCAAGCTCAAGGGTGAGGCCAAAGAGCACGCCAAGGCCATGAAGGATCTGTTCTCTCAGGTTGTCAGCGAGATCGAAGACGTTAACCCTGATGCCGCAGCCATGCTCTTCCGCTGTGGCGTGCTGCCCGAAGCGCTCGAGGAAGGCTCTGATGCTCTCGCGCTGATGGATACCCTCGTTGACATCCTGCCTGTACTGGCGGCAGACCTTCAGGTGATCTTCACCGAGCATGGGGCAGCTGACCACGGCCACGTCTTTCAGGCAGCCCTTCAGGCTCTGGGCGATGAAACCATGCCGGGTGAGGCCTCCCTCACTCTGGACTACCAGATTCGCCATATCCTGGTGGATGAGTATCAGGATACCTCCAAGCCGCAGACCCAGATGCTTAAGCGTCTGACCGCGGGTTGGGAACAGAACGATGGCCGCACCCTGTTTCTTGTGGGCGATCCCAAGCAGTCCATCTACAAGTTCCGGGATGCGAATGTCTCCAACTTCCTCGCGGCTCGCCGCAATGGGCTTGGTGATATCCGCCTGACGGCCGCGTACCTCACGGAGAACTTCCGAAGCACCCAGGCCATCATTGAGTGGAACAACGCGGTGTATGGCCCGGTATTCCCGGCTGAAGAGAATATCGCTCGCAGCGAGGTTACCTTCAGCCCTTCTACCGTCCCTGCTGGTAATACCGGCGGCGATGACATTGTGGTTCGGGGCTTCTATGGAGATCCGATCAACAACGCTATCTCGGAAGCTGACTTCATTGCGACCAAGCTGAGGGACCTCCAAACCAATCATCCGGAAGAGACCGCGGCTATTCTCGTTCGTAACCGGTCTCACCTGCGCGAAATTCTGCCGGCGCTGAAACGGCACAAGATTGCGTGGAAGGCCTCGGACATTGATCCGCTGTCCTCTCTGGGGGTGGTATCCGACCTGCTCTGCCTGACCCGGGCGATTATGAATCCGATGGACAAACTTGCATGGGTTGCCCTACTCCGATCTCCGCTGGTGGGCCTGACCATTTGCGAGATTAATACCTTTGTTGGTATGGCGAATCACGTCTGGTCGGCGATGAGCAATGTGCGCCAGCCGATGATCCCGGCAACCAAAGCTATCGTGGACCGGTTCACCAAAGTTATGACTGAGGCCCTGGCCCGGTACCAGCGAAAATCCCTGCGCCAAATCGTCGAGGGTGCTTGGGTTGCCCTTGGCGGCCCTACCCTGACCAAGGATGCTGGTGAGCTTGAAGCGGTACGCCAGACTCTGGACCTGATTTCTGGCCTTGAAGTGGGCGGCACCATCATGGATACCGAAAACCTGACGCGCTCTGCTTCACGGCTGTATGCCTCAGACGCCGCCGGCGCTGAGAATGCCGTCGAGATCATGACCATGCACAAGGCAAAAGGCCTTCAATTTGATTCCGTGTTCCTGCCCGGCCTGGCCAACGGCACCCGCCCGGATGAAAAGAGCCTGCTGTATTGGGATGAGTGGCTGAATGATTCCGGCCGGTACCGCATGGCCATGGCGCCCATGGCCCCCCCAGGGTCCAAAGATGTGCCGCTGTATGATTTCCTCCGGGCCCGGGAGTCTGACAAGTCCCGCCAGGAAATGGCCCGCCTGATGTACGTGGCCACCACACGCCCTCAGAAGCGTTTGTTCCTGACGTTCGGCCTCGAGGTTCTGGAGTCTGGAAACGTTGCATCACCGGGGAAGAGCTCGCTGCTGGGCATTATCTGGAAGCAGGTAGAAGATCAGGCCGTCCTGACCGAATCTCCTGTTCGTGAATCCGTTACCCAGGCACCCAGCATGAACGTAACCCGCATCGAAGGCCGCGACTTCCTGAAGACCGCAAAGCTGGCCGGGCCGCTGGCTCAGTACCGGGGTGCGGAACAGGGCTTTGGCGCTGATAACGTCCCTACCCTGTCATGGGACAACGCGGTAGCCGCTGCGGCCGGAACGGTATTCCACCGGTTCTTGCAGCTGCTGAATGACAAGCAGATCCGGGAAGTTAAGCCTGAGGATGCACGGAAGTTCAAACCGTTCTGGGAGCGCCAGCTGCGCACCCATGGCCTGCCGATCGGCAAACTGAATCAGGGCGTGTCTCTGGTTGAGGAAGCCTTCAAAGGTCTGAACAGCGAGGATGGCCGGTATCTACTGGGAGCTCATGACCAGAAAGAGGCCGAGAAGCCGGTTACCCTGGTTGTGGACGGGAAACCCGAAGACCTGGTGATTGACCTGACGTTTGTCGACAACGGCATCAGGTGGATTGTCGACACCAAGACCAGCGCTCCGGCCGAGGGCGAGCCCGAACATGCGTTCATTGCCCGGGAGTTGCAACGCTATGAAGAAAAAATGGCACTCTACGGCCAGGCGGTTACCCATCTCGGCAACGAGCCGGTGAAACTGGCCCTGTACCTGCCCAGGATCGGGCGACTGGTAACCTATAACGAAAACCGGGCGGCAGCATAAGGCTGCCCCCACTTCACCGACAGCGAGGAAAATTTCATGCCCCGACATATCACCGTGGTTTACACCATCCATGACGAGGAAGCAGCGAGAGAGGAGCTTGACCGGCTTGGTGCCAGTTTTCAGGCCTATGATCCGATCAACCCTCCCCCCTTCGGTATCTCGGCAATGTCGAACGCTAATGAAATACGCCGGCTCGAGCTGATCGAAGAGGCGGCTGAGGAGTACGAGCCTGATGAAGCTTTGGAGACCATTCAGAAATGGCTCGGCACGGTGAAAGTGCCCGATTGATTCAGCGCTACGTTCTGTAACCGACAGAGCTGCCCTGTTCATAGACACTACAGAAAAGGCCGAAAGGCACCATAAAGGAAATTTTCATGACTGATGCGACCCAACCCCTGTTTGACGATCCTTGGTCCCGGTATGAGTATGCTGCCCGCTGCACACTGGATGTCGGGGATAACTGGAAAATTCGCTCGGTGTCTACGGCCGTTCACCCAATGATCGAAGACCGCATAATGGAGCTCGAGGGTAACGTGGACCTCGAAGACGATCAGAAATGGGCAGAGCTGGATGTTAGTTCGAGTCCGACTGCATGGCTCCCCCGGGGCTGGATTTTGGTCGTGATGTACGATGAGGAAGATCCTAAAGACGTGAAAGCGGGCTTCGTGAACGTCTCTCAATACCTGCGCACACTTGACGAGGCATCCAACGACAACTGATGCAAATCACTAGACAGATTCAGCAGATAGAAAACGACTGGCGGGATGTGCTGCTCGCCCATGTCGATAACCCCAGGGTATTGGCTCTTGAAGCATTCCTTGAAGAAGACTGTAACGATCACGAGGTGTGCCCGCCCAGCGAAGACTGGTTCCGAGCGTTTCACACTACCCCGCCGGACCAGGTGAAAGTGGTGATCATAGGTCAGGATCCGTATATGAATGGTGAGGCAACTGGTCTTTCGTTCAGCGTGAAGCCCGGGTACAAGCTGACCCCATCGGCCCGAAATATCGTTAAGGAAATCACCGGACTGAGCAAAGTCACGAACCACAATGGGGACTTCTCAGATTGGGCGGAGAACGGGGTTCTGATGCTCAATACCTGCCTGACTACCAGGCATGGCGAAGCAGGTGCGCACGGTAAAAAGGGTTGGGAGATACTGACGGGCGCGGCCATTGACCATCTTGCGCAATTGGACCAGCCGATTGTCTATTTGGCATGGGGCCGATGGGCTCATGACGTAGCTGCCCAGGATCAAAATCCGAACCATCATGTTATCCGGACATCTCACCCCAGCCCGCTCGCAGCGAGTCGGAACGGCAAGGATTTCCCTGCGTTTTTGGGGTCCGGATGCTTCGAGGCCGCAAACCAGATACTCAACTTCAATGGCCTTGAGCCTGTACAATGGACGGCGCCAGTCATCGCAACCGCTGAAGCCGATCCGGCGCAGGAGAGCCTTTTTTGAAGGCAGAGCTTACCGGAAACAAGATCAGACCTGCCAAATGCCCTGAATGCGAGTCCGCCTTGCGAGACTCGCTGGGCTTTCTATTCCCCTGCAAACATTACCCGCTAACAGAGCTTGATAATGCTCGGAACGAGAGAACAAAGCGGGAATTACAGCGAAGAGCGCCCAGGCGCTAGGACTCAAAAGAAAGAGTACTGGCGCTTTCCGGTTAAGCTGGCCGGCACAGAGGAAGGCTTTTTGTTGTCATCCCCAATGATTGGATCCCACTTGTCCCTTTCAACCTGAATAATCAGGTTGTCCCGGGTTTTGTATTCCGGGTCAGGATCCAATAGGCGAAACAACGTGATGTAGTAGCCACAGAACTTCACCTTGACTGGATCGCCAGACTCTTCCTTCCAATTTTCAAAGGGCTTGGGATCGTGGTCTTTCAGTCCCTTGATGAATTTTTCCTTGAATGCCCAGTAATCCATGGTGGGTACGAGTGTCCGGGCGAAATGCTGGAGTGGCTTGTTGATTTTCCGTTCTTTCTTCTTGCCAGGCGTTTTAAAAATCACCGGCCGCAAGTAATCGTAAACAACCTGCATGATGCCACTGACACGATGACTCAACATCTCACGATGAGCCCGGAAAATAGCTTTGGTCGTCGGGTTGTTTTTGATCCGGTACCAAAGATGGGCGCCAAGGCTGACAACCAGATGCCGCGGTACTTCCCTCTGAGTCATATCGTCATAAACGTCGATATGGGATAGCAGGCGGAAGTGGGCTTCACTGAGGAAGTGAGAGCTTTCATCCAGATCAAAGAACTTCATGAACTTACTGTTTTGGACATCATCAACTTTCACATCAAACCGGGTGCTTTCCATTGCCCGGATAGCATTGTAGATGCGGCGCTGGTTCTTGGTGTTTGACGGGTGTTCCAGCTCCATCAAACTGGCTATCTCGACAGTATCAATGGGGAATGCGTTCTCAAGGTGACTCACATCACCACCTACATCGGCCAGACGCGCTTCAATGAGCCCGGCGATTTGAGTCAACAGTGCCCGCATAACCGGTTTATCGCTCCAGGTGAGCAAACGATCCCCGTTGGTCTGGGTCGACGTCTCAATAGTAACCAGCTCGCTCTGGAACGTGAGTTGAGTAACCATGAAATTGTCGGGCACATCTTCCCAGCTTGATCGAGGCATGCACCGATCTAGGATGCCGAAAAAAAAGTTTTCGCTGCGGGGTGTGGCGCCTTCGAGAGACTTCAGATACTGGGTATTGCTCTCACGAATCCTGGTACTCCGCGCAATAGGATTGCGCTTTTTCTTGGCGCTGGTTTCGATTTTTTGATCTATCGAAGCCTTCGCGGATGAATAATCCCGGAGTCTCCAAAGCCTTCTTTTCAGGCCTTGATGCCCATATCTTCGAAACGCACCGTCGAACACTCCGTAGTTGCTGAGGGTTCTGCTGTAGCGATCGATTGAAGGACGAGAACTGGCAATCTCCCTTTTCTTCAACTCCTCTGCAAGTTCGAGAGATGTGACAATGGCGTTGTTGTTGCTTTCACACGCAGCAAACAAAGCATCCAGAAATTGAATCTCACGCGGCTTCAAGGGCAAAGCCAAGTAATCTTCTTTTTCGGATACGGAATATTCCGGAACCTCAAAATGAGTCCCGGTGGCTTCTGCCTGTTTGTCAGTGCTCATGAAAGGCCTTCCAGCCGCAAGTGGTGCAAAGGTTAAACGTATTTTGAGCAGCTTAGCGGTTTTTTACAATCTGTCAAACTTTTCTTTGTTTCAAAGTTAAAGTATTCCGTAATGGGAAATTTGATCCCGACTTTTTGAAGGTTGAACCACTGAAAATTGACCTTCCACCTGGTGCAAATTGCCTGCCTGGAAGTCCAGATCGAAGGAGCCCAGATCCCTAATACGTTATATCTTTGTTATGACACGTTATCAGTTATAGGGAATTCCGGAGCGATCGAAAATTTCAAAAGATCAACTACTATCAATGATATACAGCCATAAACGGCAACTCATTTTCGGTTTTCCACAGTCTGCTTACACCATTTTTTAATCTGCTCACACCATTTTTTTGGTCTGCTCACACCATTTTTTTGGTCTGCTTACACCATTTTTCAGTCTGCTTACACCGCGTATCCACAAGGAGGTGATAACCAGAGTCTTTTTGAGCATGTTTGTCTTGTCTCGGCATGCAAGGTTAATTTATTGCAAATTCAGACAAGCAAAAATTGCCCTTGGTTGGTGTATTTCTGTGTCTATATATGAGCAGACCAGCACAAACTTATGTTTTGTTTTCACGCAGTTGGTGAATTTCTAAGGCTATATCTGAGCAGACCGGAATGGTGAATTTCTGAGGCTATATCTGAGCAGATTCTGGTTGGAAATGAGCACCGTATGGTGAAAAGCTGAGTCTATATGTGAGCAGATGTAACCAGATCCCGGACTCTCAACGGCTTTGTTCTGGGGTGGTGATTTTCTTTGTCTATATGTGAGCAGACTGAACGCCATAAATATCAATCACTTATGCCTGCGTATTTACTTTTGCTCGTATCAAAGCTCTGAAAGCCCGGGCACTTCACTTTGAGACTGGACCGATCGCGTAAGGAGTCATTGATTTGGTCTGCTTACACCATTCCTGGGCACTTGGTTGATCTGCTCACACCTCGGGTACGCTCGGAAACAGGGTATCTAGGGGCCGGAATTACCAAATTGGCCTGCTTACACCACTCACCGCCGGGTTATACCAATCTGCTCACACCACTTTTGAGCCTCAAATTGGTCTGCTTACACCACGAAAACCCTTGGAAACAGTGGCTTCCCTGAACAGCAAAGACGGATACTGGTCTGCTTACACCATCGTCCAGCTCACAAGATCAGTCTGCTTACACCACTGAAAGCACCGGAATTAAAGGGTTTCTCGAGATAGTAAGGATGGCATTTGGTCTGCTTACACCACGGGAAAGCCCGTAATTAGCGGGCTCCACGAAATATTCAATTAGGGTATCGGTCTGCTTACACCATCCCCACGATCAAAAGATCAGTCTGCTTGCACCATCGCTGGCATTGAAAACAGCGGGTTTGCCAGGTAGCGAAGATAGCGTGTTGATCTGCTCACACCATTGGAAGCCCTGAAAACAGCGGGTTCCACGGAATATTGAATGCGGGAATTGGTCTGCTTACACCAGTCTTGATATGGGATTGGTCTGCTTACACCACGAGAATCCGCGGAAATAGAGGGCTCAGCCTGAGAGCAATGACAGAACCGGTCTGCTTACACCATTTTCAAGGCTCATGTCCCAGATGTGCGATTCGCACTGAAACCAACATTTGATTTTTCATTGACTTGAGCATTCCCCCTGATTTGGTCTGCTTACACCATTTTTTCGTCTTTCCTAGCCATTTATCGGCCATCAAATCCAAATTTTTTTCCAGTCTGCTTACACCACGGAAAACCCCGTTATAACTGACATCCACTGAAAAATATGGTGCAAACCTGAAGCGCATATTGAGCAAACCGAAGTTTAGCTGTTGTCACGCGCAGAGAAGAACGACTAAATTATGATTCCAACAGCATTCCCCAGGCGCTGTGATTCTCAGAGTTACCAACGAAGGTTGGCCGGAGAAGATGTGCGTGGCTATCTCTAAATCAGGGAAGGATTTTTGAATGATTAGGTAATCATCAGACATAAAAAAAGGCTTGAGTTGGCGCTCAAACCTTTTTTCAAAATTAGGCCTGCGAGTTGGCGCTCGCAGTTTATGCCCAAGCCATGATCGGTGATCACATGGATACTCAACAACTCCGATCATAGCTTGCGGGATCCTTTTGTGCAACAAAAAGGGGCTTGCATGCTCTCCCTATGCCTTCAGTTATGGGCTTTGGACTCCAGAGGTAAGGGTCAATAGATGGGCGTCTTTACGCCGATCCAATACCCAACTGCTCTCTCTCGATTCTATGGCGAGGCGCCCTACTACCCACGGTGTTCTTTCAACAAGACGGCCGTACTCAGTCGCCCTCGGCATCTAGCCTTCGATTACCCGTACATGCAGGTCAACCGAAACGACATGCGGAGTTGGTTGGTATTCGACATGGATCACGCGGGAGATTGGCTCTGGGAGTCCGAGGATTTCCCCGTACCAAACCTAATTGTTCGAGACCCTCGGACTGGCTCAAGTCATTGGTTTTATGCAATTGAGCCTGTACTAACTGGCCCGACCGCCCGCCCGAAACCTCTTCGTTTCATGCAATCGGTTTATAGGGCCATGCGCTACCGGATCAACGCGGACATTGATTACGCCGGTGGACCAGTAGCGAAAACGCCAGGCCACCCCCAGTGGGAAACGTTGGAACTTCACGGGGATGTTTATTCTCTTGGTGAGCTGGCTGACTACCCATACTTCGATGAGTACCAGGCAAAACAGCCTCCGCCATGGCGCTCAAATATGCGTGAGGTGTCTGACGACGACGGCACTCAACTTCATTCCCGTCATGTGTCTCTATTCCTGAGTCTTCAGAAGATCGCGTTCTCCTCTGTCTGGTCATTCAGGTGTCAGGGATCGAGAGCTTTCCCTAAGTTCTACAACCATCTGCTCTCACGGGCTCAAGGATTAAACCGTTTCAGCTCTATGGGCTTTTCGAAAGGAAACCTGCCCCACTCTTCCCTGAAAGCGACGGTGAAGAGTGTGAGTCGATGGGTTTGGGACAACTACTACGCCAGCTCCCGACCCAACCTTGGGGTTATGAACCTCGACCCTTCGTTACCTCGAGAAGAGAAGCAGCGCTTGTCTGCCACTCGAACTCATGCACTGAAAATAGAAGCAACAAGAAAGAGGATCCGCGCAGCTGTTAACACGCTGAACTCCTTGGGCGAAAGCATTAGTTTTACCTCCGTAGCCCGAGAAGCTGGGCTATGCCGGCAAACTGTCTCCAAGCACAGATCAGTGATTGAGAGCACCTTAACAGACCTCGAATTACAAGCTGAGAACTCAGCAAATAGCGACTCTCATGCGGCTCAGGAATGGAGTACATTTGCTGTTAATTTTGCTGCATATCAGGTAACTACCGTTGTTGATTGCTTTAACGATAGAGAGCTAGTCCGATTAGTGAGAAGCGGGGGAAGTTCACCGTGGCAGGAAGATGCTGACATCATCCCTAAATGTAGAGGCGGACCCTAACACCAGGATTTGACGGTTAAATATTGAACAATCTGTTTGCCGGTGAGAGAAACTCCGGACTTTATAAGCGGTTAAGCTAATTGTTCACAGGCTTTTCCACAGATTCTGGTGATAACTCAGATTTTCTAATGAGACACGGACACTTACGAGCACTACTTAAGTGCCTTCGAGGTGATCTCAAACTGCGATTCTGTGGTCTTGGATAACTCGATCGGCTCCTGCAATTGAGCTTACGAACTCTGTGTGAACATTTCGAGACATGTAGATTTCAGCCAGGTCTTGCATGACTGCAGGTTTTACATGAGCTCCGACAATGACAACTTGAAGTGACATACCATGAGTAGCTGACCACCAGTTCAGATCAGCAATCCGCTTTCGGGTCTTGGCAGATGTAAGACTGGCCATGTCTGCCTTTGCGCTGATGAACTCCGACAGATCGACGACCTTTATCCAGTCCTTACACTTCCGCTTCTGGACCATGGCTTTGTAGGCGGCTTCATAATCGAGAAAGCTGATGCCTTCCCAGGAAGAAAGCGATTTCACCCATAGCTGGTTTTTTGACCATGAAAGCATGTACCGCCCTCTAAAAATATTTGGTGCGCTTTATACGCAAAAGTGAAGTGCTAGTTCAACTTCACTACAGTTTCAAATGATGCGATTATCCGTATAATAAAATTATTATGGAAACAAACCAAGTGAGCATGCCCATTGTGAGAAAACAACTTGCAGCATCATTGCTAGCCGCCGCCATCATGACAGGATGTAGCTCCACTCCTGGTGATATGTCCGAATCTGGGAACGGCTCAATCACGACATACAGGACGGGGGACGTCCCGTTCAGCTACCCGGAATCTCTTCTTACGGGCTACAACAGTCGCGAATGCCTGAAATGGTCGAACAGCAACATAGTTGCAACCGATAAGCTATTTCTGTTCAACGCAGCTGGCATGACTCCCAATCAGTCCGAAACGTTGGCGAAACGGCTTGATGGGGAAATAAACAAGCTGTCCACATCTCTGGACTGGGCGCCGTATCGTTGGTTAGACAGTTTGCCAGTAATTAATCAGCCCAATGGCGCAGCTCTGTTTGCCGACTCGCTCGTTTCATTAGACAGGCAGGTTGGTACTGCAAGGATTTCCTCTGAGCTGGCAGAGAAAAACGCATCCTCGGTTCCGACCGATACCAAGCCGATGTTTGTGGCTCAAACGACCAAGCAAGTTGAGGTCCTGAATTACGTTCTGCCCGGCTTCAAGCCAGTCAATGACTGGAGGGCTCCGTCCCATCATGTTTACAAGCATTTCCTGAAACTGCCTCGAAAAGAGCGGGTTGAGGCTGTCCGAAGGTTTAACCAGATGTCTGCATTCGATGCCATGACAGACAAATTCGAGATGTTGCCAGGCAGAATTCTGGTTTGTGTTTACCGCGAGCAGACACCTCTCTCTGACTCTGAAAGCCATGATATGGGGATCAACATCAAGGCCGGCGCTTCGGATCAGGCGATACGCTCTGCGTTAGTAGGTGCCTATCAGGCGGCTCGGACCCGGGCTTATGGGCAATTGGATGACCTGATCCCTGAATGGTTCCTGGTCGGCCAGCGGGTGTTTCATGGGGGTGAGAGAGTTGCTCAGCTTGATGAGGCTTTGTACAACAGCCCCATCAATTCGCATGGCAGCAGCTACAGTAAGAAGCCAGAGAATTACCCTGCCCTTTCTGGGCTTGCTTACAAGTACATAGGCGAGTCCAACGAAATGTCGCTGATTGCCAGCTTGTTGGATGCTGTGCGGTACCGGGATATGCCGGCTATCGGTGTTGAGAGCAAACACCCTGAGCGGTTCTTTAATCAGGCTTTCAACGATCGCATGAGAGCGCTTGATGATGGGCCACTTACCCTACGGGGGTTCGACTATGGGTGGAATGGGTTTGTGGGCGAATTGCACCAAATGCAGTAACTTGACCCGAGCATATAGTTATTTTATCATTTAAAAAAGGTTAGGCAATCACAGGAGAGATCATGAAACGTTCAATTTTCGCAGTTACTTTTTCATTTACCCTTGCGGCCTGCGGTGGCGGCGGGAGCACCGATGGAGGAGATACCATCGATGGCCCGGTAACACCTGGTGACGGTGCTGTTGAAGCTGACCATCTCGGCGCGATCAATGCTGATTATGCGGCAAACCTTTCTATTACCGGTGCGGGCGTAACCGTTGCCGTCATTGACTCTGGTGTGAATGTCGATCACCAGGAATTTGCTGGCAAGACCCTGAACCAGAACAGTGCCTCTTTTTCTGACCCAAACAGCGTTTACACTCAGCAGGAAATTGAAGATATGAACCTGTCTGGGAACGACTTTAATGACGCCATTGAAACGGGCCCTCAAGAAGACGTTCAAGGCCACGGCACCCATGTCACCAGCCAGATCTGGGGTGAAAACGTTGGTGTTGCACCTGGTGTTGACCTCCTGATGCTGGACGTTTATGAGCAGTTCTCACCGAACTCCGTGACAGCAAAAGGCCTTATTGAAGATCTCAGTGGCTGGGGTGTGGATTTCGCCAACGCTTCTTTGACTGGCGTTGATTACTACGAAAACAGCAGCTTTCGTGATGAGCGTGAAACGTTCGCGCCACTTGATCAGAACGACATCGGTTGGATCGTGGCCGCCGGCAACTTTGGCTTGGACATGACCGACGTGTTTCTGACAAACCCTGTTGACTGCGGCGAGCTGACGCAAGAGCAGCGTGATGCCAGCTCTGTTTGCACCTTTATTTTCGATGCAACCACCGTAGATCTCCTGGTTAAGGACCCGAGTCTTGCTGATAACACCCTGTGGGTCGGTGCCGTGGATCCCGTGACCTTCGAGATTTCTCAATTCACCCTGAGTGGCGGCGTAGAATCCAGTTCGAATATTCCGGGCAGTGATCCAGAAATTCAGTCTCGCTGGATTTCCGCCCCGGGAACCCAGATCAATGGGCCGTTTTTCGACAACAATACGGACTACCTCAGGGTTTCTGGCACTTCTCAGGCCGCCCCTATGGTGACTGGCGCCGCGGCACTGGTTAAGAGTCAATTCCCGACTCTGGACAACGCTGCAGTTCTCCAGATCCTCCTGGACACTGCAGATAGCAGTTTCACCGGGTATGACATTGCCAAGCATGGCCAGGGCGTGCTGGATATTGAGGCAGCGCTTCAGGTGAATCCGGAGGATTATGCCGCCATTCGGTAAGCCGGTGATAATGGTTCAAAAAGCGCTCTTTTGAGCGCTTTTTTTGTGCTCTAGGAAACGAATCCCATATTCATCATCTTGTATCTGCGATCAATAAACATAACTATCGATGAATTTAATAAAACAATCTGGTACATTTTCAAAGTTGTCTGATCAGCTTAACAAGAGTCTCATGCATGGACTTGTATCTTTGTGAAAAACCCAAGGTCGGCCGGGCGGTGGCCAGCATTCTGAAGGCGACTGACCGCAAGGAAGGCTATGCCACTGATGGCGGCCAGATCTATGTGACGTGGGCCATTGGCCATCTTCTGGAAGTGTTTGAGCCAGGCGAATACGACGAAAAATGGAAGCGCTGGAATGTTGAGCACCTGCCCATTCTCCCCACTCAGTGGCAGATGAAGGTAAAGCATAGCGTTAGAAAGCAGTACGAGGTTGTTGAGAAGCTGCTGAAGAAAGCCACAAAGGTTTATATCGCAACGGATATCGATCGTGAAGGTGAGGCAATTGCCCGGGAACTTATGGATCGGGCAGGATACTGGGGTACTACGTATCGAGTGCCTATTGCCTCACTGGATCCAGTTAGCATCCGAGATGCTCTCAACAACATTCGCCCCGGAGAAGAGACCTACAACCTCTACATGGCCCAGATTGGCCGGACGCATGCGGATTGGCTGATCGGCATGAATTTCAGCCGGCTGACGAGTCTCACGGCCCAGGCTGCCGGCAGCCGTGAATCATTGCCTGTTGGGCGCGTTCTGACTGCGATCGTTGCACTGGTTGCTTACCACGATGAACGACGGAAGAGCTTTGTCCCTCACGATTACTTCACCATCGATGTTGTTGGGGACTTCGCCACAGGGCGCCTTAAAGCCAGCTGGATTCCACCTCGCTCACTCACCGATGATAACGGGCGCTGTATTGACCAGGCTTTCGCGCAGAAGTTGGCGGTCCAGCTAAAGTCCGCTCCTATCACCGTTGCGGATGTTAAGACACGGGAGACATCGAAGAAGGCCCCTCTCCCGTTCGATATGACATCTCTGCAGCAGTATTGCTCCAACCGCTGGGGCTACTCGGCTTCTAAGACTCTGAAAGCCGCTCAGGAGCTGTACGAGACTCACACGTTGATCACTTATCCACGATCGGACTGCAAGTACCTGCCGGATTCCCAGTTCCCGCAAGTGCAGTCTATCTTTGATGCCCTTGTTGAAGGTGATCAGTCGCTGGCGGATAAGGTTGCGCTGGCGGACTCAAGCAAGAAACCTCTGACCTACAACACATCCAAGGTTGGCGCTCACCACGCGATTATCCCCACCACCAAGAGTGCGGACTTCAAGTCATTACCAGAAGCAGAACGGAACGTGTTTGATGCGGTTCGGTTAAGGTTTATTGCGCAATTCTGTGAACCACAGGTTGCTAAGGTCACCAAGATCAACCTGGAGTCGGCCGGACACAAGTTTTTGGCTTCCGGCAGTATCCCAGTGTCACCAGGCTGGACTGCAGTATATGGCAATGATCCCGAAGCCTGCGATCCGAAAGATGACAAGGATGAAGACGAGGACGATGCCGATAAACAACAGTTGCCGCATCTTGAGGCTGGAGACCAGGGTACGGTTGCGGACGCCTCTCTTCAGAGCAAGAAAACTCAGCCGCCGAAACCGTTCACGGACAGCACCTTGTTGGGAGCAATGAATAATGTTTCCCGGTTTGTAG
Source organism: Marinobacter sp. (assembly GCF_041687235.1). GTDB lineage: Bacteria > Pseudomonadota > Gammaproteobacteria > Pseudomonadales > Oleiphilaceae > Marinobacter. Next base: position 219,888 of record NZ_JAWLCH010000005.1, on the reverse strand, counting down.
ATGAGCCGGAGCTCAAGAAGATCCTTGATGAGAAAGACGGAATTGGCACCCAAGCGACTCGCGCCGGCATTCTCGATAACGCTTTCCGGTACGGCTATCTCGAGCGCAAGAAGAAGCAGATTATCGCTACAGATAAAGCCTACGGAATGCTGAAGCTTGTCCCTCCTGCCCTGGCCTCACCTGGCATGACCGCCGGTTGGGAAAAACAGCTGGACAAGATTGCAGCCGGAGAGCTCTCTCTGGAAGAGTTTGAGCAGAAGATCGTGAACTGGATGACCAAACTGGTGGCTGTGGGTAAGGAAAAGATTGCCTCAAACGATCTTGGATCTGCGGCAACGGACTTTGCTGAGAAGGCTGAGGAGTCGAATTACAAGTGCTTTGAGTGTGGCTCAGCGCTCAAGCGGATACGTGGGAAGAACGGCCATTTCTGGGGATGCCAGGAACGCGATAAATGCGGGGCCACGTTCCCCGATGCCAAAGGGAAGCCCAAGCAGCGGGAGAAGCAGCCAGATAATGCTCCGGAATGCCCGGATTGCGGTAAAACCATGCGCCTGCGTACGGCAAAGAAAGCAAAAGGCAAAGGTAAAGGGCTGTCCAAGTTCTGGGGGTGCAGCGGTTTCCCCGAGTGTAAAAGCACAATGGAATTGGAAAGCTAAAAACCTCTTGCAATATACACCGTGCAAGGTGTATTATATGGGTTCTGGTTAGGAATTCACAGATTATTTTTCAGGATTAGGAAAGAGGTTAAATTATGGGCCGTGGAATCAATAAAGTCATATTAATCGGGAACTTAGGCGCAGATCCTGACACCCGTTATACACCAAATGGTAATGCCGTTGCGAATTTAAATATTGCAACCGATGAGAGCTACAAAGATCGCCAAACCGGCCAGCTGGTCCCTAAAACCGAATGGCACAAAGTCGTGATGTTCGGGAAGATCGCTGAGGTTGCCGGCCAGTACCTGCGCAAAGGCTCGAAGGTTTATATCGAGGGCAAGCTTCAGACCCGCAAATGGCAGAACAAAGAAGGCCAAGACGTCTACACCACCGAAATCGTTGTCGATATCAACGGACAGATGCAGATGCTGGATAGCCGTGGCTCGGACGGCGGCGCTAATCAAGGTGCTCCGGCTGGGCGTCCACAGTCATCAAACAATGGCCCCTCTGGCGGTCATCAGGGCAATCAACAGGGTCAATCTGGTGGCTACAGCAATCAGCCGGCCCAGGGCAGCATGCCTGAGCCCGTTGATGATTATGAGGATGACATTCCCTTCTAGCTTATTGATTTAAAAGGATTTTTATAAATACCTCTCTATCGTAGCTATCATAGGGAGGTATTTTTGGTTTTGCAAAGTTTTTCGCCTATCACCTATTTTCTGCCATGCAATCTCTTGTATACTTTGACTGTTCCGGGTCGGGAGTAATCCCTATCGATGCCTCGGTAGTTCTCAGTTTGGTGCCTCCTGTTTGTCCTAACCTGCAAGCTTGACTCCTTTCTGATCGGCCCGGAACTTCTCTTTCCTTCCCCCCCTCCCTGCTGTGAATTTTGTATACTTCTGTGATGTATTGCGCATTCTTGTAATAAGGCCTTGTTCGTTTTTGTCCGTTCTTAGAATATCCCCGCGTTACTAAAAATTGACCTTCAGGGGTCTCTGGAGATAGCCGTGATTGAGCTTACTGGGCGTGAATGCTTTGGATACTGGGAGCAAATCAAAGATGAGCTTATTGAGATCGGCGAGGAATTGATGGCCCGAAGAGTGATTCGTCACTATGAGGTTGAATGCTTCCCTGGTGTTAACAATATTGGCCAGGAGGTTCATGCTGTTTTTTACAATAGAGGGCATGACCGTAGCGTTAGCTTGTGGGTTACTGAGTTTTTCGGATCGAACAGAAGAGATGGAATCGGTTGTAAGGCACAGCTCTGGGGCAAACCAGTTCAGAGCAGACCAGATGCACACCACAGTGTTCGGCTCTCAAAGCAAGTGGCCATCCCCCTGTCAGGAGAAGCTATATCATCTACGATATGCGACCTTATTTTGGAAAAGACACCTGTCATGGTTGTATAGCCGCATAGCAACGAAAACACGATCCCGAAGCCGGAAATTAACCCCGGCTTTTGCTACCTTTTCTTGCATATCCTCAAAAGTTATAATATCATTTCGGTTAACTTAAACAGCTCCTAGGTTTTCTGGGGGGACTGGACTAACAACCCTCTCACGCACACCCCCAGATCCATTCAGGCCCGCTCAATGAGCGGGCCTTTACTTCTTGGGCTCCCTAGCTGGAAGGTCGACCATGACCATTAAGCAAAAATCCTCAGTCTTAATGATCATTCTGCTCCTGATTGCCATGGTTACCGGGTTGCCTTACCTCCAATTCTTGTTTCAATCCAAGCAGTTCTATGGTCACTACAACCCAAAGACTGTAATGAGCATCCCGGGTGTGAAAACTCCTGCTTCTGGAATAAATCTGGTTTTCTTTGGATTTGGCGACTGCACTGATACCTGCCCTACACAGTTAGCCAACTTGTTATCTATCCGAGAGCATCTTAATCCAGATCAGGTTGGATTCGTATACGTCGCGCTAGATGCAGATGCGCAAAAACAGGATGAGCTTCAAAAAGCATTTCGAACTTGGAATGCCGGCTTTCAGGTTTTTGTTCCAGATACCGTCAAGCAAGCACAGAAGATATTGAGGAACTATGGCGGCAGAGCCGCAGACAGGGGGAGTCATTTCCCATCATCTGAAAGGTTCTCCCATGATGGCTGGCTTTACGCCGTTAACGGAAATAGCGAGCGGTTGATTATTTATGGAACACCAGCACTTGAGATTGCCCTGGTAGTAGAGGATTTAACCAAACTTCTCGACACAAACGGCTGAGGTTAGCCCCATGTTTAAACTTGCTAATACTGCGAAGCAAATGGAAGCTGCTGACAAACAGTTGCTGGTTGTTTTGCTTCTACACATCCCCATTGTCGGCTTTCTCGTTCCTATGGGGTACGGGACTACTGTATTTGCTCTAACGGCTTCGGTGCTGGTTGGGATTATTGCAGGGATCGCGTACGCATCTCTTAAGGGCACTAGGGCCTGCGGGCTTGTCCTTGCAACCTGTCTAATGCTTTTCTCGGCAATCATGATCCAAGCGCAACTTGGTCGGATTGAAATGCACTTCCATATTTTCAGCGCTCTGGCCCTGACGATTCTTTATCGCGACTCACTGGTGATTTTGGCGGCAGCTGCCACCATTGCAATTCACCACCTTGCATTCACTGGATTACAGCTCGCCGGGGCAAATGCCCTTGGTCAGCCTATAACCATTTTTGACTATGACTGCAGCTGGGGCATCGCATTTCTTCATGCTGCCTTTGTAGTTTTTGAAGCTGGTGTATTGGTCTATTTTGCTTCTGAGATGGCATCGGAGCGTCGCCGAAACAACCGGATGATTGACCTGATAACAGAGTTTGATGAGAACAATTCAATCTCTCGCCGACTGGAGGATGATGACCGAACCAGTCTGGCGTTCAATAAAATGCTCGATGGGTTTGTTAATCTGATCAATGGCTTCAAAGGGGTCACCGAAGAGATTTCCAATCAGTCAGATAAATTGGCGGGCTTAAGCACACACACGAAAACTCTTACTGAATCACAGAATTCCGAGTCCCAACAGGCCGCATCGGCAACAGAGGAGATGTCTGCAACCATTCAGGAGGTTGCACAGAATGCCCAGCTGGCTGCCCAATCTGCTACTGAAGCGGCCGAAGCATCGGAAGAAGGACAAGGGTTGACTGAACAGGCGGTTGGTAAAACCATCAAGGCCTACGAGATGCTTGAGGATTCTGTTGAGAAAGTGAGGAGCCTGGCTCAGCAGATTGAAGACATTAACCAATTCATCACTTCAATAAACGAGCTTTCCGATCAGACAAACCTTCTGGCCCTCAACGCTGCAATAGAGGCTGCCCGTGCTGGTGAGCACGGCCGCGGCTTCGCTGTTGTGGCGGATGAAGTCCGTACGCTTTCCCATAGGACTCAGGAATTTACAAAGCAGATTAAGGATACGATTACGAATCTCACAGAAATTGCTGAAAGGAGTCAAAACAGCATTACGTCCAGCAAAGATGTTTCAGAAGAAGCTACGTCCTTGCTAGAAAAGGCTCAGATTTCTATCCAGCGTATTAACGATTCAGTCCAGAAGCTCCAGATGATGAATGAGCAGACGGCTTCTGCTTCTGAGGAGCAGTCGGTTGCCGCAGGAGAAATCAACAAGAGCATCCAGGCCGTTGCTGCCAGCAATGATGAGGTGCTTGAGGGCTCGAAAACCACAGCATCAATTTCTGAGGAGTTGGTTCGCATGGTCGAACAGGCAAGCTCCATGGTTGATAGGTACCGGGTGACTTAATTAATGGGACAGCCTGCGCAAAGCGATCTGGATAACAAGAGCCAGAGCAGCATTTTTGATCACTGGATTTCAGTTTTGGGGATTATCGCATTGGTAAGCTTTATCGGCGCCGGTCTGGGCATCTTCGCTGGTATCAAGCTTGAAAGCCTCCCCTCTAACAGGCCAATTCCTGCTCCTCCGATATCAACTGAGAATAAAACATCGGCCGAGCAGTCCGGCGATTCTTTGGTGCGATCTATCTTTGCTAGGGTCTCTGGCTGCATTATCACAGCCAGAGACGAGATCTCCGTCATCTTCTATATTGCAGACACACCTGAACTTAGGCAAAGAGGGTTGCAAGGTGTTCCAGGGCTCCCAAAGAATCACGGGATGCTATTCGTCTACGACACCATACAGCCATCAGAGTCACAATTCTGGATGTATCAAACGCCGATGAATCTTGATATCAGCTATCTTGACTCAGAAGGCCAGATTCAGAGCATTCAACAAATGCAGGCATGTTCTCTCGACTCTGACTCCTGCCCCCGATACAAGGCCGGAATTCCCTTTAAAGCGGCTGCAGAGTTTCCCCAAGGATTTTACCGCGCTAACGGCATAACAGTTGGCGATCGCATCTCACTCAACGCTTTCGGTTCTTGCGGAAACCCCTGATTTAGCAACAAATCTTCAATACCACCTTCCAATGCAATTTTCATCTTGCATATAATACACCTTGCAAGGTGTTCTTGTTTCTGTATAATGCTCCTTAGGTTAGGACAAAAGGAGATTCCAATGAACTGTAAAACAGGCACCGTAAGTCTGTTCTTTTTACCGCCAGCCCAGGACTTAGCAAGACTCTTTTGGGGAGGTCTGGCATGAGCTACAAGCGCATTATGAGCGGCTTTTTCGTTGAAGTTACAGATCTCAAATCCGACAAGTCTGGGGATATGGCTTCAGTAAAGGTTGAAGTTTTCACAGAGAATGGCGGAACACGCCTCTGTAAAGCTCACCTGAATGCTGGATACGTTGTTCAGGGAGTTGCATGGACTGACAACGGTGAGATGCATCAGCATGCGATCGCTAAGATCGGACTGAATCACCATAACGCCCACGCCCTTAACAACTCCAGGATCCAACGGTACCTTCCTCGTGAACTGGAAACTGATCGAGAAGTGTTCCAGGCAATGCTGGAGCATGGTATTGCGGTGCTGGTTGAGGACCGTTTGCGAGACGATTACTACCGGGCCCGGGCTGACGAATTCATCTTTGCCAGAACCTCAAAAGATCAGATTGCCAGCATTCCTGGCACCTATGATCCGAACAAGAGGGGTTGTTGGCGTGAATATATTAATGAGCGACTTCCTGATGATGAGGATGTCCTCGAGATCATCAACGACCGTTACATCAACTGAACGCACAACATTATTGGAGAATGACCATGGATAAAATTTCAAAGCAGATCTCAAACCGCCGGAACAAACTCGGACTCTATCAGTCTCAGGTCGGCCAGCAGGCCAATATGACCCAGCAGCAATATCAGCGGATTGAAGCTGGTGGTGAGTGCAAGCTGTCTTCTTTGGAACGTATTGCCGAAGCAATGAGCCTGGAACTGGCCATGATTCCCAAAGAAAAACTGGGCTTAGTTGAGGCGGTTTTGAACGCCAGTTCAGCTGCAGAAGCCATGAATGCGATCCACATGATCTCTACCCAGTTCGAAAATTCGGCCGGGAAGGAGTCGTCTGAAGCAGCCTAATAGGCATTTAAAGGTTCCTCAATGCATGTATTTCGGCTAATTTACTGTCGGTGCTCTATAATTTTGAAATTTATTGGACACTGCATGGATTATTAGCGGGAGACAACCCAATGGATGCGAACTACCTCTATATCCCATTGAGCGTTGATGGGGTTAACGGCCTGGAGTCTGTACTGGTGCACAAAGACACCATTAAGCAGGTTATCTTCAAAGGCTGCCGGGTAATCGAAAGTCCGCTCATCCCTTCAAGTGGCAGCGTTGAGTTGCCGCCAATTGAAGAAGGAGTGGTAATTCAGCTGATGTCGAAGCTGAAGCCTGATGAGCTGAGTGACCTGATCGATGACAACTCTCTGAGTTGGCAACAGGGCTACGTTCTACCAATGAACGCGATCGAGACAACTGTTGACGAATCTGAGGAAGTGCAGCCGGTTGGCGCGGGCAAGCTAATCATGGCTGGCACGCTTGATGATGACGGCAATCTCTATCATGTCCTTTCGGCTAATATGGAGCTTGCTCGCCGGTACTGCAGGGTGCACCTGTTGCCTGAGATCATCTACGATCCAGAGGAGGCGCTTGAACGGTTTTACACTTTGCGCCGCGAACTTGAGATTTATCTCGGCTACGGCGTCAAGAAGTTTACCGGATTCCAGAGCAACTATTTCGATTTAAGCCAGGACAAACTCATGAAGGCTGTCCGACTGGTCGAGGTGGTTACGGAAGAGAAGTTCCCGAAATTCAGGGACTGCCTCTTTGAGCCGGCTTTCCGGCAGGATTTCCTGTCTCAATTTTCCGCAGAGATGGATGAAGATGAAGGTGATGGGATAAGTAAAGAGCGCGGAGCTGACCTCTTCATTCTTTTCTGTCTCATCCGTGATCTTGAGGGCACTCCGGAAGCCCTAGAGAACCTGCCGAACACTGTTCCCAGTGCTCTCAAGCAGTTCCTGGGCCGCATTGTGTATCGTCAAAGCGATTAACCAGGCCCGGCAAACGTTCGCATTCTAAAAGGGGCCGATCGGTTCCCCTTTTTTGTGCCTTGAACCCTCCGACGACTCATTCGGAGAATTGAGTCGCGGATTCTGATCACTCTCACGCGGCGTTGGCGGTAGGCCAAAGCACGGAGAGCGTCACCGGGGTTCCCGGTGTACGGGCAGACGTTGGCTGACCCGCACGGGCAGACGGCTTACGCCGACCGCCCTGAAAATAGACCAACCCTCGGGCCGCGATGTTGTAAGCCGCGTTGAGGTCGGCGTGGTACCGCTTGCCGGAGGCAAAGGTACACAGGCTGTAGTTGCTCGCATCCCGCTTCACAGGGCCGGAACCATCGAACGCCTGGGCGCTGGTGCCTCGGGCATAGACCAGCACCGACCGCAGCCCGGCTTCTTGCGCCTTGCTCTGAATCCGATCCACCAGCATCCGGTGAAACCACCGATGGAAGCGAGCTTTCATCGCAGAACGCTTGCGACCGGCTTTCGGACGCCAGCCTTTCAGGTTTTCGGCTACCACGGCTTCGCAGTCATGAGCCATCGCCAGATTGACCAGTTTCCGGCTAATCTGATGCGCCTGGTTATCCGCCAGCCGCTTGAGGCGCTGGTGATCCCGGGCACAAAAACCCGCGGGCAGCCGGCTACCGTGGCGCGTGTGTTGTCGCGCCTTCGAACGGATGCGCTGCATCAGTCGATGTTCCCGGTCTTTATCACTGCGCCTGAGGAATCCTCGGGCGTGGACAGTGCCTTGATCATCGACTACGGCCCAGGTCGCTGCGGTGTTGATGCCTACATCCACGGCCAGCACCCGTTTCGGTGTCCTGGCCGGCGCTGCCGGCGTGAACTGCTCCGGCAACGATAACCCCCACTGTTTGCCATTGAAGGTCAGCAGTGGGGACTTGGCGGTTCCGCGACCGCGATAACGGAGCTTCCCGGACAATCGAAAGCTCATCCAGAGCCAGTCGTTGCGATATCGGACTTTGATGAAGGCCTGCGTGGCGGCCTCGTTGAGCTTGATGCACTGGCCGCCGTACAGGCTTGGAAAGGTGTTGGTGCTGGCGGTCAACCGTGGTGGCCGCGAATGCAGATGCCGGCGCTGGCCGTCGAGCCAGTCGCCATAGCGACTCATGAACGACCGAACCTGGCCGACGGCATCCATGATGGCCACACGGCGCAGGTAAGAGGGGAGCTTGTAGTACCGGTTCTGGAAGTAGCGGTAGCGAACACTCGGACGCTTCGAGGTCGGATGGATCAGCCCCTCGATCACGGCCACTGCCTCGTTGCCTTTGGCGGGGCCAACCGATGGCCAGTGCTTGAAAGCCACCGTCATCAGGTCTCGCACCAACCGACGATACAGCGCCAGCGTCTCGGCCAGCGCGTCGCGCTGGGCCGGACTGTCGGCGTGGATTCGGAGTCGATCGGAGCGAATAATGGTCATGCGAACACTGTATAAATAAACAGTCCCAAAAACAAGCCGCCTTGACTAGCGACTCATTCGAAGAATTGAGTCGTAGAATGCGGCGGCATTTTGTTCAAGAAAATCTCCCCGCTGTTACATTCCAAAACATAAAACTTGTTTTACATAAATCCTCCGCTTTGGTAGTATTATTTTTAACCAATATGCAGAACTACCTTCTTAGAAAAGTTGGAGAACAGAATGAACGCTAAGGCAGACATCGGAACACCCTTCCAGGACGCATCCATTGATATCTGGTCCAGCAAGTACCAGCTGAAGACCAAGGAAGGCGAAGCCGTTGATAAAGACATCAGCGCCACCTATGAGCGAGTGGCCACCGCTATTGCAGAAGTCGAACCCAAGGCAAAGCGGGCTCAGGCGAAAAAAGACTTCATGTGGGCTCTGCGCCACGGCGCCATCCCCGCCGGCCGCATTATGTCCAACGCGGGCGCACAGGATCACAAGCCGGCCACCTCAACAATCAATTGCACCGTCTCCGGCACTATCCAGGATTCCATGGACGACATCCTGAACAAGGTTCATGAAGCAGGCCTGACCCTTAAGGCCGGCTGCGGCATTGGCTACGAGTTCTCCACACTCCGGCCGAAGGGCGCCTACGTCGCCGGCGCTGGCGCGAACACTAGCGGCCCGCTGTCCTTCATGGATATCTTCGATCGCATGTGCTTCACCGTCTCCAGTGCTGGCGGACGCCGCGGTGCCCAGATGGCAACCTTCGACATCAACCACCCGGACGTTATGGACTTCATCCGCGCCAAGCGTGAAGACGGGTTCCTCCGTCAGTTCAACCTCTCCCTGCTGATCACAGAATCGTTTATTGAGGCTGTCCGAGACGGCAAGCCGTGGCCTTTGTCTTTCCCGGTCACCCAGAAAGAGGTTGAGAAAGAAGGCCTCGACCTGTCCGACGAGTCTCAGTTCCTGTGGCGGGAATTCCCGATTCACGACAACTACGTGGTCAATGACGAAGGCCTGGTGGCTTGCAAGATCTTCCGCACAGTTCCCGCGCAAGAGATCTGGGACACCATCATGACCAGCACCTACGACTATGCCGAGCCGGGCTTCATCCTGATCGATAAGGTCAACGAGATGAACAACAACTGGTTCTGCGAAAACATCCGCGCTACCAACCCCTGCGGCGAGCAGCCGCTGCCGCCGTATGGTTCTTGCCTGCTGGGCAGCGTGAACTTGACCCAGTTCGTCGAGAATGCGTTCACTGAAGATGCCTACTTCAATTACGAGAAGTACGCCAAAGTCGTCGCGATTTTCACCCGCATGCTGGATAACGTTGTTGAGATCAATGGTCTGGCTCTTGAGAACCAGCGCAATGAGATTGTTTCTAAGCGCCGTCACGGCATGGGCATTCTGGGCTTGGGGTCTGCGCTGGCCATGCTGGGCATCAAGTATGGCTCCGATGAATCTGTTGCGTTCACCGAGGAAGTAACCAAGAGCCTGGCAATCGAAGGTTGGAAGGAAGGCCTGAAACTGGCGAAGGAAAAAGGCCCTGCCCCGATCCTTTCCCAGGAATTTGAGGTCACCGGTGAGATGCTGCGTAAGCGTCCGGAAATGAAAAAGGATGGCTACAAGGTTGGCGACAAAGTGCCTGGCCGCATCCTTCACGCCAAGTACAGCCGATACATGCAGGCCATTGCCAAAGTAGAGCCCAAACTGGTTGAAGAAATCGCCGAAACCGGCGCCCGCTTCACTCACCATAGCTCTATCGCACCGACCGGCACCATCAGCTTGTCACTGGCTAATAACGCCTCCAATGGTATTGAGCCGTCCTTCTCGCACCACTATGCGCGGAACATTATTCGCCCGGGGCGCAAGACGAAGGAGAAGGTTGATGTCTTCGCATACGAGCTGCTGCATTACCGTCATACGGTAAACCCACACGCCATGCCGTTCAGCGATGATCCCGAGACCAAGCTGCCGGATTACTTTGTTGGCGCAGAGGAAGTGACGCCGACCCAGCACGTAATGGTCCAGGCCGCGGCTCAGAAGTGGGTAGACAGCTCAATTTCCAAAACTGCCAACGTGCCTACTGAATTCCCCTACAAGGACTTCAAGGGCATTTACATGACTGCCTTTGAGCAGGGCCTGAAGGGTTGCACCACGTTCCGCTTCAATCCCGAGGCTTTCCAGGGCGTGCTTGTTACCGAGAAGGACCTTGAGAACACCATCTACGAGTTCACGCTTGATGATGGCAGCAAAGTACAGCTCAAGGGCAATGAGCAAGTCGAGTACGACGGTGAGATCCACAACGCCGCAAACCTGTTCGACGCGCTCAAAGAAGGCACCTACTCCAAGTTTTAAACTGGCTGAATGACACTGCTGGGGGTGTGAGAACCACCCCCAGTGAACGGAGAACTCGAGATGACTGAAGTAGCAAAGAAGATTGAGACCAAGATTGTTGGATTCCGCGTCGCTGGCAAGGACGAATCTCCCGCCCCACAGGAGCAGGCAGCCGAGTCTAACGTTGTCCAGATGAACGAAACCATTGGCCGCCCGGAAGTGCTAATGGGTACAACCTACAAGCTCAAGCCGCCAGTGGCTGAGCATGCGATGTACATCACCATCAATGACATCCTGCTCAACGAAGACACCGAGCACGAGCAACGCCGCCCGTACGAGATCTTCATCAACTCCAAGAATATGGAACATTTCCAGTGGATTATCGCCCTCACTCGGGTTATCAGTGCCTGCTTCCGTAAAGGCGGGGACGTGACCTTCCTGGTCGAAGAGCTGCGGTCTGTATACGACCCAAATGGCGGTTACTTCAAGAAAGGCGGTGTGTTCATGCCTTCCCTGGTCGCGGACCTTGGCGCCGTCATTGAAAAGCACATGAAGGCGATCGGCCTCATTGAAGACGAAGAGATGAGCGAGCACACCAAGAAGATCCTCGAAGAAAAGCGAATTGCCTTTGAGAGCCAGGGCAAGCAGGAGCCTGACGGTGAGCAATACCCAGCAAACGCCACCGTTTGTGGTAAGTGCAACACCAAGGCGGTGATTCGGATGGATGGTTGTGACTCCTGCCTGGCCTGCGGCGAAAGCCGTTGTTCATAGCTAATACAACAAATCGTGGATTTTAAGGGATCTGAAATGAGCGAAGAACAATTGCCGATTTCAGCGATAGTACATGATGCTGCTGCACATTTGTTTTGGATGATGGCTGAAATTTTAGGAGTACAAGAAACAACAGAGGCAGTTATAGAATCCTCAGGGTACTGTCTCATGCAGCAAATCTTTACATCTGAGGTGCTAAGCAAATATAACTTCCATAACCTGCCAAAGGAAGACAGAAACCTTTTTTGCAAAGCGATCGCAACGGAAGCTGAAGAATTTTCAATTAAACGTCAAAATATGGAAGGCATCATTTATGGAGACGATGCTGAAGCAGGTCGATCGCCGAGTGCTCAATATGTAAATACGGCTGATCTCGAAGTCTTGCCTCGCTCTATAACTGCACTTGGTGAAAATATTGAAAAGATTGGGCGACTTTGTATTCGACATCCACTGCCCGCTGTTGTTTTCTCAGATGAATGCCCGCCTCAAGATATAATTCAGGTCGCTTGCACATCTGACGCTTTGGGGTTTCAGTATCCGATCTTCCTTGGCCACATTTCTACACAACAGTTAACTGACGGGCTCTTTGCGTCATCTGGCATCTTCTTTATTCCGGCTCCAAACGGTGAGATCGGCAAAAAATGGAGCCAGGTAATTCAAAATTCAGGTCGTTTTTTTAAAGAAACTCTATTTAATCGGGAATTTGGAACTTCAACCTTGAGAGTTGACTGGTAACCTCAACCTAACAGGGGTGGTATATGAACCGCGGAAGAACGGAAGTTGAGACACTCAAATTGAATGAGTGGGTTCCTGGTGACATCTTGGAAGGTGACGAGGGCCATGGCCCGGACCAGATCAAGATCATCGCTATGGGAAATGAGAAATTCATCTGCCAGTGGCGGGATCGGGAGACCGGTCTCTTCGACCGGGAAAGCAGCAACACCACCCTTACCTGCCGGGAATGGCGCAAGGTTGGCCATGACTCTGATTATCACGTCACCCCCAGCATTGGCTTACGCAAGGCCCAGCAGCTTGGTGAGGTTTGCGGTGTACTGGTGAGAACCAATTCCGGAAAGCAGGCTGCTGTGAGTAATATGGGGCGTGTCACATGGGTTCGAAATCCGGATACCGATCAGGCCGAGACTGATCAATCCACCGATTGGCGTGCGGTTGCCAACAGCGCGATCGCCGATATCTCCGAAGTGACCGAACTTCTGGGGGTGCCGGAGGAAGAATCTTTCAGGCCAATCACTGCCCTTGTTCGTGAGTTCAAGGCAAAGAATCGTATCGAGGACGGCTGGGAAGTCCTGCCTGAAGATCTCCGCACGCACCTCAATGACTTCCGAGAGGCTGTTTCCCAGGTCATGGCTACGGGTGATGAGGATGGCTACTGGAAGCACCAGCTTCAGACGCTGGACCGGGTTCAACTGATGCTGATCGATCGGGCGCTGAAGGACCCAGAGAAGGACACAGCATCAACTCTCAGTTGTGGTTACCCGGAGCTCGATGCCGGCGCCGAGGAGGAGTGTGACGAACACTGTGCCGGCTGCGGCCTGGCCACCATGGACGGTGATTTCCCGATTTGCGACGAGTGCGAGATGTGCGCAGAGTGCGGGCACGAAGACGACTGTCCGAACGTAAACCAATCTGAAACGGAAGCGGCTTGAGCTATGAAAAACCGATTCGGCGTAGACAGCGATTACTTCACTGAGAAACTGGGCATCCTTATTCGGGATATGCCTGGCTACACACCGAAAGAGTTGGCCCGATCGCTTGCCCGTCTTGCCAATACCGCCAGTAGTGAGGTTTTCCAGGAAGCTGAGTTCAGGCCTGCGGTTGAGCCGGTACCAACTCCAGAAGGCTTTAGCCTGGTACCCAGTCGCATGACCTTGGATCTTGAAGCGATGGGCCGGCTTGTAGCCATGACGGGTGACAGCATGGAGGAGGAAGATTTCGGCGAATGCACCCTGTGGGTTGGAGAAACCCAGGACGACGATGGAGAGCGTTTTTATGGTCTCAATGCCTCCCTGACGGATTATCCGGAAGAAGGAGCGCTTCCGATAATTGAATTTCAGCCGCCCAGTTTGGAACCACCGAGCAAGTTCTAACCCAAAATCCAGATTACAAAACCTGCTGAATGCAGGTTTTTTTGTGTCTGGCGTTCCGCCAGCCCGGGCGCACGCGCCCTTTTTTGTGCACTGACGCAGTGGCGTAGCCACCGCAAGCGGTGGGATGATACACCTTGCAAAGTGTATGTAATCGGGTACAATAGTTTCAGGTTAGGACATTTCAGAACACAGAGGCAGGCATCATGGGCTACTCAGCGTTACGCACGGAGATTTCCACTCATTCAGGCAGGTATGTTGACCTAGCCAATCCTCAGGTGACCTCCTTCGTCATAGAGGACATAGCCCGTGGTCTATCTAACACCTGCCGTTTTGGCGGCCAGTGCAATCAGTTCTATTCCGTGGCCCAGCACAGCGTTCTGGTGAGCCACTTGGTTCCCAAGCAGCACCAGATGGCCGCTCTGCTGCATGATAGCAGTGAGGCGTATGCACCGGACCTCCAGTCGCCATTGAAGGCCATGCTGCCTGAGTTCAAAGAAATCGAGGAGCGCATTCAGGCGGCCATATTTAAGCGTTTCGGCCTGCCTTACCCGATGGACGCTTCGATCAAAGAAGCCGACCTGAAGGCTCTGGCGACCGAGAGACGCGATCTTACGCCGTGGGGTGAGGATTACTGGCCGCTGCTGGGTGACGTGAAGCCCCTGCCCTTTAAGATCACTGCCATGAATCCTCAGGAGGCTTTCAGTGCCTTCATGGATCGGTTCTACGAACTGGCAGACGCCCTGATCTTCGATAATTCCGCAGGACTTGGGTATGCTTGAGGGGCAATGCTGACGTTCTCGGCATCGCGGAATAGGCACTTTTGAGCCCGCACAGTTTGTGCGGGCTTTTTTACGCCTGCATGCCCGCCAGCCAGGGGCGCGGGGCGCCCTTTTTTTGTGCACTGAGGCCGGTTGGCTACGCCACGGCTGCGCCGTGAAACACCGGATGTGAAACATACACCTTGATTGGTGCCTTTGGCATGGTAAAGTGATACCCGGTTAGGACAAATTTACGAATTACCAGGGGCATTGCGTGGGCTACCGCATCCGATCATTGAATGAATTGACTGATCGCCAGTCCGGCAATCAGATCAACCCGAAAATAGCCGAGCGAATCGAGCGCGAGCTCAAGGAAATTAAGGAAGAGTCCGCCAGCTCTCCGCTCAAGCGAGCCAAGAAGCAAAAGCGCCCTGCCAACGAAGCGGAACTTCTGGGCCTGCCTTTCAGCCCGGTACCGCCGGAGAATCCTGCAGATATTCTTTACCAGGGCATGGTACGACGCTGGGGACGCTTCTACACCGGCGGCGAGGTTGTCTGGGAGCTCCGGCCGTTTACCGATAGTGACTACCGGCTTGATGCAGCCCTTCCCTCCTGGAGGATTGGCTGTGAGCTGGACGGGTGGCAATTTCATGCGAAATACGTGGAAAGCTTCAAGAAAACCCGGGAGAAGCAGTTCTTTTTCTGCCGGCGCGGCTGGCTGCTTTTCCAGTTGTCAGCAGAACAGGTCAAGGAATCGCTTGACGAGGTTCTTGATGGGATTGCTGAAGCCATGGAGCACCAGGCCTACCGTAAAGATTTCCGGCTACACCAGTACCCCAAGGGCTGGTCAAAGATGATCAAATGAGTGATTCCTGAAGACCAAAGAACAAGGCGAGATGCGGCCGGCAAATACATCATATCTGTTGTTTTGTTGGCTGCATTAGACCACCAACTAACACCTTGCATGGTGTATCTGTATTTGATAATATAACTCTCAGGTTAGGACAAGTAATCAGAGGGTTTACCAATGGCAGGCACTATTCAGGGTTGGCGCAACAAAGCGCTTGAGGTTACCGCCAAGGGCACGATCGTACGTAAAGCTGACAGCCTGGCAGATCTACACCGTCGACGGGATGAGGCCGAGGGCCAGTTTTACACCCCGGATTGGGTTGCTGCCCGGATGTGGTCCCTTCTCTCCCCGGTCTTTGAAGCCGTTCAGGCCGCCAATGAGCGCAAGCCTGTTGTGCTGGATACTTCTGTTGGCTCAGGCCGGCTGCTGCAGTATGCAGACCCTGAGCGCCACGTACTCTACGGTATCGATGTTGACCAGCGCTGTGTTGATGCACTGTCCGAAGACGCCTCGGCCGCTGGCTTTGAGTTCGAGCTCGAGTGCGCCGGGATGGAAGAGGTGAAAGCCAAGAACTTCGATGCGGCCATTATCAACCCGCCTTTTGGCCTGCACCTCGAGCACCCCCAGATGCAGCCCTATCCTTGCACTACGTTCGGAATGTTTGGCCCAAATACCTCAGCGGTAAGCCATCTGTATGCGGTTGATCAGGCCCTGGCTGCCTCTCGCTATGTTGTGGCACTGCTGCCGACGTCTGCTCGTGAGGAATGCTTCACCCGGCGCCGGATGTGGGCGGAACTGGTATTGCCCATTGATACCTTCAAATCCGAAGGCGCCAGCGTACGCACGGCGATCTATGTCTTTGGCCCCAACAAGCCGGCATCTTCCCCTCAGTCTCTGGAAGTGTCGTCCGAGGGCCCCTGGCCTGCGCTGTTCACCGGTACCGAGATCCCGCACACCAATGACCGGCCCCGGCTGACTGTTGGCGGCGTCGATGTCTCTGAACCGACCATCCACACACCGGTTACCCATGACACCCGTGTAGAGCTTCATCATCACCGCCGAACTATCAAACTGAAGTTTGCCTGTGGCCTGACAGAAGCGAAGGTACGCAACGCCATCTTGCGGGAGCCAGTGGAGCCGGTTGAGGGGCAGAAGCGTGGCAGTCTCAAGCACCGGTACCCGGAGAGCATTCAATTCAAAGGCGATGGCCTTCTGATGTTGGACGCTTACCTACTGCAGGATAACCCACAGCAGGCCTTTGATGAGCTGCTTGATCTGATCCGTAATGCAGGCGGTAACCCCCAGGTCTCGCCCACTCTGGCCGGGTACTGGGAAAAGCTCAAGCGTAAGCATATCCGGGCCCTGACCCCGTTCCGCCATGTCGTTAAGGCTTCCACCGTTGCAAAGCTCGAACTGACCGCCAAGCGTGGCATGCTGCTTGAGCAGGGTAACGTGAAGTCTCCGGCGATCCGGAAAGGTGAACAGGTTTTTGCTGAACCTATGGGAGGCGATTACCTGGTTGAGAAGGACGGGTTCCGCGTTCAGTACCGCCGAGACCAGCTGCAGCGGCTGTTTGCTTTTTCTGGGGGTGAGGACGAGCGTTCCTCTACGGATTGGCAAGTAGCTCATGAGGGCCTTTGCGCTGCATTCCCTGAGCTGGCCCACCAGTACCGGGAGCAAATCAAGGCAGCGGGTATTGATTGGCTCTGGCCGTATCAGCTCGAGGGCCTGATTGAGTTGCTGATTAACCCCTATGGCTGCATTTCTGCTTGGGAACAGGGCACCGGTAAAGCTCGCCTGTCTCTGGCGCTGGCATTACTGTCTGGCCGGGGCCTGATCTGCGTTGAATCCGGGCTTGTTCCGGAGATGGTCCGAGAGTTGAAAAAGATTGGTTTGCCGGCGGACCAGTGGAAAACCATCGACTGCCTGGCGGATACTCGGGAGCTGCGTGCAATCAACATTGTCAGCTACAACCGGTTAAAAGCCGTTGTTAAGGGCAAGAACCAGACAATCGCGCACCACCTGCGGCGCCGGGCCCGGGTTGTTATCGCCGATGAAGGCGGGATTCTGTCCAACCCGGGCAGCCAGCAGAGCCGCGCCCTGCTCCAGCTTGCCGCTCGCAAGCTGTACATTCTCGATGGCACCCCCTGCGGTAACTACCCCCGCGATATTCTGCCGTTGGCGGCGTCCTCTGCCGGCGGTTCCCGGGCCCATCAGCCATTCGGTATTCGCTCAGACGTGTTCATGGAGCCCCGTCTTCTGACCAGCGCCCAGGCTGCCGGCCGTGGCATTGATGTCTTCCGGGAGCGTCATGTATCGCTTGAGTGGGCCACCAACGAATTCAAAGACGACCTGCGCGGCGGCGCCAAGCGGGAAATTCCGAAGATCAACAACGTGGTTCAATTCCGTGACTGGGTAGCGCCGTTCATTCAACGCCGTTTGCGTAATGAGCCGGAAGTTGAGCCGTTTGCCGGTTGCCCGGATCCGGAGAAGAGCACCGTAACCCTCGGCTGGGACCAAGAGCACCTTCGCCACTACCTGACGCCGGCGGTTGATTTCGCCCGTTGGTACGAGCAGCACAAGAAGGAACGCAACATGGAGGGCAAAGGCTCTAACCTGGTTGCGGTTCTCGCCCGGATCAACGCGGTTATCCAGGCCGCCAATGCCCCGCATGCCCATGACGCCGGTGTAGGCCGTTGCTATACGCCCCTCACCAGTAAACAGCGGTGGACGATCGACCGTCTCGAGCAGCTGACCGCCCAGGGCAAGAAGACCATCGTTTACGCGAGCTCGCCTGAGACTCTGGAGCGTCTGCAGCAGGCTCTGGCCGATCGAGGCATTGAAGGGGTCATCTTCACCGGCAAGGGCTCCATTAAGGCCCGCACAGAGCGCCTTGATAACCGGTTCCGGTTCGGCCCTGCCCCGGTGCTCCTCGCCTCTCTGGGGGTGAGCCAGCGCGGCCTGAACCTGCCCCAGGCCAGCCACATCATTTTCTACAACCGAGACTGGACGGCCGACGCGGAGGCCCAGGCCATCGCCCGGACTACCCGCCCGGATCAGGAAGCGACGGTACAGGTCGAGTTCGCCCATCTGCGAGGTAGCATTGATGTGTATATGGCCCAGGTGGTCGAATGGAAGCAGGCAGCGGCCGACAGCGGCCTTGATTGGGGCGACGGGGCCACCGAGTCCGATGTGTTCCAGCACATGGACGCAGTACTTGAGGCCTTCTGCCATGAGGTTCTGGAAATGAGCTCCAGGGAGACCTACGAAACCCTGTGTGCTGCATAGGTTAGTAGGAAAACGAGATACAACACACTTTCATGATTAAGGACTTGAACGTTGACATCCTCCCCCACCTAGCGTCGGTGGGGGATTCCTTACGCAGCGTGCGCTGCGCCGGGTGCTACTTCCTCGCGGTTTTGCACAGGTTCCTGCTTCTCGGAGTCCGGCAACCCAGACTCTCCACAGGCTAAGACGCGATGCCCTCGCGCTTTAACATTGATCGCACCGACCAGATCGGCATTCTCCTCGAAGCCACACTGAACACACTGGAACCGCGCCTGAGAGGTGCGACTGTCTGGACTGATATGCTGGCACTCTGGACAGGTCTGACTGGTGTGGTGCGCGGGTACGGCTAGCACTCCACCACCGCGAAACGCCTGCTTGTATTCCAGTTGTCGCCGGAACTCGAACCATCCCTGATCCAGTATGCTCCGATTCAGCCCGGATTTGGCTTTGACGTTCACGCCCGGATTTTCTGCATCGCCTTTAGCCGAGCGCGACATATTCCCTACCTGCAAGTCTTCGATCACGATCATCGCGTGGTTTTTGCTGAGTCGATCGGAGGCTTTGTGCAGGTAGTCGCGCCGGATGTTGGCGATCCGGGTATGAAAACGGTTGATTTTGGCCTTCTGCTTGTGCCAGTTGGCCGAGAATTTTACCTTCCGGGCCAGGGCGCGTTGCGCCCGGGCCAGCTTCTCCTGATTCGCTTTGAACGCGGATACCGGTTCGATAAAGGTGCCATCGGAAAGCGTGAGGAAGCGGGCAATGCCCATATCCACACCAATCATCGAGGACGAGGGGTGCGCGGGTTCCGGTATCTTACGCTCGGTCTGAAAGCTGATGAACCAGTGCCCGCCCTCAAAGCCCACGGTGCAGTTCTTGATCGTGCCGACGATCTCGCGGGATTTGCAAAAGCGCACCCAGCCGAGACCGGCTGGCAGCTTCACCCGCCGATTGTCGATCTGGCAGTATTTGTTAAAGTTGACGAACCGAATGCTGTCGCGGGACGTGCCTTTCTTCTTGAAGCGAGGGCGTTGCGCACCTTCCACTTTCTTGAAATACCGCTGCCAGGCGGTATCCAGGTCTTTGAGCTTTTGTTGCAGATTATCGGTGTAAGCCTCTTTCAGCCATTCGCTCTCCGGCTCCCGCTTCCAAGCCGTGACCCACTTGGCCATTGTCTCGTACCGAGGCACATACTCGCCTTCGGCCTCTGCGGCCTGATTGCACTTCGCTAAGGCCTGGTTCCAGACAAACCGAGCATGACCACAAAGCACCCGCAAGCGGGCACTCTGCGTGTCACTGGCATCCAGTCGGAATTTGAAGCCTTGGCGAATCATCATGCCGTCACTATAGCAAGCACTGTCTATTTGTACAGCATGCAGCGCTATCAATCTGTTAGAGAAATCGGTAGCGCTGAGACGCTACACCGCATTCACCCCACACCTTCTTCGGTGTGGGTACCCTGCGGAGGCTTTGATGGGCGTCACCACATTCTTGATAACACGTTTCATAAGCGCCCGGTAACCAATCACCACCCCCAGCGATCAAGTGCCGCTCAATGAGAGGCGTTTTATTCCTGCCTAAATACACCTTGCATGGTGTATATTATCTGGTACAATGGTTTCCAGGTTAGGAAAAAAACGCAGGAGATAAAACCATGTTGAAGATCGCCATTTTCGGAAAGCCCATTCTTGAGTTCACAGGTGCAGAGCTCAAAGAGCATTGTCGCTCATTCTTTGAGAACGGCATGAACAAATTCCTCGAATTCTCGATCAAGGGTCACCAGCTTGAATCATTCCATGGCATTGAGGTTCGGATTCCATATAGCATCGAAGCTGCTGAACGTCTTCTGTCCACCTGGAAGCGTGAATTGGTTGCCCGGGCCTCCAGTGAGAATAACGGCGGCCTGGACGCTGAGATACGCCTTCCCGACCCTGACGATGGTTGCGGCTATCCAGATCGCATTGACGATCCTCACCGGATGCCGTGGGTTGACCTGGAAAGGCAAGGCTTCATTGAGGAGCACATGGAGCTTTTCGATGCGATCATGAAACCGGTGGACTTCGATATGATCGCGAAGGCCATTAAGGACCAAGCAGGCTCTCTGGTTGATCTGGGCATGAAGTCTGCGGCCCGGGACCTTACAAGTTTTCTCAACCTTATGCCACGAGGCACCAACCCAGTGATGAAAACTGCCGGCCTCGAGTTCAGCAAGTATGGCGGCGGATCGCACGAGGGAATGGATCGGTACTATCTGATTCGTGATCTGGAGGAAGCACAGAGTGCGCTCGGTGTGGCTGAGCAGGAAACCGGCGTTCACGGACTCTGTGATGCGGTTTCCCGGATCACCCGGGAACTGCACTCCTACGGTATGATTCGAGACATTCCGAGCCGTACCAAAATGGGCATTCCCGGGATTCTCACCGCCACCGTATTCAAGGACAAGACGAAATTTGTTCTTGCCCGTGACCATGCCGATGCACTTCTGAGCTTCATTGCCCTGCACGGTGATACCGAACTGCCAGAGCTGGTTGCATAAGGGGGCATCATGACAAACACTGAATTGGACCTCAGCAAGCTCAACGGAGAAGCCCTTAAGGTTGATCTTAAGTGGAGGCTCACGGACGCCTACAAGGCACTTCAAAGCGCCGTTGAGGTAAATCGTCAACTGTCACAGCTGGGCGTTGGGATTTCAACGCCTGACGCAACCATTGTTGGCTCATTGGTTATCAGCGCCTTCTTGAAGGAATGGGAATCAAAGCTTACACGGGAATACTCGGGAGGTACCCATGCTCGAGTCGACTTGCGCACGGACTTCCAGATGAGCACTCGCGAAGCCCGCGATGTTCTGTACAAAAGCCAGATCGATGAGAACGATTTCTCCAGCTGCGCCGATGCTCTTCTTGCCGCCTTCCCTTTCGAAGAGTGCGCCAAGCATGCACGGTTGCAGGCGGTGACGCTCGAAGACCGGGGACTGCAAAAGTGCGCTGACCAGCTGGCCACCTCTTTGCACCTTGTCCGCTACGAGTACTCAAATTTCCGGCCGGCTGTGCGCACCCAGGATACCCGGTTAATTTGCCCGTACAACTTTGGATCCTTCTACTTTGGCGATCACTATGCCTCGGAGGATCCCCGAGCCATGCAGGACCTGGCCCAAGAATTCCGGGTGCTGGAACAGGAAATGGGCGACGTCGGCATTACCGCTGCTTTTGCTGCCTGCGCTAAGGCCCTGGAAGGTGCAAGACTCGCTTCCCGTACGAAGATCTGCGAGGGCGGGCCCGTTGAGTTTGTCGCCTTCAAGAATCACTTGGATATGCGGTTTTCCCCTGAGGCAACCGATATGCTGCTTGCCTTTCTGAAACTCCATTCCAGTAAGCCAGTCATTGATTTGAGCGAGGTGTGATCATGAGTCCGCATTCCCTGACGGTTTCAGTCGACCTGTCCTTCGATGAGACCATTGCAACTGTACGCTTCGGAGATCGCACCCCGATCGTGTCAAAGGTTCTGGGGGTGGACCGGGAGGACGGTTCAGTAGTTCGGGTCTATCTCGACCGATTCATTCACAAAACAGTCCGGAGCTACCGCCTGGAGAACTGGACCGCCACGGGCGCCATCTCCACGATTCTTGAAAAAACTCCGGCTTTTGCAAAAAACTCCTAAATTACTCCTTGCATGGTGTCTTTTTTTCATTACACTTGAGATCAAGAGTTCAGGAAAACCTGAACCACGATTTAAGACCGGGTGGCCTCTCTCCTGCCTGAGACCTAACCTAACCTCGCCACCCGGTCGCCTATCCCAGAACCCCGCCAAGAGCGGGGTTTTTAATGCCTCCTGCTTGATAATACACCTTGCACGGTGCATAAATAATGGTAGAATAGCCCCAGGTTAGGACATTTCTTTGAGCACCTTACGGGAGGCTCCATGAGTGACATTTCGAGTACGTATCTGGTCCAACAGGTCATCAATGAATGTGGCGGCGATCCCCAGGCTGAGCACCCGGATCTGCCCCGGGATTTCTGGAAGCATCTAGTTTGTACCGGGGAAACACGGCTTGGGTACTGGGAACTGGCTACCGTTGAGCAGTTTCCGGAAGTGAAAGAAGAAAAACTTCATACCAGCCATGTCTTGAACGTGATTGAAGACAACGGCCAGTCCATCTGGGAGGTTTACCCAGGCATTCCCCCCTGTGACTGGATCGAAGACGTCGAGAACGGCGAAACTCTTCTGGGCTACTGGGAATATGTGGTCGAGAGTGTAACTGGATCCTTGCGGATGCTTCGGGCCGAGCGGGCTGCCGGCCGGGCTTGACCGGTAAGCTTCATTTCAACCCTACAATTTCTTCTGCGCCCGACTAATGCCGGGTTTTTGTGCCTGGCGTTCCGCCAGATGGGGCCTTCGGCCCTTTTATGTGCACTGAGGCCGGTTGGCTACGCCACGGCTGCGCCGGTGTTCTTGATTCTTAATACACCTAGAAAGGTGTATTTATGCTGGTATAATAGTTCTCAGGTTAGGCAAACAACGATCTGCAGGAGAATCACTATGCCAGCGCTTATTACCGCAAACAGAGTTGAATGCACCTCTTTCCCGGTGAACGCCAAGCTGCGCGACGGGAAAACGAATATCAGGGTCGACAAATGTGCCGGCAGCGTCTATATCACTTGCGGGGACACCCCGCGTCCGTCAGCCATCCTCGCACGACACGACCCTTACTCACCCTCATACCGGACGTTTCTTGAGTTCTGGGGGTGCGTCTTTGCCGAACTATCCGATCAATCGCTTGCGTTTAACCAGTTGGTCACGGAATTGAAATACGGGCGGATCCGACAAGACAAGGACTGCCCTTACCTGTTCATGGATATGATGCAGCCCCACCCCGAAATTGATGGAGCTTTCGCACTGCTAAAGGCGGACAACTACGGGAATCTGTCTGAATACAACCCAGATGACCACTATGTAAATCGGGGCTATGGGTTGGCGGAGGATCCCCGAGTGAAGTTCTATACAGTGATCGATGATTTTGATGGGCATGACTTCCCGGTTGGCTATGCAGTCAGTGTGTCCCGCGTGCCGGGCAGAGTGCCGGAATTCGATTTCGATAGCATCGTTCAGGACAAGGAAGGGATCCTGAAGGTGGGCAAGCGCAAAAAATCAGGTCACTCCATGGTAATTACGCCAGAGATGTACCTTAACAAACGTGTGCCAGAGCTGGCTGGAGACTTTGATGACGACTCCCCCTTCTAGGGATTGAGCCGAACTCCAGGCTACACCGGTGACCCCTATCGAGCCCGCATTGCGGGCTTTTTTGTGTCTGGCGTTCCGCCAGCCGGGGCGCGGGGCGCCCTTTCTTGTGCACTGAGGCCGGTTGGCTACGCCACGGCTGTCGCCGTGAAATTCACCTTAACATATACACCATGCGCGGTGTATTTTGGTATACTGTTCACCGGTTAGGAAAAACAGCAGGAGAACAGTGATGAATGAATCCGCGTCGATTATCGACAAGACGGCCTTTGGCATGGCCGCGTCTGACCACCTCGCCTTCCTAGATGGAAGTGGCTTCGACAAAGAGCCGTATACCGGCTACCTGGCATTTGAGAAATTTGCCAACGACAATCCGGAAGCAACCGATTTCCCCGAAGATTTTTGTCCCTGGTCCCAGCACGAAGGCTTTACAGCTCAGGAGATCCACTACTTCATCCAGTCACAGGCGGCCGTCCTGAAAAACACCTTCCACGACATTCTGAGCCTGACAAAACAAGGCATCGTGTCGGCCGCTATCAACGACGAGCTCCCTCAGGACATGAACGAGCTGAACCTTGAGGAAGCGGCTAACCGAGGACATCGCGAAGCCCAGATTGATGCCATGCAAAACGAGCTGAGCCAATTGCAGGCCATCAAAACGGACTACCGGAAGGTTCTTACCGATCTGCAGAAACGCCGATATGAGGAGCTGGTAGGAAAGCTCCGCGATCGTGGCATTGAAATTCCTTTCAACGTGGAGTTCTGAATCATGAACAAGCGTATTTTTTTCAGCAACCGTGAAACCCATAGCCGACTGAGAAATGGCCTGGTCAAAACCATCGGGGTCGAAATTGCTGACTTGCGATACCCCAGCGTCCGAAGCCGCACGGAAGAGGACGGGGTTCTCCAGATCCAGGCGGTCAACTCAAAGGAGAAGGTCGCCACCGGCTATGTGGAAATCCCCTTTCAGGAATCGGTTCTGCGCGGGCTGGCGTACCACTTACTCAAGCTGGCTGCCGAGGCTTCAGGCTCTGAAGTTGATGCAAAGGCCCACGGCCTGGAGCTGGTTGTTGACCATCAGATCAAGAGCCAGTCCATGGCTTACGAAGACTTTTTCGGCATACTAGACGAAATCCTGGGGCAGTTTTTGAACGGCGATGAAGCTGCAGCGCTTGCCGATCAAGGCTTGGAGGCACAACTGAAAGTCATTGTGACTCATGGTCTGGTCGATCGGCTTCTGGATGACCTGACAGAAGAAGGCATCTGGGATCGAAACGTTGTTGATTCGATCTATGAGCAAGGCTGCCAGCGAGTTAAAGCAGCCTGAGCGAAACCACTGAAGCCCGCGTTGCGGGCTTCTCAGTCGAGGGAATACGGCCCCATCGCTTCGTTGATATTGGGCCAGACCATGTAGGCATCCCAATGCTTATTATCGGCAGAGCACACTGCCAGGTACTCGCCCTTTTCTTTGGAACTTTCCCGATACTTGATGATCCCGCAGCCGCGAGCACCGTTTCTCGAGAGCGTCTTGGTGATCGACATATTGAAGTTTGTTTGCCAGGGGCCGGGATAACGGTTTTCTACGGTAGGTTTAACTTTGGGGGTGTCGGCAAATGTGTTGGCGGAAGCCAGACAGATCAATAAGACAAACGCGGCAGCAGTCGATTTCATAAATTCCCTTTATTTTTCGATTTGCTCTGCGAATACTCCCACAGATTAAGGTTCCAAGCCATAAATGCACCTTGAATGGTGTATCTTGATCTTGGTAAAATTTGCGGAGGTTAGGATTTTTGTAACAGGATCTGGAGGCACTGTAATGAACGCAAAATCTTCATCCGATAACCAACCCGGCACTCAGATTGGCGAGGATCAGCCAAAGAGTGAGTTGCGCCAGAAAGCAGAAACCCTTCTTGCCGAGGTCTCAGGGTTTGCAGGTTCGATTTCCCAAGTCGACATCAGCCTCACTTTAACTCCCAGCGATTTGCGTGAAATTCGAGAGCTTGCCAGTGATGGCCTGAAGAAGCTGGAAACGACCTCCAGCATGGACGACTACACCCTTCAGATGTTGGGCCACACCGGCGCTGAGATCGACTCCATCCGGGAGCGTTATTCCTCTGGTATCTCAGTTTTGGAAAAGCTCGATCGTATTCTTGATCGCCAGCACGCGCCTACCCAGGAGAAGTTGGAAGCAATTGCCGACGCAGCACGCAAAGCAAGCGAGACAATAGAGGATCAGGGCATTCTGTGTGAAGAGCGATTGCCTTCGCAAGAAGACGCCAACGCTCAAGGAATGGTGGAATGGCTTCGGAGTGGCGTCTGGATGCACGGTGCTTTTGATGAGCTGCCGGTTGACGCCACCAGATGGCGGAAAATCCAATAGGATAATCTTGGCCTTCCAAAAGAACCCGCTTCGGGTTTTTTGTGTCTGGCGTTCCGCCAGCCGGGCGCGGGCGCCCTTTTGTGTGCACTGAGGCCGGTTGGCTACGCCACGGCTGCGCCTCGGAAAACCGAGTAAATACACCTTGCACGGTGTATGATGCATGGTAAAATGGCTTTCAGGTTAGGACAAATCAGAAAGCAGGAGACAGACATGCAGTTACGCACCCGCGACGTTCAAGCCCTGATCAATGAGTTTGGCGGCAGCATTTGGGAGGAAAACGGGGACTACCCGGTCGAAGATTGGGCCAGCATTGTTCTGAATGACGGCACCCGACTTGGTTATTGGGAGCACGTAGCCAACGAGATGGAGCAGGAATCGACGACTCAGGCGTTATCGGGTATCAGCGTGCGCACCGCGGATGTAGAGGCACTGATGAAGCGTTGTGGTGGTTCCATTTGGGATGAGGACTCTCTGGTCCCCGTTCGTGACTGGAAAGCCGAAGTGAGAAGCGGTGAAACGCGCCTTGGTTATTGGGAGTACGCTCTGCAGAACCGCCCTCGGCCCTGGGTGCTGAAAAACAGCAACGATGTTCCTCCGACGCACAGGTTCTGGAATGGAGGCACCAGCGAATCCTATTTTTGGGGCGACATCCGTTCTGCTCGCCGCGTTGCGAGCGATGAACTGAACGAGGTAATGAACAATCCGATATTCTCCGGCATGTTGGGCCTTAACTGGATTCACGTTCCGCTTGCCGAACTCATGGAATCAGCTGATCCGCTCGATGCAATGACGGATGAGCTCAAGGCCTTTGTTATGCGGGAAAACCTCCCTCACTTATCCGCTGATGAATTGGTGGTTTCGGAGGAAGTGAACGGCATACAGCGCATGTATCTGGAGCAATTCCTGCAGCAGTGGGAAGAGGCCGAGGAAAAGGAATCAAGGGTTGTACCCAGCAATCCAAATCATGCGGAAAAAGAGTCGGGGATCGCCACGGTTCAGCTGGATCTGCGAGTGGACTACGAACTCAATGGTGAAAGCGTGACCGCGATGGCCAGCAACCTTCGATCGGCCATCGAGCGCGAAATCGGAAATGGCGCTTTGACCGGTGAGACAATGGCCGAAGTGGATGAATACGCCATGGATGTCATGGACTCGCCTGCCGAACTGGAAGAGCTGGCGGTCAAACGCCTGATCAAGAACGGATATGACCCGCTGTTAGCCAAGGCTGTTGCCCGATATGGAATGATGTCCCCTTCTGATTTCATCGAATCCATCGCCGGCAGTGCCGCCCTACTCAGGAGGGATGCCTGATGTCTCGACAGATTTTGCCGAATGAGCTTGCTGAGATTGTCACCGGGCTCCTGGTGAAGCCGGAACTGCTTGGCCAATTTCCCGATGAAGAGCGTCACATCGAATTCATCCACCAAATCGGCAACGTGGTCGCCGAATTTTGCGGCGGCCTGATTAACGGAGTTCACGCACCAGACGGCAGTTTTTCCGGTCAGCCATTCTGTGATGCTCCGCTTATGTCTGTCTGGCCAGATGACCGTCTGCCTGATTTGCAGCACTGCGTTTGGGGCCCTTATGATCCTGAGGGCTGGGAAGGCGTCACTGCCGACACGATCGGCATTGAGCAGGCCGGCGAACCGCTTTCCATGAAATCCAACGAGATCCGAAAAGCGCTTCAGTCTATCCTCGCAGAAGCACACCGGGCGCAGGTCTCGGAGAGTCGAGCATGAGCGAGACCATCCCAGCGTGGGAGTCCTTCCAAGGACGCCCCCGCCCGCACAAAGGCATGAAGGTGAAGTTGTACAAGAACCTGAACCGCCAGCGACGCTTCTCCCTTGTAGCCATGGAGGGCGAGCATAAAGGCAAAGTGCTGGGCTACAGCCCTGCTGTTCTGGTGCGATCGGTGGAAATGAAGGTGTCGGAAGCCGGCCGACAAACGGTGATTCGCCAAGGCGTCCGAAACGTACACGCACACTGCATCTGCTTCGTCGAAGATCTGGCCTCAGAGCTGCCACCAAACGTGGCCACGGAGAAAGCAAAGCGCATCACCTACCAACCTTTTCTGTGCGGGCATTTTTGGGATCGCGAGGATCCCAAACAGCCAATCTGGAAGCTCGACAGCGCTTGGGCCTATGGGCCTGATCTGATCAGTCCGACCTAACATCCCTAGCCCATCATTTGGCTCGCATCTTGCGAGCTTTTTCGTGTCTGGCGTTCCGCCAGCCAGGGCGCGGGCGCCCTTTCGTGTGCACTGAGGCCGGTTGGCTACGCCACGGCTGTCGCCGTTAAAATTTCACGTTATACACCTTGAAAGGTGTCTATGTTTTGCTAAACTATACACAGGTTAGGACTACGCAGGAGAAAGAGATCATGATTTCCAATGCCGCTACATCTGTAAACGACGCCATAGGCCGGTTTCTGGACTCCGATGAGGAGTTGCCAGCTTACCGGGTGACCGATGAGCGTGATCGATACAACAATGCCGTTACTCGCCTGACAACTGGTTCCGCAGTAAACCGGATTGAGGGCATTTCTGTCGCTGCTTCCGAGTATCGGGACGGCTCCGGAGCGATCTGT
The DNA here is from genome assembly GCF_041687235.1 of Marinobacter sp. Classification (GTDB taxonomy): domain Bacteria; phylum Pseudomonadota; class Gammaproteobacteria; order Pseudomonadales; family Oleiphilaceae; genus Marinobacter. The sequence goes on along the minus strand of NZ_JAWLCH010000005.1, from coordinate 191,039 downwards.
TTCGTTACCAGCGCTTCTCGACCGGGCTTCCCCAGTCAGCGCTTTTCCGGTGCAACCTGGCAGGAAGCGTTCCGAAAAGGCGCGGCCTATCGTCGCCAGTTTCTTTCTTGATCCCGGGGGCAACGATGGAATCAGCCAAATCACTCAACGTGCTCATCCGCCAACTTCTCTCCAATACTGAGGCTATGGATTGCCTCAGCGGGAGCGATCGGAACTTCATCACCAGTCTTATTCAAGTTCAGGAGCGCAGCGGCAACAAGAAACTGACTTCTCGGCAGAAGAATCAAATCCGGGGCATTCTGCAGAACATTCCGGGATTTCTGGAGGACACCCCATGAGTCTTGCGGTAATCGACACAGAAACTACAGGCCTCGATACAGAGCGCGATGAGATCCTGGAGATTGCCATTCTCGACGAAAATGGCGATGTGCTGCTGAACAGCCTGGTCCGGCCAACTCGCCACACTGCGTGGCCAGACGCCCAGCGGATTCACAACATTTCGCCAGAGGATGTTGCCAACGCCCCGACTCTGGCGGAGCTGGCCCAGCAGATCCACGATTCAGTGGACGGTCGTACTGTGGTCATCTACAACGCCGACTTCGATTCCGAGTTTTTGAAAGGATACCTTGATGGTGCCCGGGAAATCCGGTGCTGCATGGAAGCTTACTCTTACCATCAGGAAACGGTAACCGGTGAACCCTGGCGCCGGCACAAGCTTGTCCAAGCAGCTTACGATGCAGACCACGATTGGGGTCAGGATGCAGCTCACCGAGCTATCCACGACGCCAGCGCGACACTCACCGTCTGGCGTTGGCTCGACCGGCAGTAGAAAACGCCCGGGAACCGTCAGGTTCCCTTTACTTGGGCCTTTGGCCCTTTTGTGTGCACTGAGGCCGGTTGGCTACGCCACGGCTGTCGCCGTGAAATCCCAATTAAATACACCTTGCATGGTGTTTTGCGGCTGGTAAAATAGTCTTCAGGTTAGGCAATTACACAGCAGGAGAACACCATGTCAGGTAACGAATTCGGACTAGAGTCACTTCGCGTTATGGAAGCAGCCAACCTGCTTCTCGCCAAAGCTGGCAGGCGCCAGCAACTTGTCAGATGTACCGGTGCGTTCGAGCGGGCATACGAGTACAAGTCAGCCACCGGTAAAACGATTGTTGTCCCCTGCTACCGCCGGCAGGGGTGCATGACCGGTATCCGCAGCGTGCTTCAGCGTGTGAACGAGAAAAAGCCCTGCAACTGGCTCATCAATGGCCAGGCCAGCACCAACATGAAGGAGCTGGCCTTCTTTGGTGAAACGGTCATCATCCAGTTCGACCGCAAGGAAATCTTGACCCAGCAGTACGATCAGGCTGTTGCCTTCGGCATCCCGAACCCTATGAATGACGCTCAAAGGCGCACGGCGATCATCGAAGGGCATGAGCAGACCCCTCCCCTCCCGGAGCAGACCATCCTCACGATTCGTAACATGCAGGATCAGCCAGTCAGTTTCGTTCTCACCTCATATTCCAAAGTTGCCTGATTCACCACGGCTCTAGTCTGGCGTTCCGCCAGCCTGGGGCTTCGCCCTTTTTGTGTGCACTGAGGCCGGTTGGCTACGCCACGGCTATCGCCGTGAAATTCCAGCCATATACACCTTGCATGGTGTACTGATAATGGTAGAATGGACCCATGAATCGCTGAAGCCACAACCCAAAGGAGGACGTCATGGCCAAGCAGAAGTCAGCCACCCAAGAGTCCGCAGTAAAGCGGGATCTGCGCAGCCCGAAGTATCGGATGCGCGTGGTCAAGGACGCGACCAAATACGACCGCAAGCGCATGAAGCGGTCAGGCATGGAGAGTTATCAAAAGGCAGCGTGATCGCTGTTTTCTGATAGCTCTTCATAGGTAGGACTAGGTTAGGACAGGCAGGAGATGAACATGCATTCGCACGCAATCGAAGATTTCCACGTACCCAGTGTTGTCACCAAGAACTTGAAACTGAACATGGTTTCAGGCCGGAGCACGCCCAAGGTCCGGGTGTCCTCTAACTTTCTCCCTCTGATGGGCTTTGATGAGGGCCAGCGGATTATCACTACCCCTTGCCTTGATGGCGGCTTTATTGTGCGTCCAAGCGACCAGGGCGACCACAAGATCTATAGTCGCCGCTACAACCGGCCCCGTACAAATAAGCCGTTTGAGGCTGTCATGGAATTTGCCAATAAGCAGTTGATGCGAACCTTTCCGCCGGCTTGCGAGCGCTTCCATGTGAAAATGCGCCACTCTGACATTAAAATCAGCCCCATCCCCAACAGGACCGCAGCGATCATTCGCCGCCTTTCCGGCCACAACCCGCTTAATGCACTGGCGGCCATGACTGGGGGCGTCGACATTCACGCGATGGAGTCGGTTGGCATGAATGTGGATGCCGTGATCGAATACCGCCCAGACGAAGCCCGGGACGTGACTGCCGGCCGGTCCCTGACCGAGATCAATGCGCTTAACACCCTGCGCAACGGCACCCCCAGAATTCTCATGAACGAGGACATCTACCAACTGGATCCGCGGATGCTCCGCAAGCTGGCAGATGAAGGCGATCCAATCTCCATTTTCTCGGCGGGAATTCAGTGCGACGATTTCAGCCGGGCCAAGGGATCAAAGGCCAAGGCCAAGAGCGTGGAGGAGCTTTCCACGACGGTCGAGATGATTTATCCAACCCTCAGGGCCATCGAGGAGCTCGAGCCCATGTTGGTGGTCATCGAGAACGTACCGGCCTTCGGGACCAGCCCGGCGGGTGATATTTTGAAGACGACCCTGCGCCGCTGGGGCTACCATATATCTGAAGCGGTGATGGACGCCCGTGATTATGGCGGCATTCAGAGTCGCCGCCGTTACCACTTGGTGGCGAGTGTATTCCCCGGCTACGAACATCCGGCGCCACAGCAGCGTAACACCAACTCTATTTGGCCGATCGTTGAAGCCCGGCTATCGGAGTGCCGGGACATTACGGACAGCTATGCGATTACCAGTCCGAAGGCGGCTGAGCGGGGCGGCAACTACATCACCCGCGAGTCGACTTTCTGCCCTACTATCATCAAGTCTCAGGACCGTTTGGTGAAGGATGGATGCTATATTGCTGATGGTGGTCGGATCTATGCCCCCAGCCCGGCATTGATCAAGGACCTGATGTCTATCCCCCAGGATGAGGAGGGATTCGTTACCTCATGGATGGCCAAGGAACAGGAGGTCGAGCTGCTCGGGCAAAGTGTGGACTTCAGTATGCATAAGGCCCTTATGCAATCCATCAAGGATCATCTGATCGAGAACGCTGGGAACCGGACGATTGTCCGGACCCGGCAAACCGAGTTATTCGCGAGCTGAGATATGAAGCGTAGAGTACTCATTCTGATAACAGGGCTGGCACTCATTGGTGCCAGCCTCCCAAGCGCGGCCATCAGCGTTCAGGACTATTTCTCCATTCAGGAGCAGGCCAGCGTCCAGAACGTGGAGCAACGTCAGGCCCGAAATGCGTTGAATGGGGTTCACGCCGGGCTATATGATGCATTCTCTGCAATGCTGCTGGCGGGGGACGGCAAACTCTATACCGAGAGTGGTGCTCTTATCTGCATGGACTCCAGTTCCAATTTTCGGATCCAGACCGTTCGGGAGCTGTTGGTTAGCGCGATTGGGACTTATGAGCGCCCTGCCCTATCTTCCAATGCGCTTGAAGAATTCCCGCTGGGGGTGCATCTTTTAAAAGAAATGGCAGAACAGTATCCGTGCCGGTAGTGACCAGAGGAGCGTTCGAAGCTCATGAGCAGAGAACTGGCTGGAATATTCGCCATCAGCTGGACGCTGTTTTTGCTCTCTCTGGCCGAGATGGTGGTATCTCTTTCGATTAACCCAATCCCGGAGGTGGCGTTTCTCGCGCCTGTGTACCTGTTTTTAGGGATTGGCATCCCGTTCTTTCTGTATGCTCCTTTCCGATTTTTCAGCCGTCGTAGAATTCCTGCCCAGTCCGCATGGCATTCGGTTTCAATCAGCGTTTATCTCGCCATTAGCTTTGGAGACATGATTGCTGGCATCGTTGGTGTCTTCGGCGCCGATCTCATACGAAATTCCGTCCTGAAAAAATACCCATCTTTCTGATACCGAAGGACTCTCAGGCTTCTGAGGTGAAGTCGCGCACCGCTGTTTGCCCCAGGGCGCATGCGCCCTTTTGTGTGCACTAAGGCAGTGGCGTAGCCACGGCTGGCGCCGGAAAATGCTCCCTTAAAACACCTTGCAGGGTGTATCTGTCATGATAAAATGGGTACCAGGTTAGGACATCAAAACAGGTAGGAGATTTTCATGACAAGCAGCGCAAAACCAGCCGAGCTGGTTGTTCTTCGTATTCCGGTCGCAGCGGCAAAGGAGCTGCTGCAAGCCACCGAGTTCGTTTCATGGGAGAACGACGACTTCAAAACCGGCGTCAGGGCTTTGGAGGATGGACTTGTAGCCCCTTCCTCAGAGGTTGAGGCATTTCTGTTGTGCGGCCGTTACCTGCAGGCCTCAGGCTATGGCAAAACCCAGCTATACGAGCTGCTACGAAACTCCCTCCCCCCGTCGAAACATGAGCTGGCGGCCCAGGAGCGCACCATTCGCGATATGAAGATCCTTCGGGACCTGTTGCGTGGTGAGCCGATCAAGGTGCTGGCAGATCGGTACCAGTTGCCAAGCCTTGCCAAGAGTGATGCTGTTGCCATGGGCCTGAGGCGCCTGAGACAGGAGCGCGACTTCAAATTCACCATTGAAGAGCATCAAGCATTACGTAAGCAGTGCGAAGGCTCTGAGGGCATTACCCGCCGCGTGCTGGCCGAGCTAGAAAGTGCGTTGGCTGAGCAGGAAAGCCCCAGTGAGCTGCCTGAGAAGATCGTACTGGATGTTGTGATCGATTCCCTGGTGGATGACAGCGAGCATCACGAAGACGATCTGGACGTTCCCGATGTGGTACCCGTTTCGGTTGACGCCTCAACGCCTGAGCATCTGCTGGCGGATGCTGCGCTGGATGTTCTGCACGCCACGGTTGCCATCAAATGTCTGGACGACTTTGAGATCACCGTCATGCGCAACGGCGTGCCGCTGGCAACGAGCGACAAGCACGAGGCCTACTCTCTCGCGAATGCCGGTGATGTGGTTGAGCGTGCCGAAACCGTCAAGAGAAACCCATTGGCCGAGAAATTCCTCGACGTTTTTCAGGAAGCAGACGCGATCGAGATCAACGGATTCTTTGTCCGATACTACGACGAGACCATTCACAGCGGCTCTGGCGCACCAGATGAAACAGTCATAGAGCTGTCCGTTGAGACAGAACACGGCATGCTCGAACTGAATGTTACTGAGCAGGATCTTGACGAAATCGACATCGACGATGAGGGCAATACCTGGCGCGTAGCGGGCTGCAACGTGGAGTTCCACAGCGTTTCCCAGATTTCCACCAATCCGGTAGTGGAGGCCTGAGCCATGATCGACTCTATCGTGAATCGCGGCATTGAGGACCAATTCGGGTTGCACGTCCAGTTGAACGCCCCCGAGTTCTTCGAGCGAGAAGACTTTATCCGGTATATCGAGACCCAGACCGTCTTTTCGTGGCACCAGGCGGGCAGCTGCCCTACGGAATGGTCCGACGTAGCCGTTCTCGTGGAACCCAACCTCCAAGGCGAAGGCGACTGCTCAGATATGCCTGAGGATCTCTGGGACACCATTCTCGGCGCCCTGAGAGCGAAATTCGGGGAAGACGGCGAAGGCATCCCCCACTTTGCCAGAAACCGACACATCGTGGTCCGCCTTACCAACATGGAAGCGGTTGAACCCGAGGACACGGAATACCAGGATGAAATCGTCGATAACGAGGTTTACACCGTGGAGCATAACGGAGACCACTACCAGTCAGTGTTCCCTTCGGAGCTGGCGGATTACTCCGCACCGCACCGGACTTATGCTGATGCCGCAAGACATCTGGTGATGGTCAGAGATCTCTTTCCCAGTCATGCACGCTGGGGCTTTGCTGAGCCAAAAGCCATTGCTGAGGCTTTGTGGGAAACTCTCGGAGAGGTACCGGTTCATCACGACGGAACTCTGGATGATGAATGCCTGGCAGAAGACTGGCTGATCTTCACGGCCGGTACCCATCGTGAAGAAGTCTGGCATTGGTTTGAGGAGTACTTCGATATGTCTGTTGCCGACGATCTGATGAACGCCTAATTCTCATTTGAAGCCCTTGCCCAAGGAGGAACGTGCCGCTTAATCCTCGCGAAATCACCACCACATCCTAAAGCCTGCGTACGTTCTGCAGGCTTTTTTTGTGCCTGGCGTTCCGCCAGCTGGGCGCGGGGCGCCCTTTTGTGTGCACTGAGGCCGGTTGGCTACGCCACGGCTGCGCCGAGGAAAACATCGCTAAATACACCTTGCTCGGTGTACTCTGTCTGGTAGAATGGTTACAGGTTAGGCAAATGCACAGGCAGGAGAACATGATGGCTCAACCCAACACCCGATTCGGATTGAAGATTACCCGCTGCCCAGACGCCATGCGTTGGTATTCATCCCACATTGGCGAGACGTTTCCACTGCTGGCTGATCTCGGGGACGAATTCAAAAGTCGTGAACCGGAAGGCTACGTCAACTTCATCCAGAAGTCTGACTGCGAGGTGGTCGAACTGGCTGCACCCGCGAACTAGCACCAAGCAGAACCTCCGCATCGCCCGCTTTGTCGCGGGCTTTTTTGTGGCTGGCGGCCCGCCAGCCCTGGGCCTGCGGCCCTTCAATGTGCACTGAAGCCTTCGGCTGTGCCTGGCGTTCCGCCAGCCGGGGCGCGTCGCGCCCTTTTGTGTGCACTGAGGCCGGTTGGCTACGCCACGGCTGCGCCGCGGTTAATTAGCCTCAAATACACCTTGCATGGTGTACGCATTCTGGTACAATGGTTTTCAGGTTAGGCAATCACGCAGGAGAGTTCCCATGATTTTGACATTCCGTAAGTTTGTGAAGGCGAAGTACGACGCCCGCCCAAAGCTGAAGACCTACTACGGGTCGTTTGAGACCTATTTTCAGCACTACTTCCGGAACCATCGCTATGCCGAGTGGTTGGAGACCCTGCGCGATTCTGAGCCCTCACTGGGCTTTGTGAACAGCATCGCCCGGAACTACATCCAGCTCAGTGGTGTCCAGCCCCGGGAAATCTCCCAAATCCTGGCGGGCATTTCGCGCCAGTACAATGTCGAGATCCCGGCCGTCGAGGGCATCCTGACCCCAGAATACTGGGAAGAGAAGGCAGCCCAGATGCACTTGACCCCCAACGACATTCAGAAGGTGGCCTGATGAGCTATAGCGACGCCGAGATCCGGGCTTTCAAAAAAATCGCTGCCGGTGATACCGGCAGCGGCCGGAAGGTCAGCGACATTTTCAAACAAATGCGTGAGGGGGACAGGGCCGATCTGCAACACAAGGTGCGCGTTGGCCGCCTCACCCAATCACAAGCTGAAGCTATCTTCGGAGGACCGCTATGAGGCTCCTGATTGCCCTTCTGGGAGCCCTGCTCTTTTCCCAGGCCCAGGCATTCGATGTGCAGGGCTCCGGTTACATCTACCGGGCCGTGGACGGTGACACCTACTGGGTCTCCGGTATCGAGCCCCAGGTTTACCGACAGCTCTATAGCCAGTCACGCGATTCCGACCACTTCAACGACCGGTACCGGAGTGTGAAGATGCGCCTTGGCGCGGTGGATACAGCCGAGTCTGTCCATACCAATGAGGCCCGCAATACCCTCAGGGGCAAGTCGATAAGCGCTCACATGAAGCGCCTGACGGAAGACCAGCAGGTCACCTTCCGATGTTGGGATGTGGGTAAGTATGGACGCCCGATCTGCTCTGTATCTGCGGCCAACATTGGGGATATCGGCATGTACCTGATCCAGAACGGCTTTTCTGAGTATGTCACGAACTGGGGCCGGCACCCCTACATGGACGCCCAGTACCGCCGGGCTGGCGGCGGTTAGACCGCCAGTAAACAGCTCTGTCGCTGTATCTCTTTAATCCTTTTCCGGGGAAATAATTCACCGATACACCTTGCAAGGTGTATTTATTCTGGTAGAATGGTTTCCAGGTTAGGGCAATTTGAAGAGGCAGAGAGACATGGGCATTTACAAAGAGATCGCAGTTAAGCAACTGTTCGACATCACCAACATCAAGCGCATCTTTGAGAGCCATCTGGATCGCGAGACCCTGGAGAGCTACCGCCTCCCGATCTCCAACCCCAGCGCCCAGGTTATCGTGGGCCTTTCTGGGGGTGCTGACTCCTCCGTGCTGGCACTGTTCGCCGCGGCGTACCTGGCGCCCCACTACAAGAACCTGACATTCCTTTTCACCGACACCGGTGCTGAGCCGGATAGCTGCTACACCGCCCTCGATCAGATCGAGGAAATGACCGGCATCGCGGTTACCCGCCTGCAGCCGGAGAACGACCTGTTCGGCCTGATCGACAAGTACAACGGCTTCCTGCCGTCTGGCCGGGCCCGGTACTGCACCCGCCAGCTCAAGATCGACCCGCTGACCCAATATATGGCCACCATCCCGGCGGACAACGGTTACGTGTCGCTGGCGGGCATCCGGTACGACGAGGCCGACCGGGACGGCATCAGCTTCCAGTACAGCATGGAGACGGACGCCAAGGCCGCGTTCCCTTTCATTGACCTGAAAATCACCAAGGCGATGGTATTCGACATTCTGGACCGCACCATCGGCATCCCTGAGACCTACAAGTACCGCTCACGCAGCGGCTGCTACAACTGCTTCTTCCAGCGCGTAGCGGAGTCTGTGGGCATGCTGGTGAACGATCCGGACAACTTCGAAATCACCGAGCGCCTGGAGAAGCTGACAGCCGAGGACGAGAAGCGCTGGGACAATATCCCCGTGACTCTGACCGAAGCGGGTTTCCCGGCGGCATACCCGGTGCCGGCGTTCATCGATATCCGCAAGGACGAGAAGGTACCCAAGAAGGCCCCTGAGCGGGTTAAGACACGCAAGGATGACCAGACCGAAGACCTGTTTGGCTTCGAGCCTGAGACCGACGAGCTGGCGTATGACGAGCTGTTCGTGGCGTTCGCCCTCTACACCGACTCTCGCATTGCCCAGTTCACCGGCCGGGAGTTCACCCCAGGCACCTACTGGCAGGAGCTGATCACCCTCAGCCCTTCCCTGACTGGCATCAAGTCCGCCGTGGGCAACCACTACAAGTTCAAGGCCACCACACCCATGCCCCACTACGATCTGGCTGACATGAAGATTGTCATTACCCAGATCCGGTTCCCCAAGGGCACCATCGACACCGGGAAGCCGGCGGCTGAGTCCTTCACCTGGAAGAGCGAGACGGCCTATAAGCAGCTGCGCAACCTCGTTAAACACTGCCAGGCAGTCCTGCAGGAAGCTGACCTGAAACGCCGCTACGAGGACGCTCTGGCCGTTCTGGAGAGCAACCCGGCAGACGAGCGCACCGCCATGGACGCCGCTGAGCAGGTGGACGTACTGGCTGCCATGATCGCCCGACTGCCCAAGGTAACCGGGGAGCTGGCATGGGAAGGCCTCTACACGCCGAGCAAGGACGTCTCTGAGCAGGTCCAAATGCAATTGGACGGGGTTAGCGTCCAGACCGAGCGCAAGGCCGCCAGAGAGGGCCTGGAGCACGACGAAGTGCCCATGGCCTGCCTCGCCTGCTCAATCTGAGCGGGCGCAGCCCGGCAGGCTTCGGCCTGCCCCTCCGCTTCGCGGATTTCTTGTGCACTGAGGCCGGTTGGCTACGCCACGGCTGGCGCCGCTGGAATTAAGATATATACACCTTGCGTGGTGTTTAATGCCTGGTAAAATAGGTTTAAGGTTAGGCAAACAACAGAGGCAGAGGCATCATGAGCACCCCAGAACGCACCGCTATTTTCATCGATCCCGTTAACCGTACCGTCACCGAAGTTCCGTACGACGGCACCCTTGAACGATTCACTGAATTGACTGGCGCTGACAGGATTGAGGCGACCCCAGTTATAAACGCTGGGCCAGGGGGGCGACTCGATGAAGAGGGCTTTTACATCGAAGGAGAAAATCTGTTTGAAGGCTATCGATATGACGATTCGATTCTTTTCGATGGTGATGCTTTGTTTACGCACTTCTGTTTCTTTCGTTTTCCCCTATATCCGGGGCTGGTTGCAGGACCAGTTCTGATCGCAGGCGTAGACGAGAATGGCAAGAGTTGTGCTCCAGGAATCACTGCAGAACAAATTCAGAAACACATCAAATGGCTCGGGATGAGCCGGACTTGAGGCCTGCGATAGCTGGCGCTGTATCAACACAAGACCACAAGGACCGATGATGAGGACACTGAGAGATCTTTTCCGACACTACCAGATCGCCAACGAGCGGGTTGATCAGGAGATAATGCGGCTTCGATATGAAGGGGTGGATGAAGGCTTTGAAGCATATCTGGCCAAGTGCCTGCCAGAGTCCGAGTATCCGTGCGACTGGGTTACGATGCTGGCGAAGCCGATCGGGGAGCAAATCAAACAGGCTGGCGGGTTCCAGCGTGTGGAAGTGCTCGGCCCCATGGGCATAGGAGCTCGGGTCAGTTTTCATTGCTACAAGAACGCGGGCGATTCGATTCAAGACATCCAGGTGATGACTGTGGAGCCATGCCTGACTGATCTCTCGGACTCTCCGCTTCGTGTTGTAGACTACTCGACTAACACAGGTCGTTATGCGCCCGGGACTACCGGTGATGTTAACGGACTGAACCACCCGTGCCGGCCGATCGATCCCCGAACGGCCGGTGACGGCTGGCTGCAATATCTGAGCTGAAATAAGCCGTTGCATCAGAGCCCGCCTAGCGGGCTTTTTTTGTGTCTGGCGCTCCGCCAGCCGGGGCGCGGGGCGCCCTTTCGTGTGCACTGAGGCCGGTTGGCTACGCCACGGCTGCCGCCGTGAAATCCTGACTATATACACCTTGCAAGGTGTCTTAGATTTGCTATAATTCTCTACAGGTTAGGCAAACAAACACAGGCAGGAGAACACCATGATTAACTCAACCCCGATCCCTTTCTTCACTGATGACATCGCCATCGTTGCTCACACCACTTCCAGCGACATGAGCGACGCCATTGGCAAACCGATGACAATCCGCGAGTTTGGCGAGCGCGTTAACGGCCCGGTTTACCTGGGTACCACCGATAACGGCGAGCTGTACGCAGCTGCCGGCCGTTACCCGAACATCCAGTTCCTCCACGGCCCGGAAAACATTCAGGCCGCCGCTTAATTCCAGTTTTGGCTGGCAGTCTTTCCGCTAACGGGCTGCCAGCCCTTTTCGACTTCCGAGGTATCGATATGAGTGCCCAACTTAAACTGACAGACATCTTCTCTGCAGACGACAAGTGCGAGTTCCATGGCGCAGCCGCCCTCCCCTTGCCGAGCAGCTTCAATCCGGGATCAATCTATGTGCGCGTTCACATCCGGATCCACACCCCCAGCTATCGCATTGTCAGCAACAGTCACCCCCAGTTCCCGGACGACGAAAGCAATGACGCCTTCTATGAACAGATGGGCGCCCTGCTGAGTGCAGAACGTATGATTGTCGACGGAACCTACGCCAGGACTTTTGGCGAAGTGCCGGAGCGACTCCACATTCATCCTGACGACCTGAACGGCGTGGTTTCCCTTGACCGCCTGGCACGGATCGTTGAAGCAATTAAAGCCGGGAAAAGCAGTGCAAGCAGCCTGCGTTGGATCGACATTTATGCCATTTGTGAGGAGCTGGATGATGACGAGAAACTGAACCGGCTGACCTACTACCGTGAGGAGCTTGCCGAGGCCCTGCTCCACTTTGCTTACACAGGTAAACGAAAGACCTACCGAGACATAACAGGACATGGACTCTTGTACGAGTATGGTGCTCTTCGCACGGGCTTCCCTGGTCTGCAGTTTGTGGAGCATTACTCAACTGGCATGGGCGGATGCCCTGTTTCACGCCAGTTCGAGAAAGACCTGATCGATGACCTGATCAATCAGGGCCTTCTTCACGAGCGATTCAAAGACGGACGTCAATGGCACCGTGCCAGCCTGAAGACCGAGCTGAACCAGATTCGCAAAGGAGACCGAACGTCTCTATGGTCAGCAGCCATGCGGGTCGCGACACCTAAGAAGAATCCATGGGAGTGACAATGCCTCATATCGTTAGCCAGCAAGGACGCTGGGTTAATGTCTTTATCAAAGTCGATGACGCCACAACGCACCATTTTCTGGTGCGTGAAGCCCGTTTTGACGATGACATGATCACGCTGAAATTCATCCAGGATGAATCAGACGACGATCCGGTTTTTCGAAGCTACTTCCGTGAAAGTTACATCGGACATGGATACCGGATCATTCCGGAAGAGTCCGATGAGCTGGAAGAGGCGACGAAAATTTAGATTATGGACGCCGAATCTGCGCCCGCCCTTCCCAGTGTCAGGAGAGACTGAAAATGCCGTTATTGATCCGTGAAGATCTCGAATGGTCCGATGATGAGGATGAGAGCCGGGAATACCGCCGATTAGCTCGCAACTGGAATGCGATTCACCGGGCAATCCTGAGCCAGTCCTACCCGTGCTTCACTACGGATATCGACAAAGGATTTTTCTTCATTTTCGAAGATGAGCTGCTGTTTTGCGCCGGCTACCCCTTCGACGATTCAAGCAGGGAGCCGCATTGGGACCTGTCTTGCCCGCTGTACAACTTCGACGGCCAGGGCGCCGAAGATCTAGCAGACCTTTCGGAAAAAATGGAGAGCTGGCTGGAAAAGCCCTCTTTTGTACCGCTGCCGGAGGGTTTCGATCTAGCCTCTATCCCAGACATTCCCAGTCGCAAGGGTTTTGAACAAAAAAACCGCCGCATTCTACGAATCGATTCTGTGAATGATTCGGTAGTCAAGGCGATTTGCCTTTAGCACTGTTTATTTATACAGTATCGGTATGCCAATTTTCCGATCCGACAGACTCCGAATTCATGCCGACAGTTCGGCCCAGCGCGAAGCGTTGGGCGATACTCTGGTACTGTATCGTCGGTTGGTTCGGGATCTGATGACGGTGGCGTTCACGCATTGGCCAGCAGTTGGCCCTGCCAAAGGTAACGAGGCGGTCGCCGTGATCGAGGGGCTCATTCATCCCACCTCAAAGCGTCCATGCGTTAGGTACCGGTACTTCCAGAACCGGTATTACAAGTTCCCATCCTATTTGCGGCGTGTCGCCATCATGGATGCCGTGGGGCAAGTAAGATCTTTCATGAGTCGTTACAACGACTGGCTCGATGGCCAGCGTCGGACCACGCATTCGCGACCCCCAACGTTGACCGCCAGCACCAACACCTTTCCAAGCCTGTACGGCGGCCAGTGCATCAAGCTCAACGAGGCCGCCACGCAGGCCTTTATCAAAGTCCGATATCGCAACGACTGGATCTGGATGAGTTTCCGGTTGTCCGGGAAACTTCGTTATCGCGGTCGCGGGACCGCCAAATCGCCCTTGCTAACCTTCAATGGGAAACAGTGGGGCTTGTCCCTGCCGGAGCAGTTCACACCGGCAACACTGACCAGTACTCCAAAGCGTGTGCTGTCGGTAGACGTAGGCATCAACACAGCCGCTACCTGGGCGGTGGTCGATGATCAAGGCACTGTCCACGCCAGAGGCTTCCTCCGGCGCAGTGATAAAGACCGTGAGCATCGACTGATCCAGCGTATCCGCTGCAAGGCAAGGAAGCACACCCGCCACGGCACCCACCTTCCTGCCGGGTTTTGTGCCAGAGACCACCAGCGCCTGAAACATCTGGCGGACAACCAGGCCCATCAGATCAGCCGAAGGCTGATCAATCTGGCGCTGGAGCATGAGTGTCAGGCGGTGATTGCGGAAAACCTGAAACACTGGCGTCCAAAGGCCGGGCGCAAGCGCTCACCGATGAAGGCGAAGTTTCACCGCTGGTTTCACCGGATGCTGATCACCCGACTTCAAAGCAAGGCACAGGAAATCGGGTTACGCACAACCCTGGTCTATGCCCGAGGCACCAGCGCCCAGGCGTTCGATGGTTCAGGCACTGTTAAACGGGATGCGAACAACTACAGCCTGTGTACCTTTGCCTCCGGCAAGCGATACCACGCAGACCTCAATGCGGCCTACAACATTGCGGCCCGTGGGCTTGTTTATTTTCAGGGCAGGAAGCGTAAGCCTTCTGCCCGTGAGGGCCAGCCTAAGTCTGGCCCCACACCGGGAACCCCGGTGACGCTCTCCACACTTTGGCTAAACACTAAAGCTGCGTGAGAGTGATCAGAATCCGCGACTCGATTCTTCGAATGAATCGCGGAGGGTTCAAAAGCAATCGATGTTTTACCTGGTCGAGGCGGATAAAATCTGATCGGCTGGAGGGTTCGTTCCCGGAGGCGATTGCCTCCGGGATACAGCATGTCAAAAGGAAGTGCTGACACCGAATGACAAAGCGTCAAAGTCGGCGCCGTCTTTGCTGTAGAAGGAAATATACTCGGCATTCAGCTTCACAGCTTCAGTGACTGCGAAGTCCGCACCCAGGCCATAAGATACGTCGTTGCCGCTATCGGTCTCAGAACCAAAGCCTTCGACAGAAACAGTCGCTTCCACCCTCGTAAAACCGCCAACCACGTAAGGATACAGTTGATCCGTTACTGGATAGCCTGCGCGAAGATAACCACCCAGTAGATTGTCGAGCTCGAAGTCTACCGGAATGCCTGACACATTCACTCGATCATCATTGAAGCCGAGGCCTGCACGCGCTTCCACCGACAGGTACTCATTCAGGAAACCGCCAAACCGCACGTAACCGGCCGTTACAGAAGCGTCTTCACCAATACCGTCCTCACTGTATTCAACCAATGCCAGGTTACCGCCTAAATAGGCTTCCTGAGCGTTAGCAGTGGTTGCAACTGAAGCCATTGCAGACGCCAGGGCAACAGCCGCGAAAAACGATTTTTTTCCCTTGAACATACAGATCCTTACTATGTTGCTGGATTAGTCAGTGTGGGAAATTTAGAATATTATTTATTCATAATATTCAGTTTACCCATTGTTATTGAGCATAAATTTTCAAGTTCATGCCCAATTTCTAAATTATCATACGAACACAATTTTTTTGTCACATTACTGAAAGTTTAAATCCTCGCGCCCGCTCAGCTTCCCCAAACCTCGATCAGATTCAGTTTCGACGAACATAATCGCCCAGGGGCGCAAGCGCCCTTTTGTGTGCACTGAGGCCGGTTGGCTACGCCACGGCTGTCGCCGTGATGCTCCCTCTATATACACCTTGCATGGTGTACGGTCGATGGTAAAATGGTTTCCAGGTTAGGACATATAGAGGCATATCAAATGACCGGCACTTCCAATCGGATACAGCACTTCGACCGAGCACTGAAAACAGTGGCAGCCCATTTCTCTCGCTATGGCCGCAAGGCGGCCGTGGCACCGGTCACCCGGACTCTTGAGTGTGCGTTTGAGACGGATTCCCAGTTTTCAGATGCACTGGCGGCCTCACTCATGCTGAAGGCCCAGAAATCGCCTGCCCTTAAAGCTGGGCTTGAGGCGTGGAAGGTTTGGGAATCCACGGTCTGGCTCGACGGAGCCCAAGTGCATGAGGGGCGCTCCCTCTCTGAAATTCGCGCCAGCCTGATACCCGCAGGAGAGTCAGCATGAGCATTAACCCCGACAACTTACCCACGCAGGACCTCGAATATCTGAGAGCTGCGGCTGAAGATCTGGACAACGACAATGCGATCCGCACGGATACTGGCATCCTTGTCCTGATTTCCGAAGACTCCGAGAGCAACCTCTGGATTCATGGAAGCCAACCTTTGGCTGCCCTGGCAGAGCGGGCTCAGGCCGGCGGTGAAAACTCGTTCTTTGTTCAGAGCAGCGACATCACTCATGGTCGGCCTTTCAAAATACCGGCGACAGCGGCCTATACCAATCGCGGCAAGACATCCGGCTCCGAGCACCCCCAGGAACTGACAATCACCCAGTACCCGATTCTTGAGCGGCCCGGCGCTATCCATGCCTACGGCGTTACCGGCGGCACTTTCCAGCGCATCCGCACAGAGCTGGACGTCTTCAAGCGTGATGACGTCGATGACGAAGTGATCCTTGATGTAAACGGCTGGGACGAAGAACAACTTGCCCCGCTCTGGGACATCCTGAAACGAGAGATTGATGAGCTGCCCACCCACTTTCTCTTTTACGTTAGCCATTGAGGTACACCCCATGACCGCACCCAAAGTAACCATTGAAACTTCCACCATGACCGTGGAAAAAGCCCTGATGAATCAGGTTCGCGACATGCTGGCGGCGGTGGCCTCCGGGAACACCCCCTTCCCTACGGAAGTCAGCGCCCTCCGGAAATCGGTAAACGATGCTCTGGACAAGGTAAACGCACAGCACCTGATGCAGGGCCGGTACCGCTGCACCCACTGTTTCCATGAGTGGACCGTCGAAGACGACCTCAACGACGCCAAGGACTGTCCAGAGTGCAACACCCCGGCGATTGAGCCCTACTTCAGCGGGAACCCCTACGACTTCAACGCGGTACCAACGTACGCGCTGGCGGAGCATGAACGCCGGTACCCGGACCCCGCTGCCTATGGCACCTACACCTTCGAGGTTCACCGGACTGCCGTTCGCTGCCGCGAGATTCAGGTTGAGAACGAAATTGGCCCGGCCTCCGCACAAATCCATGCCATGGCCCTGGCCCCGGATCAGGTATTCAGCAGTGACATTGAGGCGGAATACCACGTAGAGGGCCATGAATTTGAGCCGGCGGTAACCGCGGAGAAGTCTGAGGGGGACACGGATGCTGTTTAAGTGCCTCCTCAAGATCCGGGGCACCAGTAACGGGGAAGCCCTGGCCGTGGATGAAGTCGAAGCCGACACCCGGCCCAGGGCCCGCGAAATCATGATCGAGCGGCATTGGGACGAACGCCTGACCATGACCTCAAGGCCCCATGTCGTGATTCTGGGGAGCCGAAAGGTTCCGGTATCGGCCGAAACATGAGTATTGAGCAGGCGGTCAAAGTCGCCACCTCCACGGTCACGTTTTATCACGGCGCGGCTGCTGGCGGTTTCACTGGCTGGCAGCCTGACCGGGGACGCAGTGACGAAGCAGACATGCTGTTCCTGTCCCGATCCCCCAACGTGGCCAGACGGTATGGCCGAGTGTTCAGCCTGGCATATCCCGCAGACGGGCTCCCGGCAATTTCTGTCGATGACTGGTTCAGCGGTGCATGCCCGGAGAGCAGCTTTTTGATCCTCGGCGACGGCGGGTATGACTTCCCGGTCGATACCCTGGTACTTCGCGAGGATCCCCACGCTGATTTCGTGCCGGTTGCAGATCTGGAAAGCCTCGATGACGGTCTGGCCTTTACCCACGATCCGTTATCACCCGACGACCGGCAATTTGAGGCCTACATCGCCGAGCACTACGCCGGCAACGTCGAGGCCTTCACAGCCGATACCCAGTACAACGCAGTAACTCAATGAGTTTGGAGACATTATGAAAAGCATCAAAATGGTCATGACCTGCAATTCCGGGCCCCTGGTACAGAACCCGATCGCCGTCGTTCTCAGTGTGAGCGAGGCGGACATAGACCGTATTGCCAAGGTCATTGCCCTGTCTACAGACAATGACCTTTCCGAGGCTCGATTCACCAAACCGGATGCCCAGTATTACGGCGGTGATTTCTCAGCCACCACCCCTGAAATTGTGGTCTCGGATGAACAAGTGTGGATTTCCGCCCTGTTTCACGAATTCGATGCAGAGGTACCTATCAACACGCCGGCGATCACCTTTCAGGAACTGAACTTCGCGTTTAACCAGTCCCAGGCCGGGGATATCTGGTTCCCCGGTACCGGAGATGACGTCCTGCTCGAGTCAGTGCTTGAAAACGCTGAGGACTGGGAGCTGTCCAAAAACCCGATCGGGTACCAAGTCTCGAATCCGGATACCGGCGAGCACTGGGATGACCGGCCGTCGTACGAGGTGATCCCCTACGCTATCGCCTTGGGCGAACTGGCGGATGCCCGCAAGGAGAGTCCGAAATGGGAACTCTGGACCATCCTCCCGGACACCATCGAAGAACCCACTCTGGCCCTCATGTAGAGGGCTGGAACCGGTTTCACCTTTAACGTTTTCGACAGGAGCACCCATGCCCAAGGTTAGCCAGAACACCCCGCCCCTATCCGTTGGCGATCGCGTCAGTGTTCCCGGCCTGAATGCCAGCGGCCGAATCCTGATGCAGGACCCGGATCCAGCATGTCACCCGAATGGATCCAATGAGCCCGTCTGGTACCTGAAGTTTTCCGATGGCACCGAGGGCGGCGGCTGGCGGGAATCGGAGCTGATGCGCCAGCCCTGAAACATCCTCTCACCTACTAACGACTAAGCAGGCCCTCCGAGGCCTGTTTTTTTGTGCCTGGCGTTCCGCCAGCCGGGGCGCGGGGCGCCCTTTCGTGTGCACTTAGGCCGGTTGGCTACGCCACGGCTGTCGCCGTGCATTTCAAGCTTATACACCTTGCATGGTGTACGCCGAATGGTAAAATGGTCTCAGGTTAGGACATTTACAGGGGGCAGCATGTCACAGAGACATACCAAAGAATTATTGGAGCGCCGGGCCATCAGGCTTGAAGAGAAGATTGAACGCTTGCGGGAATCCGACGCGGACGGCAACCACTGGGAAATCCAGAGCTGTTACGAGGAAGCTGGTCGACTCAGAGAGTGGGCCGAGCACGGATGCCTTATCGGCAATCCAACCAGCACTTGGCGTCCATAACGATGGGCGCCGCGAACCGGAAACTTGCCATGGAACCCGAGGCACCCGAATCCGCAGAGGAAGCGATCCGCGAAGCGTTCAGCTCAATCAAGGGCTATCAACTCAAGACGTGGGTACCGCTGAGCGTCACCTTCCGAAATAACACAGTCCACTTCTTGGCCTGCCAGAAACGGCAGAAAGCGTTTACCGAACCGGCCGCTGCCATTCATCTGGTCACGATCACGACCGGCCGACTCAAGCCCGTGCTTCCGGTGACCCACAACAGCCATACCTTCAGGCTGACCGGGAAGAACGAGCTGAAAGAAACCGGCCTTGTCAGCAAGGCCACCCCAGAATTGTTATCCAAGTGGGCTAAAGCCGGCTTACCACTTGCCGCCCTGCCGCACTCAGGACAGAAGGATTCAGAAAAATGACTAGCAACGCCCAGTTCAAGGTGACCAAGACCATCACTCTCAACATCTGCTGGAACACCACCGACCAGACCCCTGAGCGCCACATTGAGGCGCTGGAAGAAACCGGCATGGATCGGGCCCACGAAATGATGCTTCAGGGCTATCGCGAAGGCGAGCTATTCGACAACATCACTATGCCCGGAGACCCGGAAGGTGGCGTTGACTACCGTGGCTGGTGGACCAGCGAAGCGCATATTGAGCGCCAGCAGCCGAGCGAAAACCAATACGCCAAAGATGTTACTGAAGGCATTTTGCGCATTGATCATTTTGCCGAGGTCACGGCCGAGTTCATCGACCAAGCCGCCGAGGACAATCTATCTGTCATTCAGGCCGTTCAAAGCTGGTTTGCAGACTTCGCTTTCGACTGCTCTACCCTCAAACCCCTGACCGGATCAGTTGAGAAGTTCGGTATCAGCTTCGTGCACCTTGTTCGCCCCTATATCGCCATCAGCAAAGAATCCTATCAGCAGCTACTGGGGGTGGAATCGACCGACCTGTTTCTGACACCCTCCGGCGTTGTTGTTACCTACGGTGATGCCGACAATGGGTATGCTCTGATGCCGATTAACGAGGAAACGGCCAGCCTGGTCCTGAAACACCACATGGAAGCTGGAGGCTCCCAATGAGATACATGATTAACCTGAACTCCGTGGAGCATGAAGCCGACTCTCTGGATGAAGCCCTGACAAAGCTTGCGGACTTCACAGACTTCAATCGCCAGGACGTTGCACAGGACATTCTCTACAACGGCTCTGCCAGCGTTATTGCCGGCCCAGATACTGCCCTGGTCGTGGATAGGAAGTACAAAGAGGTAAAACAGGCTCGGGACGTCGCCCGCAGGATGTATGGAAGAGACGGAGAAGTCGAATTCGCTGATGACCTCCCCGTGGCCTTTGCAGATGATGGGTACCGGGTAATGTGCTGGGTCTGGGTCGATGCCGCCGACGCCGGGTGCGACGATCTGGACGAGGATGCCGACGAGGACAACATAGAACTCGCCTACATCTCAGCCGCCAGTCACATTGACGTGGAATTCGACGAGCACTCCGTGGCCTCCCTCGGGGATGACCCCGGTGCGTACGTGTCCGGCTGGGTTGAAGTGAGCTTCGGTGCCGTTGAAGATCAGACTTCCATAACCTAATATACACCTTGCACGGTGTTTTCTCTGTGGTACAATGGTTGTCAGGTTAGGCAATTAAGCGCAGGAGAACACCCATGACGAAACAAGATTTGCTCAAGGCACAGCGCCTATCACGGGCTATCCTTCTGGATATCCTCTCGAACGATAAGCTCAAGAAGATCGACAACTTCAGTGAGCTTCACGATCATGTCGATGCCAATTGTCTGGGCGGCGTCGGCCAGTCCTGGCACTGGTTGCACGATGAGGAGAACGAACTGGAAATCCTTAACGAGGCCCAGAATATGGTGAACCGGGCGCTGGGGGTGATCAACGCCAAGATCCCAGCCGACAGCAACAACGCAGAAGGACAATGAGATGAGCACCGACGACATTACAGCAATCGGGAAACGCCACGGCCTTGAGTTTGATTCGGTGGCCTCCGGTGGTCGCTACCAGCTGCTGATGCTCGCCCCAGGTGGCGACGAAAAGCCGGTGTTCGTTCTGGAGAATCCAGAGAACGGCGAAGGCCCCTCAGAACCGAATGCCCGGATCGGGATTATCTGTTACCCGAATATGGACCGGTGGACTGACTGCGTTGAGGCTGTATTCCCCAACGCTGAAGCCGCGCTGAAGCAGCTCGCCAACGCTGATTTCCGGACAGCCCTTATCTGGGAAGTAGCCGGCCTGCTCAACCCCGGGCCCACCATGGAAGCCACCCTTGAGGCTATCGCCCGGTCAGACGAGGCCCAGCGGGCGATCAAGAAGCAGGATTTCACCTTTGCCGAGATGGCCAATGAGATTCTGGAAAATTCCGGGGCTGAGATTGCCCTTATCCCACACCCCGGAACCCAGCCTTAACTTCGCTTACCAATCAGAAACCGCACTCAGTGCGGTTTTTTTGTGCCTGGCGTTCCGCCAGCCAGGGGCGCAAGCGCCCTTATGTGTGCACTAAGGCCAGTGGCTACGCCACGGCTGGCGCCGTGAAAAATCCGCAAATACACCTTGCAAGGTGTCTCTGTTTTGCTATAATTCTCTACAGGTTAGGCAGAAAAACAGGCAGGACAGAACATGAGCGTTATCATCTACTCCCGAGTTGGCGAAAACAACGGCACCCGCAGAATCTGGATGGAGGGCTTCCACCTCCGCCACGGCGGTATTGAGCCGGGCGTCACTCTGCACATCCGCAAGCACGAAAAGAGCAACGTCTTCCAGTTGCACCCGAAGCCGGGTAGCGACTCCCTCGGCACCGTGCGCGTTTCCCGCCGGACCCTGAAGGACGGCCGCACCAAGCCGCTGATCGAAATCAAAGACCCGACCGTTCTGGACGCCCTGCCGGGCCAGATGAAGCTCCGCATTGGCGTATTCAAGGGCAAGATCACCATCCGGGCGCATGTTGACGAAGAGCGTATCAAAGCCCGCGAGAAGGACTTTCTCGAAACCCTGATGAAGGGCGAGCCCCTGAAATTGGGGTCACTTTTTCACGGTGGGGGGATGCTCGACTACGCCCTTCACAGTGGCCTTGAGCGTGTGGGCATCTCCAGCTACACCAAGCTGGCGGTTGAGTGGGATCCGCGCTACATCGGCAGCAGCTACGCCAACAACCCCCAGTTCTTCCGGGAAGATTCCATCATTATCAATGGCCCGATTCAGGACTCTGTGCTTCCTGCAGACCTGAGCCTGCACATCTTGACCGGTGGCGTTCCCTGCGTAGGCGCTTCCAAGAGCGGCATTTCCAAGAACGGCCTTACCCATCCTGAAGAGCACGATCAGGCCGGCTCCATGTTTTACTACTTCCTCCGGTACATCGAAGCGATGAACCCGGCGGTGATCACGCTTGAGAACGTGGTCGAGTACGCTTCCAGTGCGAGCATGGCGATTATCCGCTCTGTTCTGAACCAGTGGGGCTACACCCTTCGTGAGACTGTCCTGAACGGCAACGATCTGGGCGCCTTTGAAAATCGGGACCGTCTGGCCATGATCGCCACATCCAAGGGTCTGGACGCTATGAACCTGTTCCCGGAAGTGCGCAGCGTTGCCAAGAAGCCGGACACGCTTGCGGACATTGTTGAAGAATTCAGCGCCGATGACGAAATCTGGAAGGACTACGATTATCTCCGCGTGAAGGCAGACCGCGATAAAGCCGCTGGCAAAGGCTTTGCAATGCAGGAGCTGGACCTTACTGCTGAAAAGGTCGGAACGATCGGACGCGGCTATGCCAAGGTCCGGAGCACCGAGCCGCGCATCAAGCACCCGACTGACGAGAAGCTGACCCGGCTGCTTACTCTGACCGAACACTGTGCGGTGAAGGGTGCCCCGGCCTCCCTCATCGCCGGCAACTCCAACACCGTTGGCCACGAGATCCTTGGACAGGGCGTGATCATCCCAGCCTTCGAAGCAGTCTTTGTCGAGCTTGGC
This sequence comes from Marinobacter sp., assembly GCF_041687235.1. Lineage (GTDB taxonomy): Bacteria > Pseudomonadota > Gammaproteobacteria > Pseudomonadales > Oleiphilaceae > Marinobacter. The sequence goes on along the minus strand of NZ_JAWLCH010000005.1, from coordinate 168,194 downwards.
ATTGAGATGCTGACTCAGATCGGCCTGACCGTTGGCACCATGGCTGCAAATGATGAGTGGTTCGACAGCGACATCCTCTACCTGACTGCCGAGCAGCAGGAAATGCCGCAGGCCGCAGCCATTGATCTGGACCGGTACCCGCATGTAATCCACTTCGCCGACGACAGCATTGCGCTGATCGGCGGCTACCGCCCCGCACTGGCCAACGCCGCCTGACTCCCGTCACAGGGAATACCTGGAATTCCCTGTGACCCCTGAATGCCTGCCAACCTTTGCCCGCTATGCGGGCTTTTTTTGTGTCTGGCGTTCCGCCAGCCGGGGCGCGGGGCGCCCTTTCGTGTGCACTAAGGCCGGTTGGCTACGCCACGGCTGCGCCGCGGAGAAATTGCCCTATATACACCTTGCATGGTGTATTGCTTCTGGTAAAATGGTTTTCAGGTTAGGCAAATACACAGCAGGAGAATCCAATGAGAGATGTTACCGACACTCTACGCGCAATCGGTTACCAAGGGCCGGGCCCGGTCATGGTTGAAGGCGGTTACGTGGTATCGCCAGTTCGGCAGTTCTGGCCGAGCTTTTATCACAACGTCAAAGTTGACCATCTGATGGCAAACATTGAACCGGGGCGTACCGTCCGTTACGACGATCCGTCATTGAGGAGCAATGGCTCTGCAGAAGTCCTGAGCGTTAACGGTAAGTATGCCAAGGTTCGCTGGCTGCACTCTGGCATTACTTCCACCGAGCACATCCCCAGTCTTGAGCTGGTCGAAACTCAGGAGGTTGCCGCATGAAATCGCTGAAACAAAGAATCCAGGAACAAGGCATCGAATCCTGCATGCTGGACGACTTGGTGCACGAGCAAGCTTCACGGCGAGCCAGTGCGATCAATAACGACGGCATGTCCGCCCAGCTTGAGTACCTGGATCAGTGTGGCCTCTCAGACGAGGAGATTGCTGCAGAACTCGATATCAGCCTGGCCTAACGGCCGGCTGATCGGAATAGGATCAATACCGTGGCAGAAACAGCCGAAGTACCTGCAACCGAGATCCGGTTGCCGTTCGACATAGTGCTGTCGCTAGTCGATAGCGGTTGGCAGATAACCAGCGGGTTGCGCGGGCAGTTTGTAGACCCGAATGAAACCGAAAACCCGGACCTTGAAGAGGCACGCGGAGTTGCTGCCGCGGACGGCATGGAGTCTTTGCTGCTGGCCCTGGCCGCAGAAGGCATTGATCTGTCGAGGCCCGAGTTTATCCGGGCCATCCAGACAGCCGTTGAGCAAACCGGAGCTAATCTTTGACTAAATCTAGGTCTATTTATGGACTGTTTAGTAAAAATAGTCTATATTTGTACTTAGATAAAGATTGGTACCGGAGGCCCTTATGAATACCGTCAAGGCACAGAAAAGCTTCAGCAACAAAAAACTCAGCGTTGCTGGCCTGAAGGCCGCGTTTAACATCCTCGATAAGTGGGGATGCAGTGCCGAGCAGGCCCAGGCCATTCTGCGCATGAAACGGGCGACGTACTTCAAGCTGAAGGGCGATCCGGCCGGCGCAAATCTGGACGCTGACCAGCTTTCCCGGATTAGTATGCTGTTGAACATTCACCAGGCCCTGCGGATCGTGTTTGAGAACCCAGAGAACCAGTACGGGTTTATGAGGATGAAAAACCATAACCCGTACTTCTCAGGCCGGACCCCGATGGAAGTCATTGAGGGCGGTGAGTTCACCAAGCTCTATGAGACATTCAAGCGCGTGGATGCGCTGCGTGGAGGATTGGTTTAAATGGGCGCTTCCCTACCCACAAAAACCCTTGAGCGGGTGAAAGGTTATCGGCTGATCAATTCGAAGCTGCCGACCATTCACCTGTTTGAGGACGTGTCGAGTCTGGACGACTTCGAGGCACTGTACGCGCTCCAGGAGCTGACGAACCCGCGTCTGAATAACGAAGTGGGCAATCTTGATTACGTGTCTTTGGACGAAGTGCCGTGGGATATCCAGGGAACCAGTTATGCCGTTGCACCGTTCACCCACGTTGCGCCCGATGGCAGCCGGTTCAGCAATGGCGACTACGGTGTTTTCTATATTGCCGACAAGAAAGAGACCGCGCTGGCCGAGGTTTCCTACCACTGGGGTCGCTATGTTGCCGGAGTTGAAGACCTGAAATTCGATCGCATCGTGCTGCGTACTCTGGCCGTTCAGTTTTCAGGCGAGCTGGCGGACGCAACCGTTCTGGACCTGTCGGACCCGATCTACGATAAGGACGACTATGCAGACGCCCAGACGCTGGGCGCGAAACTGCGCAAGAACGATTTGGAAGGCATCCAGTACTGGTCAGTTCGTAATCCGGGTGCCCTGTGCTGGGGCCTGTTCACGCCGCGCCATGTCGAAAGTGTGGTTCAGGCTGGTCACTACGAGCTGATCATTTCTAACCGCCAGATCGTGGACACTGCTGAGCTGGTCTGACACCAGCGACACGTTCAACGGCCGGGCGGACTCCTGCCGCCTACCAACCTACCGCCCGGCCACCCTATCCTACTCGCCCGCTTAGCGGGCTTTTTTTGTGTCTGTCGTCCCGCCAGCCCCAGGGGCGCGAGGCGCCCTTTTGTGTGCACTGAGGCCGGTTGGCTACGCCACGGCTGCGCCGCGGGGAAATAAGCCTTATATACACCTTGCATGGTGTACGACATTTGATAAAATGAAGTTCGGTTAGGCAAACAACGCAGGCAGGCAGAGACACCATGGAAATCGCATCCGTACCCGAAGCTCTTCTCGAAGAAGCATATCTTCTGACCGATCAGTTCGACGAGATCTATTCCGAAGCATACTCCGGAGCTCGCCATGCCGGTCTGGACGATGGCAACGCTCGGCAGTGGGCAAACGGCAAGGCACGCGCAACTTTCCCCGATATCGAAAAGGCAGAAGCTCTCATCCGTCAGGAGCAAGATTATCAGGCTCTGGCTAACAAGCTGGCTTATGACGCGACCAACCCGGATTTTGACCCGGTGTTTGATAACGACATTCCCTATTGATCGGCAGGAGACGACCCATGAAATATGCAGCAGGAAACATTGAACTGGCCACCACGGCAATGTGCGTCTGGGAGACCTTGAATATTCCGGATCACATCAACGGCCCCTACGGCGACTACCTCGAGGGCGCCCTGAATGACCAAGGCGTGTCTGAGACCCGGGAGCGGGCGGCCAACCTTGCGATCGAGATCAACCAGCTCTATAGCAGGGTTCAGGAGTTCTATGACGAACCCTTCGACATGGACTTTGTTCCTGGGATCATCGAGGCACTGTTCCAGCTGTTCGGCCACTTCGGCGTTGCCAGCTACGATCGAATCCTCTCCGAGGGCCACTTGCTGGCAGCTTGGGCTTTTTTCAGCAGCGTGGATGTCGACGTGGAGGAACTGAAAGCTCCGGGCACTCGGTTCAGCCCAATCCGCCACAATCAGGGCTTCAGCCTCTCAGTCGAGCCAGCTGATGCCGAGGCCTTCAGCATCGGCTGCTTCCGCACTATGAGCGATACACGGTTTGCTTTGCGCACCTTCGAGACCTTGGTCGGCAGACGCCCAGAAGCCCAAGCCGCCTGATCGAACACCTCACCATCGCCCGCCGGCGCGGGCTTACCTCACCCGGGGAGTTTCTTTCTCCGGGGCGCAAGCGCCCTTTCATGTGCACTGAAGCCGGTTGGCTACGCCATCAGGGCCGCAACATAGGTGGAAATTTATAAAATAATGTTAAATCTTGGTCTACACATAGACCTGTATGTGTAAAAGACATGTATATGCTGTAGCCTGATTTATGATTTTAATGTCATGAATCAGGCAAGCTCCGGCTTGCCCTCTACTGAGACATTTCTAAATGGGACAAGCAGAAAGCTTTTACACGCGCACGACCCGATTTTCCGGCATTAAGTCTGCAGCAAGCATTCTTGGCGTTGTCGGCGCCAACCTGACTATGGTCCAGGCGGCGAGCATTGTTTTTGATAACCACTACCCGGTGGTTAATGAGGATTACATCCTCAGGGTTTACGGCAAGGAAGTGTATTCGCTGGTTTCCCAGATCATACCGGTCAGATTGGCCCAAGACTGCCAGGATAACCCAAGCGCGGAAGTAGCTGAATTGATGGGCTCATCTTCGGAGGAAGCTCAAACTGTAATGCTGGCTGGCATTCTTGCTCGAGCACAAAAGACCGCAACCATGCCACTGAGTGAGGCCCGGCTATTTCTGCGCAGGCAAACCGAGTTACTCCGATTCATTCCTGCCGGCAATCCCGATATCTATCACGCAGCATCGCAGTATCTGTATGGGTCACTTTCCTGATATGAGAGGGCTGGATCTTTCTGAGCAACGTAAAGTTCAGCAGGTGTTCGAGGACACTGCCTTATACCGGCGTCGACTCCTCGCCACACGGGCCCATGACCGAAGCTTGAGCTTCTTCCGGATGCAGGCAGAGACGCATAGCCGGGAACTTCTCATCAAGTTGGTCACCCGGGAACCCTTGCGGCCGGAAGCCCGGGATTTCTTCTCATTATGGCTCGAGCACTCCGACGTAGAGTGCGAAGTGGCCCAGCAAGCGTTACGGGATTTCATTGATTCCGTTGCGCGGGTTACCGGGGAGACCATAGACCTCTGAGGCTTTGCCTTTGCAAATATTGTGGTTCAAGCAGCGCAACCTTCGCCTCCAGGACTCGGAGCCTTTGTTCTTTGCAATGAAGGAATACCGGCGGTCTGGTCCGGTTCTCCCGGTTTTCATACACGAACCTTCAATCATCCGTCAGCCGGATGTTGCCCGCCAGCACCAAGCCTTTACCCGGGAAACGCTGGATGAACTGGGCAGTAATATCAGATCCATTGGGGGTGAGCTGGCGGAATACATTGGTGAAGCCCTCGATGTTCTCACCTTACTGCACCGCAAGCAGTCCATCTCCAAGATCTGGACCCACCGCGAGACCATTAATTTCATCAATGGACCCCTAAAGCCTCAGAGCGGCACTTTAAATTGCGTTAAAAATTCTTTGTGATATCCAGCTGGTCGCTCGCCAGGAGTGATGGGCTAATATCGTCATCCTCACTGTCGTAATCAACATCTTCTGACGAAGAACCTGAGTGAAAGGCGATAGCACCTCTGATGATACCCACTGCGAGTACAAACCAGATCCAAAACACCCAAGTCCAATAACTGGAATAGGCGGCACTTTCTGGGGCGAAAACCCATGCCATACAAAGAGTGATTGACCAAACCGCAAAAACTGACAAAAACAATTTCATAATAAACTCCTTTCCGTTGTGCTCTTACGGCATCGAAACAATTAGGAAAAGAAAACCCCCGAACTGGGGGCTTACTCTAATCCTTGTTACCGGCTCTGTGGGATCTCGCTATCAAGACGCCCAAACTCAGAGGCATCAATATTTCCAGACCTCATCGCCTCTTCCTGAGACATCTGTCCAGATGAGATTGCCTCAAGATAGGTGCTTTTGGAACCAGGAACAGTGTTTAGCAACGAACTGTTACCCAAATTTTCCTGTCGAGCGTAATCTTGCAAGTCAGGAGGCAAGTGAAAGAGAATATCCACGCGATCCGCCACGGCTTACCACTCAAAACGGCAGAGCCAGAGCCTCAACAAAGCCTTTTCTGACCAGCTTCTCAGGATCCTTTTTCTTGGGCGCGGTGCGCCCTTTGTTGTGCACTGAGGCCGGTTGGCTACGCCACGGCTGCGCCGTTGATCGCCCATATTATACACCTTGCATGGTGTCTACCTTCTGGTAAAATGGATACCAGGTTAGGACATCAATGGCAGGAGTTATCACCCTATGAACATCAAGAATCTCCCAGACTTGGACCAGCGGGTTATCAAGTCTCTTAAAGAACACCTGAGCACTGGCTATGAGAAGTCTAATGAGGCGGTTCAAGCCGTCATCGACGCCATTCTTCTTGGCAAAATTCGTCTTACGCGCCAGGCCGACACGCACGGTGGCTTTGATGAACTGGCCGGTGACTGCTTCAATCCTGCAGCAAACCCCAGCGTCCCCGCTGAACAGTTAAAGCGGGAAGCGGATAATTTCCGCCGCAAAATCAGCCGCACCGGTGTTTGGGTCATGATTTCCGAGTACTGGACCGGCCGTGAGTGGAAGAGGTTCGACAATATTCAAGACAACATCATTGGTGGTTTTGTCGGCCATGACTTTTTTGGTTCAGGTTATGAGCTTCAGGTCATGGAAGCAGCCCTTGATGCCTACAACCAACAGGATCTCGATGCAGACGGCTTCGTGATCGACCCTTTCCGAAAAGCAGCCTGAGAGGAGATCAGACGATGCATGCACTGTATACCGGCCAACTGGTCGGCCTCGCACAGGATCACGAAATTGAAGGATCAGCCGAACTGATTCGACTGATCAGCCAGGCTCAGAGCAAGCTGGCGGAATTGGTGGCAGAGCATTTCGATGTGCGTCACGGGACCACCAACTTCGATCTGGGAGAAATGTGCTCGAGCTTCGGCCCTAAGGAAAAGGGCCAGGAGTGCCCAATCCATATTGGGGATCTGGATCAAGGCTCCGATTGGGTCAATATGCCGGAGGATGAGGAACCCCTTGTCCCGATGGTTGTGATCTACAAACCCAAGAATGGGGAAATGATGCCCATTCCCCAAGCTTTCCGGTGTTGTGCCAGCGACAGCGACCAAGCCGAGCAGTTTTGCTCTTACTACGCTGATGAACCGATCGAGGTGCTCTGGGTTGTCGAGACAGACAACGTGGCCGTTGCCTTCGATTCCTACTGGCGGGCCGCTGAACCGCGCCCCGAAATAGCTGGTAGAAAGCCATCCGCACCCACCGTGAATGACATTCAGGAATACCCCGTTGTCATCCAGGACCAGGAACGTGATTACCAACCCACCAGAGGGACGATTTCTGTCCTGCCCCATGGCGTAGCAGTGCGAATGGAAGGCCATACGGACAACGCTTCAGAGGACGACATGGGCGAACTGTTCACGCTGATCCAGTACAAAGGCGAACTCCAGTTGGTCGTGTTCGCAGACGTGAATCAGGAAGAGCCGACGCATACGATCTCGCTTGAAGCCGCCCGTAATCTGAATCGCGAAATCCTTCGCCCAGTTTAACCAGACGCCCGGCTTTCCCCGGGCTTCAGATTGAAAGGACAGAACCATGGACCGCCCTACTCACAACATATCGACCACGATGATCTTCGAAGCGCTGGAAATTCTGGCAGACCACAACGAGCTTGAGGACCGAGATCCGGCACTGCAGACGGTGAAAACGCCGGTCTGGGCCGCGAAAATCCGCGATGCTGTAAACGATGCACAGACTACTGACCGTGAGCCATCTGTGACTGTAACGCCTGAGCTGGCGGACTACGCGAATGAATCCCTGACAGATGCTGCTGCTTCAGCTCAGGAAGGCGGCCGGTATAAACCGGTTGCCTGGCACAACTTGATCTCTGGCGCATACGCGCAGTATTTGAACAAAAAAACCGCCGCATTCTACGAATCGATTCTGTGAATGATTCGGTAGTCAAGGCGATTTGCCTTTAGCACTGTTTATTTATACAGTATCGGTATGCCAATTTTCCGATCCGACAGACTCCGAATTCATGCCGACAGTTCGGCCCAGCGCGAAGCGTTGGGCGATACTCTGGTACTGTATCGTCGGTTGGTTCGGGATCTGATGACGGTGGCGTTCACGCATTGGCCAGCAGTTGGCCCTGCCAAAGGTAACGAGGCGGTCGCCGTGATCGAGGGGCTCATTCATCCCACCTCAAAGCGTCCATGCGTTAGGTACCGGTACTTCCAGAACCGGTATTACAAGTTCCCATCCTATTTGCGGCGTGTCGCCATCATGGATGCCGTGGGGCAAGTAAGATCTTTCATGAGTCGTTACAACGACTGGCTCGATGGCCAGCGTCGGACCACGCATTCGCGACCCCCAACGTTGACCGCCAGCACCAACACCTTTCCAAGCCTGTACGGCGGCCAGTGCATCAAGCTCAACGAGGCCGCCACGCAGGCCTTTATCAAAGTCCGATATCGCAACGACTGGATCTGGATGAGTTTCCGGTTGTCCGGGAAACTTCGTTATCGCGGTCGCGGGACCGCCAAATCGCCCTTGCTAACCTTCAATGGGAAACAGTGGGGCTTGTCCCTGCCGGAGCAGTTCACACCGGCAACACTGACCAGTACTCCAAAGCGTGTGCTGTCGGTAGACGTAGGCATCAACACAGCCGCTACCTGGGCGGTGGTCGATGATCAAGGCACTGTCCACGCCAGAGGCTTCCTCCGGCGCAGTGATAAAGACCGTGAGCATCGACTGATCCAGCGTATCCGCTGCAAGGCAAGGAAGCACACCCGCCACGGCACCCACCTTCCTGCCGGGTTTTGTGCCAGAGACCACCAGCGCCTGAAACATCTGGCGGACAACCAGGCCCATCAGATCAGCCGAAGGCTGATCAATCTGGCGCTGGAGCATGAGTGTCAGGCGGTGATTGCGGAAAACCTGAAACACTGGCGTCCAAAGGCCGGGCGCAAGCGCTCACCGATGAAGGCGAAGTTTCACCGCTGGTTTCACCGGATGCTGATCACCCGACTTCAAAGCAAGGCACAGGAAATCGGGTTACGCACAACCCTGGTCTATGCCCGAGGCACCAGCGCCCAGGCGTTCGATGGTTCAGGCACTGTTAAACGGGATGCGAACAACTACAGCCTGTGTACCTTTGCCTCCGGCAAGCGATACCACGCAGACCTCAATGCGGCCTACAACATTGCGGCCCGTGGGCTTGTTTATTTTCAGGGCAGGAAGCGTAAGCCTTCTGCCCGTGAGGGCCAGCCTAAGTCTGGCCCCACACCGGGAACCCCGGTGACGCTCTCCACACTTTGGCTAAACACCGAAGCCGCGTGAGAGTGATCAGAATCCGCGACTCAATTCTTAGAATGAATCGCGGAGGGTTCAAAGCAACTGGCGAAGATGAAGCTAATACTGACTTCAGTGCAGAGGCTTTGGCCACCATAAACACTTGAACTCGACTCTACCAAGGTCATCTCATTCTTGAGATTTCAGCAAGGCCGAGAGTTTGACCACGTTTCCACACTGCCAGCCGAGTACGAACATCTGGTGGAGGGGATCAACGTCACGGACTACTGCGTTACCTACCCTGGCCCGAACCTTCTTGGGTATGACCCTCAGACCGGTGAAGCGTGGTTTCAGGACTACAAAGAGGAATTCCGTGGGCCGCTCGAAGAGATCGAGCGTAAATTCTATTTGTGGGCGATCGTAGAAAGCGACCTCGCCGCCTGATGAGACCAACTTCCCCTTCCGACTAGCCCGCCGATGCGGGCTTTTTGTGCCTGGCGTTGCGCCAGCCGGGCGCAAGCGCCCTTTGTTGTGCACTGAGGCCGTTTGGCTACGCCACGGCTGTCGCCGTGATATATGGCATAAATACACCTTGATGGGTGTATTATTGATGGTAGAATAGGACTCAGGTTAGGCAAACACACAGGCAGGGGAAATTCTATGTACCATTTCAATCATCTTGATCCAGTCAGTTTCACCCACCCCAAAACAGGGGAATCGATTGTCGGCTTCGTCTACATGAATCCGGAAAAGAGGGATGATTTAACCAAGGTTTTCTTTAATCAGGGCGAGCATTTCAGATGCCCTTTGGGGGCCAGTGAAAAGGCCTTCTTCGATAAGCTTAAGTGCAAACCTGCGGAGGTGAGCGATCTTCCAAAGCACACGAGGGCTATTCACGAGCGAATGGGCGTCAGGTTCCTTTTCAAAAAGGGCATGTGTGTTGCCATTCGTGACGATGGGGATAACGAGGTCTATGGGCGTGTCGTTAAAGGCGGTCGAGACACCATAAAGGTTGCCGCCGGCGACACTGTTTATGAAGTCGCAGCATGCTTTGTGGATCATGAGGAGCTACCGAGCTTCGATAGCCCGCTCGATCTGTATGAAGTGACCAACTACCAGATTGTGTCTGGCCACGACGATTCCGAGCCTATGACTGCAAAAATTCGGGCCGGTAACGAAGTTATTGGACACGCCTCTGATGACGGCTGGGGTGGTGGCATGATGATCCACAAGGACACGAAAGCCAGCCCCGAAGCCTTTGAGGCCTTCGAAAACACCGTGGCTGATGTCGCCAAAAAGGCTATGAACGGCGCCAAACTGCACAGTTCAGTAACCGATCTGTGGGTGTATTGGGATTGGTACGTCCGACCAACAAGGCAAAGCTTTGAACAGTACATGGCCGATTTCGCCCAGCGATTGGCCTCAGCCAGAAATGCCGATAACGGCTGATACAGTTTCATCTCCAGCAGAGCCCGCGACGCGGGCTTTTTTTGTGCCTGGCGTTCCGCCAGCCCCAGGGGCGCAAGCGCCCTTATGTGTGCACTGAGGCCGGTTGGCTACGCCACGGCTACCGCCGCGGGATTCCGGAGTACATACACCTTGCAGGGTGTCTATATTCTAGTAGAATGGTTCTCAGGTTAGGCAAACAAAGAAGGCAGGAAAACGATGATTACTCCCTATGATGCAAGTCGTGTCGCTCACGCAATGGCTACGATTGCCACCAGTCTCCTGGGAGCGGCCTACCGTGATGAGTTCAAGGCAAAGAACGCCTACGTCACCGCCAAGGCAGGTAAAGGCAATAGCACCTATCACAGGGCCCAGAACGGAAACCACAAACTCACCTTCGGCCCCGGCATGGTCGCAGAGAAGGCCAACGGCAATGGTGCAGCGTGGCTTTCAGCCCGAGAAATTAAACGTTACCGGTTCTACAACGGTGACCAGTCGGTGTCTTCGCTGTTGGCCCATACGATCCTTCACGAGTTCGCCCATGCGATTCAGACCCTGCGCGGTGAACGCCTCAGAGGATCCGTCCATAATCCTGCGTTCTACCGGATTCTGACGGATTTGCATGCCAAGCACGGCGAGGACGTAAGGACTTCGCTCCGTGGCACGTTGGAGCGATTGGGCATTGACGTTGACAGCGTACGCACTCAAAAACCCACTACTCAGGCAGCGGTCAAACCTGCCAGCCATGGCCGTGATTTCCAGATTGGCAATGCGGTTCGTTTTGAAATTAGCGGCACGATCGCGCTCGGTCGAATTGTCCGTATCAACCCCAAAAGCCTCACAGTGCATGGCACTGAAAATGGCATACCCATGAAGTACCGCGTTTCCTCGAGTTTGGTGACCAAACTCAACGAAGGCGAGTACCTGAAAGCGCTGCAGGACCGAGCTATTGCCAGAGATAGGGCTCCGACCCCCACGCTGATTGAAACACCACCACCAAAGGGCGCCGGCTTCGCTGTTGGCGACAAGGTTAAGTTTCCCTTCAAGGGGCAACAGGTGGAGGGGCGAGTTGTTCGAATCAACAGGAAGAGCATCAGCGTTGATTCTGACAATGGTCGCGGTTACCGGGTACCCCCTCGCCTTCTGCGAGTCGCCTGATGAAGCGGTTCCCGCCATTGGCGGGGACAACTACCCCTTCACACATTGAATCCGGATGAGCTTGACGATTTCTGCCACCAAACCGGCCTGACCGTTGCTCAGATTGATGTAAGAGAACTGTACCGATAGCCCAGGTCAGCGTTGAAACCCACCATCTGGTGGGTTTTTTTGTGCCTGGCGTTCCGCCAGCCGGGGCGCGGTGCGCCCTTTTATGTGCACTAAGGCCGGTTGGCTACGCCACGGCTGCGCCGCGGATAATTAACCCGATATACACCTTGCGGGGTGTACTTGCTCTGGTAAAATGGTTTTCAGGTTAGGCAAACACGCAGGCAGGAGAAAGACCATGAGCACCGATATCTATATCCCAAAAGAGAACACCTACCCGACCGGCGCAGTCACTATTGCCCGTCACGGCAAGCAGGAAAAAGGTTTTGTGAAATTCGCTCCGATGGGCGGCGGTTTTGTAAACCGGCTGCCAGAAGAGAAATTTGACGAAATCTTCCGCAACGTCAGTGAGAACGAGATAAGCAACGTTCAGTATCGCGCCGCTTACTTCAACATCGACGGTGCCTACGATGATCCGATCCCCGGCTTCACCACTGGCCGTTTATGGAACGGCTTTGCCATGCCGGTCTTCGAGGAAGAAGGCGCCCTGATGCTGGCGGAGCAAGGCCCGGACATGACATTCGACAAGGAGCGGGACACCTTCGTCGTTGATATGGGCGAAGAAGTGGATGATGAGTGCCGATTCGAGGAATACAAAGGTTTCGACATCACCTTCGAAGGTGAAGTGAAGCACGTATACGCGATCGGTGACGGATGGGTCTGGGACGAGATTCCGCCTGAGGAAATCCAGTAAAACCCACGGGCGGGCCGCGAGAGGCCTGCCCTTACCCAAGAGGACCCAACGATGAACTCCAAACAGGCCCGCTTCCTGGCGCGAAATCCCAGAGCAATGATGCAGTACAAGGCCACTGGCCGACTGCCCCAGACTTTTCGACCCAGAAGCCCGTTGATTGATCTGCTGGAGACAATGAGCCCGCTGGAGCGCGTAGAGCTTCGAGGTATTCTCCTGTCTCCGGCCCTTGGGTATCAGACCGGTCAAACCTTTGCGAATGCCGAGCAGCTCTACCGGTTCATCAAGCCTCAGCCAGAGATGATCGAGGGTGAGCCCTTCCCGGCGGAAAGTATGAGAATCAAGCGTTTTGCCAAGCGACTCACGATTGATGACCTAAAAGAACATCAGATCAATAGCGGGCACGGAAAATAAAACAATCATAGGTTGCTGGCTAACAGTTTCCGCGATGTACTTAAATTGATAAAATAAATGTACACTCTGAACAAGATAAAGGCATACAGATGAACACCCAGTCGCCCTGTAAAAAACAGTGCAAGCTCAATGAGAACCGCGAGTGCGTCTCATGTGGTCGAGATATCAACAGCATCGCGAACTGGAGCCGTATGTCCGACGAGGAAAAGGATCGGGCCAATACAGTGGCCAGTGTCCGGCTAGCCACGATTCAGACAGCCAGAAACGAGGCAGACAGCTATGAGATCCGCTGAAGAAGAGCTTGAGTTGGTGGTTGCGGCAGCAAATGCCACCGAAGAGGCGCGAATGAAGTTGACGCTTTACCGTTCCGACAACGAGGATTTTGCCCTGTTCCGCCGGTCAGCCATGCGCCAGTGTGGCGAACTGACGGTTGCCCTGGCCCTTGGGAACAAGATTCCTGCCGAGACTCTGAAGTACTTCGGAGAGTGGGTCTCGGATCGCTCTGGCGGTGTTGGAGACCATTTCCGCGAATTCATCCGCTCCGTTGAGCGGGCCACAGGAAAAACAACCGGCTTGTATTGGCCCGAAGCTTTGGAGGCTTGAATGACGCAGTATCTGGAACTGAACCGGCGAATTATTGAGAAAGGCGTCTGGGTCAAGAATGAGCGTACCGGCAAGCGCTGTAAGACCGTGATTAACGCGACGATGACCTACGACGTAGGCGCCGGTGAATGCCCACTGGACACCACTCGGAAAAGTTATTGGAAGCAGGCCATTGCCGAGTTTATTGGCTATCTCAGGGGTTACAGCAGTGCGGCTCAGTTTCGGGCTATTGGTTGTCGCACATGGGATGCCAACGCCAACGAAAACGAAAGCTGGCGGAACAACCCTACCCGAAAGGGTGAGGATGACATGGGTAGAGTGTACGGCGTCCAGATGCGCGATTGGCGCACGCCGGAAGGCAATTCCATTGATCAACTACGCAAGGTTGTGGATGACCTATCGAATGGCATTGATGACCGCTGCGAGATCGTTACGTTCTACAACCCTGGTGAATTCCACCTTGGCTGTTTGCGTCCGTGCATGCATACGCACCAGTTCTCTCTGCTGGGTGATCAATTGTTCCTGACGTCATATCAGAGGTCGATGGACGTCCCGCTTGGCGGCAACTTCAATCAGATGCAAGTCTTTTTCCTGCTGGCCATCATGGCACAGATCACCGGTACTAAGCCGGCGGTGGCCACCCACCACATTGTTAATGCGCACATTTACGAAGATCAGTACGAGCTGATGAGGGACGTTCAGTTGAAGCGTAAGCCCTTCCCGGCTCCGCGGTTCGAGATCAACCCGGATATCAAAACGCTGGAAGATCTGGAGACCTGGGTAACGACCGATGACTTCAAAGTTATTGGGTATCAGCACCATGAGCCGATCGAATACCCATTTTCGGTTTAGTCGGGCGGACAGGAGGCACTGCCATGAATGAGATTCGCGAGAAATTTGAGCAGGTCTTCCCGCTTCCGGAAGGCATGGCGTGGAGTGAGGCCGATCAGCGATATGTCATCGAATCTGATGACGATTTCTGGTGGGACCGCGACAGTGAGGGACCTCAGATTGCAGATCAGTACATCGGCCGGTGGGAAGGCTGGCTAGCCTGCAACAGCCAGCAACCGACTGAATCAAGCGATCGGGAATCCTTCCAGGACCGCGTGGCGCCGTGGATGCAGGAATGCTTTGGACCTGAGATTTCAGCGGATATGGTCGAGCGTTGCGATCGCTACCTCGAGGAGTCGCTTGAGCTGGTTCAGTCGGTAGGCTACACCCGTGAGCGGGCGGACATGCTGTCCAACTATGTATTCTCTCGACCGCTCGGCGAGCCGACTCAAGAAGTGGGCGGCGTCAGAGTGACTCTGGCAGCCCTTTGCCTGGCCGCCGGCATCGACCAAGACGAGTGTGCGGACGCAGAACTTGCACGCATCTGGACCAAAATCCCGCAGATTCGGGAAAAGCAGCGAACCAAACCAAAGGCATCGCCTCTGCCCCAAGCTATGCCAGAGAGTTAAATCACCGTTTCGGCCGGGCGGACTCCTGCCGCCTACCTACCTTCCGCCCGGCCACCCTACTTTGATCAGCCCGCCATGCGGGCTTTTTTTGTGCCTGGCGTTCCGCCAGCCCGGGGCGCAAGCGCCCTTTTATGTGCACTTAGGCCAGTGCTGTAGCACCGGCTGTCGCCGGGGACTTTATCAGCAATACACCTTCAAAGGTGTACAAATAGTGGTACAATGGTTTCCAGGTTAGGACATCAATGCAGGAAAGATCACCATGACAATCAGCTCGAACGGCCCGCGCTTCAACGCATCCACCCTTTTCACTTTGGTCTTTTTCGATCGTTCCAGGGATTCAGACGCTGAAGCGGCCATGAACGGCCCTTACCTTTTCCAGACCCGGGCTGAGGCTTTGGAAACCCTCTGGACCTACGTTCAAGGCCGGATCCTCGCATGTTGTGCCGATCCGTTATTTGAGGATGCCGAGTCTCTGGGCCTCGAAATAGACAACGAAGAAGACGACATCACCCCCATTCTGGCGGCCGCAAACGCTGAACAGCGTGAAGCTATCATCGACTGGTATTTCGAGTATTCTGACGACGATGAAACCGAGGCCTTCTACGAGATCACGGAGCACACCCCCAGCGCCCCTGAATCCGAGGAACCTCTTGAGAATTACTCGGTGTTCGGCTTCTACGAAGAAACCGGCCAGAGCTTTCTGGACCACGTACTGGCGATCAACGAGTATGACGCCATGCGAGTTTCTGCCGAATCTCGACCCGATGCCACCTACCTGTGCGCCATGGCAGGCCTGTTGCGCGAGAGCGCCGGCGTTGCCTTTGCGGGTGAAGGTGTCGTGGACGCCCAGACCATCCTTGAGCAATCCGATGTGTTCTGCTGAGGAGGCATGGATGAGTCATATCACCATCATTCGGAACCATGCTCGAGTCGGGAACTGGAAGGCGCGGATCCCCAAGAGTGCGATTGCCCGGGAAACCACCGTTCAGGGCGTGAAGGTGATCGCTACCCACAGGGATTACTTTATCAACCCCAACCGGGACAACGAGCTGTGCTACCAGCAGATGATTTCAAACGATGCTGAGTCCTTCGTGGATCTCTACGCCGAGGTTCGCCCTGGTGTATTCGCCGGCGGCATGGTAGCAAGTAACACTAACGAGCAGTGGCAACGCGAGCGGCTGGCCAAGATGGTTGCCCGTATGAGTGAGGAAGCTGCTATCGAATACGTGAAAGGTGCGATCGAAGTGCTTTCAGACGCCGCGAGCATTCAGGAGGCCTGAGTGGAAGAGTTTCTCGAAAATCTCAAACAGAAAGTTGCGAAACATGGGCATCAGGTCATTGCGATCGCCGGGGGAAAGGAATCGGATGGCCCGCCGTTCCATTACACCGTGGGGCTGGTCAAATACATTGGCTTCGAAATTCTGGCCGAATCGCTCCCCCCGGATCTTGGTTATGCGTTGCTGAACGACCTGGCCAAGGTTGCCAAGCAGCAGGGATCACTTCCCGCCGGAATCTATACGGGCCTTGTTCAGAATCATTACCCAGTGGCTTTGATTGAGGCCGATCCGGCGATTACCGACGAGAAAATTCCACTGTCTTATGCCTGCTTCCCGGGGCGAGATGAGATACCGGTACTGCAGCTGCTTCTCTCTGATGCTGAAAGGCATCTGCCATGGGAAGTAGGTTACAGCATGGCGGGGCAACGTTTGCTACTGACTGCCCCTGACAGCCCAGAGGCTCAAAAGACGCTTTCCGAGCTTCCCACCGACGACATTGAGGCGATTGTCCGGGGCCCGGGTCCGGATCAGCCTATTCATTGAGGAGCTTCGAATAGACAGCCCCGCTTCGGCGGGGTTTTTTTGTGCCTGGCGTTCCGCCAGCCGGGGCGCGGGGCGCCCTTTCTTGTGCACTGAGGCCGGTTGGCTACGCCACGGCTGCGCCGCGGGGAACCTTGTCTTTATACACCTTGCATGGTGTCTGTATTCTGCTATACTTCTTTACAGGTTAGGCAAAACAATACAGGCAGGAGAATCATGATGATTAACGTCGATCATATCTCAGCAATCAACACCACCGCCCTGGCAACTCTGGCTGAAAAAGAGTTCGGTGACACGCCGCTCGAAAGCGTTGAGAAGGACTTCGTGGACTTTGTTACCCACGGGGCCGGCGCTTACGAAGATTACAGCTCTTGGCGCCAAGCGTGGCGGGATTTTGTTGACTTCACCCGCGAAGAAGAAGCCGAAGAGCAGCAAGAGCGCGTTGTTGGCGTCATTGCCGTTACCCAGGGTCAGCCGCGAGCTCTGACTGCTGAAAACCAACTGGCACTGTTTTAA
The DNA here is from genome assembly GCF_041687235.1 of Marinobacter sp. Taxonomy (GTDB): domain Bacteria; phylum Pseudomonadota; class Gammaproteobacteria; order Pseudomonadales; family Oleiphilaceae; genus Marinobacter. The sequence continues at coordinate 151,058 of NZ_JAWLCH010000005.1, read as the reverse complement.
CTCATAGCGGGCGGCGCTGCCGCCCGGGGCTTTCGGGGATCGATCATGAAACACGTACCTTTTCAGGAACTGCCAGTTGGCGCCATTTTCACCGGCATGCTCTCGCAGGCCAGTGGCGAATACCTGAAGGTTTCGGATAGTGAATTCCGCCCCTTTGGCACGACTGAGCGCGGGATCATCCAGGCAAAGCCCGAAGAAATGAATTTTAGTGTGAGGTACCGGAAGATGAGCCGGTACCTGCTCGAAAAGTCACAGGCTTAAACGACAGGCAGGAAACAATGAACACTTTGGTTTTACCCCAGGCAGAGAATGTTGAACGCTACATGGCGGTTGCCATGAGCACCGGACACCTTGCTCCGAAGGATTTCGAAATTCTGGACGAGATGGTTGAGCTTAAGCGCAGCTCCCGGGTACTGAAGCGCGAATACGGGTACTTTATCAAGCTGGCGGGCCCGGCACACCAGACCGATTTTGACCTGATTCCCGAGGCGAGCGACGAGCTTAACCGGATCATTGTTTGGGCCAAGGCGAGCGGCTTCTCATTGATCGAATTCGACAGTGACGCCCCTCGAATCGAAGGATTTCAATTCTTTGAAGAGGAGTAAGGCACCGATGAAGGCACAAACACCAGAACAAGCGATTAAAGACGTTTTTGACCGATACACCGCGATCCTGGATAAGGCCTATGTCGGCGGCGATCTCTCGAAAAAAGAAATGTTCACTTTTGATGTAGACGGCCTTGAGGACACGCTCCAGTTTGCCGGCAACACCTATGCTGCCTGGTGCGCGAACCTTGAAGGCGCCCTCCGGATGGACTGGGGTTGGGGCTGGTTCGAGATTGTAGACAGCGTTCGAGATCACGGGTTTTTCGTTGAGCATAATCAACTGAACTACCTGGCCGAGACTTTCAAGTTCCTGAACGACACGTTCGGCACAGCCACCCCCGATATCCCGGAGCACACCCCGGATTCGCCGCTGCACCAGTTGATTACCGAGCAGTTGCTGGGTGAATCCTGGTACGAGCTCGACCGCGATAAGCTGGACTACAAGTTCTCGATGGAAGAATTCATCACACAGTACACAGATTATGCGGCGCCATACGTCGACAAGCTGATTGCCCAGATCGAGGGCAAGTAGCACAACCGTTTCGGCCGGGGCGGATCCTGCCGCCTACCTACCTACTTCCGCCCCGGCCACCCTATCCTACTCTGCCCGCACTCGCGGGTTTTTTTGTGCCTGGCGTTCCGCCAGCCGGGGCCTGCGGCCCTTTGGTGTGCACTGAGGCCGGTTGGCTACGCCACGGCTGTCGCCGTGAGAATTAATCCTTTATACACCTTGCACGGTGTACATTGTTTGTTAAAATGGTTCTCAGGTTAGGCAAACAACTTCAGGCAGGAGAACACCATGACAAACGCAGCCCAGAACATTGAAAAGGCCCCGGATCTTCGCGTGGGTCGCCGTATCCACTGCATCCTGTACGGAGGCAAGAACGGCACCATCTCTGCCGTTGAAGGTACTCCCGGGCTTGGAAATTCCAGGCGGATGATGAATGGCGTGGTCAGTGTTGTCCGTGGTCCAGAGGCTCATATCACCGTGGTTTGGGACAATGGCACCATCAGCATGCAGGTTCCTGAATGCATCTGTACCGGTGTCCAATGGCGTTTTCTGGATGAGCCAGACCGCACTCAGGCCGAAATCAACGAGGCTATTGCTTACGCGGAAAAGCGTACACGCGAGGCTGAGGAAGCCAGAGAGGCCGCCCGCAACGCCTTTGCAAAGCGCGTTGAAGAATACCGAAATTTCGAGGAGTTCTCCCATTATGAGCAGTCTCCGACCACCGGACACTTCGATCGCACCAAGCTCGCGGCCAAGAACATTCGCAAGCTGCTGAAGAAAGAATTCCCCGGGGTGAAGTTCTCCGTTCGCAAAGAGAGCTATGGCTCGATCTGGATCTCATGGTCACAGGAGGACGACGGTCAGACGGTAAACCAGAAGGCCGTTCACGATGCCGTGGCGCCGTTCAAGACCGGTGTTTACCACCTCCATGAGGACTACCACAGTTCTGAAGAAAGCCCGTTCAACATCGTTTTCGGTGGCGTTGACTACATCACCGCACAGCCCAGTTTCAGCTAATCGTTGCCCCCTGCCTTGCCCGCCCGTGCGGGCTTTTTTTGTGTCTGGCGTTCCGCCAGCCAGGGGCGCGAGGCGCCCTTCCTTGTGCACTGAGGCCGGTTGGCTACGCCACGGCTGCGCCGCGTAATAACCATCATCGTACACCTTGAGAGGTGTATTGGTTCTGGTAAAATGGTTCTCAGGTTAGGCAAACAAAGACAGGCAAAAGGAGAACTACCCATGGGTTCAACGTTTCAATCCCGAACCATCAAAGCGTGCGATGAGAACACTCTTAAACAGTACGTTGCCCGCGAAATCGACCAGGCTGCATACGAAGAAGGTAACAGTTATTCAGGTGATTTGGGCGATAAGCGCACGGGGTTGATCATCAAAAATCTTTTCGTCGCAGACCGCGATGAGGCTTTCGAGTGGATAGACAAGAACTACCCTGACAAAGACGACCCTCTGGTGGCCTTGAAGATTCCAGGCAACCTGAGCGATCGGAAAACTCAGTCTATCGAAAAGCGGAAGCAAAAGATTCTGGATCGCATGAACGAGCAGAAGATCAAGCTTGGTCACGGAGACCCCACACTAGGGAAAGGTATGTCCCTTGGTGTTGAGGCTTACCGCGAAGCCGTAAAAAAAGCTGATGAGGCAAACATTGCACTTCAAATCATTAAGCGGGTGGCGGCGGAAAAGGCCCAGTTCAAAACGTGTCAGTCCTGCGAGAGCAAGATCAACAAGAAGTATCTGACCAGACACCAATGCCCAGTGTGCGGGAACGAAGAGATCCTTCTTACCAACACTGACAAGAAGCGTTTGGAGGGAGTCAGAGCCAAGATCAAACAGTATCAGGCCCAGATTGATGAACTCGACGCGGAACTCAAGCGGTACATCAAAGACCAAGAAGCGAAAATGGTTAAGGACGGAAACTGGTTCTGGTTTGTTGGAGGTTGGTGCCGGGACTGATCAGGTATAGCATGGCGCCCGTTGCCCGGGCGCCTCACCATTCTCGATCTACGGCATTCGAACCACGCCCTCGATCGAACCAGAGGCAATGGAACCCCGTGTTGGCTTCATGCTGACCCTGATTGATGCCGAGATTCCCGGGCCCCAGTCCGTAATGGTCGATGGCGTCTACCAACTTCAGATCCTCAACGAAATCGACTGGAAAAGCCTACGGCCGATCTGATTGTCCGTACCGCCAGCGTTATTATCTGCGAAGCGTTACCCGGGGCGATTCTCCGCGCCCGCAAGGAAGATAGAGATGTCCAGAAGAATCCCATCACCGGTCTCATAATTAACGGTTTCAATGTAGCGCTCGAGGAGCCATTAAACCCAGAATCGGTTGATGATGCATGTGACTCCGATCATCAGGAGTCAGATCGCCACACCCTGACATTTACCTATGAGTTGCCAAGAAGGTCGAAAACTCGCTGAGAGCCAGGGGCTTGCGCCCCTGCCGGCTTTACGAAATACAATAGTCTCGCATTACAGCAAGCACCGCCCTTCTCAGATAGCCAATAGCTTCTCGTTTATTCTTCTGGCAATACCAGGCACGTATTAGCATTTCTGTTACCACTACACCCGTTCGAGTCAGCCATAGCATCAACGCAACCGATGATGCCGGAGCCCAAAAGTATGCCAGTACAGCTAGCACTAAAAGCAGTGTTGCGATTACCTTCAGGCTGTTAGCAATGTCCCACGCCGTAAAACTCATTAATAGTTCATTCATATTGATTCCTTATTATTAATTAATGTTGTCTGAGCACTTTGCTCAGTTGTATTTAGCTTTCCTCGCCAAAAACCCTTCCAAATCTGTAAAAACTGGCTATCCAGATCGGAACCGGAGTGCGCCTTTTATTGAGACAATTCGGGGACTGGCACTTCTATTTATGCTTTTAGGATTTCAAACGAGGCGGAACTGGCTGGAGGTCAAAGACCTGGGCGCGGGGCGCCCTTTGTTGTGCACTGAGGCCGGTTGGCTACGCCACGGCTGTCGCCGAGGGAAATTAGGCTATATACACCTTACTTGGTGTACTCATTCTGATAGAATGGTCATCAGGTTAGGTCATCAAGGCAGGAGATAGAGATGGGCATCAGCGTAATGGTCAACGGCTGGCACGAGTGCGACGACATTGGGCTCAATGCGCCGAACGTCAGCATGTCGGCGTCCAGCATGGCGCAGGTCCTGCGTGCGGCAGGACTGGAGGGTAAGGACCCTCAGGGCGATGGCATTGCCGCCAATCGCGTTGCAGACGCCCTTGAGCGCCTGAAGGCGCTGGAGGTCAGCCTCACCGGCAACGAGGCGATGAAGCTCCTGCGGCTCCGCACCGTGAACGTCTGGAGTGTTCTGGCGTTCGCCCAATCCCGCAATCGCGGCGTCTATTGGGCGTGACCGGAGGTCCCAGCATGTTCGACGTCCCCAACATCATCGGCCTGATCGCCCTCACCATGACGGTGGTGGCGCTCACCCGCCGGTCAAATCGCGGGCTTCTGGCCGTGCTCGGCCTGTCTGTTCTGCTCTGGGCGGTCCACTATGGGCTGCTCGGCTCCGTATCCGGCTTCATGGTCCATCTGGTCGCGGCAATCAGCCTGTTTGTTGCACACTGGATGCAGGGCGCTTCTGAGACTGCCAGAGGCCTTACAGGCGTGGCGTTCTCGGTCGCCGGTGTTACCTGCTGCTGGTACTTCGGAACCGGTTGGGTGGACGTGCTGGCGGCCGTGGGCTGCGTCCTGATTACCATGACTCAGTTTCTCGGCAAGGGGAACACGCTTCGCCTCGGCTTCATGGGCGGAGAGACCGTGTTCTTTGGGTTCGCCCTGATGGTCGGCAGCGTTCCCGGCATGGCCGTCACCGCTGGCAACTTCGCGGCGGGCCTGATCGGTCTGATTCGCCGGAATCGCGCTTCAGAAGAGGCACTGGTTGCGGACTGAGGGTCCGTTCCCCAGGGCCTGACGGCCCTTTTGTGTGCACTGAGGCCGGTTGGCTACGCCACGGCTGCGCCGTGAAATAGATGCCTAAATACACCTTGTACGGTGTACGCTCTTTGGTAAAATGGTTCTCAGGTTAGGACAACACGAGGCAGAACCATGCAACCTTCCGATATTGCAATCATTTCCTGTAAAGAAGCAGCTCCGATCCCTTTGACCGATCGATTCGGTGAGTACGTCGCACGCAAAGAGTTCAAGAATCTATGGGCCTTCAATGGCGCCGCGTCCCAGAACTACGAAAACCTCCGGGGCCACTACTACCAGGGCGAGATGGATGTCGAGGGTAACTCCCTCTATGCCGGCTTCAGTGTGGGCGATCCGCGCAACCACCTGCATTGGGAGTCCAGCTTTGTGGCCGTCCACAACGAGCAGCTCGGGATTCTGGTCGAGATTGAACTGGGTGCTCACTACAACGGTGAAAACGGCCCAATTGGCGAGAATGATCTCACCGACGCCGAGTTCATCGAGCTTGCGAGCATCCTACAGGGACGACTGGCTGAACTGTCGGCCCATTACCCACATACGCAGTTTTTCATCACCCATGGCAACAAGGTCACCCTCGAAGGCCGCATTGTCGTCAACGCCTTTACTCCATTGCTGGATGGGGAGCTGCCTGGCGGACTCCGCCTTGCTCCCGAATACCGGATGGTCATGATCTCGCCCTACTTCACTCCTGGCGAGGGTGCGGACATTACCTCATGTCGAACCTTGTACCGTGTTGCGGTTGATCTTGAACAATCCGTTGCAGATCTGGCAGCTGACAAGCAGGAGAACGCAGCATGAAACCCCACCAGCAAGCCGTGATTGATGAACTACGCCAAGAAGGGTACGCAATCGGGATCTTCTACCCTTTCGAACTTGGAGAGGCGTCACCCAGAGACCTTGAGGACATCCTTGTGAAAGAAGGTAACGAGGCCATCGAAATTCTGAACCCGGAGAAAGATCATGAGTGACAAGGTAATCTTCCATTTCGACGCTGAGGAAATTTCAGAGACAGACGCCGATTTCCATACCATCACGATCGCACTGGATGAGCCGATGGTGAATTCGCTCGAGCGTTATCAAAGCTTCGCAGTGGCAGAGGGCGTCACTATCTCGAAAGCCATAAAAGCTGAGGTTGATAATGAACCGGAAGAAGTCTCGTTTGACTGCCTGCATAACGGCTACATTGGTTTTGAGGCCGCCCAGCGGGTAAGAAACATGTGGCCGGTAGATGTTCAGTCTTCTGGTGAGATCCGTAACGATCAATTAATTCGCGCCTACTATCTTGCTCAGCGTCTCGGTTTCAGCGAGGGTTATATCCCGCGGGACAGCAAGAACATTTATCTGTTTAGCGATGAGGCCCTGACCGATGAGCTTCAGGATGAGATCTCCGAGGTTTTCCATGAATACCAGGACGGCGACGCATTCCTCCATACCAAGGCCTCGATGGTGATTGAAGGAGACGAAAACTGAAGTGGCAGTAATCAAGCGCAAGATCGTCAAACCAGAAGCAGATGCCCCGAAGGAACCGCGTCCGCGCACGCTCCACGACAGGTTGGTAGAGCGAGCTTGTGGATGGCTCAAGAGCACCTGCGGCTGCAGTGTGGCGATCGGTGAGTTGAGAGCAGTCACGGGCTCCGGTGAAACACCGGATGCCCTGGGCTGGCGGTCTGAGTACTCAATACTTGTTGAGTGCAAGACTTCCCGGGCTGACTTTCTTGCCGATCGGAAAAAGCCTTTCAGGATGAAACCGTCTATGGGGGTGGGTACCTATCGTTTTTATATGTGCCCGCCAGGCGTAATTCAACCGGAGGATGTGCCGGAGGGTTGGGGCTTGCTGCATTTGGAGAAGAATCGGGTGCGGCGGGTTGTCGGGCCCCAAGGAAACATCTGGACGCATGGCGACAACCTACGCTTCGCCAATCCCAGAAATCAGGATGCGGAGATTGCGATGCTGGTCAGCGCAATGCGGCGAATTTCCTAATCTCTCATATACACCTTGAATGGTGTACTTGGTGTGGTAAAATGGTTCTCAGGTTAGGCAATTCAAGAGCAGGAGAACGACCATGAGCAACCAGACATTTTTTCAGTTCAAGCAGACCCGCGAGCGGATCACCTTTCGGGACATCATCAAGACCGGCGATGAAGTGGCCGCGTCATACCTCAACCTCAACGCCGCCGATCTTCTCAGCGAAGATCCCAGTGTCCAGGCGGAAGTCAAAGAAGGTCTTGATCGTAAAGCTTTCGGATATCGGTTTGGCGATTCTGAGGAGTTGAACAAATTCATTGAGATCGAGCCAGATGGCAGCTACTACCTGCTTATTGGCAATATGGAGTATGTGGGCTCCACTTCCGAGGAGCTGGAAAAGCTTGAGCAGGAACTTTTTGAGTGGGGAGAAGGCTGATGGCCAGTAAAAAGAAGTGGTACGTTAGATTTATTGCTGGAAATCCCAAGATTTTTTCCGACATTAAAACTGAACCCCGGAGTCCGATGATGCGCAGCGAAGCGCTGGAGGCGATCGGCCATATCGACAAAAACGACTGGCGTGGCTGGGTTGAGGACGAGGCCGGCAACCGGATTTTCGAGACATCGAAAGAGAAAGACTTCAAGAACGCTTGATTGATCGATTAGCAATCGCCGCCAAAGTCCCCGAAGCCTGCCCGTGCGGGCTTTTTTTGTGTCTGGCGTTCCGCCAGCCGGGGCGCGAGGCGCCCTTTCTTGTGCACTGAGGCCGTTTGGCTACGCCACGGCTGCGCCGTGATGTTTTTCTTCTATATACACCTTGCACGGTGTCTTTTATCTGCTAGAATTATTTACAGGTTAGGCAAACAAAGACAGGCAGGAGAATCATCATGGAACAGCAATTCGTATCAGCGGCACAGGGCCTCAGCTTCATGGCCGAGGAAATGGCCAAGCGTACCCGCGAGATCGAGATTACCCGGATGTACGCCCAATATGTTGCCGGCAGCAACGTTGAAGTTTACGTCGACCGTGCTTTCTCAACCGTTCACATCGCCGATCTGGCCGAGCAGAGCCTTGATGTGCTTCTGGAAGGCCACGATGCGGACGAGTTTATCGACGCCGCTGACGAGCTTTACGAGCGCCTTGGTGAAATCACCATGGAAGAGGCTTATCAGGCTACCGCCCACCCTTATCTCGATCTGATGGTGTAATCATGAGTGCTACCACTGATTTCCAACTCCCGTTCGTAATCAACGTCCGTGGTATGTCCATTCTTCAGGTAGTGGCGTTGGTCGACAAGCTGCGCAACTTCTACAACGCGGATTTCAGCCACACGGCTGACGTGTTCTATGGCTGCCTGAGCGATGATTTTGACTCCGCTAAGGAGAACAGTCACGAGCTCGGCCCCTATATCGGGGTGAACAATAACCGCAGTTCGATCCCGAACCTGTTCAGCAGTCGGGCGGTTCCAGAGGTTTGCTCGGTTTACACCGAGGATGAACTTGACGAGTTCGAGGCCCTTGGGATCAAGCCGAAGATGGGCGCGTGGCCGACCACCCCTAACCTGCTGAACCCCGGCACCAAGCCCTACATCGTCTGCAAAAAGCTGGGCCAGCTCTGGGGATACGCAGAGAAGGAATACCGCGTCATGGCTAACAGCCCGGCAGATGCCGATCGGCGTGTTAACGCCCTTGGCCTGACGACATCCATCAAACTGGATTATCAGCCTTGCTGATCCCAGCACATCCAGGCTCCCCCACCCTGCCCGCCGAGCGCGGGCATTCCTATGGCCGACACATTGCCGGCACCAGGGGCCTTTGGCCCTTTTGTGTGCACTGAGGCCGGTTGGCTACGCCACGGCTGTCGCCGTGATATATACACCTTGCAGGGTGTCCGGTATCTGGTAAAATAGTATTCAGGTTAGGTACTTAGATACAGGCAGGAGACACCCCCATGAATAAGATCATCATTTCAGCACTGGCAATCACACTCACCGCTTGCGGCGGTGGCGGTTCAGGTTCAGCCCCTGCGCCGACTCCAAACAATGACGGTGGCAACGGTGAAATCCGCACCCCGGCATTCAGCACCGATCACCTGAAGACAATCAATGCAGACTATGCCCATAACCGTAGCATCGAAGGTGCAGGCGTTACCCTCGCAGTCTTCGATTCCGGCGTGAACGTGAACCACGACGAGTTCGCCGGTAAGACTCTGAACCCGAATAGCGGCTCCTACGTGTCAGCCATCAGCGCTCACACGCTCGATGAAATCGAAGACATGGGCCTGAGCGGTCTGGATCTGTACCAGCCGGTCGCAACTGGCGATCAGGAGGACGTATTCGGCCATGGTACTCACGTAACCTCTATGGCGTGGGGAGAGAACGTTGGTGTGGCACCAGAGGCCGACGTAATCATGATGGACGTTTATGCCACTACCAGCCCGGACTCTCTCGCTGTAAAGGGCCTGATCAGCGATCTGGCAACGATGGATGTTGATTTTATCAATGCGTCCCTGACTGGCGTTGACTACTTCGAGAACAGCGAGTTCACCAACGAGCGCCCGCTCTATGAAGCGCTGGACACTGCGGATATGGGCTTTGTTGTCGCATCCGGCAATTTCGGTCTGGATATGACTGAGACGTTCATTACCAATCCGGTCAACTGTGGTGAGCTTTCTGATGTGGAGCGTCAGGACAATCTGACCTGCACCTTCACGTTCGATGCCACCAGCGTAGACCTGCTGGCCAAGGACGCCGATCTGGCGGATAACTTCCTCTGGGTTGGTGCCGTAGACAACAACGGACTGCCTGCGGAGTTCATGCTGGCGGACGGTACCGAGGCCGGTACGAATGTGCCAGGATCAGATGCAGACATTCAGGCGCGTTGGATCAGTGCGCCGGGCTCTGCGGTAGACGGTGCTTTCTTCAACACTGACACCGACTATCTGGCGGTCTCCGGCACCTCTCAGGCGGCCCCACTGGTCACTGGCGCGGCGGCACTGGTCAAGGGCCAGTTCCCGACCCTGAGCAATACTGCGGTGCTGCAAATCCTTCTGGATACGGCTGACAGCAGCTTCAGCGCCTACGATCCGGCGATCCACGGTCAGGGCATCCTCGATATCGAAGCGGCCCTGAACATCGACCCGACCAACTACGAAGCCCTCTAAGGAGGGCCGTTACCCACTTTTCGAATTGCTGGGCAGGCCAAACCTGCCGCCAACCTACCCCGGCCTGCCCAGCACCCTTTTCCTACTGCCAACCTTGCCCGCATTGCGGGCTTTTTTGTGCCTGGCGTTCCGCCAGCCCCGGGGCGCGGGGCGCCCTTTTGTGTGCACTGAGGCCGGTTGGCTACGCCACGGCTGCGCCGCGGGGAAATAACCCTATATACACCTTGCATGGTGTACGTAATACGCTATAATAATTCACAGGTTAGGCAAACAACTTCAGGCAGGAGAATTACCATGGGCGCAGCAGCCAACATTCAAGACACCACCACTGACCTCCGCGTCGGCCGTCGCATTCATTGCATCCTTTACGGTGGCCGTGATGGCGTTATCACTGCTGTTGACGGCAAACCGGGCGTCAGCAAGTCCCTCTCAGCCCTCGGCGGTGCTGTTGTCATCTCTAGCGGCTCAGACGTCCACATTGATGTGGTCTGGGACGATGGTTCCGTGAGCAAGCGTATTCCCGAGTGCATCGCTACCGGTGTGCAGTGGCGCTTCCTTGATGAGCCGGACTACACCAATGCCGAAATTTTTGAAGCCGTCCAGTTTGCCAAGGACGAAGCGGAACGCGCCGAAGCCGAGAGAAAGGCCGAGGCGGAAGCCTTCGAACGCGCCGTTCAGGCCATGCGTGAAAACGATGAATTCAAGCATCTGGAGCAGGCCCCAGAGGGTGCCGGCATGTATTCCCGCCAGCGGGACAACATGACCGCCAAGAACGTTCGCAAGACCCTGAAAAAGGCTTTCCCAGGGGTCAAGTTCAGCGTTCGCAAGCGTTCTTGCGACGCCCTGTACGTCTCATGGAGCCGCGAGGACGACGGCGAGACCGTCAACCAGCGCACTGTTTCCGATGCCGTCAGCATGTTCAAGACCGGTACCTACAACGCCTATGAGGACTACCACGGCTCCAATAGCTCAGCTTTCAATGTCGTGTATGGCGGGTTCGACTTCATTTTCTGCCAACCGTCTATCTAATCCGCAGCGTTGACGACCTGCACCTTGCCCACCTTCGAGTGGGCTTTTTTGTGTCTGGCCGTTGGCCAGCCAGGGGCGCGGGGCGCCCTTTTGTGTGCACTGAGGCCGGTTGGCTACGCCACGGCTGTCGCCGTTGAAGAAAATCCTAAAACACTTAGCAAGGTGTATTCATTCTGGTAAAATGGTTTACAGGTTAGGCAAACATATTCAGCAAAGGCAGGATCCAACATGAATACTTACGACATCGACAGCACCACCGATCTGTTTCAGGCCCAGGACACCCTCCCGGCAAACATCCGGGCGATTATCGACCGACACACTGCCCTGATCGAGGAAAACGAAGGGGATTGCTACTTGCTATGCCGTGACTTCCTGGAAGAGATGGAAGCCAACGGTTACACCTTTGATTACGGGCTGGACGGGGTGCCTTACGACCTCCAGCGCATCAACCCATAATGATCAACGCACAGGAGCAACACGATGGGTAAACTGAGAGATCTGATCGGCGAATGCCCGAAAGACAGCCCTTTCACCAAAGGAAGAAAGGCCGCAGAGGAAGGACGCTCACCGCCCCCGTTTCCCAAACCCAATTCTGACTGGGCAAGTCGCCTTTATTTCAGGGGCTTCCAATCCTACGGGCGCCAGACCAATAGCACCTGAATCGTTCTGACGAGCAGATTGAACCTGTATCAAGGCCCGCAAGAGCGGGCTTTTTTGTGTCTGGCGTTCCGCCAGCCGGGGCGCTCTCTGGTTTCAACGATGCTGTTTCAAAGGTCTATTGGCACAACTACGATCGGGCCGTTCAGGGGAATATGTTGATCAATGTCCTTTTGCTTGTCGGCTACGGGCTGGCGCTGGCGTTCTTTGTGTATTTCTATAAATACATCAAGAGCAAAGTCATTCCTGCGTCCCGGGCCCGGGCAACAGAAACCGTCGAGCGCTACCGTCAATATTCACACGACAGGAAAGTCCGGAGCGAAACCGAAGCCCTGAAAATCAAGGAAGAGGCCTTCAGACGGTATGAGGCCGAGAAAATCAAAGAATTGATACAGGAGGCGATTGAGCAGGACGAACATCAACGGGCCCAGGAGCTGATGGCCCAGTTGCGGGAAACAAAGACCGACTAACCATTCGTTGTGACCAGGCTGGCCAGCACTCACGGACTTTTAGTGCTGGCCACTTTAAGACTCAGGCCGCCGGGAGCGGAACCTTTCCATCAACCAGGAACATCTCCACCGGATATTCCACGGCCTTCGAAGAACCATCCGGCTCCATGACCACGATGGACACCTTTTCCCGCGTCGTGACCGCAATCATAGGCCGAAGATTCGTAGGCCTCGTTTTCTCAAAGGCCCGGGGTGTATACAGTGCCCAGTTGACCCCTCGCAATTCGGCCCACAAATCCCGAATGCCCGGCGCCGGCGGGCGCTCATCGATTTCCCGTATCCCAGCCTGAACCGCTCGGGCTGAGATGAACTGGAAGGCCTCCACCCCTGCTGCACGCATTGCGCTACCCACATCCTGTGTATACCGGTAATCCTTGGGATGCACCAGATCCGGGTGAAGATCGCACCAGGCATCGGACTGGAGCTTCACCCCTCGTTTCGAAGCGACGTCCACTTCAAAGATCGTGTGCTGTGACTTCACCGGTTTCGGAAAGGGCTTCCGGACATGCCAGACAAAGACAAACCGATAAAAGGCGGTCTCCACCAGGGCGGTTTCCGTCCGGGCTGCCCCGTAGAACAGACTGGGCTCAAAGGTACGACCAAACCGGGAACCCCACTGCAATGGTGGGTAGCGAAAAGGGGTTTTCAGCAGGTAATGAAGTTCGTCTACCGGCTGCACATAAGGCGGCTTGCTGTCCTCCAGGAGTTCTTCCAGTCGGGATTGCTCGGCTGCAGAGTCGACAATATCGGTGGTGGCCACCTGTTCCTGTGACTCCGCAACACGAAAAAGCCGGCCCCTGATCGGCTCGATCGCCTTCTCTACCCGTTCGGCCAGACTCAAACCTTGCCCCGGATAGCGTCGATGTACATGACAACCCGGGCCAGACCCTCGCAGGTATTCATCATTTCCCTGGGCGCTTGGCCAAAGGCATCATTCTCCGTGGATACCCAGTGCTTCATATTGTCCGGATCACCGCCCACAACGGCATAGAGCCCGCGGTAAACACGAACAAACATCAGAGCCAGCTCCCCGGACTTCGATTTTGGGTCAATTCCGTCGCGGGAAATCCCTGTACGCTCCCGGCCGACAATCTGGGCCACATCGGTTTTGCTGATGCCCAGAGCGCTGGCTGCATTGAACAGGGCCTTGCCCAGCACCTGACGGTCATCGACGTCTTTTTCTTTGCGAATGGCTGTAACCATGATTCGCCCTCCCCTTTTGCCAGCAAGTATAGTGAATAATCCACATCATGCAAATAAATTGGGATTTTTCACAAATAACCAGTAATACACCTTGCATGGTGTACTGTATCTGGTAAAATGGTTTTCAGGTTAGGCAAACAAGCAAAGGCAGGAGACACATCATGACTACCGCTACCCGTGAAAGAGTCGCTTTCGTTATCCAGGTTCGCGAGCTGAACACAAACAAAGTCGTTGCCACTCAGCAGATGAGTGCTGACGCCGGTCGCCTGCTGCGCCACCAGAAGGCCGAGGATCTGGCGAAGCGTTACTCCGATCCCCGGGACTGCTATGCCGTCGAGCTGGAGAAGCTTGCCGGCGAGCCCAAAGGTCACCCGGGCTTTGTCATCGACAAGTACGAGCTGGGTATTTAACCCAGCCTTCACCCCCATTGGCAGAGCGAGGTGCACCATGATCAGCATTGAATCCAAGCAAGGTGAGTTACTGAACCCACTGCGAAAGATCCTTGAAACATTTCCCGGGGATATCTTTGAGGGAGACCTGACAGGACACGGTTACGAGTGGCGGGCTGAGTACACCGTCGACTACGCCCCATCCAACCAGGATGAAACCGAAGAAGACGAGTTTGTGCTGACCCTTTCGATTTACCCGAAGTCCGGTACCGGCTCGTTTCGCGCAGAACTGTACCTTGAGCACCATGTCCCGGAAGTTGGCATTGAGGATAAGGAGCCAATTCCCCTCGGTGATCTCGAATCCATGGCCACTGTGCTGGCCAAGCATGCCTGTGAGTGGGATCTGAGGAAGGACACTGTGGAGGTCGCAGGGCCCTATTTAACCAAAGTTGCCGCAGTCGCCAGGCAGATATCTGGGGGTGAGCATGCGTAAGCCAGAGTTCATCACCTTCACCGGCATTGATGATCGCACGGATCTTACCCGTGCAGACAAGCTGGCCAGTCGGTATCCCATTGAATGGGGCGTCTTGATGTCCGTGCACGCCCGTGATGCCCGGTTCCCGAGCAATCAGATGATTTCGGAGCTGACAGATGTTGCCGGCCGGAAGTCTGCGCACCTGTGCGGTGATTACGCTTCCATCCTGACGATCTGCGGGACATTCCCGGAGCCGTTCAAACTGGGGCGGTTCGATCGGGTGCAGGTCAACGGACGCCGGGCGCAGACTCTGAACCTGACAAAGGTCGCGAGCGAGTCGGAGTACGACGTGATCCTCCAGACCAGGAGCATGGCGTTCAATACCGGCCACCCCTTTTTCGAGCTGTTCGATTGCTCCGGAGGCCGAGGCCGCTTCCCGGAGAGTATCCCTGCCCTACCCGGCACTGACCAGTTGGTCGGATACTCCGGCGGCATCGGCCCGGCAACGGTCATCGATTACCTGAAGATGATCGAGGGCGAAGGCCGGTTCTGGATTGATATGGAAGGGCGAGTACGTTCGAACGGTTGGTTTGACCTCGATCTTGTCGAGAAGGTTTGCCAACAGTTTTACGACTGAATTCAACAGTTTTGACCGGCTGGCACGCCTGCCTGCCAACCTGAATACCGCCAGCCGGTCACCCTATACCCGGCCCGGGAACATCCGGGCAACAGACATAACGGAGAATGACAATGCAACGCTTTTTGAAGGAAGACGCCACATTCAAACAGGACGAGCGCGAAAACGCTGCGTTCCAGGCGGTTGCCAAAGCATGGAATCAGATCCATCGACTTATTCTGGCCCAGGGTAAGCCCTGCACTACCAATGTCATTGGTCACGGGATCTTTTTCATCTTTGATGGCGAGCTGCTGACCCACGAGTGGAATCGCGGGCACGACCAGCCGGACTTCAACGCCACCCACGCACTCTATGAGTTTGAGACCGATGCCGGAGCTCTGGAAGAACTGCTGAAAGATATGAGGCAGTGGCTGGCGGATCCGACGTTCATTTTCCCTGAGAGCGGCGAAGTTACGGTCGAACCCTGCCTGAACGAGCGCCTTGGTTTCGGCCCCGACAACCGTTTTCTTACCAATAGCCAGTGAGGCCCGGTATGGACGAAGAACTGAAAGAGCTGATCACCGAATTTCTCAAAGAAAACCTGACTCTCGATGTCGAGACCAGCTCGAGCTATGCCGGTGGTATGGACGGTGGGCCGATGTACGAGGACAGCAAAACCTTGAAGTTGCTGATTGATGGAGAAGTCATCTCTGAAATCGGACTCTGAACCACTGTAGGTTTATCGAATTGCTGGGCGGGCCCCTGCCTGCCGCCTACCTGTCTACCCGGCCTGCCCAGCACCCTTTGCCACTGCCTGCCCGCCGCGAGCGGGCTTTTTTATGCCTGGCCGTTGGTCAGACGGGGCTCGGGCGCCTAATGACCAATTCTGCTCATTAATATTATATTTGTCCAAATGTGCTCATTATTGCTATACTGTGCTTAGAGACAGAGGGTAATGGAGACGAGCCATGCAAACTCAGCCAAATCACAACAGCGCTTCTATTGACCGCGAAGCCGAAAAAGGCCGTGTCGCGCTGAAAGGCTTTTTCAACATCACCCGGGAATGGGGATGCACTGAGAACGAACAGCGAGTGTTGCTAGGCGACGTTTCCCGGAGCACCCTGCAGAACTGGAAAAAACTCAAGCCAATTCGGCTCAATCGGGACGTGATGGAGCGAATCAGCTACATCCTCGGTATCTACAAGTCAGTGGGCGTGCTTTATCCGACGAAGGACCGAGCCATTGCCCGTATGCGTCTGGGCACCACTGACCTGCCGTTCGCCGGCAAGTCAGCCATGGACTTCATGACCCAGGGTTCAATGCGGCATCTGCAGCTCACACGTCGCTACTTCGACGCTCAGCGGGGCTGGTCATGACCGGCATGCCTCCCCTGCTCCGACCGGAGTTCAAAACGTACAGAGTTATCCCGAGCCATTTTCCGCCAATCGACCTGTACGAGGACATCTACGATTCCAGCGAAGAGCTTGAACTGGCCTTCGAGATCGAATCCATGACCAATGATCGACTTCTGGAAGAGGCCGGAGATATCGCGCTGGTTCTGCCGGAAAATCGACTTGTTGGCCCGGGCTGCACCCCGGTCATGGCCGCCTTTACCCACATTGGCTTTGGCAGTCGGTTCGCAACCGAGGACTTTGGCGCCTACTACGCCGCCAATTCGCTTGATGCGGCCGTAGCCGAGACGATTTACCACCGTGAGCGCTACCTGCGAAATGCCAAGGAAGATCCCGTTGAGTTGACGATGCGCTGCTATACCGGCACCGTCGCCCGGGAACTTCATGACATCCGTGGGCAGGAATACGCACACCTGCACAACAGCAACACCGCTATTTCCTATCCAGAGACGCAGGCGTTCGCGGAGAAGATGAGAGCGCAGGATTCTAACGGACTGCTCTACAACAGCGTTCGAGCTCCAGGGCATGAGTGCATTGCTGCGTTCAAGCCCGTTGCAGTCTCCCCGACTACCCAGGGCTGCCATCTCAAGTACGTGTTTGATGGCGAGCGCATTTCCCACTGGTATAAAGTCGGCGAACTGCACGAAGTCCCCCGTAATTAAGCACCGCCGTCATACCCGACATCAGAAGCCAAGCCGAAAAAGGCAACCCCGCCTAGTAATCACGATCTGCCAGCCCGAGCCCGCTATGCGGGCTTTTTTTCGTCTGGCCGCCGGCCAGCCGGGGCGCAAGCGCCCTTTGGTGTGCATTGAGGCCGGTTGGCTACGCCACGGCTGCGCCGCGGAAAATAAAACCTATATACACCTTGCAAGGTGTCTTAGTTCTGCTAGAATTATTTACAGGTTAGGCAAACAAATAACGACAGGCAGGCAGGAGTAACACCATGTTCTCAGTAGAAGATATCGCAAACATCGACAAGACCACCCTCAAGACCCTGATTGAGCGTGAGCCGGACATCTTCGGCGTTATGAGCCTTGAGAGCGTAGAGCGGGACTTCCTCGAATACGCCAACGGCGAAGGTAGCTTTGAGGACTTCCGCTCATGGCGTCAGGCATGGCGCGGCTACGTTGAAGCCCGCCGTGATGAGCTGGAAGAGTTCGCGGCTGAGATGAAGGCGCTGGAAGCGAGCAAGGCCAAGCCGGTTGCTGAAGAAAAGGTTGTCGGCATCGTAGCCTCCCACGCACCGGCTGCAGTTCTCTCAGCAGAACACCAGATGGCGCTGTTCTGATCCATTCAGCGGGGCCCAGAAGGGCCCCAGCAAACCCTTTCCGGAGTTTTCGACCATGACTACACATCAGGCTCAAACACCTCAGGCGCCGGCCACTGAGAGCTATATCGTCCTGAACGAGCACACCCTCGGTGTGGTTGTCTCACCGAACACGATGCAAGTTCTTTCCGGGCCTGTCCTCAAAGGCGGGCACGATCCGTTTAAGGGGCCTGTCTTCATCAATCCGGAGAGAGATCACCTCCGCCCAGCCACGCTGGCGGATTTTGCGGAATACCGTGTATGCCCTCGGGGGCATCTGCTGCCGATCTAACATTTCTTCGGACAATGGCGGGCTAATTGTTCGATTGCCTAGATTTGAACGCAACTCAAGCAGTCTGATATTAGGGAACCATACCGGTTCAGCTATCAATCAGAGGACTAACACTATGAGCAAAACCTTCACCACTACCGTCTCTGCCGTCATTTTCACCGCCGTTTGTCTGCTGGTGCTTTCCATTGAGTACACAGCGGGCCTTGTTGGGACGAGTCACTACTATCTTGGCCACTTCTTCTTCGGGCTGGCTTTCCCGTATCTGGGCTATGGAGTGTTCTCTCTGGGCAGAGATCTTCCGGAGAAGCCGGCTAACTGGGTATATGCCAGACCTGCCCTTCATCGAGCCCTGACGCGGTTTCTGGCTGTCGCGACGCACTTCTATTTCTGGCTGGGGGTGACGACCTTCTGGCACCTCGGAAACGAGCTGTGGGAGGACCAGAAGACCCGCGCCGTGTTCTCCGTCGATCTTGATCACCTGACAGCCGGAATCATCGGCCTGGTGTTATCAGCGGCCATTTATGAGGCGATCCGGAAGCAATGGCCCCAGTTCTGAGCCATTCCACCATCGAACTTTCCGCAGGCTCTTATGGTCGGGCGATTGCCCGCCATGGGGGCCTGTGGCCCTTTTGTGTGCACTGAGGCCGGTTGGCTACGCCACGGCTGCGCCGTGAATTTTCCCTGCTGAATACACCTTGCAAGGTGCCTTATTTCTGTTAGAATTATTAACAGGTTAGGGCAATAAAGACAGGCAGGAATCATGTTCGATGCAAACGTTTCCACATTCGATCCGAGCAGCATCATCGCCACATCCGCTGACGTTCAGCAGCGTGAGTTTTCTGTGGTGTGCCAGGGTGCGATCGAAGCCATCAAGAACACCATGCGTAAGTTCGCTCTGATTACCGTTGCCTCCAGCTGGGGAAAAGACAGCTCGGCGGTTGTCGCCTTGACGATCGAGGCCGCAACTCAACTTCGCGCCGAAGGCATCAAAGTGCGCGTTCGCGTGATGACCTCCGACACCCTGGTTGATTCTGCTCCGATGATTCGATTGGCCAAGCACATGTCTGCCCAGATGAACGAGCTGGCGGAACAGCGGGATCTCGACATTGATCAGGTGTTCGTGACCCCCGATCCGATCGACCACTACCTGGTGACCATGATCGGTGGCCGTGGCACGGCTTCTGTTGCCGGATCAGATGCCACCTGCAGCGTAGATCTGAAGGTTCGGCCGATGGCCAAATACAGTCGAGAGCTGGCCAAGCAGTACGGCAAAGAGAACATCTGTAACTTCATCGGTACCCGCCATGAAGAAAGCGCGGGCCGTAGCGCCCGCATGACCGCCCGTGGTGAGTCAGCGATCGCACCGGTGCAGCAGGACGACGGGATGTACCAGATGTCCCCGATCGCCGACTGGACCGTGGGTGAAGTCTGGCAACTGCTCAACGGCACTGCCCGGAGCCTCGGGTTCGAGACCCTGGACTTCAGCCGCACCGTGAGCGTGTACGAAGCTATGGGCGAGTTCACCTGTGACACCCTGTCGGTGAACACCAGCACCAAGGCCAAGAGCCCCTGCTCCGGCGGCCGTGGTGGCTGTGTGATCTGTCAGAAGGTCACCGTAGACAACTCCATGGATCAGATGCTGGGCTCCTACCCGTACCTGGCCCCGCTGGCCCGGTTCTCCAAGGTCATCCAGGCGGGTCATTTCCTGCCGGAGAACCGTAGCTATCTGGCCAAGTCTGTTGACCAGGCCGGTCTGGTTCGCGTGTTCGCCAACGCCTACTCAGCTGAGTGGCAGGCGAATCTGCTGAAGTGGGCTCTAACGATCGACCGCCGGGAAGATGAGTACGTCGAGGAAAAGTCCCGGAAGCTGGGTCGCCCGGCTGAGCGTCGCTTTGGTCGCCTGCTGGAAGAAGAACATCTGTGGTTGATCGCCTTCTCATGGGCCCGCTACGGCCATCAGAAGCCCGGCGAGTTCGCCCGCATTCTGGAGGCGGTGGACGCCGGCGCTCGCTTCGAAATGCCTTCGGATGCCGAGATCGAGGACATGAAGGCCCGCGCCGAGCGCAAAGGCTCTGGCAAGACCATGGGCTATCTGGCCCCGAAGACCGTGATAACCGGTACCGCGTTCCGTGACAACTGGCGCGACCTGATCAGCGCTGACAGCGCCTGTGCTCCGGATGTGATGGTCAAGGACGGTGACCGGGCCATGTACGTCGCTTCCAGCGGCGTTGCCCACGACACGATCGGTAGCGCCCCGGTGGTTTCCGCTGACCTGAGTGCTCTGCGCGAGGCAGACGGCACCTTCGGCCTGACCTACGAGGAATTCAAGTTCTGGCACGCCCTGGAGTTCGCTGGCGGCCACAAGACCCATAACGACGAGATGGCGTTCCTGATCCGGGAAGGCCTGATCAAGGCCCGCAACGGCTACCAGAGCCAGATCGGCGTGTACCAGGGCCTAAACCTGATGCTCGATGATCTCCGAGCTGAAGGCCCGATCGGGTCTCTGGCTGAGATCCAGTCTCACCCTCGGTTCATGACCGAAGAACAGGCTGCGGTCCTGAAGCAGGAGCTGGCGGCCCAGACCGGTCACCAGGTCGAAACACCGGTCGATGAGCCGACCACTGAAATTCACGAGGAGCAGATGGCACTGGATTTCGCCGCCTGATCCTCAACCGAACTGCTGGGCAGGCCCCTGCCTGCCGCCTGCCTACCTACCGGGCCTGCCCAGCACCCTTTGCCTACTGCCGACCTTGCCCACCTTGAGTGGGCCTTTTTTTGTCTGGCGTTCCGCCAGCCGGGGCGCGGGGCGCCCCTTTGTGTGCACTGAGGCCGGTTGGCTACGCCACGGCTGCGCCGAGGAAAAATAACACTACATACACCTTGCATGGTGTACGGTATCTGGTAAACTGTACAACAGGTTAGGCAAACAAATGCAGGCAGGAGAATCCCCATGACCAAGGTTATCGATGAGCGCGTACTGAAAATCTACCGTGACCGCATTGCTTACGTTGAGAACAGCAATGTCACCGTCGACGTTGACCGCTCCCTCCCCACCGTTTCCATCGAGGCCCCGGACGCCGAGGGCTTTTTCATGCAGGGCGATGAGGCTGAAACCTTTATCGCTGAAGCTGATCGCGTGTACGAGGAGCTTCAGGAAGTTTCCTTCGATGAGGCCTGCAAGGCCGTGGCTTCCCCTTACGCTGACCTGATGTCCTGAGGAGGCGCCCGATGAATTCCCTGAATCCCAGAATGGTCAAAACCAACGTTAAGGACTTCAAGATCCTGACCAAGAACCGGGTGCCGCTCGGACACCAGATGGACGCCATGCGGGCCTTGAAGACGTGGAAGGAAGACGAGAAAACCAGGAAGGCATGGATCAGTCAGAAGCGCAAATCCTTCACTGCAGCGCTCCGGGAGTTCCGTGACCTTTATGAAGCCAAAGAGTACTACATGGCCTTTGGCAAGCATGACGACAGCATCGAAGTCTTCTACCGCACCTGATTCCCTTTATCCACACCGCCGGGGGCGACCCCGGCAAACCCCAACCAGTACAGGAAATGACTATGCGAGACTACCTTATCGTAGGCCATCTTGACGGCTGCCAGATTGTCACGCGGAAGATTACCGCCCAATCACTGGCCCACGCCAAGACTGCCCTGAAGAACGCTCTTCTGGAACCAATCATCGACGAGATCGAAGGGTCAGCTGAGGACGTGGAGTTGCCAGAGTTCTACGTTGATTTCGCTGCCCCGGCCGAAAACATCCCGACGCTTGACCCCAGTCTGGTCGGATCCCTTGGATTCGATGAAGAAGATGATGACCCCGTGGCATGCCCCATGCCGTGGCTGGACAGCGCTCAGCCGGCCTGACATCCAGCATTCAACCTGAAAGCCCGTCGATGCAGCGGGCTTTTTTATGGGCTTCGCCCAGGGCCAGAGGCCCTTTTTGTGTGCACTGAGGCCGGTTGGCTACGCCACGGCTGCGCCGAGGAAAAATAACACTATATACACCTTGCATGGTGTACGGTATCTGGTAAACTGTACAACAGGTTAGGCAAACAAATGCAGGCAGGAGAAACACCATGATTTCCATCGGACAACTCGAAAAAAGTGCCAACATCTTCGCTGACAAGCTGCGCAAGCAGGGCCACGAAGTAGACGTAAAAGCTTTCCGCTCCGGCACCATGACCGGTTGCAACACTCAGGGCGTCTCCAACGTGGAGTTCCGGGTGAACGGTCAATCGGTTCGGTTCATGGCCAACGGCTACGGTGACATCTACAAGCGTGACATCGGCGGTACGTTCATGACGTGGACCGAGATGAAGCAAGAAGCCATCAAGAAGCTCAACCTGGACGCCCACTAAGGGCGTTCAGTATCCGATCGACACCAGGCGAATAATCACAGGCAGGGGAAATCAAAATGGACATGACCAAGATTCTTGAGATGATCGACTCACAGACCAAGGCGACGGAAGGCGAGGTTCTTATCCTTACCCGCGGCGAGTACGACTCATTCTCCGTCATGGCCGTGGTTCGCGTTTGTCGCGACATCAATCTGCGCCTGGAAGCCGATGATTTCCTGGCGAAGTCCGGTGCCCGCCTGAAGGCCCCGGCTGTCCAGTTCGACGCCCACCAGTTCCTGGCGCACCTGGAGGCCGTGGACGCGGTTGAGATCATCCAGACCCGATCTGTTCATGTGATGGATGACTTCGAGTGCACCATCGCCACTCCGGTCACAGGTCGGGATCCGGCGAATGACCCGGATGCCCTGCCCTATGAATGGGCTGAAGCTGAGTTCGACCTGAAGGCCAGAGGGTAAGACGATGGGCGTGTATTCGTGGCTGACCAGTGACACGGAGGAGAGCGTCCTGCACATCCCCTCCGGTTGCCCCCAGGAAACTCATTACCTTCTTCAACCAGGGGACTTGCCCCACATTGTAGCCGAGGTTTATGACGGATACGGCAATTTCGGATACGCCGGCATCAATGCCTATCGATGGCTTGCTGAGACTAACGCGCCAGCCCTCGGGATGGATCTGACCGGCCTGAGCCATGAAGAACTCTGTGATATTGGCGTCACCCTGTCAGTTGGTGACGTTCTCATCCACGCCGAAACCGGGGACTTGTACTGGATCTGGGTAAATAAAAAACTCGAATCCCTCGGCGGCACCTTGCTGCCAGGCAATTACGCCACCCAACAACTGAACCTCGGCGGCAGCGTCAATGACCTGATCGAACGAGGAATCTTGATCCAGCGGCCGGTAGCCGAGCACTTCTCGCTGCCCTACCCGATCAAGATTTCCAAGAACCCGGAGGCGGTCTACGAAGACCTGCCTGCGGCCAAGGACTGCCCGAATCAGGGCTATCCAGCGGACGATGCCGAACCGGATTGGCCGATGGACAACGAAGACGATTTTGACGAGCTGCTGTTCGGATGATGTTTCGGAGCAGTGCTCACAGTTACGGCCGAGCGACCGATCCTGCCGCCTAAAACCTGGTCGCTCGGCCACCTATAACCTGCCCTTGCCCGCCCTGTGCGGGCCTTTTTTTGCCTGGCGTTCCGCCAGCCGGGGCGCGGGGCGCCCTTTTGTGTGCACTGAGGCCGTTTGGCTACGCCACGGCTGCCGCCGTGTGATTCAGACCTATATACACCTTGCAGAGTGTACTGCTGATGGTAAAATGGTGCTCAGGTTAGGCAATCACAGGCAGGAACAGACTCATGGCTTACAGAATCTCAGATCGAATCAAAGAGATCTCAACCCCGACTTTCGCGCAGCAGTACGCGCAGGCCAGCGACAAGCAGGCGTTCTGTATCGAGGCCATGGGCATTTCCGCCAGCCACCCCCACGCCGATCACTGGGTCTCAAAAGCCATGGCGACCTTCAACAAGATCAACGGCAAGCCGTTCACCGCACCGACCTCCGCCAGCAAAGGCAACAGCGATGCTTCCTACACCCGAGGAGTTCGAGAACGATCCGATCCACTTCATCCCCGAGGAACACCAGAGAAAGGCTGACCAATGATCACCGTCCGTACTGCACAAGTGGGAACCCCGATCAGCTTCTGGTTTGAGGATCAGACCCATGTGGGGCGCGTCATGGCCGTAAACGAGACTTCACTCAGCGTGGACATGATTCTCTGCGGCAAAGTGTGCCGGGCTATCGTTGGCCCAGACCAGTACGAGGGCATCCTGTCCTTCACTGAGGCCCAGGCGGAATGCCCCGCCCTGTTCCCGGCGGATCTGACCACCCTGCGTGCCGGCACCCCAGTACGCTTTAACCATCAGGGCCACGAGACCCTTGGCCGCCTGATCCGGGTCAACAAGCGCAGCATCACCGTAGACGCCACAATTGACGATCAACCGATCCGGGCAAAGGTCGCCCTCGAGGACATTCACGCCCTGCTCGAGATGGATGAGGCCGCCCAAGAAGATCCCGCCATGTTCGCCCCGAACGTTCTCGGAATCCCTGCCCCCATTACCCACTAAACTGGCGCTCCGCGCCGGGCCTTTGGCCCTTTGTTGTGCACTGAGGCCGGTTGGCTACGCCACGGCTGTCGCCGTGAAATATCCCATATATACACCTTGCACGGTGTACCGTCTCTGGTAAAATGGTTCTCAGGTTAGGCAAACACAGACAGGCAGGAGAACACCCCATGATGACATTGACCCTCAAGAACACGAATAGCCCGCTCTCAAACATGATGGTCCGCATCGTTGAGAAAGGCGACGGCTATGGCCAGTACAACCGAAAGACCGAGACCTTCGCTTTCACCCACAAGAAGGATGATCCGCTTGTCGAGTTCTATGACCTTGACCACGCACGCGCCCCTTTTGATGGTCAGTTCGTTCAGCGCTACTACCTCAGCTCCCTTCTTGAGCGCGAAGAAGGCGGCATTCCGCTCGATGGTGGCGTGCCAAAGTGGTATGTGAACGACGCCGAAATGAACGAGGTTCGCCATTTCCTCAGGGCAGCTCAGGAACAGATCAATTACGAGCCGGCTTAAGCGTCACGGATACATCGGCCCTGATGTGCAGGGCCGATGTCAGCCCCCAAGCCGAACAACACGAACAGTGTATTGAGTCAGGAGAAAAGTACATGGCAACCATCAAAGCAACCGCTCACGCCATTCAGTGGGATGTAGACGAGCCCAGCGAGCTTGATCAGTTACCCGAGCGAATGCACCTGACCATTCCCATCGAAGGCACTGAGAGTACTTTGGATGCCCAGGATATCGATGACGCCATCAGTGACGCCATCACCAACGAAACCGGCTTTTGCCACAAGGGCTTTGCCGTCAGCCATTGCGACCTTATCGAAGATCAGGAGAAGTAACTCATGAAAGAATTTGTATCCCCCCAGGGCAAAGAGATCATCGGCACCCTTGAAACCGTACCGGGTGTTGCTCTCATTGAGATGGATAGTGCCAGCCTTGAAGGCGATTCCCTGCAGTTCGACTACGAAGGATCCACCGACATTCAATGGAATGAGCAGAAGACGGTTCGCCGCGGCGGCCATAGGGTGTTTGTTGATGAGTGCGACAACGAGTTCACCGAGGACCAGCTCCACTTTATTGACCCAGAGAACGGCATCACGGAGCCAACCCCAGTATTTCCGGATCGGGTAAAGCCCGCCGAGTAATCCATCAATGGGGGTGGCCTATCGGATCAGGCCTCCCCCGTTACCGAGGACCCCAGGCATGAAACTAAAACGTCGCGATGAATCCTTGAGACTTTCCCAGACAATCGCCGGTACCCGGTTCCCGATGAAGCTCGGCACTCGGTGCAAAACCCTCCGTTGGCACAATCCGATGCTGTACAGAAAACGGGATCCAAGAACGTTCAAAACGTTTGTCCCATTCTCAATTCGGGGCAGCTTTGAATATATCTTTGTGTGCTCGATTCTTAATTCTGACCCGGGAGACGTTCCCAAGCGCATTTACCGCGGCTGCCTCTCCACCCGGCGCCTGCGCATCAAACCGAACCCGATCAACAATCTGAATAGGATCCGGAACATTTCGGCCCCAACCATGTAAACCAAACCTCCCTGCCTTAGCCCGCCGCGAGCGGGTTTTTTTGTGCCTGGCGTTCCGCCAGCCGGGGCCTGCGGCCCTTTGGTGTGCACTGAGGCCGGTTGGCTACGCCACGGCTGTCGCCGTGAAAAATAATTCACCAATACACCTTGCGTGGTGTACGATATTTGATAGAATTATTAACAGGTTAGGCAAACAAAGCAGGCAGGAGTAACACCCATGAACAAGCGAGCTATCGACTCAATCCGCGACCAGATTCTTGAAGCTCTTACCCAGGGCCGCGCACCTTGGCAGAAAGGCTGGAAGCCGGGACGGGGCGTACTGCAACCGCTCAACGGCAAGACCGGCCGCCAGTACACCGGGTGGGCTAATATCGTTTCACTGTTCTTCAGCGCCGAGCTTAACGCTTACAGCTCCCCGCGCTGGGTAACCTTCAAGCAGGCCAAAGAAGCGGGTGTATCCGTTAAGAAAGGCGAGAAAGGCACTCACGTTGAGTTCTGGAAATCCTACATCCCGAAGAAGGCCAAAGAGCAGATCGAATCGGACGAGGATGAGAAGGGCCGCAAGCGCCTCGCCTGTAAGGTTTACACCGTCTTTAACGAAGACCAGCTCGACGGGCCTCTAGCGGACGCTCCCGAAGCGGAAACCGTGTCCCGCAATATCCAGTTTGTGCTTGATATGGCCAAAGCCGCCGGCGTAAAGCTCGCCTTCGGTGGGGGTGATCAGGCGTACTACCGCCCGGGGCTGGATATGGTACGCAGCCCCAACCTTGACCAGTACGTGAGCGAGGAAGAAGCAATCGCCACCCTCTGCCATGAGTTCATCCACTGGACAGGCGGTAAAGCTCGGTTGGATCGTGACACCAGCTGCTACGCCACCGAGGAACTGGTAGCAGAAGCGGGTGCCTGGCTGCTGTCTCTGGAACTGGGTCTGCCCTTCACTCCGCAGAACTCAGTCAACTACCTCGCCAACTGGGCCAGCAAGACCAAAGACCCCGAGAAGGCCCTCGACAAGGCTTTGAGCGATGCGCAGAAAGCCGCCCGCTATCTGGCGGACGCCGCCAAGCAGGCGGGCCTGCTGGACGAAGCGCCCGAAGCTCTGCCGGTGGCGGCTTGATCCATTCACCAACACGGGGCGTCAGGTGGCGCCCCGATACCCTGCCCTTTCCCTCATTGGTCGCTGACGCGCCCTTTTTGTGTGCACTGAGGCCGGTTGGCTACGCCACGGCTGTCGCCGTGAAAAATAATTCACCAATACACCTTGCGTGGTGTACGGTGTCTGGTAAAATGGTTTCCAGGTTAGGCAAACAAACTCAGGCAGGAGAACACCCCCATGGCACAGCAAGAATCCATAACCGTTTACAGCATCCCTTCAGGGCTCGGCGGCGCTCATACTGTTTCCATTGTTGAAGAGATGGGCGAGCAAGTTCAGGTACGCATCTGGTACGGCCGCCCTTCCCCGACCGGTTGGGAAAGCTGGGGTGATTGGGACGGTAAAAAGCTGATCGTTGACCGCAGCACCCTCAAAAACGAGCGCATCCAGAAGCTGGTACGCCTGCCCGAAGATACCGACGCCGGCTGGATGTTCTGCCAGCCCTACGAGGCCGAAAACTATAACCCTGAAAACGTGGTGGCCAAGTACATCCACGCCTTCCACGAAGGGGAGCTCTACCGGATGTATGAGATCGATGAAAACAGCCAGTCGATCAAGGAATACCGGGTTGACCCCAGTGAGCTCAGCGAAGCCCACAAAGAACAGGCCAAAGCCGTGCGCCACGAGTGCACCGGCTACCAAGTGAAAGTATGGGAGCGCGGCCAGACAGTGGCCGCCTAATCCCCCTCATTCGGAGAACACCCATGACACCTGCAGACAAAGACCAGGCATTGCACACGATTCTTGCGGCCCTGAGAACCTATCAGGGACTAGGCTACGGCGACCCGGACAACCGCCCGAACGACATTCATGAGATTGCCACCAACGGTGGCGACCAAATCTCCATGGATGCGGTGGGCATCGCAGAACTGTGCGAAATGCTCAATTTCGGTGACCTTGAGCTTACGCACAAGGACGATCTGACCACTGACAAAGGCCCCTTTACCGTGGCCCAGTGCGATGAGTCGTCACGCCTTAACATCGAGGTCCAGGGGCTCGGGGGCGTTCTGCTCAACCGTACCGGCGATGGGCTGGTTATCGATGTAACCGGTCAGAACGAAGACAACCCGGTTATCGGCTCCCTCGCCCTACTGGAATCGGATTTCTCAGCCGAGAGCGATGAGCCCCAGACCGGTGGCCGGGTCATGGTTCCAGTGACCCTGAATACCTTTGATGCCCAGGGCAACCAAATGGACACGCAAAGCATGGATCTGGCTGACCACCAAGTTTCAGACATTATCGACCATGCGTCCCAACTGGTGGTGGTCATGCGCGATATGGGCGCGGGAAATTGCGGCATCGAGGCTTTCGATCAGGTCTACAGCCAGCTCGAAGAAGCCATAGTGACCGCCGATATTGTCGATCCCTGCGACCGGCCCTTACCCACCCTGCATTTGCTGGATTAATTCCAGCTCCGCACAAACCCAGTTGGAGAACCTGAGATGGATAGAATCAACCCCGCTCTCGGCATTGTTGGTAACCAATCGCTGATCTATGTTCTGCGCTTCTCCGGCAGCAAGCGCATTGAGGCAGACGAGTTCTGCGACCAGGCACAACAGATCCTTTACGACGATCTGGGATCCATCGGGCATTTCCGGGTAGCCCCGGCCAAGCGCGAGAATCTGAATGAGAATTTCATTCTGTCGGGAAAACCGGACCATTCCGGCCAGTACATCTCACGGGAGGACAATGAGATTTTCGTTTCCTTTATTATACGGGAGGGTTCCGCCTGCAACCCGATCAGCACGGAGCTTTCCATTATCCCGAAGGAGCTGAAGCAATTCTGCGAAGCCGCCGAGCTCTCGGTTGAACAGATGGACGTCAGATCGCTGTACGCCTGAGATCCAACCCCTCCACCACCATAGCCCGCATTTGCGGGCTTTTTTGTGCCTGGCTGGCGCCAGTCCCGGGGCGCGGGGCGCCCTTTTGTGTGCACTGAGGCCGATTGGCTACGCCACGGCTGTCGCCGTGTGGTTCCGGACTATATACACCTTGCATGGTGTCTCTATGCTGGTAAAATGGTTTACAGGTTAGGCAAACAATGACAGGCAGGAGAGTACCGATGAACCAAGAACCCACATTCAAGCTGGCGGTTGAGCTGACCGCCTCCCAGATCGAGGCAATGGCCTCTCTGATCGAAACCGGTGCAGATGATCTGCAAGAGAAGATCGCCTCAGAATCCGACTACACCGCCGAGGACAAAGCCAGCGCCAATGAACAGATCGAGGACGCCAACAAGGGCATCGAGATCATCAAGCAGGCGCTGGCAGATGATTGCAACGAGATTCTGGCCATGTTCGGCCTCGGCTATCAGGATTCACAGGAGGCTGGCCAATGAGCACTCGCCAAGCCCACACCAGTCGCACCATTGGCATCGTCGGTCGTTTCCATCAGTCCCTGGCCATTGCCGAGTTGCTGCGTAAAGTCCAGCACATCGACGAGAGCGCCATTCAGATTGTCGTTGAGCCGGAGCACAAGGTTGTCACCCTGCACGACATATTCGACCCGCAGGCTTCCGTTCACCTGCATGGTATGGAAGCGGATAACTTCCTCACCAGCACCCGCAAGCTGGCCCAGAAGTCAGGCCTGAACTATCGGGATGCCCAGAAGGCCGCCGCCTACGATTACCGGCAACTCATGGCTAACGCCGCCGAAGTCAAAGCGGCCCAGCCGTTCAGAATGCGCCGAGCTGGCTGATCAGAATGGCCCATCACCCCTCTATCCACCCTTTCTCAACCCGGGAGCCTTGCTCCCGGTAGGAGGGCTTCGCCCTTTTTGTGTGCACTGAGGCCGGTTGGCTACGCCACGGCTGCGCCGCGGAAATAATCATCCCCAGAGCCTGGTGGAATTTGATACAATGGAATCCTAAACCAAACAAGTTGATTACTTTTTATGGATAATTCAAATTCATAGGAAGGGCAAACCAGAATACCGAGGCGCATCATGGGATTTGATCCATATCTTCTGGCAAGGCGAACAGCCGACAAGGCGCACCGCTCGATCGGTCAGGTGCGAAAAGGATCCGGCGCTCCCTACATCACGCATTGTGAGGGGGTTGCTCATCTGGTCCAGGAAGCCGGTGGCACTCATTCCATGATTGAAGCGGCGTACCTCCAACTGAGCTTCGAGAGCGGGCCCTGGAGCTGTGTCTCAAACACATCAAGCAACTGGGTCTGCCAATCGATTCACCGCACGCCTCGAATTTTTGACAACGGAACCACTGGGGAGCACCAGCAGTATGCGTAACCTCACCTCTGAAGAGCAGAAGACTATCCTCAAGATCGCTGAAGCCACCGCCAAGCAGCGCCACCGGCTGATGGCGGTCCCACCAAAAGACAACAATGCCCGGTTCTTCCAGGCGCAGGCCGAGTTCCATTCAATGGAAGTCCTGCTCCATCACGGTACCGGGCGGGAGATCCCTGAGGAAACCGTCGAGTTCCTGCAAACGTACCGCAAAGGTGACGAGACTGAGTACAAGCAGGAGATCAACGAATTCATTCATGCCGTCGAGAAGGCCACCGGTCGGGACCTTAATCTGTAATCCCTGATCGGTACCCTGAAGCTCAAGGCAATCCTTTTGTAGGTAGGCAAAGAAAGTCCCATGGATACACCCAACAATAACCTGAGGCCGTCACCGGTCATGCTCACCCCCAGGCAGAACCATATCCTGCGCCAACTGGTGGTTGACCGTATGGAGGCCATGGCCCGACATCTCCCGGAGTACTCCACCCTCCAGGAAGACCCGGAGATTCTGTCCGATCTTGAAGCACTGTCAGATATCGATATTGCCCTGTCAGAACAGACCATCAATTCACGCACTGCTGGGGGTGGCCCTGAGAAGCCCGGAATTCGCTTCAACTCTGAAGAGCTGGCGGACATCCAGAGATTTGCCATGTACGGCATGGCGGCCGTTGAGCGGGCCCTGATGAGCGAATCTGACCGCATCGAGGATCCGATCGGCATGCAGAAAGACCGCAGCCGTATGCAGGATGACCTGAATCAGTTCCGGTCCACCTTTGGAAAGCTCACCCTGGCATTCCTCTCCGGCTCCGAAGCGAGTGAAATCAAGAAGCGGCTGAAGGACTAGCCACTTCTACCCTGCCCTTCAGGCAGACCTCAGCAAGCCCAGCCGTGTCCATTCTCGCCAACAGCTCAACCACTCAGTACCATCAAAGCCTCCGCAGGGTACCCACACCGAAGAAGGTGTGGGGTGAATGCGGTGTAGCGCGTCAGCGCTACCGAGTTCTCTAACAGATTAATAGCACTGCATGCTGTATAAATAAACAGTGTTTGCTATAGTGACGGCATGATGATTCGCCAAGGTTTCAAATTCCGACTGGATGCCAGTGACGCGCAGAGCGCCCGGTTGCGGGTGCTGTGTGGTCACGCCCGGTTTGTCTGGAATCAGGCCTTGGCTAAGTGCAACGAAGCGGCAGATGCCGAGGGGCAGCGTGTGCCCCGGTATGAAACGATGGCCAAGTGGGTCACGGCCTGGAAGCGCGATCTCGATACCCAATGGCTCAGAGAAGCTTATACTGACAACCTCCAGCAGAAGCTGAAAGACCTGGACACGGCCTGGCAACGGTATTTCAAGAAGGTTAACGGTGCTGAGCGTCCTCGCTTCAAGAAGAAAGGGAAGTCCCGCGACAGCATCCGGTTCGTCAATTTCTCCAAATACTGCCAGATCGACAATCGGCGCGTGAAGCTGCCTGCCGGTATGGGCTGGGTTCGCTTCCGCAAATCCCGAGAGATCGTCGGAACCGTCAAAAACTGTACCGTTGGGTTCGAGGGTGGCCACTGGTTCATCAGCTTCCAAACCGAACGGGAGATGCCCGAACCGGCGCACCCCTTCGCCTCGATGATCGGCGTGGATATGGGCGTAGCCCGCTTTCTCACGTTGTCCGATGGCACGTTCATTGAACCGGTTGGTGCCTTCAAAGCCAACCAGCAAAAGTTGGCTCGGGCGCAACGCGCCCTGGCCCGCAAGGTGAAATTCTCAGCCAACTGGTACAAACAGAAGGCCAGGATCAACCGCCTGCATACCCGCATCGCCAACATCCGGCGCGACTACCTTCACAAGGCTTCTGATCAGATCAGCAAAAACCACGCAATGGTCGTGATTGAAGACTTGAAGGTGAGCAATATGTCGCGCTCGGCTAAAGGCGATCGGGAGAATCCGGGCGTGAACGTCAAAGCCAAGTCTTGTCTGAACCGTAGCATTCTGGATCAAGGCTGGTACGAGTTCCGCCGCCAATTGGAATACAAACAGGCGTTTCGGGGCGGTGAGGTTCTGGCTGTGCCCGCGCACCACACCAGTCAGACCTGCCCGAAATGCCAGCATGTGAGCCCGGACAATCGAACCTCACAAGCGCGTTTTCAGTGTGTGCGGTGCGACTTCAAAGAAAACGCCGATCTGGTCGGTGCGATCAACATCAAAGCGCGAGGGCATCGCGTGTTAGCCTGTGGAGAGTCCGGGTTACCGGACTCCGCGAAGCAGGAACCTGTGCGAAGCCGTGAGGAAGTAGCACCCAGCGCAGCGCACGCTGCGTAAGGAATCCCCCACTGACGCAGGTGGGGGAGGAAGTCAATAACCCTGCCTTCATCACCTGAGAGAACCCTGAGCGTCATGGAACACCATAGCGACCAGACCACCCCCACATTTAGTGAAGGGGCGCGAATTACACTGGCACTGACTTTCAAGAAAGTTCATCAGCAGTTTTTGGCCAACGGTCTGCAAAACAGCAGCGGATATCTCAGAATTGCCGAGCGCCTGGCTCCGATCAACCGGTTTCGCCTGAGAAAGCTTCAACATCAGACCCCGGACCTGACTAACACCATGGCCCTGGGCATTGACTACTGGGCGGATGTGATGCGCATCATCATTGATGCCAATACTCTGTTGAAAAGCTCTACCAGCAATTCACCCCTCCCTGATTCCTTTGAAAGCATCCTGCCCAGCGATAGCCGGCCGGCAATCAAGGAAAAGGCCGAAATCCTGATTAACCAGGCGGATCCGGAAGGCCTGTCGCTGCGCCGGTCAATGAAAGCCCCTGTCACCGACGAAAAGGCTCGGCAGGTCATTCACAACCACTTCATGCGGCACACCTTTGAAACCTCCGGCCCTGTACTGGTGGATCTGCTGAACCACGAACTGCTGAGCTATGAAGCCCGGGTGATGCTGGCGGACGTGAGTGAAAAGGTGCTGCGCTACAAACAGGATCCGGAGGCTCTGGATGCCACGACATTCCATGAAACCGGCGCAGCGCTTTTGTATGTGGAACCGCTCAAGCAGTTGCTCGATGCCAACCGGGACGATCCGGACGGTGATTATGAGCAGGAGGGTGGCGAAGCGCTGGAGCTATCCATCCTCGCCTTACTGGGAAGTCACTTCTATGCCCGGGAGTTCCAGTTACTGAGCGAGATTATCTCTGAGGAACAAAAAAAACCCTCCGGAAAGCCGGAGGGCTAAAGCTACCCCTCATTCCATCCTATGAAATGAGTCGTCGTCTCCCATGCCAGGAGCCAGACGCACAGGGACAATATACGCCGACCCCGTGCCCGCGGATCTGCAATCCTACATCAGGCCGCCCGACTCATGGTTGTTGGTAACGTAGTGCTTTTCAGTCACCACCCCATCCTTGTCGAAATACACCTGTAGCATGGTGTTTTCCGAGCTGGTCCCGCCGACAAAAAGGCCGACGACCGGAATGAAGTTGGCAGCATCAACCTGTGTCTTGCTGTAGCTGTAGGTAATGCCGGTCACGGACTCTCCGCTGAGGGCACTTCCCTGAATGGTTCCATTGGGCTGACCGAGCATCTGGATTACCTCAGAACGAGTCGTCTCACCTTCCTTAATCTGAGCAACGCTCTCATTACCCACTTGAGTCCCTACGGAAGCACAGCCTGTCATCACAAGGGCCATTACGGCTGCAAATAGCACGCGCATACATCGATTCCTTCTACTTCCGAGTTGTTCCCGTTATTCACCCCCAGTACAGCGCCAAGCATGTATCTGTCGGATAAAAGCCCGGGATATTTCACACTAAAACACCTTGCATGGTGTACTACGTATGATATAATAATTAATAGGTTAGGACAACAGCAGGTGATATGTTATGTGCAGCATCGAAAGCAACCCGTTCATCGACCGTCTCGAGGCATTCCAGGAGATGGCTCACAGCCCCTCCATCATGGCCAACTGCCAGGACATCGTGGACGCCTACCATCGTGACGCACAGGCCTTCAAAGCCATTCTCGCCGCCTTCAATGAATCCGGATTCGGCCTCACCCTTCGCAATGACGCCTCCAACCAATGGACCGTCATCCTTGAGGATATGTCCGAGCCCGGCCGCTACCGCCACCAGACCTTCGATCAGCGCGGCTTCTTCGGGCACCACACAATGGACAGCATCGAAGAAGTTATCGAGGACGCCATAGACCTCGGCTACCGCACTGTCGACAATGGCCGGCTCGAACAACTGTGCATGACCGATGAGTGGGCAGAAGGCTCCCGTGTAGGCGCTTTGATCCATCAGCTGAACAATGGCCAGATCGACTGGAGCCAGTTCACCAGCCAGTCTTCACCTACCCCTTAAACCATAACGAGAAAAGGACACACACATGAGTAGTACCGAATCACAGAAAACCGCCAAATGGCTCTCCATTGCCGTATTCGGCCCGGCAGTCATCGTTGGCGCATATATGCTCTACAACGAGATCTCCAGCCAAAACGAAGCTGAGGCAGAGGCCGCCCGTTTCACCGAATTGGCTGAGACGGTCAAACAGCACTTCGATGAAATCCCGCCTCAGCCAACGCACATTCGCGTAACCACCAATGAAAACGGCCAGACCAGCATCGAGCCAGTCGAGGGGGGATCTGCCGATATCATTTCAGTTACCACGACGAACCATAACCAATGCGAGTCCATCGCGAAAAACCTGACCAACGGTGATTTCAACTATTCAACTGTCATCGTTGGCAACAAGAGATACCAGGTCGGCGATTGGGTCAGCACCGGACCTACCTCAGCATGCCTTCTGGCGTTCCAGCAGTCACCCGATCGCGTTACTGTCCAAATCGAGATCCGTTGATCGTTCATAGGCAAGTGACCGTGTAGTGTGGTGGCCCAGCCCCGGGTCATCACAACGCGACAGACAGAACCTGAACCCCTCCCCTCTCTCGCCTATATCGAGCATGCCCTCTCCTTCCGGCGCTTCGCGCTTTTGTGTGCACAGACAAGACGTTCCTAAGGAACGCATGGCGCGTTTTCTATCTGCCTTAATGCACCTTGCTTGGTGTATCTCTATTTGATACTATTACTTACAGGTTAGGACAAGTAAGAGGCAGGCAATCATGAAAGAACATTCTATTCAGATTTCAGAGAAGGCCCAGAGGACGTTGGTTCTCATCGGTCTCATCGCTGGGGGTGTGTCCCTGGTTATTGCGGGCACCTCAGGATACGAGGCCACACGACTATGGGGTGAGCAGATCGCTCAGGTCCAGATCATCGTCGGCGGCGTGATGGCTTCATTCAGCTTCGCAGCTCTTATGCGGTAACGGAGGCAGCCATGTTGCAAAGAACGAATATCATCAATGCTGCCCGCGACTCAGTGGCAAAGCTTGAATCTGAAAAGCCAGGCGCTGGCCTTGAAGAGATGGCCCATGCCTTCCGGGTCCTGATTAACAAGTATGTCGATGAGCGGGACCTTGAAGACCTCACCGAAGAATTTCACCTCGAAATCTTCACCTACTTCCCGGCGCTTCCTGGAGCCCCTGAGGAGGAGGCTGAACATGAATAAGCCTCAAGGGTTTGCAAGCTCCGTCGCCTCATATCCGAATCGCGGTAAGTGGGGTGACTCTCGCTGGCGGGGTAACTGTTCAGGTCACATCATCAAGGACGCTCTGGGCTCCTATTTCGATTGGTCCAACCCAGAGGCCCTTTTCGTTGACCCATCAGAGGGTTCCGGTACTTCCGGTGACGTTGCCCGGGAACTGGGGGTGAATTACAAAGGCCTCGACCTTCACAGTGGGTTCAACCTCCTCAGAGACGATTTGCTCGAGTCCGTTGGCCGTCCAGCTGAAATGATCTTCTGGCATCCCCCGTATCACTCGATGATCGAGTATTCCAAAAATGTATGGGGGAACGGACAGGCTCACCCCGACGATCTTTCGAATTGCCAGAGCGTCGGCGAGTTCATCGAGAAAAGCCAGTTGGCCCTGATGAATATCTATGACGCCCTGTCCCACCAGGGGCGAGCCACGTACTGCGTGCTAATCGGCAACATGCGTAAGTCCGGTGAGTTCTATGACCTTACAGGAATGCTCCAGAGGGTGGCCCCAGGGAGGCTGAGGGACATCATCATCAAGCAGCAGCATAACTGTGTATCGGACTCTCGCCGCT
Organism: Marinobacter sp.; assembly: GCF_041687235.1. Lineage (GTDB taxonomy): Bacteria > Pseudomonadota > Gammaproteobacteria > Pseudomonadales > Oleiphilaceae > Marinobacter. Next base: position 114,371 of record NZ_JAWLCH010000005.1, on the reverse strand, counting down.
ATGGGGGTGCTTCATTCGCCCGTATCGCGCACGAAACCCTATTGGTTTTCGAGAGGGACAGAAGGATTCTCTGTGCCATCGACTTTGCCTTCCAGGTTGAGCAGCGTTTAGCCAATGCCCAGAGAATGACGTGGCGATCGGCTTTGAAGCGTGTCACCCGCCCTGGCGAAAAGGTTCACCTACAGGACCTGTACGCTCGCCTGTCGGGGTACGCCAAGCGTGTTGCGACCAACCAGAACTTCGAGGCGAAGATTCGCCAGGTAGTCCGACGTTTTGAAGAGGACTTCACACCCCTCGGGAAAGGGGTGTATGAGAGGGTGGCGGCTTAATTGCCGCCATTGTTCATGGTCACCCATGCTGATAGTATAACTTGCTTTCTCAGGCAAGTTATCAAGCCGGGAGCCCCGGTTTCAGCTGGTGTGGCCCAGCCATTCGCTTCGCGATTTGTGTGCACTAATGGGAAGCGAACAATTGTGGCAACCGCTACACTTGGAGTTTGAATTGAATATTGAAGCTGTAAAGGAAACCGTGCCTACTCACTTCCCGGACCAGACAAGCAGCCCCTTCACTATCGGGGACATCATGACCATTGATATGGATGGTCATCTGGATTTCCATTGCACTCTTTTCTGGAATGGCCGGGAAGTCGCAAAGATTGATTCGAGCCCCGGCCCTTTTGAAGCCCTTAACTGGGAATGGCTTGATGAATCCGCAAAGAATGACTTTGCTTCGTTCCTCCGACTTGCAAAATTCCCTACAGCCGACCTTTTTGTGGGTAGCATGATCGCATGCTTCTGCAATATCGAGTGGCTTGCCAAGGAATGCGAAACAGATACATTGTTTCGTTTTGCAACCGACCCCCCTCACGTTTTTCAGCGTGTTAAACAACCCTTCTCTGCCGAGATAAAAGCCCGTCTTATCAATCGTTACGGGAAGAATATCTACTTCTTCAACGAGGCTCTCGATAGGTTCAACAAGATCGGCAATGTTCTTGACTGAAACTCTGATTTAATTTATCTTCTCATTAGGTTAGTGAGAGGTTTTATTTTGTCAGACGAATTTGATCCGAAGGCCTTAGAAAAGAAGCTGTGGAGTGAGAAAGTCGATCAAGAGGATTCCATTCGGTTCTCTTCAAAGACTTTGCCGCCAGCTTCAGTTGGGCTCGCAAGTATCAGGATGAAGCGCTGGACTCGCAGGCTGGTGGCTTTATCAGCTGTTTTCCTGGTGCTTTCAACAGTTCTATGGGTCAGTAAGACACATCACGTTCTGAGACTTTCCACCCAGGATGGATTGGTTCAATCAGTAGAGCTTTTAATTAATGACGAACGCTAAAACACCAGTACGGAAAACAATTAAGGCATCTGGCCAAAAAGCCAAGGCCTCGCCTGCTCGTGTCGTTCGTAAAAAAGCTCCGGCGCAGGCCAATCCTGCCGCTAACGCTCCGGTACCCACCCAAGGCCCCAAGACTTATAAAGAGAACCAGTCTCGCTTGGCCTTTGTGGACAGCAATCTGTCGAATTTTTTTTGGGCGCTTGGACTTTGCATCGGATCATTCGTGTTGTTTGTCATGGTCTTCTTCTGGACGCCTGATCATTACAACATTCCCGCCACTGACGATTATCGCTTGATCAATTTGAAGCCTCTCAGCGAGCAAGGCGATATTACTGATGCAGATGCGCGTGACTTTGCTGCAGAGGCGATCGAGGATGTTCTGTCATTGTCCAACCTGAATCCCAAGGCGAACATGAACGAAGCCTTGGACGAGTATTTCACATCCGGTGGGCGAAAGGACTTTCTCCAGGCGCTGGAGGCTGCGGGAGATCTCCAGCCATTGGTTTCCGGCCGATACTCTACCCTCGCTGAGATCCAGTCAGTGCCGGTAATCGAAGAGTATCGGCTTACCAACAATCGTTTCACATGGGTCTTTACGGTTCCAGTTCGCTGGCAGTGGTATGACACAGCTGAGAAGCGTCGTCGTTATGCAAACATCAACGTAACCATGTTCATCATTCGTGAGAGCCGGCTGCTCAATAGTGCCGGAATGTCTGTTGATGCTCTTGTTTACGGGAGCGGCTCATGAGTTTCCCTGATGTGGCAAACAAGAGCATCAAGCCCCTCTACATCCTTTCCGCGATCCTGATGATTGCCGTTGCTGGACGCTTACTTTTTGACTTCCATCCTCGGATTGATATTCGCCCAGATAGTAGCCCGGTAGTTCGTGCACCCCTGCTTCCAATACCAAATGTTGGTCCAATTGCACGGGAACACTGGATAAAAAAGACGCTTCGTGAGTGCTTTTCTTTCACGACTACAGAGATGGAAGAAACGACCAATAACTGTGCCTTGTTTTATTTTGACATTAATTCTCAGGGGGCTTTTGAAAAGGTTATCACTCGAAGCTCTTTCGGTAGATACATGCAGGAAAATCCTCAAAGTGGTGCGGTTGTCCAGTCAGTCAACAAACGAGGCCCTTTCATGATTTATGAAGGTTCCGCTGGCGGTCGGCCGATCTGGAGGTATCAAACTGAAATTATGACGACATTGTTTCTACCGGGCCGGACTGCCACAAAGCGTTGGTTAATTGACGCAACCATGACGTTCGATACACCCGATTCCCTGTACTTTTCCGGCTTTCGTTTTACGTCCTTTTTCATGAGGGAACAGGCATGATCAAGCATGTGACCCCTTTGGCAATGGGCCTCACTTTGTTCGTTTTCTCCGGTTTTTCTGTAGCTCAGAATTCCTCCGATTCTGGGGACGGTGTGTTGATGTTCACTCCCACTGAAAAAGACGAAACTGTCATGAAGCAGCGTCGTGAGGCAATGAGTCGCTATATCTGGCAAGAAAAAAATCTTGAGCCTATTCGTGCAGAGCTTAGGGAGCTCGAACGGGAAAAAGCGTATGCCCGTGAGCGTGACCAAAAGCTGGGCATTCCTCCTAAGATCATCATCGATCAGCGAGTAGTTCAGGAAGAGCAAATCCGGGCCCGCAATACCCCGTTAAGAGAGGCCGCATGCCAGATTAAGACGATCTCTTATAGCAACAGCAATCCTGAGGCCATCCGCTTGCCGATTGCTTCTCGATCCCCGGCTCATCTAATTTTTCAAGACTCCACAGGCCAGGTTTGGCCGTTGGATGGGCACACCCAGGGTGATTCTGGAGCTTTCTCAAGCGAGATCCTTGAGCAACAACCTCATATCTACGAAGTTGCAGTACAGAAGCCCTTCGCCATGGCCACTAATAACCTTTTGCTGGAGGGATATCCGCAACCGATCGTGGTTCGCCTGGTCGGCGATGAAGAAGAGAATGTTTGTGTTTTGAATGTTCGCCTTAACATGCCGGGCCCGAACGCTAAAACCAACCCTACAATGCTTTCTGATGCAGGCTATGGCGGTGGTGAAGACGAGATCATGTTCAGATTGGCAGTCAATGACATTCCTAATGGCGCTGAAGAAGTTGACTTGACTGGACTACAAGATGCAGGCCGGGCCTGGATTATCAACGGTCGGCTTTATTTGCGCAGCAAGTTCTGGATGGAAAGCCCCCCACGCGCTCAGATTCAGGATGTAAGTGGAATTTATGTTTACCGGATCGAAGATCCATCCCAGGCAACTGCCTACCTAAGAACGCCCGATGGCGAATCTGTAAGAGTAACTATTGGTTCTTAATATGGCCGACGAAAACATTCAGGATAGCCCAGATCAGGAAGCCAATACCTTTTGGGACTCCTATGGCGAAGAGCAAGATCGAGAAGATCGTGCCAGACGCAAAGCTGCTCTCAAAAATGCCTTCAAGAAGGGTGGGCGTGGTTTTTTGGTGATCGGCGTAGTTGCTGCGGGCCTATTCACATACATGATCATGAGCGCCCCAGAAGAGACAACCGAGAATTCCACAAACAATGCCAGTGTTGTTAACAGAACCAATCAAGGTAATGTTCGCGAAACTGAGCTTTCTGAGGACAGCCCTATTGCCCGCCAACAACGTGAAACTCGCGAGCAACAGGCGGAAAACGCTCGAACTCAGGGTCAAACGTACATCGAGCAAGTAACGTTACAAAATCAGGAACGGGCTGAGGAGTCTGCTGCAGAGGAATCCGTTGACACTAAGAGAGACACTGGTGATTTGGCGCTGGACACTTTGCAAAGTCAGTCTCAACGAGTTTCAACGGGAAACCCGACTCCGGTAACCCCGCCAGGCCAGACCAATCAGAATCGTCGGGCTAGTCAAAGCCAGCCAGAAGGCTGGACTTTGAAAGACGAAATTGAAGAGGCTAAGTCACTTGGCGAACAAGCAAAAGAGGATCTGCGAAAGGTCGCTGAATCCCAGGCCAACTACGGAACTTACACCAGTTACAGTTCCGCCTCTCGAGATACCAGCAACTCTGGGAGTTCCGATTCCAATGGAGCATCTAATGATGAGATCCCGTTCGTCACTGGTGGGTATGGTGAAGATTTGGCCTTTTCTCAAAATCCATCTGGTGAAAGCCCATCCACTTTCAAGATACCCGCAGATACACGACTTTTCGGAGTAGCTACTACTGCGCATAACTCTGACATAGGCGGCCCAATGTCGTTTGAGTCAGTAACGCCACCGCTTGATGGCGCCGTTTTCTTGGCGGAGGAGGTGCCTGTTCAAGGTGAGGCAGTTGTTCCCCAAATCACCCAAATGATCTACCGCGGTGAGAGTTATGACGTCCGAGCACTGATTGTTAATGCTGAAACCTTCCAACCAGGTATCGCTAGCGACTACGACAACCATTACCTGAGTCGCTGGGTGCCTTATCTTCTTGGCACCTTTGGTGGCGCCTATGCCGAAACACTACGAAATAGCACCACCACCACAAGCCCAGAAGGCGCAACCGTTAATGAATCAAGTGACATCCCTGATGCTGCCGATCAGGTCAAATTTACCGTGGGCACAGGTCTTGGTCGCATGGTACCGGTACTTCAGGAGCAAATTAATCGTCCAGTTACTGTTGAAGTTTACAACGGTGAACAGGTTGGAATCTGGATCCTAAGTGAAGTCGAGGTTAAGAGATGAGCTCTGAAAGTTGGATCGAAATCCTCAATCGCGCCATTCAACTGAGCGCAGATTGGGAAGTTGAAGATGATGAGTCCGGTCAAAACTTTATCTATGACTCCGAAGTTTTGAACGACATCGTTACTCTTCTTGAAACTGGTGCAACCAGTGATGAGGTTGTTCATCAATACGGGGAGTACGTAGGCTCTGACTTTGAGCGCTATGTGGAGGTTCTTGAACAGGCAATGGAGCAGGCGGAGGATGAGGAACCTGATGTTCTCGACGATAATCCTCCCGTTGTTCAGGAAACGTTGGACTCAGAACAACTGGACCAGCAAGGTGAATCTTTTGAGTTGCCTGAAGAAGAGGCTGGCGCGGCTTCAGAAGCTTCAACGAATAAGCCCCAGAAAAGTAAGAAGGGTCTTGTTGTCGGATCTGCTGTTGCCGGGCTTGTTCTGATGCTTGGCGCTGGTGGCTTTGTCTTCTACTCAGCCTTTACTCAGACATCAGCTCCGGCCGCACAAAGCAGAAACGTTACAACTGTACTGAAGTCCACACCAAAACCACCGGTAAATGAGCAGGGCCCTAGACAGCCTGAAACCACCGCAAACCCAGATGGTGTTGACACTGGTCGGCAACAGTCGTCTCCTGCAAACGAAAACAAAGGATTCACTGTGGCTCAAATAGGTTCTGAGCAAAACCAGAACGTCATTAGCCAGAGCCGTGCTCAAAACCCAACCCCTACAGCAGTTCAGCAGTCCGGAACTCCGACTCAATCGTCCAGGCCTGCCCAGAACGTGGCACTTGATGATTCCCAGATTGATGAAATGCGTAATGAGATCAACGCTCAGATTGAGAAAATTGAAGAGTCGATGACGGCCAAAATTGGTGACCGTTTTGGTGACCTTCGGGAAACACTCGGACGACTGGAAGCTCAACTAAAGCGAATTGATGAGCTTGAACAGAAAATCGCTGAAGAAAAAAGTGAAGAAGACGTTCGGTCGGAGCTTGTGAAACAGAAAGTTAAGGGCCTAACACGACTTGGTGAATTTTCAATTCTTGCGAACGCAGGTGTTAACAACCGAGTAGTGGCGCTCTCCCCTACCAACAAAGTTATTACTCTTGAAGAGGGCGAGAGAAACATCTTGGCGGCCGGGAGCAATCTCACAGTTGAAGAGATTATTGGCAACGGTGACGCTGTTATCTTTAGCAACGGATGGTTCATTGATCACGTCAGAGCTCCCGAGAGCTTGCGGGAGCAACGATTGTCGCAGGAAGCTGCTGAGTCCGACACCAGGAGCGAAGGCACGGACAATAAGCCTCAAGTGCCTCGTACAGCTGCCATCTCCAAATCCTTGAATCCTGCAACGGTCGCTGCATCTTCTCGCAACCGCTCTACAGTTGATTCACGTTTCCCGACAATTCAGCGGGCACCTCAGGGATGGGAAGCTTCGGCTCTTATTCCCCCTCGCAGAGCTGTCATCATAACCCCAGAAGGTAACTCAATCACGATTACCCCTGGATCTGAAATAGCTGGACTCGGCAAAGTGCATTCGGTCAAACAAGACCGCGTACTGGCCGGCCAGTACTTTATCCCCCTCAGCAACATGTAATCAGGAGAATACCTATGAAAAACCTCATGCTTAAAGCCTACGTTTCCGTTGCAGCATTTGCAGTCACCAATGTTGCGCATGCTCAGGAAGATCTTGCTTCACGTATCACTGACGAAGGCGGTTGGTTGGATCAGCTTGGCGCGATTGGAATGCTGGTCTTAGCGGCTGCGTTTCTGGCGGGTGTTGGCTGTGTTTCTTACGGGATCTGGTACTACGTGAAGAAAAGTGACAATCCCCAGGAGCCTGATGCCGGGTCCAAGGCACTGAAATTCATCGTCGGTGGCGCAGCTTTGACCATTGTGCCTTTGGTTATTGCGGTTATGACCATGACGCTTGGCGGCAGCAATGATGCATCCGGTAACGTCAACAATCAACTTCAGCAGTTCCAGGGATAATCTGATATGAAATCCATCGTACTTTCTGTCAAACGCAGTAAGTTTCGGATGGATGACGCCCGGTCTCATGAAAAAGACCGGGCGTATCAGCAGATCCGTCCTAAGATTCTTGAGCGAGACAATCACACCTGCCAATACTGCGATCTTCGTTTGGAAGGCAAGCAGGAGGTTCATCATCTAAGTGGTGAGCATGGCGACAACTCCCCTCAAAACCTGATTACTGCCTGCCGACTGTGCCATCTTGCCCACCATATCGGGTTCGTGGGCGTTAAAAACGCGGGTCTGCTAGTTCGATTGCCTGGTATTCAGCAAGCTGAGTTAAACCACCTGCTTCGAACTCTTTGGGTTGGAGAAGACTCCAAACTACTCACTGTTAAAGATCAGTGCGCAAGCCTTCTCAGATCGCTTGCATTAACTGCGCGAGGTGCTGAGGCCCTGCTGGGCTATAGTGACCCCAAGCTGCTTGGAGACTACCTTCTGAGACTCAATGAGAAGGCGTACAAGAGGCGTATCGGCATCCTCAGGGATATCAAGATCCTGTACCACAGGGATAGTTTTGAAGACCATATTCGCGATGTGTCTGACGTATACGCTGGATATCCTGTCGCCCGGTGGGGCAAAATAGCTGAAGCATTCTCTCAATCTACTTGACTCCCTCTACACGTTATTTTATCATTTGGTTGCGTGTAGAGGGATTTTCAAGAGGCAATGTTATGCGCTCAGGATCCCATGGTTCTTTTTTCCTGACCGGACTGATGATCTTCGGTTTGGTGTATGCCATCTGGCTTATTCAGCTTCCCCCCTTTTCTTGGTGGGATGGCTTTTTGATGTGGTTTTATGAGTGGGTGCTCGACTGGAGGGTTTCTTCAGAAAGTACTTTGTTCTATCTTTCTGTGATCGTTCCGTTAGAGTTCGTTTTCTTCTTCTTCAAATATCTCTTGTTCCCATCGATCGTAACTTCATTTTTGGCCGCGTTTTATAGGCCATAAAAAAGGGGCCTAGCCCCTTTTCTTTATTGTAACCTTTCTCTTGGGCGTCATTTCCGCCTTACTCTCAGCCTGCGGATCCTTTGTGTACAGGCGCCATTCAGGTGGTAGAGACGATGGAATCAATGTTCCTGGCCTTCTGGATATAAACTTCAGTAGTTCTCCAGGAGACAAGAACCTTTTTTCCTTGATACAAATCTGGTGATGAGTGGCCGCTAAAAGCATTGCCGGAAGGGCAATCAACGCCAGGATATTGAAAAGCCCGGCAATAACAGATCCGGATCCTGCCAACGCTATAGCCGCAGTCAGCGAAATCCCAAACCACAAAAAGCCCTGAATTACCGCGACATTTCTATATGCTTTCCTTACGTCATCAGGCCGACGCCTATTCTCGAAGCATTTCTTCTCAAAGTCGAACCCTTTTCTTTTAGCTATAACTTCCTTGATATTAACATCGTTGACCTTCTTCCATTCTGTATATTGATCTTTTAACGTACTCCCAACATCTGTTCCAAAAGACTGAGATACAAATGCTCTCGGCCCCATCGTTACAGCTAAAAACCTACGAAGTCCTTTACTTGGTTTTCTTCTTTTATTGACATCATCTTTCATAAATTCTTACCATCTTAATTCTGTTTCTTTGAAGCTGGGTTACGAGAGCCAGCAACTGAACCAGTAATATAAGAGACTTGACTCTTTACATTTTTCTGAACTTCATTTGCCGCATCAGGAACTCCAAACGGATTTACAATCCCGCCAGATATCCAGTTATTCATTGAGTCAGGAATAATGTGCTGAATTGAATAAATGAATCGGACAAGAATTGTCACAGCAATAACATATACTAAAAGCTGAGCGGACACTTCATAAATTACGTTAGATGCAGATCCACTTAGAGCATTATCTATATTCCAGGCTCGCCAATATTGGGTATTGAAAAACGAAAATATCGGAGCTGCCACAGCGTTCGCGACCGCCACGCCTATAACGATGAAAAATGGCTTTAGAAAAATAGCCGCAGTTAGACTTAGAGCTTTTAGGAATCCTGTATTAATTGCACCATCGCCGTCACTATTGGTAAGAAGAGATACAGCGAATGTTACTGCAAACATTCCTTCTACTGTTGTTGCTAACCACCCAACGACCTGCATCGCAAAAATCAGAAAAGGGATCATAGGGAGAACATAGGTAAGATAGAAGCCACTGGTGATCATCGCTATAGAGAGTGTCTCCATGAATCCCGCAAGAACGCCGAATAAAGCGGCCAAGGCACCTCCGGCTGCGCTTAGTAGATTCCCTATTCCAGGTATAGATGATTCAGACCCTTTATCAATGGTCTTTTGTGTGACAAGTAGGGTTGTTGTTACAACTTGATATGCGACCCCGAGTGTTTGCATAGAGGTCCCTAAACCTGCCAGTGTGTTTAATGGGTGCGGATCCCGTGTCGCACGCCAATCACGACTTCCCAAATCGCCAGGATCATTACCACTGTTTACCGTAACGTTTTCAGAAGCGTTTATGGTTGCATTATCGGCTCGGTTTAACCAGTTACCACTATAAGCCAGAGCATTTAGCGTGGTTTCTGAAAACGTTGAGGCAGCGCTTTCTTTAGCAGCCCTCAGGTTACATTGTGAAATCGTACAGTAATCAAGAACACCTATTTCGGGACGACTTGAATCGTTAAATGTTGCTCTGTATTTTCTTGTTAAATCCACCACCAGTGAGCTATAACTTAATACATCATTTTTTGCTTCACAGTTTTCATCCTTAATGAATCCCATTATTCCCGTGACTTCAGCACAGGGTATTTCTGATATTGACGAAGATACCAACTGGTGAGCTTCAGATGTGTTAGAAATTGCTAGGCTGGATATTCTTGGAATAACGTTGTAAACCGCACCTAGTGCCGCCCACCCGCCGTCCAAAATTGGCTGGAAAAGGTTGCCACTGAGTTGTTGGCTTAGGTTTTCAAGGCTGTTACTTACATTTGTGTAAACTAGAGTGTTGAAATCAATGATGGTCTGATAAAGAACAGCAGCCTCTTGATTTTCAGCTGGGTCTATCCTTGCCGATGTTTCGATTAAAGTTTTGTAGCTCCCATTCGAAACACGAGATTCAACGAACTGGAACATGTTTGATGCGAGCACTCGGTATGAGGGCTTATAAGTAGCAGTAATTGCATTTTGGGCCGCTTGAAGGTACGTCGCAGCCGTCGAGTCCCTACCGCCTGCATTCGATCTACTATTGTTTTCGAGTGTGAAGCTCAGCTGGCCGCAGCGACCCTCAGACCCAAAACTGATTCTTTTTGTGTCAGATTCATTGAATGCAGATTGAATAGCTTGGTTAACAGATCCCACAGTTTGGATTCTTCGTTTAGCGGAACCTCCTGGACTGTTAGTCAATTTTTGTCGCCACTGGTTTACTTTGTCATTGTCCACATAATTTGAAGGAATGAAACTTACGGCAGTGCCATTTGCTTTATGAGCGGTGGCAATGGTTGCAAACTTAGGTTCGTTTTCACCCTCCTTTGTAGCAACAATCACGGAGCACGCAGCAATCTCAAACATTGCAATTACTGCATCTTGCGTATCTGGTGGTCTAGCGTTGTTCAACGGGTACGCGAAGGCGTTCGTTACGTATGCTGCAGATACGTTATCCGCAAAACCGGAGCCAGCTTTCGCTATTTCCATCATCATTAGTTGTGACGTGGCGATTTGTGTCTGTCTGTCACCCGTGCCGATCGTCACTATCGGTATAATCAATGCCAATGCGGCAACAGTTCTCGCTGGCCAGAAAACTGAGTTAATGCCATCAGCTGCAAAAGAACCTGACCAAGCATTTTTAACCATCTGCATGATAAAGGTGTAACTTGAGATGATCAGGCCAAATGCAGCTGCAAGGATTCCACTGTAGCCAAGTAACGTTGTCAGAAGAGCTACTTCATCAACGCCCATGAAGTTGCCGTAAATGAGTGGACCTTGCTCGGTACCACGAGGAGCATTTTCACTGAAAACCCAGTTCCCAAATACCTTTGCAAGAAGTGTTTCTGCAACACTTTGCGGGGCCGGCTCAAACAGTGTTCTGGCGGTATCAATCCAGCTTTCGTCTTCCATCAGAGAAATACTTCTACTTTGAGTGACTGACAACTTGACTTAGCTGTAATTGTATCTTGTTTAGGGTTTGTTGGCGACAAAAAAAAAGGGGCACAAATGTGCCCCTTTGACAGCTTTGAGAACTACATGCTCTCTGCGGCTATCCGAAGATTCTCTGAAAGCTGCAGCGCCTGCTCCTTGGTGATATAGCCAGTGTTTGCCGTTAACTTCAGATACTCCGAGTTCTCCAACACATCAACTTGAAGGCTCTTCAGCACACGACCGGGAGGTTTGGGCTTTGTGGGAGCAGTTTGCTGTGCCGCGTTTTCTGAAGATAGAGATTGCTGTTCACCATTCAGCTTTTCAGAGGTTTCTTCAGCAACGGGGCCATTCGAAGAATCGGTATCCTCAGCTTCACCCGAATTCTTTGCATCCTTTTTACCAGGAACTTCAAGATATTTTGGTTCCCACTTGTAGGAAAGTTTCGCCTTACCTGTTGCTTGCTTGTATGCCTGGTTAGCAGCTTCCTTGGTGATATTGTCGCCATCGTTTAAGGCCTGAAGAACTAGATCTCTGGCGGGCCCTTTCTTTCGCTCCGTGCAATCGGCCATAAGTGCTGACGCAAGAAAATATAGTGCGGACATATTTTCGAGTTTGCGATCTTCTATGACGGCCCTGAAGGACGTGCCAATAAGTTCATCGTCTTTTTTCATCGCTGTGATGATCGTGGCCCGGCGACTTACCTCAGATTTAGCGCATTTCAATCGCTCCGCAACTCTATTAGTTACATCTTCATGGCCCTGTTCTGTGTACCGCTCAATATATTTTTCCGTGATATCGAGAAGCTCTGCGACTGTGAATGCAGCCCGCTGTAGGTTTTCGTCAACCTGGTTGTCGAACTTAGTATCATCATCAGGTTCTGGGACCAACTGACAAAGAACAAGCCGATCCTTGCAGTAGTCTTTTTTGGCCCGCCAGCGAGTCTCACCAAACCAGATTTGAATCTTTTGGTTTTTCTCACTGAAGTAAACCTTGATAGCAGTATGCTGACCCAATTCATCCATTGACGAAGCTCGAGCTTTAACTTCTTCTTCATCAAAATGTTTTCTTGGCTGGTCAGGATCTGGATGAATGAGGTCAGGGTCTAACTTAAACAGCCGCTCCTCTTTGATGTAGGTTTCCTTGATTGCGAGAATTTCTGAAAGTTTTTCAAACTCAGCCTCTTGCTCAATCGTGTCTTCTGAATCGAACCCATCAACCACATCGTTTGGATCTGCTTTTTTATGCGATGCAAGCATCTTCGCCTCCGTAAATCTTTAAGATCGTCTGTCTGCTGTATTCGTTTGCTTTAATCTTATCCCGCTTCGACCTTGGATCCACGACCCCGATCTTCGGGAGCACATCTTCAAACAAGGTCTTCTCAAAGAGGTAGCGAGCCCTATCTTCACCAAGATCTGCAGCTGTTTTGCCATCCCACTGGAGATCAGAATAACGGCGATATTTAATTATCGGTGTACTCGCAAGGCTGACCAACCCGCGACCCTTGTCACACCTATCAACAGATGTCTGAATTATTTTCCGCTCTTTTGCATAGCCCCATTTTGGATCAAGCTCATTAGGAATAACCACAGCTTGTCGCACAGGGGTTACGTTTGATTTCTGCAACATCGCCAGGTGAGTTGAGCAGATATTGATGTAGTTCCAAACTGAATGGATATCCGTCCTATTCATTTTTGTCGGGATGACAATCAGGTCTGCAGCAGTAAATGAATACAAGGTTTCTGGCCTGATAGATGCTTTCGCTGATCCTGGACCTATCTTGGCTTCAAAGTCACCACCCGCTGGATCCTTCGCTGTCCCCGGCGGCGAGTCTACAACAACATAGTCATAGCCTTCTGCAAGCTTTAGAAGATCATCCCTATCCAACTTGCTTGGTTGAAAGTGATAGTCAAATGATGGTTCACCAACATACTTGATTCTCAACTTGTGAGCGTCTGCAATCGAGCCTTGAGTGTCTTGTTCGACCAGCAAAACCTTCTTGCCATACCGATGCAGAGTTCCTGCCATGTGGATCGAAATTGTGGTTTTCCCTGCACCACCCTTTTTGTTCCCAACCACGATGACTTTAGCTTGGGTTGTCATACCTTCTTCCCGTATCTGTATGCGTAACGAAAAACTTGTTTTACGTATTCTCCACTTTTTTCACGTAAGCGCAAGAGTGAGGTGCAACTTGAATCCTGCTTTGCTTATCATTTCACTCGTAGATAGTTGCCCCCATTCGATGCCTATAGGACTACACTGCTATTTTTCCTGCTTCTGATCAGCCCAAGTTTCACGGTTAAATTCACCTGAATTTTAAGGCTTAACCTGCCCAACATCCGAGCATTGACAGGCGTGAGTTTCACGGTTAAACTGACGCTTAGGTACAAGGCAGATTTATAAATTATATATTATTTATAAATAAATATAATTATTTATAAAAATTATTAGGTCATCGGCAAAAAAGACGTTTTTTGTGATATTGATGGGTTAAGCAATCCAAAAAAACTGCAAAAAACACCAACTTTTGCTTGCTCTATCGAGCATCTGTGGCGGTCAAAAACTACCCTTAGAAAACTGCCATTTTTACCAACTTTTTCGGAGTCTTTTCAGTGAGCAAAATCGGTATTGCGCTCTTCGTAGATCCCAAGAAACCCACTGATGGATATGCATGCGAAAGCGGTGAGTCTACTGAGATCAGTGGTACACATGAATTATCAACAGACGTGCTTTGGATTACCAACATACGGCCCTATGATTTTATCCAGGGTGGTTACGGGCAGCTCCGCCATATTCGTAGCTCAAACTTCTTCAGGACGGATCTTGGGTATTTGATCCGAGAGTGGGGATTGGAGGGAGATCTTTCAGAGGCAGCCGAGTATCTCCATAAAGTTTTGAATCGTGCGCTATACGTAGTGCAAGATCGCAATCCAGTTGATCCGCAGGACTCTAGGATAGGCTTGCGCCAATCACTGTCCGAGATTGTTATTCCTGACTCAATTACGGAGCCTCTGATTGACAATCTTGAGATTAACAACGCTGTAGCCCAAAGCATTCAATACAACCAGGGCAGAGCGGGTTCTTCGAGAATCCCTGCTGGCGCCAAGATCTGTTCCTTCGTGGTTCCTCGATCAGCCCTTGCGAACTTCTTGTTGTCCAGGCGGCTTCCATCATCCCGGTCCTGGCAGCCGATTACTATTAAGTCTGGAGTCTTGCGCATTGGTTCTGCGAATGGTCGTAGTGCTAACGACTCTGCATCAGACGAATCGTTTTCGAAAATGCTAGAGATGGCAGAGTCAAAAGAATTCTTTTTGGATATTGACGTAAGAGAAATAGACCGCCGATTTGCTAGTCATAAGAGCTTTGGTGTCGGAGATCGTACCAGTCGTCATTATGCTTGTGTGGAGGAGGTGGCAGAGATGGCCCACTACTCTATTATCGACATAAGAGGTGGTTGGAGTTGCGATAAGAACAAGGATGCCCTGCCCTACCCTGATATGCCAGATGAGTTCAGTGTCGGTCGGAGTATCGCAAATGAAATCTACTGGCTAGCTATTGCGTCGAACAAGGACTCTAACAAGCCTTCACCATGGACTGCTTACTTGCGCTGTATTGAGAGAGTTGTTCTTGGTCGAGCAGCTGACCAATTCTCTCGCCATGGGTTCGTTGTTGGCAGCTATGGGACAGGGCGCATCAATGTGTTCCTTAGGTCGGCAGAAAAGCAAAAGGCAGCTGAGTTAGCTCTCTCTTTGGGTCTTCTGCCACCTTTTTCTCTACTAACTCAACCTTTATCGCCGAGTCAGGTTGCCTTTAAGCCTAAGTTATATTATCGTGACGACGTTGTTGATGGTCTTATTGGTTTAACTGATTTCATCGACTGTCTTGAGTCGGATTGGTTGAGGATGTTTGTTGCAGGAGCGGCTCTTAAAGGCGAAAACCCGTCAGGTGTTCAGCTTGAGTTAGATGCCCTACTCGATCTCCCAGAAAACCGCCGATTAGCCTCATTTGAGGCCCTGGTGATTAAGCACATCCAGGATGTTCCTGAGACTGTAGCCCCAGACACTGAAGACAGCGATGAGAGTGACGATGGTCTTATTTTTTGATGTCTGGACTCAAACAGTTCTTCGCGAAAACACTCTCACTCACGGCCTACGATCTTTGTGATCTTCAGGCCGTCGAGGACGACCACACGTTTGTAACTGCTGATGGCTACTACTGCTCTGCCATTTCTTTGGATGGAGCAAAGACTCACCTCGGTGAGAAAGAGCATCCAAAGGCGGTCCAACGCTTAAGTGATCGCCTAAACGCTTCATTTAAAAATCCTGGCCACCAAATTCAGTTTGTCTTTATTCAAGATCCTGAGGCTGGTGGGAAGTATGTAGCTAAGAAGCAACTTGACGAGTTGCGGAGTGTTGCAGAGCGGCTAGACCTCAACATTGAGCCGATTTTAGAAGAACGCGAGAGTATCTGGAGTCAAAAGCGCGTTCCATTTGAGGCTTGTTATGTTGTTGTCAAAACTTCTCTTGCTGCGTTCTCGAAGGCCGATCAGGAAAGAGCGATCAAAGATCGCGATGTCACACCTTACGTTGTAATGGGGCAGGATCCCCGTCGTGGTTATCGCAGACTTCTAGCGAAGCACAACTCTTTTGTTAAGAACCTGACCGGTGCTTTTTCTGAAGTTTGCGTTACTGAACCCACTACGGTTCATCAACTTGCGCGAGTAATTAACACCTTTATTACTGGCAGGTATGACGATCGCTTCAATTTGAAACAGGTTCAGAGCAAAAGAGCGGTTCCTCCGAGGCTTCAGGTTTCTACCTCTAACCCTTCCGACCCTACTCCGCTCTCCCAGCCTCCTATAGCGAACCAGTTTTGGACTGAGCGTCCAAAAGAGTTGGAAGATGAAGAAGCGATAGTGAAGTGCCATAACAGGTACATAGCTCCCATTCAGATCGAAACTTGGTCTGATCGGCCGCAAGCATTCACGGAGATGGTTAGCAGGATCGAGCGGCGGTTTCCTTTTAGTGCCAGTTTTACATTCCAAACCGGCAAAGATCAGGTTCGATCCTTCCTAAACTCGAAACATCGGATGGCCATGCTTGCCAAGATTTTCAATAAGGCAAATGGTGAGCAGGCTTCAGCTGCGACTGTTTTAAGAGATTACCTGGTAGGGAATGAGGCAAATGCTCTCAAAGGCCATCTGACCTTCACTACATGGGGAAAAGACAAGGATACATGTTTAACCCGGAAAGAGGAGCTTTCAGCAGCAGTTAGCTCTTGGTGCGGATTGCGGCCCGTGGAATTTCTCGATGACCCTGTTCGCCTTTGGCTCGAAGGAATCCCAGCCATGGCGAGAAAGCCTGTTAGCGTGCCTTCAGCTATACGCCTGAAGGACGCTCTGGTTTATCTTCCAGTAGATCGGCCAGCATCATTCTTTAAGAATGGCGCAATGCCGTTGTTCTCAACGGACTATAAGCCGATGCCCTTCATGATGGGCGCCCCGTTCCAGACAACGTGGAACAACAACTGGTTTGCACCCCCAGGCTCTGGTAAATCCGTAGGTCTATTTGGCTCTACACTTGCATTACTGCTGAGCGAAGATAACAAGCAGTTGCCGAAGCAAGTTTTTCTGGATGTTGGTCATGCTGGTGTCGGCCTCGTAAAGCTTTTCAAATCCATACTGGGCCCTGAGCGGGCTCACAGGGCGCATTACTTCACGATGCGCAATGATGGCCAGACCTTTATCAACCCGTTCGACACCATGACGTGCAATCGCTACCCAACTGATCAGGAAAAGCAGGATCTGATCAGTTTGCTGGGGATCATCTTCGCAACAGAAGACGGGGCAGACTCAAAATACCTAGAACTGATCATTCCTGATCTCATCAATAAGATGTATGAGCTGCGTTCTGACAAGTCAGGCGGGAAGGGTGATCCGGCTCAGTACAAGCGGCATCAAGATCCCGAAATTGACAAGCGCTTGGACAGGGGTGACATCGAGCTCGATGAAACCCCGCTATGGTGGGAAATAGCTGACGCAATGTTGTATGCCGGAGAATATCGGCTAGCGAACAGGGCAACACGTCAGGCTGTGCCCCTTCTGCGGGACATAAACACCATCATTGCAAAAGATGATGATCTGAAGCGTAAGTTTGCAGATGTAACCATAGGCTCGGTTCCTCTTCTCGAGTACATCCGCATCTTCACAGAATCAACCATCAGTAACGTAATCCTGCTGAATGCGCCTACAAATCTTGATCTGAATGAAACAGATCTCTTAGTAATCAACCTCGCTGACGTTGTTTCGACCGATGACGCTACCGGCCGAAAGCAGTCCGCAACAATGTTTATGTTGGCTATGGTGGCTGGCGCCAGGGAATTCTTCCAGACTCCAGAAGTGGTGAGCTCGCCGACTTTCTCCGATGACCCTGCGGTTAAGTCTTATCACCTTGAGCGTCTTAAAGGTAGCTTCAATACCAAGCGCCACCTGATTCTCGATGAATATCACCAGTTCAACACCATTCCTTCTTTGGACAAAAGGATTATTAGCTGTCGCCGGAAAGGTCGTAAGAACAACCTCATCATCTCACTGGCTACACAGTACGACTTTCACGTTACAGCTGAGCAGCGGGAAATCGCGACAAACACTTTCTTTATGTCCGCCAGCGATCGGACCGAAATGAACGGCCGGCAAGAGCGCTATCAGTTCTCAGATGACATCAAAGAGCACGCACTGCGAGAACAACGTGGTCCGGGAACTATGCTCCATTTCGCTAAGAAGAAGGACAACACTACCTGGCAGGTTTGCCGGGATGTGAAGGGCCCGATGGAACTGTGGGCTTTCTCTAGCACCGCGGAGGATCTTGATCTTCGGAATGCGCTTGAGGACAAAGTTGGCTTTTGGGAAGCGTGCAGGATCCTCGGAAAGAATTTTCCGGGAGGGGGAATCGGCGACTTCCACCACAAGTTCACAAAATATGTGCAGGCAACGTTTGACGACCCACAGATGGCAAAGCGTTGGCACCAAATTCTTGCAAAGAAAATCTTGATGGAGCCAGACACCTGGCGGCTCTCAATCTCGGAGGAACTCGAATGAATCGCAATTCAATCTGCGGGGCATTAGCACTCGCTGCAGTCTTTACCCTTACTGGCTGCGCATCGAATGAGCCGGTAGCTCAAGCGTCAGTTGCATCTTCAAACCTCCAGGAGTCGATGGAGAGGGTAGAGGTAGAGATTGTTGATGAGCTTCGTCTCTTGGCTAAGTTGAGAGATGAAGAGCGCAAGAAGCGGCTTACAGAAGAAGAGAAGCAGCAGCGAATCCTCCAGGCCCGGGATGAAAAGGTGCCGGCCGAGTTCAAGCAACACGCCTCTATGAATGTTCCACCTAAAGACGCACATGAGGTCTGCACGTTATTGGCCGACGCCGTTGAATACGAGAGTACGGTTGAGGGGCCAATTCCACGCAGGCCTATTTGGGTGAGGATCAATATTCGGGATGAGCCCCTTTATTCCGCAGTGATGGACTTAGGCCGCCAGACCGGCTCTGCCTTCACCATGGAGATTTACCCGCTTAGCAAGTTGGTGCGCTGTGTTTACAACCGGGAGATTAACGGCTGATGCGACGATTGCTGATTACTTCGATTTGTGCGGCGTTTTTAGCTGCTCAGGGTGCGAGTGCAAGCAATCTTGAGCGCGTTAACGCACCTAACTCCCTGAATGACTTAGTTAATCTCTCAAGCGATTACATGTCTGATGAGAAGTCGTCTAATGACGCATCCGCGGATCTTCGGTTGCGAGCCATGCGTCAGGCAGCAGAAGCTGTAGGGGTTCAGAAGGGCTATGCATTCAGAATGGATGAGTACCATGATCTTCTTCTGAAGCAAGAAGATAGGTACGACGAAATCTTCGACTTCCGGCAGTTAATGGAATTGGTGCCGGGAGATTATGACAATGAGGTTCGCCTGTACCGCTTGCCTGCTGTCATCCAGGAAGCCCGGAACTACATAGAAGGTGATGATTCGTTTCTGACTGTTACAGGAACGAACTACAAGATCCTCAAGAATACCCGTTTAACAACGGTACCGCCGACCTGGCGGGATTATCTGATCACAACGACCAATCTTGAAGCGAATAACCCGGCGCGATCTATTTTGCCCTCTGCCGATGATGAGCGAGAGCGGGAAATATGGTCAACCCACGTATTGAGAGGCTGGAAACGCGGCTTGAGTCAGGCAGATCAAGAAATCCAGTTAAGAATATCGAGGTTTCGTCGTGATTTTGTAGGGATGGTTCGGTACCTGAGATTGTTGGAGCAAGAGCTTATCGATCCTGACTTCATTGCTGTTCAGAACCAGATGGTCACTGGCGGTGGTGATCGGCTTGGGATTGATAAGACCACCTATCAGATAACTTCGCCGGCCCAATTCAATACGGACCATGAACGCTGGAGAGCAGACGTTCTCGATCCGCGAGAAAGTTTCCGCGAAATTCCCATCGAAGAACTGGATTACGAGGTTTACCGTGAGTCTAAGTGATACTGGCCCCCGCTTTGATCCTGAAATGTTTGTGAAGGATCAGATCCCGAACGTTTCAACAGGTGACCAAGTTCAAGCAATTCTTCGCCATGCTCATGAACTTGGCGCGAGCGACATTTTCTTTACTACAGACGTTGAGCCGTCGATGGATTTGCACGGCCGCAAAAAGGTTTTGCTGCCTCGCTGCCTGTCACAGCATGAAATGGATACAGTTCTGACCGAAGTGGCAGGTCGGGGCTCAGACGCCGTTCTGATGGGGGGGAAGAAGAAGGAGTTCTCCTATCCTGTTCAGATCGGAAGAGGGCGGTACATTCGTTTCCGCGGTAGCGCAGTCCCGGCAAGAATTAATGACACGATTGGGTATCGCATAACCCTACGGACGATTCCCGGGACGATACCGAGTGTTGAGGATCTGGACATTGAACCGGAAATTATTGAGCAATTCGAGAATTTCCGGAAAGGTTTGATCATCGTTATCGGTGCCACGGGCACCGGTAAGAGTACAACCCTTGCGGCACTGCTCAACCATAAGCTTTCACAGGTCGATGCAAACATGAACATGCTGACCTGGGAAAATCCGATTGAGTTTGTATACCCGCTGACTTATCCCTCGAGCCTCTGCCTTCAGCGTGAAATCGGCCGTGAGTGTGACAGTTTTGTTCAAGGCCTGATGGACAGTCTTCGCCAGACGCCAACGCACTCGTTGGTAGGTGAGATTCGGACCCGTGATGAGATTGAGTTGGCATTGATGGCTGCCAACACGGGGCAGGGCGTTGTGACTACTACCCACGCTAATAACGTTGCAATGGCGGCCCGGCGGCTCATTGCGCCATTCGATGATTCACAGAAAGCAGTCATCCAGGGTGACTTGTTTGATCTTGGCCAGATGTTTCTAGCGCAAGATCTTTTGCCAACTGTTGATGGTAAGCGATGCGCTATCCGCGAGTACGTAATCATGACCTCTGAAATTCGGGAGCGCCTGGCGACGGCAAAAAATATCACCTCCGAGATGATGAACGTCCTTGTGACCGAAGGCGTCACCTTCGAGAAATCTGCAAGGCAGCGCCTTGAAGAAGGAAAAATCACCGAAAAGCAGTATGAGCGTGTTGCACGACCATACCGGGCTTACATGTAAAAGGGGCGTGTGGCTGTATGGAAGATATTGATAGCTACGTTGCCCATTCCCGCAAAAAAAGGCTGTTCCTTGAGCTGCCTTTTTCCGCACTAACCCCCATTATACTGGCCTTTTTCCTCCCTTGGTTTCTAGGCTGGCTAAGCTTTGTAGCGATGCTTGTTTGGATCGGTTTTCTGAAATACACCGATTCTAAAGGCTATACCTTTTTCGGCTACTACCGCAGGAAGTTACGGCGCTGGGCGGGTGGTTACACAGCACGACCAAGAACGTACATAAATGTTGACTATTAACCCAAGTAAAAGTAGCATTTAACTGTTAAATCAATTTTTCTGGTGAGACAAATGAATAACACCGCACGCAGCTTGTCGCTGGTTATGATTTCGGCCTTCGGGACGGCTCATGCAGGAGTCTATATCGCACCCCTGGATGATGATGGCTCCGTCGAGTTTACCGAAGAGCCGATGTACATCGAAATGGATTCAAAGCGTGTCCAGTCCTACCTACCGCAGAATCAATCTGAGACTCAAGATCGGAATATCCCGATGACTGGTAGTGACCGGTTGAGCGTTGAGTCAGCAGAATCCAGCGACGAAATGAGTCGTGGTGCTGGTGTTCCCATGCGCCAAGCTGTTCAGGCTGTGTTACCGGATGAAGAGTGGGCTGTGAACTTTGACGGCAGTGTCAGCCCGCGTGAGCCGGCGGTATGGGCTACCAAGGGGGGTTGGCAGGATATTCTGCGCGACATTTCGAAGCGCAACGACGTGTCTATTGCCGTGAATGAAGAAAACAAGGTTGTGGGTGTTTCCAGAGATCCTGGCTACGCCCGCCTGCTGTCAGCGGCTGATGCCGATGTGGAAGGGCTTCGTGCGGCCCGGGAAGCTGGAGTGCCTGCAGCTGATCGCAATATTGGTCAAATGAAGGCCGGCGACAAGATTTGGTACATCAGCCAAGACCTTACTGTCCGTGAAAATCTACAAGCGTGGGGTGAGCGTGCTGAATGGTATGTGGATTGGGACTACCCCTCTGATTATACCATGGCGGCGCCCGCTCAGTTTGTCGGCACCTTTAAAGAAGCTGCTCGGGAGTTGATGTACGCGCTTTCAGATGCCGGGTATCCGATCGGCGCGGAAGTGAATAGCAAAAACCGAGTTCTGAGAATCCGGGGTATTAAATGATGAAGCGATTTCCTTTTGTGATAGTGCTCGCGGCAACCATGTTGGTGGGTTGTTCAAGCATGGGTGTTGATAAGTCTCAACAGCAGAGCGCTCAAGATCAAGCCAAGCGCTCAGCAGTCGAGGCAGAGGTGGCTCTGGATAGCGCCGGCGCTCACCGGCACCGGGAAGCCTTCCGGGAGATCGATCGTTATTGGCTTGGATCTCCCGCGGAAATTGAATTGAGTGATCCCTTGCCTCCTGAGCTGAAGCGAAGTTTCACTTATTCAACCTATTCGCCAATGAGCATCCAGGAAATCTCAAAGTTGGTTACCGAAATAACCGGTCTTCGGACCAGGATTGCCGAGGATGTCATTCGCTCTCTTCCCAGTGGTTCTGTTGGTCAGATCGATCAAAATGGAGCTCCTATGATGGCGTCGCGCTGGAGCGAGGATGTCGAGCTTATGGGGACAGGGCGTGAGCGAATTACCTTCGATGTTGATGGCACCGTAGAAGATCTTCTGAACATGGTATCGAGCCGGTTCAATATTGCATGGCGTATTGATGATGGGGTCATAATCTTTCATCGGTACGTAACAAAATCCTTCGCTCTCAACATTATTGACGAGCGTTTGGATACAACTACCGCATCTGGCGAGTCAAGCGAAGCGACTGGCGGTACGGAAAGCGTTAACAGTGAGATCGCCAAGAACGTATACAGCGATGTTATGGATTTAATGGCCGGGCTGATGTCCGATGCCGGCGTAATCACCAGGTCACCATCAACAAGTTCATTTACAGTTACAGATACCAAAGATGTGGTTGATGCAATTACGCGGGAGGTGGGGCGTGTAAATGAAGATCTGACTCGACAGGTTGCCTTGAACGTCCGCATCTACTCGGTTTCTGATGTCGATAACGAAGAATTCGAGTTTTCCCTCGACCTTCTCTACACCGGTATGGAGAGCTCTGCGCAAATCCAGAAGATTTCCGATCCCATTGGGGATATCGCCGGCATCAATTTCAACGGCGCATACCTGATGGGTGATTGGGCTGGCTCAAGCGTTAACTACGATAATGTTGCCCTGAAAGAGAATGTTGCCATTGTCACCCGCTCTACAAATATTACGACCAACAACCGCACTGTCCCCCTGGAGACGGCCCGGATTACGAACTACATCTCCTCTGTAACAACTTCTCGCTCAGACCTTTCGAGTGGTGTGGATACGGAAATTGAACAGGATAAAGTTGTCACTGGCTTAAATATGCAGGTTACGCCCAAGATTTTGGCTGATGACCGCATTCTTGTTCATTACAGCATCAACATTACTGACCTGGTAAGCCTGTTTGAGCGTCAGATTAATGAGGCCAGCGTCCAGCAGCCCGACATCACGCGCCGCAAGATTATCAATCAGGCCATCATGCGCAGCGGTTCAACCCTGGTTCTTACCGGTCTTCATGTGAAGAACGATGAATACAAGGACTCTGGTTCCTTCTGGCCAGGATTCAAGCTCTTCGGCGGTAGCCGCCGCGATAATGCGAATCGAGAAATGGCTGTAATCATGATCACCCCAGTCCTCCTTGGTAACTCTGTAGGAGAGCCCCGCGCATGATTCGACTGATCGACATAAACGGTCATGTCGCGGTCGCTGGGCTAACTTGGTCTAGCTTGGCTGGCTCGACGGCAAAGGGAATCGACGCCAAAGAGCGGGCGATGGACTTTGCAGCCGCGGCCTACCTGAAAGGGAAGAGTGGCAAGGGGAAAAGTAAGCGTAACTCTGCGGGGTATCTTGCGGCTGGTTATGCAGAGATTGAAGAGGTTCTGAGAAGCCCTGATGCTGCGGAAGAGCAGGACATTCTGAAGCAGCCATCCCTAATGCTTTGGTTTATTGAGGAGGCCAAAAAGAAAGGAATTGGTTACAGCGAGGAGCTCGGTGTCAACGGCGTATTCAAAATCGATCTTGGAAATGGTGAATACTGGATTGGAGCCGTACGTGAGTCGCGTCCTCTTTCTTTCGTAGAGAGCGACTGGGTTGGGGCTGACGAAGCAATGGCAAAGAGCCTTGAGGGTTTAATTGCTAGTTGTGAATCAGTGTTTGAGGAAGTTCAGGTTTTTGAGCTTACCACTGACGAAATCTTCGACGATAAGCCTAAAAAGAATGTTGGCGTTCTGGTCAAGGGTAGAAGTTCAACGGCATCAACTGCAATACAACTTGTCATTGTTTTTGCGCTTCTCGGCGGCATTGCCTGGTTTCTATATCAGATATTCCTTGCCGAACCAGAGCAGGTCAGTCGCAAAGGCCCTTCAGACGCTGAACTTCGACGAAGCGCTATGAATTCGTATCAGCAAGCAATGCAGAGAGACTTTGGCTACGTGGGTTCTGCTGAAGCTTACGACATAGTTATGTCGACTACTGAGGGAGTGCCTGTAGCCGTTGAATCCTGGTCCTTTATAGCTGCCAATTGTGGAGCTAGTTCTTCGGAATGTGTTTTCAAGTTCGAGTCTCCTGGTTATGGCGTGCCGAGCGTACTTGAGGATGCGCTTGGGGCTGGTGTACAGGTGAATCTCGGTGGGCGAGAGGCTCTTTTCAGGAAACCTGTGTCTTTCAGCAAAGAAATTGATCGGGATTTCATTGTTCCTGCATCAGATGTCGTTAGGTCAAGGTTGCTGGACACAGCCGCCTTTCTAAGGAGCCCCGCGTTAGATCTGAATGTTGAGCTTTCGGCTTTTGAGAAAGTGACTATCGACAATAGCTCTTTTCTCCGTGGTTCCACATTCACTGCGGAATACCAAAAAGGCGGCATTTCAGTAAGTGGCCCTGTAGGGCTTCTCGAGGTCGCGGCTCACGAACTCTCGATGCCAGGCGTTCTGGTCACTGAGATAGTCATCAACAATGAAGAATTTGCGATGCGAGGACATTATGCATTTCAGTAAAGCTGCCTTATTGGCTTCAGTGTTTGGCTTTGCTTTCAGTGGACTGCTATCGGCCCAACAGTCTGGAAATTCGGCGATGACAGTCGCCGATAAGATTGAGATGGCCCAGCGGATCAATGACGAACGCATGCGCTCAGAGTTAGCAACACAAGAGTCTGAGCGGCTTGCTGCTGAGAACGAAGTCCTCCGGATGAAAATTGAACTGCGCGATCTGGAGGCAAAGAAAAGCACGTCGATTTCAGAAATTGAGGAGATGAGAGCACAAATTCAACGCTATAAAAGGCTCCTGGCTAACAGCGCGACCAATGCGCAAAGAACAGATCAAACTGTTTCCCCCAGGTCTAAGGCCACCAAAGAGCCACCTCTTAACATGAGGTTGCTGAATGTATTGAAGGGGGAGGGCATTTCCACCCGGGCCCGTGTGGTTGTGCTAGGCGATAACGGCTCCGCCCAGGGTGAGTTTCAAGTGAAAGAGGGCAGCAGCATTCAGGGCTGGACTATCGAGTCAATCAACCAGAACTCGATCCAGGTCACCAAGAATGGTGACTCTTACACCTATGGCAGTGATGGAATGATGTAACACCATGAAGCCAGGAGCGTTTGGAATGACTGATAAGCCCACGAAAAAGCGGATTGTTGTTAGGACAAAGGCTGACAAGAAAGCTGAGCCCTCTTTGTCCGTCGTGGGCGGCCGTCGGTCTGTGTCGGAAACAAAGGTGGCAGGCCAGCCGGTTAGGATTTCCCGTTCTGGCGTCAAGCGCCTTGAATCACTGGCAGAAATTTCAACTCCTGAAAAGCTGCTTTCTATCCCAGTGTCAGATGTTAAGAACTCTTCGGCAGACGAGAAGCGCCCTTACATTCTTTCAGATTCAGTGTCTGAAAAGGCTGTGATCTTCCAGGCGAGTAACGGATCACTTTGGCTGCTTAAATCGGATGAGCTTAAGCCTGAAGAGGTTGAGGACCTCGCCTATACAGAAGGTAAGGTGAAGACCTCTGGTAAACCGTTCACTATTGCCATTGTTCCTGATGCCCTTTTCAAGGAATTCCATGCCCAGCTTAAAGAACAACACCGCCGCAAACTGAGTGCTGCGCCTAGTGACCAGCATGTTCAATTCGAGTCTCTGGTCGAAGACGCAGTATCGAACGGTGTTTCTGATATCCATATCACCGTAGCCAGGGGTAAAGTCACGGTTGAGTATCGAATTGACTCGCGTAACGTCGAGATCACCAAATTCAGTTGGTCCATATCGGTCGAGCAAACCTTCAAGTTCCTTCGCTCTGTTTTCAATACAATAACTCAGGCGACTGAAGATGGTTTCAATTCGAGAGTTCCCCAGGATGCATCAATCATTCATCCGATTAAGGGTAAGAATTACCAACTTCGCTATGCGCACGACAACGTTGAAGGCGAGGGTATTCACGCTGTTCTGCGGGTACTGGATGATCTCAGTGATGGAAGTGAGAACGCGGAAGGAAGCTTCGTACCACTGACAAAACTCGGTTTGTATGAAGACGAGGAGTCCCTGATTAATCGGATGATGGAAGCACCGTACGGCTTCCTTTGTGTTTCGGGTACAACTGGTTCCGGTAAATCGACGATGCTCAAAAACATCATCGGTGGTTATGCATATCGGAGCCCGGGAAAGAACATCATCACTGTTGAGAATCCAGTTGAATATCGGATCTATAACGCGAAGCAGACTTCTGTTTCTTCGCCAGACAAGATGGCAGCTCACCTGGTGTCGGCCCTTCGCCGTGATCCAGACTGTATTTTGATTGGTGAGATCCGGGACCGGGAAAGTGCGAAAGTGACTGTTGAAGCCACCCAGACTGGTCACTTCGTTTGGTCTACGTTGCACGCTTCGAATGCGTTAGCTCAAATCTCGCGTCTTGAAGATATCGGCATTTCACGCTTAACGCTTGCGGCTCCTGAATTTATAGCGGGAATGCTTCATTTGGCCCTTGCACGGAAGGTTTGCACGCATTGTCGAATTCACATTAAGGATGCATATCAGCGCGACCTTATAGCCAAGGATCGGTTTGAGCGGGTTAAGAAGGCCGTTAACCATCAAATCGACAATGTATATGTTGCTAACACTAAGGGTTGCTCTAAGTGTTCCGATTTAAGTGACGGTTCAAAGCCAGACGTAAATGCTGGATTCAAGGGTCGTATGTCTGTGCCAGAGATGGTAGTTCCAAACATGAAAATCCTTAATGCAATTAAGAAGGGTGATGATTTAGCGGCTTATGAGGCTTGGCGTGAGAGCGGAGGCATCACTATACAGGAGTCGGCAGTACGTCGTCTGAAGGATGGCTTTATCTGTGCCAATGAGATTGAGGCTCAGTTCAAGCGGCTCGATCATGACGAAGCATTCTATATCTGAGGCCATGATGGATTTAACGACATTATTTCCGGCATTTATGAGGTCATCCCCGCGGCGCAAGTCGAAGCCCCAATTGAAGGGAAAGGCCAAACAAGAGATTTACACACAGCTTGCCTCTTTTATTGAGGATGGATTTACTCCATACAGAACGGCCGAAGCCCTGGCGATTGAGTATGGCCGAGACAGCCGTGACAAACGTGGCCAGTTTTACCGATATCTGGTCCGGCAGTTGAAGGAAGGTGACGAGATTGCAAAAGCCCTTCGTGGTGTAGTTCCTGAGACTGACTTGTTTGTACTTGAGTCGGCTGAAAAGACAGGGTTGTTAGCTGAAGGTTTTCACAGACTGATCTACTTCAATGAGCAGTCCCTCATTCTCAAAGGGAAAATGTTTTCACTGCTGAAGCCTTTAGGCTTGGCAGCGGCTGCTCTGGGGATTTTGTATGGCTTCGCAACAGGAGTCCTGCCTGGGTTCACGACAATGGTTCCTGAAGATCAATGGGGTGGTGGTACCACGAGTCTTATTGCAATGGGTGAGTGGCTGGAGCTATATACATTGCCAATTTTAGCCGGCATTGCCTTTTACTTTGTTGCGTCATTGGCGATGTTGACGACCTTAACAAATTCCATAAGAGATAAGTATTTGAATCGTTATCTTCCACCGTGGAATTTCTACCAAATATTCACCTCGAATAGCTTTTTGCTGACCCTCGGCACAATCATGGAGTCAGGAATTCGATTGAGTCGGGCATTGCCGATGGTCAAGGAATATTCGGGGCCTTACTTGGCAAACCACATAGACATGATGGAGCAATCAGTGAAGGAGGGTGCAACCGATGGGGCAGCTGTAGCAACAGACTTATTCGACAAAGAGACCAAGTTGCTGCTCAGAGTCTATGGTCGTGGTAACCAGTTTGAGTCACAGGTCCAAAAAGTAGCCAGACGAAGCATGGAAGCTGCAATGCGGAGAATCGACAGCATTGTTGAGGCCGCAAACACGGTTATGAAAGTAGCCATTGCAGGCATCATTATTTGGATAGTTAGCGGAATAGGAGGCGTTGTCCTCCCAATGATTTCAAACATGAACATGGGTGCTTGACCCAACCAAATCAATTTTGATTCACAAGAGAGAAAGGTAGTAACCATGAAAAAAATGCAAACCCAAGTAAAAGAAAAAGGCTTTTCTTTGATTGAGTTGATCATTGTTCTGGCCGTAATTGGCCTACTGGCAAGTGGACTTTACTTTGCCAAAGAACGACTGTTCGGCTCTGTTGATGCTCAAGAGGAAGCCACCACTTACCTTCAAATGATTGGAACAGTCCAGGAAGGCTTCTCTCTCGCGTCTAGCTATGCGAATGCCGATGTGGCCTGGCTCATTGGGACTGGCCAAGTCCCGCCAGAGTGGATCGCCGGCACTGAGATTCGGAACAACTTCAACGGCATTGTGGACATTGGTCCGACTGGTACAGGTAATCGCCAGTTGCTGCTCACTTCCGAAGATCTGACCAGCGAGGCATGCCAGCAAATTGTTCGAATTATCGCCCGTGAATCGGTAACGATGGGTACAAACGCTTCGAACACAAATATTAAAGCGGACCCCTCCGACGAATACGATCCCACTGCGGTTCAGACAGCATGTAATGCCACCGATCCAGTAGATCTGAACATCGTAGCCAACTAAGCGAAAAGGGTGAGTATGGTGACTAACATCAAAACGGTGCAAAAAGGCTTCTCGATACTGGAGCTGCTGATTGTGTTGGCAGTCAGCGGCACCATACTCACCTTGATTGCCAACGTTGTTGAGCGCTACCGCGAAAAGGACGCCATGTCTGAGCTTGGTGGAGAGATCGCAATTGTTGCCAATGCAGTGACAGCGTACGTGTTCGACCAGGGACCGTTAGTTCCTGTTGGACCTACTACCTACAATGGTGTCGATTGGCTCAGGGATAGCACTTGTGGCGGTCCCGCTACGACAGCCCCGGGTGAAGGGTACCTTTCATGCAATTTCACAGCTAACTTAGCACCCAAATATGGGCTGGCATACCAAACCGAGGTAACACGTAATGCTGCTGCTAATAACTTGGTTACAGCCAATATCAATTTAGCAGGCGCACCAGTTCAGTACGGCGGTGAAAATCGACCCGACCTTTCAGGTACTGCGATGAGGATTGCGAAAGGCCGGTACGCGAACACTTCCACCAAACAGATCAGCGATGCCACGCTGGATCTTTATATTGATTACCAGTATGACCCTCAAACCGGTGCAATGACCGTCGTGGTCGATAATGCGAGTGATGGATCCGATCCATGGCTTTCTATCACCGGGCAGAATTCTATGCAGGCAGATCTGGACATGGGGGATGGAACCAACGATTTGGTTGATGCCAACAATGTATTTTGGGGTGGGACTCCGACAGCTGCGGAATCAGCCAACAATACGCAAAGTGCATTGCTTGGCAATAACGGCGGTGGTAGTACGGCAATTCGATTGAACGGTCGAGGTGGTTCTGGATCCGAAATTGTATTCATTCGAGACGGAAGTGAAACGACATTCAACGTTCGGCTTGCGAACCAAGCTGACGGCGAGTTGCTGCTTGAAGCTTCAAACGGTGTTGCTGTCGACGCCCCTGTGCTCGACCTCATCGGTGGAGCAGGGAACGGCCAAATGGCTGCGGACGACTTCTATTCGAAACAGAGAGGTCGAACGCTTAATCAAGCTGTAACTGACGTTTACATGGCGAATCACGATCAGTTGATACCAAAGCCTACGTGCCCAACAGGCTTGAATCCAACGATTTATACAGCAGTTTCACGATTTGCCGGCGTGGACCGAACAACTCCGAACAGCTTGAATAATATTGCTGCGTTTCAGGCATTAGCTCTAGACGCCGGCGCATCCTGGAGAATTCAACTTGAAGGTATTGTTCAAGACGAGGGGCAAGTGACACCCCCGGACGATTTGGCTGCTGTCATGGCTGTCACAAAGTGTTCTTAAAAAACTTGACACTTCTGACCTGCTCGCCTCTGGCTTAACCGTTTCTAGCTTAGTAATGTTCATCACAGCAGAGGACGATGAACATGAAAAAGCGATTTTCAGACGAGCAGATCATCAGCATTTTGAAGGAAGCCGAAGCCGGCCTGGCGGTGAAAGAGTTATGCCGCAAGTACAACATTTCTGATGCCACCTTCTACACCTGGCGCAAGAAGTTCGGCGGCATGGAGGTCTCAGAAGCTCGCCGGTTGAAGGCTGTCGAGGACGAGAATGCCAAGCTCAAGAAGCTATTGGCTGAATCGCTTCTGGACAATGAAGCGCTGAAGGCGGCCCTCAACCGAAAGTACTGACCGTCGAGAACAAGCGCGAGGCCGTGCGGGCGATGCAGGAGCAAACGCCGATTTCACAACGCAGGGCCTGTCTTCTCGCCGGGTTATCCCGCGCTTCATTTCACTATCGCTCCACCGTTGCGGCCGCCAACAATGTGCTCAGCGAGCGTATTACGGAACTGGCCCATGAGCGCCGTCGGTTTGGTTATCGGCGTGTTCACCAACTGTTGCGACGGGAAGGCACCGACGTGAATCACAAAAAGGTTTACCGGCTGTATCGGGAGGCTGGACTGGCCGTACCGAAACGCAAGCGCCGCAAGGGTATCGCCATGGAGCGTCAGCCCCTGGTGTTGCCGGAGGCTCCAAACCAGACCTGGTCCATGGATTTCGTGATGGACTCGTTGGCGTGCGGCCGGCGGATAAAGTGCCTGACCATTGTCGATGACTTCACCAAGGAGTGTCTCGACATCCCCGTGGCCAATGGCATATCTGGTGACCAGGTTGCCCGCACACTGGATGCCATAGCCGCCTTCAGAGGCTATCCTCAGGCTGTCAGGACAGATCAGGGGCCGGAGTTTACCAGTAAGGCTCTGGATCAGTGGGCTTATGATAACCGGGTGGAACTGAAGCTGATCCAGCCTGGGAAGCCGACTCAGAACGGCTTGATCGAAAGCTTCAATGGGCGCTTCCGAGACGAGTGCCTGAATGAACACTGGTTCCGGGATCTGGCTCATGCCCGCGAGATCATCGGTAACTGGCGACGAGATTATAATGAAAACCGACCCCATTCAGCGTTGTGCTACCAGACACCACTGGAGTTTGCCGCTGGCTACCGGACTACGGGAAAAGGGTCGAAATTAACCGACATTACTAAGCAGTGAGTGGTTTAGTGATTGGGGGCAGGTCAAGGTAACGCTACATCAAGCTCTTACGGCATTAGTTACCAACTTTTTTATCACACCACACCACCGGCGCGGGGAATCTCGATGCGGATGGTGCTACGCTTGTTGGAGACCGGGTGGTGGCTCGGCGCTGAGGTTGCCGCTGGCAGATCCACTGGTACAAATCCCGGTGTCTTTGAAGGCGTTTTATCTGCTCGCCGTGCCTCGCTGATCCAGCGCCGAACCTTGTTGGCGTTGAGGCCATTATCCAATGGGATCCGGGAAACGGATGCACCAGGGCCCTGTATTGGGCGTCAATTCCGGTTTTGAATTCCCAGGAATACCGGCGAAGGCGTTGGAAGGGCTTGGTTACGCTGAATTCGTTCATGTTAAGTGTCCACTTGACAATAAGTGGGCACTATCCTGACGGCAGCATCGCCTGCTAAAGATGGGATTACCGGTCGCTTACGAGGTGGATGCCGGTTATTGGCGAACTTGTTGCGCCGTACTATACCGGCTACCAGCACATGCTTTGAGTGCCACCGAAGGTAAGCACCAATAAGCATTGAGTTTGATTTATGAAGATCAGTCCGAGTCCAAAAAATAAATGACCAAGAATCTTCCCTGTTTTGAATGGCATGCTGGTGCCATACATATCATTGCCAAACATGACTGCTACGTAGGCATCTCTGAGGCCCATATAAATTGAAATGAGTCCTATAGCGATCAGGATCCCATAAAAGGCGATTAATGCCCCAGCTGGCACATATTTGCCAGGTCCGGTTTGGATACTTAGTGCTTCGGTTTGAGCAAGCGAACCATCAATAGCAAGGCGCTGAAATTCAACAGAGCTTACCGGGTTCTCAGGGGCAAACAATGAGTTCCCGCCAATAACAACGACGAAAGGCAATATGACAGCTAGGGTGCCAATAGAAAGCCCTGCAAGAAGCTTCCCGGCGCCCATCGTTTCACGCTCTGAGTTCTCTGTACTCATCCATCGGTTTATAGAGCCCCAAATCATTAAGAGCCCGCCCACCGCGGAGGCCGCCCATATCAATGCAGCAAGACCACCTACTTGCTTAAGTGCGTGCGCAGCACCGAGGTTGGGATCAACCTGCTGGGCTAAACCGACTTCTGGATACCCGCACAAAAATACGAGAGAAAGAGCAAAATAAGTTCTAACCATAGAGTTACTGCACCCCGTCGTCAGAAGTTGCCAACAAAGAAAGCAGCATGTTCGAGTGTCGTTTTTGCTTTAATATCTCATTGGCCAATTCAAGCTCTTGGCCCATCATTACGGCAATCTCTTTGAGAACTATCGAATCGTTTGCACAATTACCAGGATCGCCTGTTTGGGATGTGCAAGTAATCTTTTTGTGCCACTCATCGTTGCCGAACCTGCTGTTGATAATAAAGTCCTCTCGGGCAAGAGCTAAACTGTTTCCTTGGTCATCAGGCAGGTAATCAGATCGTATTTTCTCTAGCACAGCCCGGACAGCGCCTTTTCTAATAGTGGCCCGAGCGAGTTCGATCCTCTCCTTTTCTGTTAATTCTTCAAGTGACTTCTCTCCTAGTAGGAGCTCCGCTCGCTCACTGTATGGACCGACGAGAAGGTCAACAAAGAGCTTGCTTGATCGCACTTCGGTGTCACTATAGACCAGATCGTTGCTGTAGGGGCCAAGTCGCAAAAACACGTCAGCTCGAGAAAAGGCCTGCTCTTTTCCGGTACCGCTGAGTTCAGAGTTGATGGCATCCATCTCTTCCGTGAGTTGAGCGTTACGTGCTCTTCGATATCCCCTAAGGCTGGTTCCTGGCGGGGTTAATTCACTATTCCAATAGTCTGCCATCGCTCGCCAAGAGGTATCTCGGGCTGCAGATTCAGCGCTTTTCCTCGCCCGAGATACAGAGACGTTCTTACAGGCCATAAAGCTTGGTGTTACTTGTGCGTCCATTGCCTGGTTGTGAGTCTCCTCCAGCGCATCGGTTATCCTGACAATCGTATTGGCGGCTATGTTGGTGTCAGTTGCCTCCTGATTTTTGGCTATCTGAAGGTCATTCTCCATTCCCGCTTTTTTTAGCGCTTCATCTCGAGCCCAGGACTTCACGTCAGTAACAAGTTTTCTGAGCGCAAGCGTAACTGAAGTTCCATCGATAACTGGAATGCCGGCAGCATTTGCAGGAGAGGGCACTGAAAGAAAAATCGAAGAACTCAAAAACAGGCTAGCCAGTAAATTTCGGCTCATTGTTTTTTTCTCCTAGTGTTACTTTCTTGCCGTTAGGTAAGACAGCATCAATTTGTGGTGCCGGTTGCATCTTACGGTCGGCATGTTCCTGGCTGGGAGTCATTCCCCGTACCAACGCCTCGACGTATTCTTTCTGAGAAATCACATGAGCTTCCTTGAGCCCGTCAAGACAGAGTTCCTCACGCCGCTGACTGTCATCGTACCCAGTAAATTCAAGAAGCCGGTTTTCTGTTTCAGGGCCGACGTAATTGGATAGCGGGCCTAATGACCAGCCTTCCTTAAAAAGAATGTCGCCAAGGTTTTTGCTGAAGCTCACAAGTGATCCCTGCTTGTCCTGGATTAGAACTCAAGTTATTATATTTTAAATATCATACGCAGACAAGGTGAGCTGTGGCGTCCAAGACATTATCAAAATCCGACATCACTCGTTTTTGGAACGACTTTAGCCCTCAGATCCAGGAGGTGTTGGCGTCTGCAGAAGAAAGAGAGACGTGGGTGTACCAGCGGGATGAGCTTCCTGAACTTTTTGATAGCATTGAGTCATCACTGCCTGGAGTGGTGCAGATACCGCCTTCACCCGAGCAGACAGATGTTTTCCGAGACTTAATAAGCTGTCTTGCCTCCGTTCCTTTCCGGGAGTGTATAGCCGCACTCGCGTTTCTGGAAAAGCACAGCTTGCAGAAGTCATTAGCTGAAAATGAGGTAGGCTCAGGTACAGCCTGTTTTATGGTAGCTAACCGAATATGCCTGACCAGAGATGGCGATGTAAGCAGTGCGAAAGTGGTTAGGGATAGGGTTCAGTTTATGGTCAAGGTTGGCTTTCAGTTGTCATCATTTGCCAGGTCAGCAGAAGAGGTTTCCGAATATGCCTAAATTCGAAAAAGGATTGATGGTCGCCATCTTATCTTCAGTTGCTTTGCACTCAAGCTTCGCTTTTGCCCAGCAACCCCCTCGCAACGCTGTCGTGCAAGACTGCGAAGACCTCGATTTCTCCATCAAAAGGGAAGGAAGCCCTTACCATTACACAAACCCTAATGAAGGATGCGGAATCTCTTTGTCTCTGGATGGCCTTCCCGAAAAGACGGGGGATGGCTATTCCTTCAACGGTAACGATGCATGCCGTACGATTCAAGGTGTAGTTTCTAACCTTGAGGGCCGTTTAAATGAAAGGCTTCAGGGCGCACTTGGAGCAATTGGTGACGTTGTGTCTCCAGAAGAACTTGCACAAATTGGAGGGGCAGCTGGAATTGACACAAGCGCTTTGACAGGTGTCATGGAAAACGGTGTATCCTTCGATCGAACGCTTAATGACGGTCTGACTAATACGCTTGGAAAGCTGGCAACTGAAGAAGGTCGATCTGAGTTGGCGGATGACTTGAAAGATGGCGCTGCCGATGCGGCGCGTGACTCTCTGGAAGAGTCACAACAGAATGTATCAACCCCTAGCATAAATGACAGTCAAGGCGCTGGTGAAAGCCAATCCACTGAAAACTGGTCGATATTCGACTGATGGTAATCGTAATTGAGTCTCCATATAAGGCGGCTTCGCTCAAGCGGGCCTTAAGGGCTAATCAAATAGACGGTAAGGTCATAGCGACAAATGGCCGATTATTTGATTTACCGTCATCGGAGATTGGCCTAACCACGTCTTTCAACGTTCAGCGATTCGAGGCAGTAGACCCAAGTCATTACGAATCAATAAAAAGTGATTTGATGGCCCCTGAGCTCGTTATAGCAACTGACCCTGATGAAGAGGGGGACATGATTGCTTGGACAATCGGAAAGCTCAGAGAAGGCCTGGAGACCTACAGAGCCGAGCTTTTCGATTTCACAGATAAATCTGTAGCTACAGCTATTGAAAAACTGAGACCTGTGACTACAGCAGAGCCGCCTGCTTTATCGAGACGGATATTCGATCGCCTTTTAGGCTTCTCTGGCAATGATGGGATGTTCTTAAGCAGGTCGGCAGGTGCGCTTCTCGGTTTTGCTTCAGCTACCTCACTTGCCATTACAAAAACTGTTGAATCAATCAGTTGTCAGGATGCTGATAACGGTATGGCTTTCTGCGAACGATTCAATGACGTTCAGGGCAATGGCGTTCAATTTGGTATAGAAAAGCCCGGACAGCTTCCCAGGTTACGCCATTTATATGCGCTGGGGCCGGAGCTTGGCGCTACTCCTGAAGAAACTTTTAACGCGCTTCAAGAGCTTTACACGGGAGATGAGATTTCTTATTTCCGAACCGACGCGATGACGCTTAACGAATCTGCTCATGAGGCTTTAGAGAACCTTTCTAATGAAAGCGGATTCGATAATTGGAGTCGCCGGACTCCTTTATCCACTCAAACTACCCATCCAGGGATTTACGTAACTCGTTATGTTGACTCCCCTCCTACACGCGGACAGAGAAGTTCCCGTAAAAGCGTTCTAGCTCAAAAATTACACCGATACATCTGCAACGCGACTCTCTTTGCAATGAGTGACCCCGATACCCGGTCGCGTGTTCGACTGATTAAGCATGACAGGCTTTACACAGCGACAACCAGTCAAAGCCGGGGGCAAACTTATAGCTATCCTGACACAACATTTTCTTTGTCTGATGACATCTTGACTGGTTCACCGGATCTTTGCGCAACGCATAAGAGTTTTGAAGTGAAAAAAGAAACCTCCATCGCACTAGCTCTTAGCGGGATGGGTGTTGGTCACCCGAGCTCATGGGCTTCGCTAGCAAGAAGCTATTCCTGTCTTTTCGACAAAAACGGCCGCATGAGCACTCGTGGTGTAGCGTTTTTCCACAAACACAAATCTGAAGCCCCAGCTCTTCTGGAACCGGACATAGCCAGGGCTATTGAAGCAACCCTTCTCGATCCACAGATCGACCGTCAATCCAAAATTCAAAAAACCTTAAGCCTTGCCGGAATCGACCCAGCGAGATTCGAAAATCGTCTGGCGCCTGAGCCAGGTCCCGGCCTTGAGCCACGTTTTGATATCAGGGGCCCGGGACTCTGATTATCTTTACATAAAACTTATTTTATATTATGATTTTTCCAGATCGTTCAACTGGAAGAATTATGAGTCAGAAGCAGAGCTACCTCCTTTACGTCGTGGGTAAGGACGCGAAATCTAAACCTGCCATCGTGCCTGTGTGTGTTGAAGCTAGTGGGGCCGACCTACAGCGAAAAGTGCACATTCAAAGAGCTGAAGAAGCTGGCAAAGCGCAAGGCCTTGTGACTGTCTCTGAGGTTCTTTTTGCCGATGCCGTAAATTCTGCTGTCGAGAAGGGCGTTGATATGCAAGGTGACGCCGCGGCGGTATGTGTTGATCTCCACAATGAACTTCGTCGTGGCGGTGAGCTCCAGGATCCTCCGGAAGTAAATGACCCTATGTGGAGAATCGCAGAGGCAATCCTTCAGCTTCTAAGTGCCCTACCGCGCAGGTCTAAAGTTCAGTTCATAAAATCGATAGGAAGCAATCAGCCCAGTTGGGACCGCGCTGTCTATGGGGTTTTCCGCGTCGACCAGAAAGGCAAGCAATACGTGGATAAGCTCCAAGTTGAAGACCTATCTGAACTGAAGAGCCTCAAAAAGGCTGGCATGAACATGGAGTTCTTCCTGCGGATTCTTTCTAAGACTGGCGTTCTTGAGCCAATGATCCGCATGCTCGAAAGGAGATCGAAGTCGCTTGTGGAACTGCGGAAAGAGATGGAATTAGACGAACTCGGCAACGAACCAGCAGAGCGCCCTGAAGTGCTAAAAATTAGCACCAAGCGCGCTGGCAACGAAACGCGCAACCCTTTTTGATTATTGGCAGGAGCATCCATCATGAGCAATTACCAACCCGCAGATATCAGCATTAATTTCGATAAGATCCGCAACCAGTTGGGCTTGAAAGGTATCGACGATGCCAAGCTTCAGGACATGGTTAAGCATGCTGTTGTTGATCAACTTCGGGACCAGCTTGGTATGGATGTAAAGATGGACGACCTGGACGTATCACCGGTTCGTCAGGCTAAGAATGCTCAACTTGAAGGGCGGTTTAAGTATGAAGATAAGAACTGGTTGACTGAAGGCGACCCCTTAGAGGCTGCCCCTGAAGATGTTCCTTACCGAGTCTCTATCAACGAAGACACCAAGGCAATTTCGATTGACTCGAATCCGGGGAAAGCCGGCATAGAAACAAGAGTGGAGGTAGATCTCTCTCCGGGAGGCCTCACTAACATTAAGGTCTTTGGCCCTACCGATGGATTGCTTGCCACTTTGGTCCAGAAGGGCGATGTAATGCTCATGAAAGAGGGGAAATTTGCTGACATGGATTTCAGTGCCACACACAATAACTGCATGGTGCTCACCCGATCGTCGGCCGATCCACAAGCGGTGCTTACGATGGTTGAGCGAATGCCCCAGTTAATGAACGATAATGCAAAACCTCGCCTGGATGGGTATGACGTAACTCATGTTGAGCCGGAAGAGGTATCCTACGACGGCGTTTCGGACCCTTCAGCTAAAGGTCCGAGCCGGGGTGGCCCGGGAGGCATGGGCTAATGACGGGGAGCGTCTTCACCGGCGCTCCCAGAACATGGACTTATCCTTACGCACTTCGATTTCGAAAGAATCACCTGTCTCAGCATGGCTCCCGAGGTATTCGTTATGGTCATTCATTCTAACGAAGGTAACCCGGCCAATATGTGCCAGCTTTTGGTGAAGGGTTCGCGGGAAAGGAAGGGCGATTGCTATCGTATTGGACTGTCTTGCTTCTTCATTGCCCGCATGCATAACCAGAAACAAATACTCCATTGGGTGAACAAGAAATCCAGAGCATGCTTGGACCTTACTGAAAGACTCATAAACATCTACGTCATATTTCTGAGAAGGCAGGCCCACAATAAATTCTTCATCACCAGCGACAAACCCCAGCTGGTTACAGAAAGCCCGATCCAAAAAAAATGTTTTCTTGTATCGGCTCATGATGCCGCGCCCATGGCGGGGCGAAAAGTTAAGGAAAGAGCGATAAAGTTGAACAAGAAGCGACAACTCCTCTCTCAGTTCATCTTGCCCAGTACCAACGAAATGATTTATCATTCAGTAGTGCTCCTTGATTTGGCGCTACAGTTATTTTATCGAATGTTTCGGCAAAGGTCGATATGAAAGACAAAACAACGAAGTTGGCAACAAGCATTTTCCGGAGAGCAATGGAGCTGGAAGGCCTAACCTCCTATGAGCTTCAGATTGATGACGAAACTTTCGTTGATTTCGTTGACGCTGTGGTTGGGGAGCAGGGCGGTTTATCATCCCTGATGTTGGCTAGCGATCGGATATCTGTAATGCAGTATGGCGCTCGACTCTGGGATTGTGGTTACGCAAAATCTGAAACTTCTGGTGATGGTCTTAAAGTTAAGGCTGTTGAAGATTTTTCAGACGCAGAGGCGGCTTCAAGTTACCGGGCAATTGATTCAATAGATGCCAGGTCCGAGGTTGGCTTAGCTCTTATGCTTGCTCGTGACGCTGTACGACAGCTTTGTGAGCCAATCAATGAAAATGTGGCACGACTAAAGGGCGTTCCCGGTTTCTTTTTTGGCGTGGATTTCGATAACGATCTACGAGAAGAAATAGCCTTCGAAACCCCTTCAGAGATTTGTGCTTTTGGTTTTCGTCAGATGATGCTTTCGAATCGTGAGCTTGTGTTATCGCTTGGCAATGACCTTTCCCTGGACGCCAAGCAAGAGCGCACACCAACTGGACCGCAGGTGTAATTGAATGAGTAAAAGTCTGGATCTTACTACCGCACTGGGGGTCTCCCGGACGCTTTTGCAGAAGGTGTCATTTGATAGTTCAAATGTAGAAGGCCAGTTTGGTGAGGCTTACCAGGTATACCACGATCTTTGGTCGGTAATCACGAGCGGTTCAGCTTTATCTGATGGAAGCAGGCATGATGTTGCGATAGCCATCGCTGGTTATGCAAGCGAAGTAATATCTGGTGCCATGAGTATTGATGTTGCAAAGCTTGTCATTGGACAAACAATAGCCGAAGCCGAAGAAGCCTCCACCGAAAGCCCGGGAGAAGGTCATGAAAGCAGCATGGATCAACTTGTCCATGAATCTGAGGCGGAAATTTTAAAGGCTGCACTTAAAATCCGCAGGGCCGTTGAGCAAATGCCCCTGGGACAGGATTCGGATATCGCGGTGAGTTACATATTAACTCTGGTATCTGACCGAGCTAAGAATTACTCCAGAGAGCGCTCTCAAAATATGAGCGTTTCAGACGGTTTTGAGATTTTTATTCGAACGATGCCGCTCGTTACAGATATTGCATTGGATGCATGGAGTCGGCTTGGGAGCACATACTACAATCCTACGAACATCGTTTTTGAGCGGTCTTATGTGAGAGGAGCTCTCTCAGAATTCAGAACATACCTAGAGGCCTACGATATGGGCCTTGGCGCCGCAGTAGGGGATTTGGTGACGCGCACCGCTGACTTTATTGCAGAGGTTGCAGAAAACGAAGTTTCTCGGTTTGAGCATCTCTCCAAGACTGATATTAATGGCGTCAAACTTGGCATTGCTGACCAGTTGATAGCAATTGCCCAGAGAGCCTGGCGCCTATGCATCAATAATCTGATTTCTGAGGTCGACGAGATGCTTGCCGAGCCTGAGAAAGCAAAGCAGTGGCTAGAGCAAACAGACAAGCCTATTGAACCCGATGCCTTACTGGCGGCCATCCGAAGTTTGTACGCAGAGCTACCAGCCTTCACAAATGATGCAGATATCGATCTGGAATCTCTTGACGAACTGGTAAATCAAGAGTTTGCATTAACTGTGCAGGCCGCTGATGCAATGGTGTCTGAAATGGTTCCATGGTCCATGTGAGGGCAGAACGAATGCCACGATTCTGCTCTTTAGCTCTATTTCTTCTGATTCTGCCGGCCCAGGCTCTTCCCGCTGGCATCCCCATTATTGATGCTGCGAAAGTTCAGCAAATGATTCAGGATGAGATAAAGAAGAGAGTGAATGACCTAAGGCAAGAGGCTCTTGATAGGCTTCAACAAACAACTGGAATTGATATCCGTAAAAGCGAAGAAAGCAACGACGAGAATATTGCCGCCAACACTGCTACTCGAATTACCGATACAGTCAGTGAAATACATAACAATAAGGCTGACTCCCAAGTTGCTCCATTTCTTGACGCCTGCTCAAACGTGTCAATTGCCCGGACTAGCAACTCAACGGCTAATAATTCTGAAATTCAGAGAGATCTTCCGAATCGTGTCGCAGCTTACGTAAGACCCGATCGGAACCCTCGATTTCTGGCTGAGACACTTGCCTTTGCAAATTATCGAGGAACAGATTTTGGCACCGAAAGGCAAAGAATCCTGAACGACCTCCGTAATTACGAAAGGGAGCGATTACAGGTTCTGGATGACGCTATCATTAACGTTGCACAAGAACCGGGTGGATTTACTCTTGCTTATGAAGCGGCTGTCACGAACCGCGTGACTAAAGAAAGAGTGGATTTTCTAAGGCAAATGCTGATCGGGAACGGAGTCTCACCGTCATTCAAGCATGGCGCGATTAGCCCGGCGAACTCGGATGTTAGGCAAAAGC
Source organism: Marinobacter sp. (assembly GCF_041687235.1). Lineage (GTDB taxonomy): Bacteria > Pseudomonadota > Gammaproteobacteria > Pseudomonadales > Oleiphilaceae > Marinobacter. The sequence goes on along the minus strand of NZ_JAWLCH010000005.1, from coordinate 73,048 downwards.
AAATGGTCGAGGAGGGCTTGTACCAAACAGAAAGGAGCGCAAGTCTTGTTGGTACTACGATCAATAACGACCAAACAGCCATTACCCAGGACAACATATTGCCGATCGAAGCAGCGATTGATGCAGCTGCAGATCCTGAACTGCAAGAACGTCTGAACGTAGAAATGACCAACAACCCCAGGATGATGGTGGATAGAGTAATGCTTCAGCGTTGGGCGCTGAGTAAGGCCGTCAGGCTTGCGGCGTTGCTCCAAGAGTATAAGCGCGGTCAAGTTGAGTTGTTACAGCTTTCCACTTTGGTAAAGGATCGTGTTCTCGAATAGCCTTTGACCATGCGTGATTTAGCCTATAAACTATAAAACAAGTTTTATTATTGGGTTGTGATAGGTATGGCCGTTCCTCAATCAGACATTGATTTCATCAATCAGAATTTTCCAGGGTCGCGAACGATCCCCGTCGACCAAGTACGTGACCTTGCCTCGCAAATGTCTGTACCTCTGAGTGATGAACTTAACCAAATTATGTCGCAAGAAGATGCCTTAGATATTGATAACCTGGAGTCTCAGGTAGGGGCGATCCCAGTCGATATCGATATTAGCGATATACCTCTTGATTTGAATGCGCGCCCAAACCAATCGCCTGAGGCTCCAAAACAGTCAACAGCCGATCCTGATTTGGCCCAATATGATGATCTCATGCAACAAGCACCCTCCGAAGAAGGTCTTGATCCTTCGATGTTTGGGTTCGAACCACCTATGGCAGAAGGTCCTCCACCAATGGAGGGGCCGCCGCCAGAGATGTATGAAGACAATCCATTTCCAGAGCCTCCAGAAGATCGTAAAGCTGCCTTTGAGGATGATTTTGAAGCTAGCGATCTTTCATTCCTGAACGAGCAAGCGGAATACGGAGAGTCGGTCAGCATCAAAAATAAATACAAAGAGGCTGCTTATAGCTCTGCTTCGCCGTCTGCGGCCAGTAGCCCCGCATCACAAGATCCTGAGGTGCCTATGTCTGAGAACAGCAAAGAAGTCGAGATTGAAAACACCTCTGCAGAGAATGAAAGCACACTAGGCGGGAAGAAGTCTGAAGAGCAACTGATTGTCGACGAAATAGCCGGTGATCGTCCGGTTTTCAAAATGCTCAAAGATCTGGAGGAGATGGCTCAGGTCTCCGAGAATGGAGAATTGGATTACGATGTCGTGATGCGATATCTGAAAACTGAGGTTGCTGACGATGAGCCTCTGCTTAAAAAACTGGAAGAAGAGCATGCAAAGGGATTTTCGAAATTCACACCTTCTGTCATGTTGAAGTTTGCCCAGGATAATCCGCCAGTAAATGAGCCGACGTCTCAACCATCTGAAACTCAGGAACCTACTCAAGAGGCTGAGAAGAAAAAAGAAAACGACAAGGACAACCCAGAGAACAAAGCTAAGGAAGCAAGCCAGCAAGCCCCAGTTCAGACTACTGCTGGCGCCGCTATGATCGGCGGTACCGCGAATGTTTTTAAGGGCGCCGCTGGATTCGGATATGGGATTTCAAAAGCTCTAGGTAAAGGTCTTGTGGGCGGAGCCAAGAACATGAAAGGGTTCTATGACTCTCACAAACAAAACCAGTTGAAAATGACATCTGATCTGAAATCCAATGTCAGCGGTTTAAGTTCACAGCTTGATGCTATTCAGGCCGATAGATCTGCCATGAAATCCGCAAAGGGTGCTTTCGAAAAAAAGCAGTACGCCGATCGGATGCAGAAAAAGCTTCAGGTCTTTGAGAAAACGGCCGCCAGTTTTGCTGACACTCTCGGCTCAAAACAAGGCCAGAAGGCTGCCAAGAAAGCCGACATGTCACGCAGCCTCGAGTCTCTGTCGAACAAGATGGAAAAGGTATTTAATGGAATGGAGGCCGGCAAGGGAGAGAAGAAGGTTATGGAAAATATTTCCGCTTCGATTGAGTCGGCGCTAGAGGCGGTGAAAGCCGTTGTCCAGGCTATCAGGAACGTGTTTTCTTCCCCATCAGTTGACGGCCCTTCCAATACGATGCAGGCAGGCCCTGGCTAAACTCAAAACCAAAAAAAGCGGCAAATCCGCTTTTGTAAGTCTTCTCACGTTAATCTACGTTCTCAATTGCATCAGAAGATCGAACATAGATGCTTTCCATTGAGCGGAGAAGCCTCTTCTGCTTTTGGGCCATCTCTCTGTTAGCTTCCTCTCCTGCCTTGACCTGTTCTTTTAGTAGAGCTACCTGTTGCTCAAGGTCATCAATGTAAGCAAGAGCGCTGTCCAGGTCTGTGATGTCTTTGCGCTTCTTGAGCGTCTTTCTGGACTTGGTTGTAACGCGGGCGGCGCCCAATTCACTCCTTGGGTTAAAATGGAGCTCGGAGAGGGCGGTAGGGCCTCTTTTTTCACGCTTTTCACCGAGAACTGGCTCGGCAATCTCAAATTTTCTTGCAGTTTTCATATAGCTACCTCCGGGACATTATCAATATCTTGAGTGGTGACTGACTCAAAAGATATTTTGCTTCAGGCGCTTACCTAGAGTCTGATGATGTTGTATCAGAATTCCCTTCCGCCTAGCCCCACCACAGATCTTAATATAGCAAAATGGCAGAGTTTAGACACCAAATTTTGCATAGAGTGAAACATAATTCACTTTCTTGACACATTTTGTCAGTTCACAAACTTGCCCACCATAGGTCGTTAAGTTATTCTATGTAAAACTTGTTTTATGCTCTGGATCAAAATGACTACACATAACGCCTCTACAGTCACTCCCCTTCGGCCCGAAGACCCGGCTGACATCGCATTTCACATTGGTAGGCGGCTAGACGGTGCACAGTCGCCACTGATTCATTCAATGAAAAAGGCCTCGAACTTCCACCATGCCCTTATTGGAACTTCTGGCGTGGGTAAGACCTACACTATCCGGAAAATGGCAATAGAGTTCGCCTCTCAAGGTGTTACCCAGTTTATTCTCGACACCCAAGGGGACTACAGCTTCGCAGAGTTTTCCTCAAACCATGACATGAAGGGTGTTCGGGTAAACGAAATAAAGTTCGGTTATGGACCGGGCACCGCTGGCATTAATCCTTTCGCCATTCATTCTGACGATCAGTATGGCGGTTTTCATCATGCAGTCATCGGAGTGATGGAGACCCTTAGACTGTTTAACCCCTCTATCGGCTCGCGTCAGAAAACGCAGCTACGGCGGCTTATCACCAGGACTTATGAGCGCAAAGGAATCGTAATGGAGGATCCTCGTTCTTGGCGACTCGAGCCTCCGACCATGAGAGATCTTCTCACTACAATTGATGACGAAATTAAGTCGGTTAAGTCACGATCTGGTACTGACATTTTTGACGAAATAGAAAAGGCACGGAAAAAAGCTCAAAGGGCTGCTTTTTGTATCAAGAACGACGAAAACAGTACCGATGACCTGAAGGCTCTTGAGCAGGAGGTTGAAGATCATAAGGCATCTGTGATGGCTTGTTTCGAGGAAATTCTGGATCAAGAGCTGCGTGATGGTGAGAAGCTTCCCTCCATCAGTGGAAGCTTGAATCGCCTTGAAGCCATTCACGACATGATAGAGGGCGCAATTATTTCGGGCCTGTTCGACGGGGAAAACATATCCGCAAAGCGGGGAGCTATTAATGTGCTAGATCTAACCTCCCTTAATCAGGCGGACCAGCAACCGATCTTTTACCTATTGCTGGAGAAGACCTTCCATAGCGCTGTAAGAACCTGCAAAAACCTGAACCCAAAAATCCCAGACATGATGTTTGGTTTTGATGAGGTAAAGCTGTTCACCGCGCTTGCAGACTCTCCCCTTGACCCTATCAACCGCTTCTTCACTGAAGGTCGAAAATATGGCCTGGGTAGCCTCTGCGGCCTCCAGCATCCCAAGCAGCTAACCAATGAAATGCGATCCAGTATCGGAACGATCATGTTGCTGCCGGTTGCGAAGGAAAAAATCTCTGATGTGAAGCGATTGTGGAATATTCCTGAAGAACAAATGGCGAGACTGAAAGCAAAATCCGATGCCTTCTATGGGTTTGGAAACGACTCATTCGTCCCGATCAAGCTGTTTGGTTAACTGCTTTTCATACGTACGATTTTGATTTATTATTTTTCTTGACGAGACATTAAACCTACGTTGTTCTGGTGCCGAAGCATGCTTTCAAAACTTTCAGCTATCACCTTGTTATCAGCTCTCATTTTTGTATCTGGCTGCGCTAACAAAGACCACAGTGTCGAGACTTTAGGCCAACCAGTGGTTTTTTTGGAGAGCTTGGACGGGAAGGTGAAGGAGCTATTCCCTCTTTCTGACTGGGACCAGACAAAAACTACTTTGTATGACCCTGAAGTTGAATTCTCAGAGGAAACCGGCGCAGTTTGGGTAAGAGTCAAAGGGCAGACCTGGAACTGGGATGAGCGTCGATACAGATACTCAGTAGCTATGCTGACTGTCCCTGAAATAGATACCGACACCAAAACAGTTCGCCTTCCACCATCCAGGGAGATTATTTGGCACCTTGATGAGGTTCCAAGAATTTACAAACAACAGGTCATGGATATGACCTATCCGATCATCATTGATACTTTTCATGACCGCGGCTTCAAGAACGTTCGCTTCGAACGGCGCCCGGTCTACCATGAGTAGTTATGGCCAAGAACGAGACCGCATTCACCGGCATCATTGAATCTTTTCTCTGGAAAGATAATAAGAGCAACCATGCTCTTATAAAGCTTAAAAATGTCACCACTATTGATAGCAGTCTCCCTCAGAGTGTTGTTTGTTCAGGGACGTTCGGAGATCTCAAGCCGGGGATGAAAGTTCTTGGTAAGGGTAGTGCGCGAGAGAATCGCCAAAATCAACTTGAAGTGAGAGTAAAAGCGTTCGAGGTGATTTTTCCGAATACGGCCTATGACACCCTTCAGTTCTTGTTAGCTGATGGCCTGCCATATATATCAAGCGTTAGAACTGCCATGGCATTCATCAAAGCGGGCAATGATGGAAAGATGCCATCCGGGATGTGCCGTGCAATCCGAAAACTTGCTAAAAACCCTGAAGATTTCCGGTTGCCCGGTTACCCCGCCTCTATCATCAAGGAAATGAGTGATGCTGTTAATGCGGAGGGCCAACGGATTACGACAATCAATTGGCTTGTACGCAATATGGGAGTTAGGCGCGAGGAAGCAATAAGCCTTGAGAAACAAATCCCAGGGGATCCCGAGGAATACATACGGCAGCGCCCGTACAAGGCAGGGAAGTTGTTCAATCTGGAATTTAGCATCTGCGACCAGGTTGCAAAAAATCTTGGCGTTCTTGAATCGCAACGAGGAGACCGTATAGATGCGGCTCTCTACTCGGCCTTCAAAGAAAAGATCGATCGTGGATCCACGGCCATTCCATTTGATGAGCTAAAAGACTCACTTACCAATAAAATTGGCGCCTTCCATGATGCGAAAAGCATAATTGAGGCCCTTCAGCTCTCAGACAACTACTCCCACATACAGATTGGCGATCACCATGTTGTCCAGCAGAAAAAGTGGTCAGTGGTGGAGCAGAAGATCGCAAAGGAGCTTCATCGGATAGCAACGGCTAAATCCGTTCTGGCTCCAAACGAGTGGAAGATGGAGAAGAAGCCCGGGGAGTCCGGATATGACCAGGAAAGAGCTATTCTTATGGCGCTGAATGCTAACGTGAGCATTCTTACTGGCGGCCCTGGTACCGGTAAAACAACCACTGTTAAAAGAATACTGAAAAGTGTCAAAGAGGCTGGTAAAAACGACGGATCAGCCGTTCGATTTTCGTTGTCAGCACCCTCAGGGCTGGCAGCTCTGCGTTTGAGCCAGCAGGCCGAGTTAGAGGCAAAAACTCTCCATAAAACTCTTCAGATGACTTATACCGGCGCCCCAAAGAAAGACAAAGAGAACCCCATCATTGCTGACATGGTGGTTATTGATGAAGGATCTATGCTCGATGCTGAGATCTTCTTGAAAGCCCTCGAGGCGGCTCCGTCCGGGTCCAAAGTTCTGTTGGTAGGTGACCCTGATCAGCTCCCTTCAGTTGGTGCCGGGAACGTTCTTGAAGATCTGATTAACTCGAAGAATAGGCTCATTCCCAGCACTAGATTGGGGGAAGTATTCCGTAACGCTGGACCGATCGCCGAGAACGCTCACGAAATCAATAAAGGCAACTCTCCCGATATATCTGCACAACATGTGGTCGATGAGGGAGAGAAATGGAACGTCTGGCTGATGAAGAGCGATGCGGAAAAGAAAGTAGCGCTGAGACAGCTTATTCGAAATGAATTGATTCAGAATTGCGGGTACAAACACAGCGACATACAGGTGCTTTCTCCGCAGCATAAAGGGGAACTCGGTACGGAATCACTGAATGTCATGCTCCAGGAAGTGATTAACCCTATGGGGCCCGGCAAGGTTTCGATGAAAATTGGTGCGAATGGTGAGTATCGAACCGGGGACAAGATCATCTATTTAACGAATTCGCCGGAGAAGAACTTGGTTAACGGTGACACCGGGTATATTCAGATGATTGATGAGCGTAAGCGTGAGGCTGTTGTTAGATTTAATGGTGTAGACGTAAAGCTTGACCGGCGAACACTCAGCCAGCGGACCAAGCTCGCGTATTGTTTGTCAGTCCACAAGTCCCAGGGCTCAGAATACCCTTGCGTCATTTTACCGATGTCAGAAAAGCACAAGTGGACTCGCCAACTCTATTATACCGGTGTCACGCGGGGTAAAAAGCACGTCTACACTCTCACCGATGAGAACACTCTTGAGGCGGCAGTCAAAGACTCCCACAGAGAGCATAGAATTACAGGGCTTCAAGCTGCCGTTAACAAATACTGCCCCGAAGGCTCAGATTACGAACTAAAAGTAGAAAATGGGTTTGAAAAGTTGGTCCCCATGGAGAAGCCGCAATCCCAGGAATACTCAACACTGAAGGCAGAACCATTAAGCTTCTAGGCTATGCGGGTACGTAATGTCGAAAATGCCCACCGCACAACTGCAACTGACGCCTTGTAAATGATGACAATGAGGTAGGAGAAAGCAGCAGTAACGAGGAATATCGAGGCCCCAGATATGATTGGGCTCTCGACAAATCTCAGTTGATTCATGTTGTACGCAAATGCCGCCTGGATCTCAGGGGTTGGGAAAATCGCATTACCTGAAAATCGAACAACCGCATCCCCGGTGTCTTGCCCATTCTCAATCATGCTATAGAGGCGCCTTATAGAAACTGTAGTTGGGCTCTCAATAGCAGAATTGTAGGCAAGAATTATTTCTTGCCCGGCCGGGACTCCCCTATTTACCTCCATGTCTGACAAAACAGACTCAAGCGCATCTCTGGCTGCTTTCTGCACCAACACTTGCCCTTTATAGGCGGTATAGGTAGCTATAACCGCAATTACAAGTGCGATGCTTAAAAGTCGCTTGAGTCCCTTAAGCCTCAGTTTGAATATTCGCAGCACAATCCTTACCAAAAAAAGAAGTATGTAAACATTGATACAGTGAAAGATCCGACCAGAGCAAGACTAATAAGCGCAAGCAATTTCGTGCGGCGGGCCCGGTGAAGCTGGGCCATTAGGCGCACTCGTGCTGCTCGCTCTTCAGCAATGCTAGATTTAGCAATATCCGTTAAAGAGACCTGCTGTCGAATTCGGCTTGTTAACTTCTTGTTGAGTTGCTTGCCGGAATTAACGGCTGCACCTAGCTTTTCAAGCTCTGCATTTTTATCTCGAATCGTTGCCGTAAGTTTTCTGTTCAGAGCTCGAAGGAAACCAATTGTTTTTTCTTTCTGCTCTATCGTGATGGCAGAACTGTTCTTGCGATCCTGGATTTTGATAAGGAACTTTCTGGCCTGTTCAGCTTCTTCTAGGGCAGCATTCAATTCAGCCTTGTAATCATGGCCTGCTTCGGCTGGCTGCACTTCGGCAAGCTGACGTTTCAGGCCCTTAATTTGCTCTGCGTTGGCTTTAAGCTCCAGGAACGTCTCGTTTAGCTCCTCTTTCAGGGCCCGAGTTTTCTCGCGTTCCTTCTCATAAATTGAAACGAGATTAGCAGCGGTACCAAAACGATCAGCGAAGTCTTCAGGGATGCTCCCAAGCAGGCAAGTTAGATGATCAAGCTCCAACTCCAGGTCATAAGCTTTTGATTCTTTCTCTTTCTTCTCTTCATTAAGATGATCGAGCTGGCTTTTAAGCTCAGCGATTCGTGCATCACTACGATTCTTGTTGGTAAGCGTCAGGACGTGCCAAAGCTCCTGAGCATCCGCCGGCTCTCGCTCCAGGTGGCGCTTTGCGTCCTCAAAAAATTCAACCACCTCCTGAGGATGGAACTCAGCTGAGATGTTGTACTGCTTGGCGATGGACGCGGCACGCGCTTTAAGCTCCCATTCTGCCCACTCAAAACCGGATCGGCCGGGTAGAGCAATGCTTCCAACAAACTCTTCTAGTGTCGTGTAAGTGCTTTCAGAGCCAACAACTTTTATGCTGCCGCTGCTGTCTTTGCGGCGAACAGTTGTAGTTGGACGGCAGATGACATGCTCAAAAAGCGGAACCCCGGCCTGTTTGGCTGTCTGCTCTACCTCGCTATACCAATCAAGCTGAACTGCCTTCTTTGACTCGCCAGCGACCCCAAGCCTTATCAACTCAGCACTCATGAATTTAGCTCCCTCAGCAAAACATCATAAAAAGATATTTCAAAATGGTACACCAATCAAGTTGGCTATACGAGTTATTCCAGATCATTTTTTGCACTCTATTGCTGTTCTAAGTTGCGCCACCCATCGCACTACTATAAAATAAGTTTTATACTTTGATGGTTGGTTTCCGGGGCAGACATGGCTAAATCAGGAAAGCTTGTATCTGACGCTTTTATCCAAGAATTGCTTGATCGCGCTAACATTGTAAAGGTCATCGACTCTAGGCTGGGCGGCAAACTCAAAAAAGTTGGAAGGGACTATAAGTGCCCGTGCCCGTTTCACGATGAAAAAACTCCGTCGTTTACCGTTTCTGAGGAAAGGCAAATCTTCACCTGCTTTGGTGGATGCTTTGGCGGAAAAGGGTCGAACGCGATCAACTTTATTCGGGAGTTCGAGCAAGTTAGCTTTAAGGAAGCCGTTACCCGGCTTTGTGAAGAGGTGGGTATGGAGCCACCGTTCGAGAATGAGGAAAAGCTTGACCCTAAAGCCCAGAGAAAGAAGCAGATATTTGCTGCTCTGTCTGACGCCAAAGACCTTTACCAAAATCTTCTCCGCGATCCTAAGTACCAGGGTCGTGCGGTTGAATACCTGAAAAAGCGCGGTTTCAGTGGTGAAGTTGCAAAAGAATTTGGGATCGGCGTTGCCCCGGAAGAATGGGCCATCACCATGAAGCGACTCAGCAATAAGCATGGTGCTGATGTGCTTAAGGAGGCAGGCCTCCTTGCGGAAAAGAATGGCAAAAAATTTGATCTTTTCCGTGATCGGATAATGTTTCCAATCAACGACCAGCGCGGTCGCGTGATCGGCTTCGGTGGGCGTCGTTTGAATGACGAAAGCAATGCCCCCAAGTACATCAACTCACCTGAAACCCTAGTTTTCAAAAAATCGAATGAGCTTTATAACTTCGATAAGGCTCAACTCTCAGCGCGGAAAGCCGGAAAGCTCTTCATCGTTGAGGGATACACCGATGTTATCGCGCATGCCCAGTTCGGGATCGATAACACAGCAGCACCGCTTGGGACTGCTTTTACCGAAGGTCAGCTTTCAAAGGTGCTCACTGTAACCAGCGATCCTGTCATGTGCTTTGATGGTGATAGAGCCGGCAGAGAAGCAGCCTGGAAAGCAATGATGATGTCCTTGCCGCATCTGAACGACGGTATACGGATGCAATTTCTTTTTTATCCTGAGGGGCAGGATCCAGATACTCTGCTAAGGGCCGAAGGCATTGATGCGTATCAGGCGAGACTTGAAGGGGCCATGCCTCTATCTAGGTTCGTTATCACCGAGCTTAAAAACCGATACGGTGATGATTCCCCAGAGGCGAAAGCTTCCATCGCTTCAGAAGCCGCCACAGTGATTTCGAAGATGCCACATGGTATTTACCGAGAAGTCATGTTGAAGGCGACTGCGCAGGCTATTGATCTCCCTGAACAACGGCTGGTTGACGCCATGCTCAAGCAACACCCTGAAGCCACAGTTACACCGGCGCATCCAACAAAGGGAAGACCTAACCCCGAGCCAGTTCAGCAAGCACCATCAAAGGCGCCAGCTCCAGCACCAACTGCTAGAACCAATCCCGCCAGCAAACCAGGAAACCATTTCACCGGTGGCGGATTGGTCCCCGGTATGCTCACCCCCAAAACCACAGCTGCACCAAGATTCCAACAGTTTCAGGCTCGCCATGAGCAGGAGATCAAAACGCTTCGCTCTACCGGCGATGTGGAAGGCTTTACGCGCAAAGCTGTAAAAGCTGAGCTACAGGCAACACGGGGCGCCGTTAACGCCCGATATCTGGCGGACAATCTCACTCAGACGATTGAATCGTTTGTTGGGAAGCAGTCGGCAAAAGAAATGGCGCCAAAGATCCGCAATTACACACTTGCTGCCACTCAAGAGTTCAACAAGCGGTTGGCTGATTATGAGAGTGGCACTAAGCAGACAATGAAGCCGGGGGAAGGGCCTTCCCAGGGCATGGGGATGAGCCGATAGGCATAGGAGCGAGTTATGAATGACAATCTCAGAAAGCTACTCGATGAACTGCTGCAAAACCCTGCCTTATCCCTGCAGGAGTTTGCCCGTGATATTCAGCTTGCGATTGCCTCCGGTGCTCGTATTGACATGCCATCTCCTGATTCGCGGGAAAAGCTGACATTCCTTCATGAGTTGGCCGATACTGCTCCTGAGCGTGCAGATTTGATTCTCGAAGCCTGCACTGCAGACCCTGAGGCTAACATCAACGTCACTGACATTTACGGCCAGACCTTTGGTGAAAAGCTTGCGTCAGGCATGAAGTGGGACACCATTAGGGAGTTGATTGACTCGGACACCCCCATCTTCATTGATACGCCTGTTTCCCGAGTATCTGGGGCTGAATCTATATACCGTCAGGCTATCAAGTCTGCGCCCATGTCTACCGTCAGGGCACTTGAAGAGTACGCCCAGCGGATGGACGATCGAGGGATAACATCGGTAGAGCTTTATCGAGACCGAGTAGACCGTTTTGGTGAAACTGTGCTGCACGGTCTTGCCTCTCGCAGCGACCTGAATGCCCGGGATTTCAAACAATACCTCGACATGACAGCGAGCGACATTCAGGGAGGGGCCCTGAAGTCATTGCTGGAGGCTCGGGGCCGAAATGGTGAGAACTTCTTCAACCGTATTGTTTCTCGAGATCCGCAGGTTGCGCTGGAGGTTCACCGCATGCTTAAGGATGAGCTGGCTCCGGCTGAATATGATGCTGCAGCCATCCTTGGGGGAGACGCTGAGCGCCCACTCAGTGATCGCCACTTCACATTACCAGAGAACACAGTGCCTGCACTTCAGTTGGCTGAAAATAGCTCTCCTGAAGCCGAGCAGTTGATGATGGAAATCATTAACGAGGTGGGCGCATCAAAACTCCACTGCCAGGCATCGAACGGCCATACGCCTCTCAGCATCATGGCCAAACATGGCTGGATAGAGGGGATTGTCCGGGCGGTGGAGCAGGGCCTTGATATTAACTATGGCGCTGATGGTTTTGCCAAGAACCCCCTCAATGAGGCAATGAACAACACCGCCCGCCCGGATGTTTCCTATATTACTGTGAAGCGGCTTGTCGGTTGGGACATCGATAGTCGGTGGTTAGAGCCTGCGAGGTTCAGTGATGCGTCAGTCGTCGGGTTTGCGGTTGACCATGGTGATCCAGACCTTCTATGGAATGCCCTTATGAAGGGTGCGGACCCCAACGGTCACCCTGCAGCTGACCGGTCCCCGATTCGATCAGCTATTGAGAACTTCAGCAAAGATACCGAGGCTTACGAAGTCATCATGCGACGACTGATATTGTCTGGTGCTTCACTGAAGAAGCTGGACTCCGACATGCTGAGCCCGAGCGACCGACTGCAAAACCCCGAGATGGCCGCTGCTAGGGACTATGTGCATCGCCTGGCAACTATCAATGGTCTGAAGGACCGTTACGGCTATCAGTTCGCTGAGCTTGCCGTCGACGGATTGAGTCAGCCTCAGGGGCAACTGGCGAAGCCTGAAGTTTCCCTTGGTACCTTGCAGATGATCCCAGGAGTGACACGCGCTCTGTCTGACGCCGTTGCGCTGGAATCAACCGGTCATGACCGCGTAGCTTCGATGTTGAAAGTAAACCCTCAGCACGATCCTGACGTTAATGTTCAGGATCTAGTGAATATGTCGCGCACCTTGCTCAAGGTGCCCGAAGTTAACCGCCAGAACATGCTGGTTGAACTAGACAAGCTGAGAGCAGGGCTGACGAACCTGAGCCCTCAGCAGGTGTCTCCGGAAGCACTAACCAAGTACCAGAACCAGGTGATGTCGGTTAACCGGGTCCATAACTGGGTACGAGACAGCCTGACGCATTCAGACAATATGATGGATGCGGGGATTTTGATGGGGGAGCACGGCCGGTATTTGGAGCGCAGCCTCAGAGACCTTGCGGATGTCGCAGCTGCTTCACCGCTGATGCTGAATCCGGCCGCCAGCGAGTTCCCGCTCACTATGAGTGTTGATGGCAAATGGAATGCCGAGGTTACGATTGCCGGAGACCAAAACCCGGCACCGGTACCCAATAAGCCCGCCAGCTTTCTTTTTGCTCAGCGAAATGAAGGTAATGCATTCTCCAGTGCCCGGATGCACAACGCTCAACCGACTGACAAGCCGATTGCGTATATCTCCGACATCACCATGGGCAACGACATACCCCAGGACCTGACCGCCGGCTACATAAAATTCGACAACCCCTCTGTTGTTCATGTCGAAAATAGCCTGATGAATGGTTTCGATGTCGATGTAGGCCTGATGCGGGATATGGGTCACGACGGGGTTTTGGTTTATGACAGCACGCGCAATTCGGTGGTTGGGGCAATCGACCTTGGTGGCCAGCGCATGGAATTCCCGAATGGTGTCACGGTGGAAAGTTCACCGGCGGCCCAGGTAGAGGAGCCTGAGATGGAATTGAAGAGCAATGAACCGCAACGCAGGAGCCCGGGCCTTTAACCCCGGGTAGACTGAATGACTCCGCGGGATGCGTTACAGCATTACTTTGGATATCCCGACTTCAGGGACGGCCAGGGCGAAATTGTCGAGGCGGTCCTTGAAGGGCGGGATGTTCTCGCTGTAAGACCCACGGGGTCCGGTAAGACCGTCTGCTTCCAACTTCCCGCCATGCTCAAGAAGGGTGTGACTTTCGTGGTCAGCCCTTTGATCTCATTAATGCAGGATCAGGTCGATGAGCTTGAAGGCACTCAGGTTTCGGCCACCTTCCTGAACTCCCAGCTCTCTGGGGGTGAGTACACCAAACGCCTTCGTGACATCGAGGCCGGGCGCTACAAACTGGTTTACCTGGCGCCGGAGCGCTTAACGCAGGAAAAGTTCCTGTTCTGGATGCGGAAGATTCACATAGCCATGGTGGTGGTCGACGAGGCCCACTGTGTCAGCCAATGGGGCTCTGACTTCCGGTTCTCCTATGCCCAGATGGGGCATGCGCTCGACCGTCTGGCCAGCATCAAAAAGCACAAGATTCAGCGAATGGCGTTGTCCGCCTCAGTAACCGAGGAGGTGCAAGCCGATATCCGGAATCGACTGAATCTTTTCCACCCCCAGGTATTCCTTGGCGGTTTCAACCGTCCAAACCTCCGGTACCGCGCCATATTCTGCGCTTCTGATGGCGGACGAATCCACCACCTCACTCGGTTCCTGAATAGGCTTACCGAGGGTGCCGGCATCGTCTACTGCATAAGCGTTAAAGACGTCGATCGCCTCTGGGGAAAGCTGGCGAATGAGGGCTACTCTGTCACCAAGTACCACGGACGCCTGAGTGCCGGTGAGCGAGAAGCCAATCAGACGAGCTGGATGAACGGGGAATCCCGCATCATCGTAGCCACAAACGCTTTTGGCATGGGCATTAACAAGCCGGATGTTCGGATGGTACTCCATTATGGCTATCCTTCCTCGCCGGAGGACTACATGCAGGAAGCGGGTAGGGCAGGGCGCGATGGGCAAGATTCAGATTGTGTCGTGCTGTGGTCAAAGCAGGACGCCATGGTCCAGAGCATACTCCTTGAGGGAAGGTTCCCATCACAGGAGTTGATGTCATGGGTGCTGGCCCGGCTGCACAACCGGCCGGACGACAAGAAGACAATGCCAATCAACCCATCGGATTATTCCCAGAAGGCCCCTTATCGATCATCCGCGGCTTTGGTAGAGCAGTCACTCCGTTTCCTAGAGCAGCAGAACATATTGAGCCTGAAGCGTGGCCCGCGCCCGGGGTTGATCGGCATTGCCAGTTATAACCCGCAAGCGCAGTTTGACTACGGAATGGTCTCTGCACGTCACTCCAAGGCGGATATGCGCCTGCGGAAGATGAAGGATTATCTCGAAGCGGTAGAATGCCGGGCCGTTAACCTGGTGCATTACTTCGACGCTGAGGCCGATGTTACTGCGTGCGGTGTTTGTGATAACTGCCTCACCGCCCAGAAGCCTGTGGATGGGGTGTCCTCGCTGGAATTGGCTGCCTTGCACCTTGTGCATGTCACCAAACAGAGGTTTGGCCGATCCAAAATCACCCTGACTCTCGATGGTGTCCGGGATCCGAAGGTTCTTGCTTCAAAGCTACACCTATACCCGGGTTTCGGGGTATGTAAGGGCAGCGCCACCAAGGCCAGCTCTTTGATTCAGGATTTGCTGACCAAGAAGTTGCTTCGCATGACCGTGGAGCCTCAATATAAGGTACTGGCCTTATCGGACCTTGGGTACCGGATGCTGCGGGAAAACTACCAGTCACTCCACGACTCCAATCAGGAAAAGCTGTCCCTGGCCGAGCCTGAACCAGATTTTCTCCAGGCGCTTCTAAATTTACGTGCGGAGCTTGCAGAGCGGTACGGAGTTACGGTCGAAACCATCTACTCACGTAAAGAGGCAGACACCATCGTAAGTGCTTTTGATTGCGACGATCCAGACGGCATGATCAACGATATTCTCGGGCCTGAACGTGGGCTCCAGTTTGGCTTCCGAATCATCGAAACACTCGACAATTTGAGTGCCGAGAAGCACTCCTGACCTTGATAATTTGTAAAATAAGTTTTATCGTAATGGGAGGCTATAGGAGGCACTTGTGAAGTATTCTCGATCCCTGATTATTGTTACCGGAAACTCCGGGGCCCCGGTTCAGCCGATGGTGGATCACATCCAGTCGAAGGCTGATTATCAGGGTGTTCGTCCAGTTGGTACCGAGAAAGCGATTGGGTACTCGGGTTTCGATATTGAGAATGCCATGTCTCGCGGTCAGGCCGCCGTTGTTGCGACTTATGACCCTTCCTCAACGGCCAATCTCCAGGACTGGGCAGAGCGTGAAGGTATCAATACGTTCACAGTATTTGTCAGTGCTCCCCAGGAACTTTCTTTTTCCCGGGCCATGGGCAATGCTCAGCAAATGAAGCAGGGCGTACCGATTCAGACTCTGCTCCCTGAAATTGAACACATGGACGAACGTACCTTGCTCGAGGCCTATGAGTCCGGTGAGCTGGCCTGCATTGATAAGCCGCACTACCAGTCTTCAATGACCCCCGATGATTTTCTGGCAAAGTTCAGCTCGATCATCCATAGCGAGCCCTTGTGGCGCGATTCCATTGAACACGACTCAACGGTGGATTTTGAGCCCGCATTCGGGCCGAGCATGGAAGATCTTGCCGGCCAGGCCCTGACCCGTCACCAGAGCGTTGCTCTTGAAGCGGGCTACGCCAAAGGTGATCCTGCCATGGAACAGTCGCCGGCCGTACGCCAGAGTACCCCTGATCTGTCGAGTCGTCCAAAACCTGGGTTTTAATTCATGAATAAAGCCATTTCTCCCTTGGCGGCCACTCTGGTCGCCTTTTTAGTCTCAGGGTGTGCCACTCAGCAGAGCCTTTCAGACGCCGCCAGCAATAACGACATTGACGCGGTGGTTAAGATGGTTGAAGCCGGGATGGATCCGTTGGAGCCGAACGAGTCCGGCCAGACGGCGTTCTCCATCGTTTATGACCATGCGTTTGAAACCACGAAGACCGACCGGGCCGCCGAAGCTGCCCTTCCTAATTTTGCCCGGGATATCGTGCGCAAAAGCGAACGCTGGGCTTCGGATCTGTGCACCAAGGTCCGCAACCGCTCCATCACGGTGGAGGAGTTTGAAGAGCGAGTGCAGGAGCCCTGGGAAGGCGTGACGCTCCGTGTTCGTGGCAGCTACATGAGCATGGACAACCATGTTCCCCTGGAGCATTGCCTGGTGGTTTCCAACCGGACTGAATACCTCGACGTCCTGTTCCAGCATGGGGGTGACCCGAATGCGATCGGTAAGAAGGACCGACGCGCACTTGATGTGGCCGTTTTCTATGGGCTCACCAATGTCACCGAAATGTTATTGAACCGAGGTGCTGACCCGAATCTGACCATTGACGATGAATCCAATGTCCTTGAGTTCCTGGTGGGGAATTCTCAGTTTGGCAATCGGGTCAACGACAAGGCGTTGCTACAGATGATCATTGCTGCCGGCATGGACGTGAATGCCCGGATCAAAGATTTAACGCCCATCGAGCATGCGATTCTCAATAACAATCTCGTAGCAGCTCAGATGCTGATAGACGCTGGCGCGGATCTCAGTCGGCCTCTGCATGTGGCAGGCTACTATGGGAAGGAATACGCTACCGAACTGCTTCTCCAGGCCAACGCCCCAACGGGCCCGCACCCTGACTTCAATGATGGCACTGCCTTACACACAGCCATCAGCGGCCTTGCTGACGGCCAGCATAGAAATGTTGATCTTGTCCTGACCATCGCTTCAGCGAGTGCTCACTCAGAGCTAAACAAGCCAGACGATGGCGGTTACACGGTGCTCTCCATGGCGAAGCGCGTTGGCGATCAGAAATTGGTTGAGGGCCTCAAGGCTGCCGGCGCTTCTCTCGAAGAGCAGGTTGTTTCTGCCAGCGGCCGTCAAGCTGAAGGGAGTTGATTGAATGACGCTTGAATGGTTGGTAGGAAGGAGCCCCGGCGGAAGAGGCCCTGGCAAGCTTTCTACGATGAATCATCTGCAGATAGCCCTCAGGACAGCACAGAACCCGTTGGACTTCGTGTTTCACCTCGGGTACCAGCAATTCCTTTTTCCACGATGGACGCGGCGTCTGTTTTTTCGGACGAGCATTCATAAGGCATGGCTCGATGGTTACCACGGATGGTGGATTGGGAAAGTAGGGGAGCGCCACTTTTGATTGTGGGCTCACCGATTTTCAATCAGTTGTTTGTGGCTCTCGTAGCCGCAGCTTTCATCCCGGCAATCTGCCGGTTCGACAGATTCTGATACTCAGTCCATTTGCAGGACGGGTGTTCAGGGTGCTCCCAGGTTTCCGCAGGGCCGTCTTCCTGCCCCATGAAAGGCTCAAGTTTTGAGCCACAAGCAGGGCAGTAGTTGGGCGGGTCCTGGTACTGGCCATTTTCATCGATGTAGCCCTGGCTCATCTCTCGCCGTCGTTCTCACAAGTTGATCATGAAAGTGCGTGAGTGGGTGTAGCCCAACCGCACTGGTTTCATTGGTTTTCTGGTTAAATGCCTCGTTTATGAGGCACCTGGTTCAGCAAAAGAGTCCCGGATGTGGCTATTTCACCGATTCTGAGCCCCGTTAAGGCACCCTGGAGCGGGATTGCAGCCCAGGCCAGAGTCGGACCATGGAGCCGGTTACAGCACCCTTCCGGCAGTGCCAGGGTTAGACCGCTTACCCGGTTCGTTCACCTTTTCCGGACTTACCATTACCCGGCATACTTCAAATTTTTAAGGCACCACCTGTAAACTCTGTCGGCCCTGGAACTACTGAACTACGAGTCTGATTTCGCTTGGTTAGGGCACTTTCCCAAGCCATCTTCTGGGAACTCCCGTTTTCCCATGTTCTGACAATCTTGTTTAGGCGTTAAAGCTCACGCATGGAGCGGGCGGTCGCAATCTTCTTTTGCTGGGCCTCATTCAAAAACATTGGGCTGACATCATTGGCAAATGGATGATCGAAAGTCTGTGCAAAGACCTTTAGCAGTTTTGCTGAGAAACCACCGGAGTCATTAATCTGTCCAGAAAAGATCATAGGTAGTGACCCAAGGCCTCCGAAGCGGGTTTCTCCTTCGGTGTAGAAGTGCTTGAGTATCCCGTTCACCACGCTCTCCAGAATGTCTTCTGTTCCGTCGTCGTCAATGATGATGACACCATTGAAATCATTAGGTGGTGCTGATCGCGTGTAGGTGGTCAGCCACGCATTCGTCCTCAGATCATGGGCTTGATAATTTCCCTCTTGCGCTCGTGCCACCAGGGTTTTGAAATAACTGAAAATCTGGCTCTCGGTCAGAGCTCCTTTGGTGGCGCTCTCTAGGGAGTCATCAAAGAGCTTGACCATCACACGGTCACGGATCTCAGGATAATCGCCAATCAACGTGTCTCGGACCCTGATGCCCAATCCTTCCCAGTCGATCTGCTTGAGATTGTGGAAGGGCAGTGACCCCGTTTGAGCCACCTTTTCGCCGAAGCGGCGGTCATCGGTCAGTATCGATAATGAAAAAAACAGCGTGTATGTAGTGCCTTGTTTGTTCATGTTTGTCGAATTCTCATTAATTGATTGATGACCCATGGCTACGTATGGCTATCTCTCCAAGACATGCAGCAGCCTCCGAGAAAACGTTAAAGAAGATATAGGTCCCGTGTACTTGCGTTACGTGATGACCACTTTCAATGATCAGCTCACTTAGAGCTTGAACAGATGGGTTATCGCTGTGATTTTTCATGATCGATTGGATAGCTTTCTCAACCATGCTCTCGTTTTTAACCAGCCAACAATCGAACACATGGAGGTAGGCGGGGGAGCCCTCGCCGGTGCGGCTCGTCAGCTTAGTTGTGAATTCGTCCCAGGTTATGGACCTCAACTCATCTCCCCACTCAACTGGCTCAAATACTGGGCGGAGGTATTTGCCTTCGGACTCGAACCTTTGTTCAAGGTAGGGCTCAGAGATTATTTCGCTGATCCAGCCCGAGATTTCAGTCAGAAGGGTGCTTCTGTTTGAAACAAAATAGTCCTTGATCAGTTCCGCAATTTGTTTAGCGTCGTCCTCGGATATTTTCGGTGCAAGCTTTGTGGATACACGGCCCTGGCCATCGATTGTGATACTCGCGATCAAATCTGCCTCGTTGCTCTCCTCAATCGTATTGTTGGGCCTAGTTATAAGCCCATAGAGTCTCCGTAATACGTTGACCAGATCACGCACAGGAATGCCACCGCATCGGCTATCCGCATAATCAGAACCTGAATCATTGAGTAGGTTATGGGGTACGCTGTCTAGGAATTTCCACAAATATGGCCCGGCAAGCTCTAAAGAGTCTCCATTCTCAAAGAAGACCGCTGCCGTCTCGGCTCTTTGATGCGCTACGTCGATAATGTCGCCTGCGCACGGTTTAGCCATTTCGATGTAAATATGCTTGATGCCAGGCAGGGTTTTTTCCATGTCGCTGAAGAATACGGCGGTCTCGAAGCGGCATCCAAAAGGGCCTGCTAAATTATAAATATTGCGCATGGTTCTAAATTCCCAAAGCTGTTCTGGCGGATTCCAATTACTTCGCGCTAAGCGCGGTTGTCTGAAGTGCTGAGCAGACAGCGTTTCTATCTCGCTGGGATTTCTGCAACACCAGCTCTCTGTAGGCGCTCATTATAGACGCGGCAAACAGTAGATCCTCTGCCTTCAGGCTTTCCCTCGCGTACCGAAAGCGCCACTCGATGTCGGATAAGCGCTCTGAAGCAGGGTTTGGAAAAGTCATATCACCGCCAACCTTCACGTATGCACCATGGCTAATTACTTCTGTGTTCACGATTCTTGTCTCCCGGTTTCCAATACTGTTTTACCCGTCAGCCTTGATGACGTAGGCGCCAATACCGGCAAAGGCCATCCCCAAACCTGGGCATGCCATCAACAGGGCTTCAAAATTACCGTAATGCTCACTCGCCTCACTGTATCCGACGTAAGCCAGCAGGAGTCCGAGAATCGCAAAACCTATCGCTAGAAGTCTTGGGTTAGGCATAAAGGTCGGTTTCCCATTACTTTTGTCAGGCCATTACCTGTTCTTTCGGGATCTCATCGTCGTACTCCGGGTCGTAATACAGCACCCAATTCAAGACATCATCCCAATCTTTGCGCTTGATTCGCCCTTGGCCATCGAAACCCTGACGAAAAACCGCCTGCCCATTTTCAATGCTCTCAACGCGCCAAAGCCCACCCCGAGAGGTCTCCCACACTTGCCCTGGGTGAAATTGGTTAATGCGATCATCTGGCATGCTTGCGCGGCTCATGAACAAGTCCTCCGATTTCCTATAGGTCGTTTTCAGGGTCGCAACCCAGCCCATACTTTTTTGCCAGTTTAGTTTTCTCATCATTGTCCAGCTCGGACAGCTTGAGCTTCAGATGAAATTGAGCAAGCGTGTACCGGCGAATACTAACGAGTTCGTTAACCACGAACAGGAGCATTATGAAAATAGCAACCAGCCCAGGCAACATAAGCACTTCAGACATACTGGTTCTCCTATTGTGCCACGCGAACGCGGCTGTAAATGTCTTTAAACACCGTTTCCATTACCTTTGCTGGGTATTCTTGAGGCTCTCAATACGATCATTCGCCATAGCCAGTGCCTCCAATGCTTCCCGATATCCCTGGTCGTCCAACTCGATGTCTGATAGCAATGTATTCAAACGGCTCAGCTCGATGCGGAGATCGTCATTGCGTGGCAAGTTAATGCTGCCCTGGGCGGCGGCAATCGCGCTCATGGCAATGCTGGTGTAATCGTGCCAGCGGTATTCATTACCACGGCAATCTCCCGTACTATCCGGGTTTTCGTCACAAGCTTTGCAGATCGCCCTCGCCACTCTTTCTAGGATTTCTTCCTGCATACCGAATTCCAATACGGTTTAAGTTGACGCCTTACTGTCCATGTAAAGTCGGTAACCGCCAATAATTAGGCCGCCTCCGGTCATCAAGGTTAGTCCGGCAAAAAACACCGTCATGACCCCATACATCAAAAAACCGAAGGTGAGGTGCAAGGCATCTGGTCCCAGCGCAACGTCCGCGAACCTTTGGCCCCAATCAGTCTGCGCAAACACAAGCGCCAAAGTTGTAATAAAGAACAGAGTAAAAAGCGCGGCCATCAATTTGCACGCTCCTTTGCGAGAACGAAGCTCTTCCTGACTGTTTTGATCTTCAAGCATCACCAAGCCTCCGAGTCTTGCGAATTCCCATTTAGCCCTTGAGGCTGTTTGCTAATTCCCGAATTTCATCACTGAATGCCAGAAGCTGCTCCTGGTTCAGCGATAGGCTATAAACCTCATCACAGCCATCCGTGAACTGGACATGCCCCGAATCCTTTGGCTCTGCGTGGAAAATGCCAGCATCAGACAATGCGTCCAGAATGGATGGGGCAGTCACCTTGCCAGCGCTCATTAAGTAGTGGTCGCCAGGCAGCGTTTCTTGATCAAACTCGTATGCCATATCTCGGATTCCCATTTAGTCGCTGTACTGAAACGCACCGTCTATGAAGGTGAGAGTCACATATTTGTCACTGGCCGAGGCATTAATGGTGACATCAGAAAATTTGCCATCCTCATGAATCTCAAAAGGGATACCAATATCTTCCAGCACTTGAACCAATTGCTGGCAGCCTGTTCTGTTATCTTGCTCTTCCGCCATGTGCCGAATTCCCATCGTCAGTTCTTGTTCCAGTAACCCGTGCTCATTTCATCCTTGAATGTTAATGGCACTTCTGAGCAGCGTTCACCACACTTCTGCTGCAACGCATTTATGTCATCCATAGCTGCCATAAGAGCATCGCCAGTGGCTATCGCAAAGTCGTAGTTCTTCTGAACCTGAAAGTAACCAATGAGTCCGACGAATAGGGCAGCTACCGCGGCCCCTGAGAGCGCTCCTACAACGAGACCTTCTTTCATTCTCAACTCCCGAATTCCCATTTGTCATTTGATTTTACTGAGCACCCTTCGGCAGAACAGCCAGAGATTTTTGAAGATAACGCGCTGTGAAAATCAGCGCAGCTAACGCCATGCTCGGCGGGATTATCCAAATAAAGGCATAGGCGAATCCGCCAAACAACACCTCAAAAAGTGACAACAACAACCCTGATCCAGGCTGTACCTCGCCGGGGTACGTCAAGTCACCAATGAACGGGATAACCGTAAGATCCCCGGCCCATACCATAGCCATTCCATATATCCCCTGGAGCGTAGCGGCTACACCTATCAGCCCGCACAAAAAAATCGACAAACAAACCAGGATCAATGCTGTTTTTAGGGCATTACGTTTCATTAGCCGGATTACCATCTCAAGTTGCGCTGCCCATAATGACGTGAGCCATGCCCGCCGCCATCCCAATAGCGCCAACAATGCCGCTTCCGGCCATAAACCACGTCTGCCCCCATCCGGAAGGTGGCTTACCAGTCAGCACAGGGCGCATGGATGGGATAACCCCCAAAAAGCCGAGGATTAAACCGACTTCCATCGGGATAAGCATCAGGGTTGTCAAAAATGAATTCATAAGCGTATTCCAATTCGATTCATGCTTCGGCCGTGGAGCCAGCACGCCACTTCATCGTGATATAGGGCAGAGCGTCGTGTTTGCCTTTAGTTCAGCCCAGGTACTGCCAGGGCTTATTTAGCCAAGTCACCACCGCCATCAGCGACCAGCCGACCATAGCCTGTGTATCCGAAAGCCAGGACTCCCAGAGAATGGGGTTGTCCGATTGCAGGAGCAGGCTCAGAACAGCCGGCATGAGAAGAAAAATCATAAACACGGCCATAAAGAATGCGACAACCAGCACTAAGCCCTTGCCTAATCGTCTCAGCGGGTCGTTACTCATCGTATATCATCCTCCGTAATGCGAAGGCTCCATGAAATGCGCCTCTACTTAAACCTTTCATAACCAATCCTCACGAATTCCTATCACCAAATTGACCGAACGTGCTTGTACGCTCGGATTCTTTCGTCTGCTGTAACCAACGGCACGTTGAAGTGCCTGGCAAGAGCCGTAATCATCCGGTCGGCTGGGTCTTTGTGGAAGTCACCCGGCAAACGTGTTGATTCAACGCCCACCACCTCATCAACCGGCACAAACCTCACTCCCTCAATTTCACGGACGGTTTCAAGCCAGTCATCGAGGTTCATCCCCAGAGTCAAACGGTCACGCGCGACAAGAAGGGCGATCTCCCAGGCAGATATTGCGGACACCAGAATGATTCCGTCTTCATCGTTCTGCTCGTGGGCGATTGCGGCCGTGGCGTTCGGGGAAAGCTGGCTGTCACCATTGACCCACCAAATAAGGGCGTGCGTATCGAGAACGATCAAGCCAGCGCCTCCCAATCGTCTTCACCAACAGGCTCTGTCGGGTTCTTGAATTCCAGAACGCTTCCACGCAGTCGCTCAAGAGGGGACCGCTTGTCGCTCCGGTAACGCCGAATCTCTACTGTTGGCTGGCCGCGATCTGTAACCACTACCGGCTCGCCAGAAGTTTCAACCTTGCGGAAATACTCAAGCGCCTTCGCCTTGAACTGTGATTTTGTTACCTGTTCCTGATTCATCGATACACCATAGTCACTGGGTATAGTCACTACTATAAATTAGCTTGGTGACCACTACAAGTAGTCATTTGTAATTGGGCACCTTAACGCCTGACCAAATAGACTGGAATGCTGCCTTAATCCTCGGTAGATCCGGCTCTATGTACTCCAGGGTCATATCGGGATTCCGGTGGCCCAATATCAACTGGATAAGTTCGAGGTCATAGTCCTTTCGATCGAGCCAAGTCGCCAGAGTCCTACGGCCTGAGTGGCTTGAGCCATGGATTAGGCCCGAGCCTTTCAGCAGTTCGCGCACCAGGTTTTCCAGCGAGCCACAGACTTTCGTGGTTACAACCTCACCGGAGCCTGTCTTGTATTTCTTATCGTTGAATGCGAGTCGCCGCCACGTTTTTCCTCGCCTACCGAGAAATAGATAGCTGTCGCCATCAAGTCCACCATAGGAGCCATCTTCTGAGGTGAAAGCGCCCTCGGTCACCCTCTGACCTCGCCACGCTATGAGGGCTTCCCTGTGCTGTCTGGCGAGGATAAAACCGGGGCGGTGCTGATCAGTCTTGGTCGTGGGCCCACGTATAATAAAAACCTCTTTGAGCGCTCCGTCCCTATAGAACACATCGGATACCTTCAGGTGCGCGACCTCATTCACCCGCATCCCGCTTCCAAAGAGCATCCAGACCACTGCAACATTCCTGCGACCAAGGTCGCCCCGCGAAGCTGCCCACAAGATATGTGCAAGCTGACCAGGGCGATCAACAACCTGGGCCTTTCCCCGGCCATGCTCCGGTTCAGCCAGCAAGCGGCGGGTGGGTCTAAGCTTTGGCAATCTGTGCCTCCGGTCGATGTTATGGTGCCAAATTCCAATGTAGCACGGTAAACCAACCTTTGACCGCTGGAGACCCTATCAAATAGACCTTCATGGGAATCTTGAGCTGCGAACATCGGTGGGAAGGTGGACAGGCCAGCTGTTGCCGGCCTGGAGCATCTTGTCTACATCGCGAGATTGCGTACTTGCGCCTTGAGCTGATGATTGCGGTCGACATTTTCCATTTTCTGCTCGTTTGCTGCCTCTGGCTTCGTTTTCGGCTGATGCGCCTGCTTCGAGCTTGACCAGTTACCCTCAAGGTTGAGGGTTGCTGCGTGAGCGAACTTGGCAGCCCGCTCCAGTGGCAATCCTGACAGGAACTCAGCGTCTGCAGGCTCCAGCATTCCGAGATTCTTCTCGACGACTTCGCGGGGAACGGCATCTAATCCTTCGCATTGGTTCACAATGCTCTCAATGACTCGTGCTCGGTTCCGCTGTGCCGGAGCACTGCTGTAAAGAGTTCGCTGGATAGTTGGATCGCCAATCCGCTCGAATGTGTTGATAGCCTGGTTCACGCCTTTTGTGAGGTACGCCCCCAGCTCCATAGATGATAGGTTAGGCGGCACAGTTATGGCGCCAGCGCTCTTATCGAAGCGTGTCTCAGGCCTGTCAGGGCTTTGGGTAACCATGACATCCTCAAGCTCGGGGTAAGCGACAAACACTTCATGATTGCCCAGCAGGGCCTTCAGAGGAACGTCCTGACGGGTGATCTGATTGTAGATGCTGGTTACCCGGGTAACATCAACCTGACCGGACCTGACGCCCTCAGCGAGTTTCTGAACGTCCCGGGCAATGAACTGGCCCAATGTCTGTTTGGCGCGAAGATCCGGAACTGAAAGCTCAAACCTGAGATGCCCGGTATCATCGAGTACCCATCCTGTCTTTGATTTCAGCTCCTCATTAATCTGACCGGCCAGGCGACCGAATCGTTGTCGGAGAGCACCCCCAGTAGCGCTGTAGTCATGCCCCGCCAGCGCATTAAGAACTTTGGGGTAGGCCTCGCTGACCCCCAGCGCTTTCTGCGACACCAGCTTTGCAGCCGTTTCGAGCGAAGCGAGATTGATACCTTGGGCATTCGGACCAATCTTCATGGTGACGGTACCAGCCCGGCTAACAATCTGCTCTTCAGGAGCCACGTCATAGCGGGACATCGGATGAACAGATTTTAGTTCCGGATTACGGTAGGTCGATTCTACCGCTCTGGCCTCAACCTCACCGGCTGTCCGGTAATAGGTGCTGAGAGCATCCGCCGTCTGCTGCTTGTACATGGGGGTGGTGGAACCCCTCAGGTCCGCACGAAGTTCGTTCGTGATCGCTACTGAAGGGAATTTCTGGTCGCTCGGGGTATCCAGATCCGCATTGATTGAGCGCCACTCGACTTGCTGGCCGTAGCTCTTGAGGGCCTTATTGAGGGCCTTGGGGAGCATGTTGTCGTAGAAGGTCTCGAACCCCTTCGCATCCGTGGTAATGCTTGGACTAAACATGCTGCCAGACTCCTCCGAGAGAATGGCTTTGGCCGTTTTGCTGTCGAACAGCTTCTTGATCTCGGCCACGGTGAACGCATCACTGATGACGTGCTCATCTCCACGCTCGGCGGTTACGACGATTTTGTCGTCATCATGGGCAGGGTGCCATTCAACTTCGTCATACCGCTGACGCTCACCGCCGGCATAGCGCTCAGCCTGAACTGCTGATGGAGACCAGGCCACGGAGTCAAAGCCATTTTCAGCGGCGTATCGAATAAGGCGTTTGGCCACCGTAGCGTACCAATCCTTCCCAAGCGGGAATGCTTTCGGTGTGTCAGATGCATTCATCAGCGCTCTCGAACGAGCTTGGTCGACATCCTCATACTCTGCCTTTAGCAGCTCGATGTCAGTCACCAATCCCAGGGAACGGTGCACTTCTGCATCGTAGGAGTCAGCAAGATACTGGTCATCGGGAGTTAAGTCGCTGTATGACAGATCCCCCTCATGGAGATGTTTCACGTTTTCGTTTTGGCCAAGCTCAGAGATTCTTCTCTGACTCTGCTCTAGCGCTTTCTCAGCGTCACCAAGCCGGGCAGCGACTTCATTCAGTTTCGCGGCCAGATCCCCGTAGGCCGCCATAGCGCCATCAGGATCAGAAGCATCGCCCATCTGTTGGACTCGAGTACGCCAGTCACTTTGGATTTCTTCGATCAACAGTGTTTTCTGGCCAGCCTCATTGATCGTTTGGAACCTGGCATGGGCCATAACGTTGCGTTGTCCCGGCCAATGCTCGGACACGAAGTCTTCTCCCTGCTTCATAGCCGTAGATTGATCGTCCGCCAGCATGAGGAATTCTCTGTACTCGGAACCACCACTCAGAATGTAGTCCTCATACTGGGGGGAGGTGCCAGGAGCGGCCAGCTCAGCGGAAGACTCAAGGTCGTCTACCTTTTTGACTATCTCCAGGAAGTCTTCGTATTTGTGGCGCTTGAGGGCATCGAAAATCTCACCAAGGCCCTCGTATTCGGATAGCGGGGGGATTTCCAAGTGAGTTGAATAGCACCAACCCGCCCGGGACCGGGCCTCGTGGATAAGCTCAAGAGGCTCCTCGAAACCAAATCCGTGCTCCGATGCCTCTTTGGCGAAGGATTCGCACCAGTCGCCCAGTTCTTTGCGCAGCGTACGGGCCGCTGTAAGCCCCTGCGAGTCGATGAACACTTCCCGGGGGCTCAGCCCCGATTTGGCAATTTGGTCAGCCAGATCGGCTTGAGAGACAGGGCCATCCAGATCCGCATCTTCCAGCCACTCCCCGAGATTCAGCCAATCCAGCTCGGCCTGCTTCACGCCCGGTTGCTTCTTCAGATACCCCATCCATTGATCTGGGGCTGCTTTCTCAAATGGAGCAGATTGAACCGCATGAAGAACCGCGGAGTGATACTGCTTACCGGGATTTTCCACTTTGGCCGCCACAGATGGCGCCCCCGGGGAGGTGCCCAGGGCAAAACCCTCTATTGACTGTATTGCATGCTGAGTTTCGTGCAGTAGGGTCGGGATAAGCTGCCTGACAGACTGGGGAAACAGCACGATCGTCTGACGCTGGCTATCGCAAAAAGCAGAGCTGTTTGGGAAATCCTCCGATTTCGGATGGAATGCAACGTTCCATTCTTTTAGCTCAGGGTAGGCCTTGAACAGCTCAGGATGGTTGATAAGCCGATCGAGTGGTAGGAAGTTGTGCTGGTCGTAGGTGAAATCGGTATCCAACTGCCGGCCATTGGGTTCATCCGTTTCGAAATCGAAGTAATCGAGTTTACCGCTACCTTCCATGATGCTGGAGGCGACGGGGACGGGCAGGTTCATCATCAAAAACGATCTGGAAACGCCCTCAAGCTGAATGATGTCGCTGACCCGCGTTGCGTCTACGGGGATCATTTGGACATCGAAGCCGCCATTAGGGTTCTTGCGATGGACTACCCGGTCAATGCGCGGGGCTTCGAGAGCGTTCCATGCAGGCTTGAGGATAGAGAGCGCGTCCGGGTTCAGGGACGTCTGAGAATCGTCAATTTCGAATCGCCAGAAACCGTCGACACCTCTGAACCAGCCGGTCTGATCCAAAATGGTTTCGCGATCAATGCCGGCTAACTCAAGATCATGGGCTTGGCTGAGTCGACCGGGATTTGCGGTGCGTGCCCTGGCACCCACGAACATCGCTTGTGGAACGTCCTCAAATTGATGGACCACGAATTCATTCGGTTTCGGATCGGTACCATAGGGCGCTATGCTGCGGCGCTGTCCTTCGGTCATGGCTGCCCGGGCAGCTGACTCATGGGCTTCGATCTCGCCGAAGGCCTTGGTATAGGCCTCAGGGTCAGCAATCAGGCGCAGGCGCTCGGCCAGTTCGTTCATTCGCTGGATGCTCGGACTATCCTCCTCGAGCACCTTCATTTCTTGCTTGGTCAGCTCAGGGTTAACACCGGTGCGCCCATCGAACAGCTCCGCGTGCAGTTCCATGTAAATCTGCACATCCGGATCAGACTCGAGCAACTGATTGAGTTCGCTCTCCCACGCTTCACGCTCACCATTCATGAAAGGACTTAGGCCTTTTGCGAACCCCTCCAGCCTCTGCACCAGGTGCTGGGTTTCGTGGATCAGGGTTTCTCTCAGGAGATCAGCGTCTTCCAGATAGCTTTCAGGAATGATGATTCTGGGGGTGTTCGTAGTAACTTCAGGGTAGGGCGCTGTCGGATCGACGATCACGCGCATGGACCGAAGCTCCGGATAAGCCTCAAAAAGTGTGGGGTGATTCAGGAATGCGGGGAGTGTCCCGGGTTCCGCCAAATCAAAGTGAGAGCCTATCTGATCAATACGCTCCATGTAATAGGACGTTTTTCTGGCCGCTTCTGCGGAACCAATCAGACCATCCGCAAGCTGGCGGGAGATGTTATTCAATTCCTGCTGGAGCCAGGCAGTTTCTTCCATGGCCTGCAAATTGGTCGTGGCATCCCGATCGGAGATCTCAAAGCGCCATGCACCGTCAGGGCCTTCAAACCATCCTGTTGCGGCCCATATCTCTGAGCTTGTCCGACCTTCCATTTTGAGCTGTGTGGCTTTCTCAAAAGTTTCCGTACGCCCAAGCCTCTCAGAGGCCTGTTCACCGAGATACATAAACCTTAGAGGATTCGAATATACGGCTGCAGTCCTTGCCAGGGCCGGGGATATAACAGAAAGACCGTCACGTTCGGCAAGGTTCTCGTAAGTCGTGGCCGTATCCACACCGTCGATATTTGCGATTACTGTCTGACCGGCAAGCAGGCTTGCACCGAATTCTGTTAATGCGGTGACTCTGACGGAACCGTCGCGTTCTATTTGAACGCCATTTGCAACGAGGTACTTATCGAATGCTTCAGTCAGCTTTTCTGCGGTCGCATAGTTTTCCACCAGCTTTTCGATCTGGGCTTCCCCGCGGCCCATCAGATGCTGGTCAAACTCGACCCAGCTCTCATCTGGAAGAGATTTCAGGAGACTGCTCAGCTTTGACTGTCGCGGTTCCAAAGCACTGGGACCACGTAGACCGGGGCTTGCTGTAGGAGAAAATGAGGCTTGCGCCCTGAGAAATTCCCGGCCTCGTTGAAGCAAGACCCGAATATCTTCATCGGTATAAACGATGCCAGCTCCCGTTTGTGAGCTGTATTGCTGCTTGGCGGCCAGGTGGATTTTGTCGTAGAGACTGGGTTGCTCACCGTTCTCGGCGATCATCGCCACAAGTTCTTCGGCTACCAACATCTGATTTTCGTTGAAGCTCAGATCTAGTTGGTAACGTTCGGCAATTTGTTGGACGCGAGGATCGGACTCAAAGGAATGGTATATCTCCTGAAAGGTTTGATCGCGGTCGGCGCCAAGTGTGGCCCGCACGCCCCTGTGACCGGTGACCTCATGACGGTATGTCATGACTGCATCCGTTGCGCTATCAAGTCTTGTCGCAATCAGGTAAACCCGGTTATCCCGGGTGTCAAAAATGCCTTTGGCATTTTCTTTCCTGTACCCGAATTCTGCCATTTTCTGGCGGATATCCTCTGGCAGCAGACTGACATCCTCTACCAGTTCTGTTCGAGTTCCGAAATAGCGGTCAAGCCTTGAAATTGCCTGCCTTGCAAGACTCTCCGGTGCGCACAGTGCAGCAGCTTTACCAAAATCTTCAGGATTCATAGCTCACGCCAACATGGTCACTTTATGAGCTAATTTACCATTGAGACTTACTACTTGACCAGAAAATAATATAGAATTAACCAAATCTTGCTCTAGCTGTTTTATAGATTTATCAATTGAGGTTTAAGATGAAAAAATGCCTAACGTTACCGGCTATCCGAGAGCTTGAAACATCTGGTTTTTGCGTGGCAACGCAGCCAATTGTGACTGGTGACGTTCACGGCATACCTCGGGTTTCTGGGCATGAGTTGTTGCCCCGATTTAGGGAGGATGAGAACTCTCTTTCAGGTCCAGATAAATTTGAGGGTGGGTTGTCACGAGACCAGTTAGCAACCCTCGATGCATTTATGGTTCAAGAGGCCATTGGGTCTGCAGTTTCCGCTGAAACATTTGACTTGTTTTTTAGCTTCAATCTCCGTGCCGCGCACCTGGCGGATGCCGGATTCTCTGATTTCCTTTTGTCTCGGCTCGATGTCATGAGCACTGTTGAGCGATCGCGACTCATGGTTGAGATTTCTGGGTGCCATCTCGCCGATGGAAAGCTATTTTCTAACTACCTTCCAAGGCTAAAGAAAACACTGCTCAAACTGGCCCAGATGGGCGTTAAAATCTGTGTCGATAAATTCAGCCACCGATCGAATGGATTTCGGCTGGCTAGCCAGCTGCCGGTTAATGCCGTGAAATTCAGCCCTGAAGCGCTACTTGCAGAAATGAGGTTCCATAAGGGTGACTGTGATGAGTCTGAAGCCATTGACCTAGAAGTGATGCGATCCTTTGGGCTTAGCATGAAAGCGTGGAGATGCCTGGTTATCGCAGAGGGGAT
Source organism: Marinobacter sp. (assembly GCF_041687235.1). Lineage (GTDB taxonomy): Bacteria > Pseudomonadota > Gammaproteobacteria > Pseudomonadales > Oleiphilaceae > Marinobacter. Next base: position 41,838 of record NZ_JAWLCH010000005.1, on the reverse strand, counting down.
TGAGGCTAGGGCACATACAGCATTTGCAGACGGGTTGGGTGCAACGCATTACCAGGGATCAGCCTTTGGGCAACCTTTGGTCGAATCTGAACTCCCTGATGATCTTGAGGAGCCAGAGGCGATTAACCGTTCTTATCGTGGTGGGGACCGCGAAGTGAACAAAATTCCCGCGCATTCCCCCTGCTAGGCAAAGCCAGGAGGCGGGTCTAGCGGGAAAGTCTTTATCTCTTTTTCTTTCGGGCATGCTCTTCCGTACCCTGTGCCTGCACATACGCCTTAACCGTTTCCAGTGAGGGGCTGCCGACACTGGATACAAAATAGGCTCGGTGCCAGAACTGAGGCTTGACGTAGAACGAGGCAAGATGTTCGGCGAATCGGTTTCGAGCCCGCCGCGCACTGGCGGTTTTCAGGTTGTTGATCAGTACCGACACGTTAAGCGCCGGATGAATGTCCACCAACAGATGCACATGGTCACTTTCCCCGCCAAATTCCAGTAGTGAGCACCGCCAGGCCGCCAGAATCTCCGAGAACGCCTCTTCCAGGTAGATCAGTAGTTTCTCGTTCAGAGTTTTCCTTCTGTATTTGGTTACAAAAACAATATGTAGCTTAATCGAAAACACCGAGTGTGAGCTTGAGATATGGGCATTCATTGTATTGCGGCCTAATGGGATTTCGGGTAATGTTATCCCATGGAAAGGCGCAAAGTCACGTTCAAGCTGTACCCCAATGCTCGCCAGCGTCAAATGCTGAACGAGTGGTTGCGCCTGCACGCCGAGCTGTACAATGCTGCCCTGCAGGAGCGCATTGATGCGTACCGCAAGGCGGGCAAATCCATCAGCTATTACGATCAGCAAAACACCCTCCCGGCCATCAAGCAGGACAGGCCCGAGCTGGTTCCTCTCGGCAGTCATGCCCTGCAAGAAACTTTGCGTCGGTTAGACCGGGCCTTTCAGGCGTTTTTCCGGCGCGTAAAGGCCGGGAAAACGCCGGGGTTCCCTCGCTTCAAATCATCGCGCCGCTTCCCGGGGTTCTCCTATCCTGACCCAGCCGGCTGGAAACTCATGCAGCACGGCACTCGCGGCGCCACCTTGCGCCTTGGCAGCGGCAAGAACGCCCTGATGATCCGGGCGCGAGGCAAGCACCGGTTCGGCGACTTCACGCCCAATGACGTAACCCTGATACACCGACGCAATCCGCGCACGGGGCATAGCGAATGGCAGGCATCCATCACCCTTCGGGTTCCGGTAGAAGCGTGTGCGCGGAATCGCACAGGCTCCGAGTCCGTTGGGGTTGATTTCGGGGTGAGCCATTGGGCTAACTACGACGACGGCAGCCAGACGGACAATCCTCGCTGGGTGCGTGAGGCGGCACCCAAGCTGGCAGCACTACAGCGTGAGAGGGCGCGTAAGCGCAAGGGTTCCCACCGGTATCGTCAGCTTAGCGAGCGCATCCGCAATCTTCACGAGGCTATCGCAAACAGTCGCCGCGACTTCATACACAAGCAGACCACCGCCCTGGTTCAGCGCTGTGAGCTGATCGCGACGGAGGAACTGCAAACCGGAAAAATGAGTCGCAGTGCTCGCGGTTCACTGGAAAAACCGGGAAAGAGGGTCCGGCAAAAAGCCGGACTGAACCGGGAAATACTCTCTGCTGGCCTGGCCATGGCTCACCAGATGCTGAGGTACAAAGTGACGGAAACTGGTACCCGCTTGCATCTGACGAATACTCGCCAGCTCAAACCCTCTCAGCGCTGCTCGGGATGCTGGAACATCGTCAGCAAGACACTGGCCGATCGCGTTCACCAATGCCCGAGCTGTGGCTTGTCTATGCCGAGAGATCAGAACAGTGCTCGCGTCGTCTTGTACGACGCATGGACACCGAACAACTCGCCTGGGACGGGCGAGGCGGCGAGAGCGAAACCGCTGGCGACAACCGTCGCCAAGTCAAACTCTGTGACCCGCGAAACCCCCACTACAGCCGATCTGGCTTAGTGGCGGGAGAGTTCATAACCTTCTCCCAAGGCATGCTGATAAGTTGATACGGCAAGCGTCGTTAATGATCGTTTCTTGATTTTGCCTTAGCGGCCAACTCTACCACTTTGCTCTTCTGCTCCTGTTCAGCCCAGTTTTTACCGCTAACAACCAGATCAATAAAATCGGCAGGCGGTAACGGGCGGCTGAAATAGTAACCCTGCCCGAATCGGATCTGAAGAGATCGTATAGCTGCAAGGTTTTCCTCTGTTTCAATGCCTTCTGCGACAATCTGCATACCGGCGTTATCCGCAATAAGTGGAATATAGCTTGTCAGCGAGTCTTTGACATTGCCTGGGGTTAGGTGGCTGACAAGTGATTTATCGACCTTGAGGTAGGAAAGAAATGCTGACTTAAGGCGACTCATGTTCCCATAGCCGGTACCAAAATCGTCTACAGAAACCTCAATACCTATGCGGTTTAATTGCTCAGTGAATTCACGGTACTGATGCTCCGATATAGAACTGTCTTCAGTAACCTCCAGACAAATTTGCAATCGTTCGTCAGCCAGTGCCGGATGTGACTGGAAGAACGACACCATTTCCTTATTCAAATTTGACGGAAAAATGTTGAATGAAAGTTTGAATCTTTTTCTCCCAGTAACTTTGAGCTCGCGAATGCCCGAGTACGCCTGATCGAAGATCATTTTGGAGAACTCATTCATCAAGTTGTTTCTGGCAACGACCGGTATAAATTCCGCGGGGGACAGAGGGCCATAACGATCTTCAAGGCGAGCCAGAACCTCACAACCAGCTATATGCCCGGTCTCAAGATCAACTATTGGCTGATAAGCGCAATGGAAGGCGCGTTTGTTGATGGCCGCTAGAGACCGGGCGGCAGCCGTTGACGACCGATTAACCTGCCATCGAATCAACGATGAAAACCAAAACCCCAGCAGTAGGGTTATGAGAGAAAGAACCACCAGGATTGGGAAGTGCTCAGCGATGATGGCTTCCCATGGGATCATAATGACGACGCAAATGTTGAAACTGTTTGAACACTCTATTGAGACAATGCCATGACGGCCGCCGCTTCCATCAGAGTATTTGCGGTAGAGGCCGTCTGAGCCACTGATCGTGAAGGGCCCGCCATTGGTGTAAACGAACTCCCAGAGAAACCGTGTTCTTCCCCTTTCTTCGATAGGGAATGGTTCAACAAAATAGATCAATTTGCCGTTTGAAAACGCAAGTGAAGGATCAATCCCATCATTTTCGATGAGATCTCGCGAACGCCAGATTCGACCTTTTTCTGAAACCGGAATGAAGTTCTCTGGGTCTATCGATTCTTCTGGCAGCACATCTGTCATGGCTGTACACGCAACACCTTCTTTGCCGTAAATACCAATGTCCGAAATTCCGGCGTTCACGAAGACGTAACCCCTTAAAATTCGCCTGCTTTCACTACTACAACTGAGATTCTCGACACCCGCTAAAGCCATAGACGTTGAGTTAATCCTGCTGGAAATCTTTTCAATGTCACGAATGGTCTGGCTGGCGAGGTAGGAGTTCTCAAGGCTTACATCTCTGGCAAGATAGAGATATCCGACGACGGCACATAGTGCCGCCGCCAGAAGCCAGGCCGAGCAGGAAATAAGGACAGTTTTTAGGGTGGCGTATGCAATTTTGCGCACAGAAGGCTCTCTTACCTAGTAGTAGTGGTACTCGCCTTCAATCCCTGCGCCCGTAACACGAACAAATCGTTTGCTCTTGACGTTACATTCCCTTCTGAGGTCATACATGGGGTCGCTCTGCCGGTCTCGGGCGGCTACGTATCTACCGTCAGGTCTTGGAAACCAGTGACTACAACTTTTACCACTGTGATCGTAGTGCTCTTCGATGATCTTCGATTTTCGGCAAACCCTTCCAACATAATCCCCTCGTGCGTTTTGCCGGCGCCCCCAGTCCAGGCACACCTGGTGACGGGGGATAAATCTAGCGACTCCGCGCTCAGGCTTGGGTAAGGCTGCGTTGTTTTGCCCACCACCAACATTTGGTCCTGACTCCATCTTGCAGCTCGGGAAGCCTTTCCCCTTTGAAAGTCGTTTGTAGAGCTTCTTCAGAATCGGCTTGCACTCCTGCGGAGTGCCCTGATTGGCCGCCAGACAAAGCAGCACTTCACAGCCAAAGCTGGCCTTGGCCTGGGGTGCTCCGACAAAAAGCAAGACTGCAAGGCTCATGCTTAGGAATATTTTCACTGGACTGCCTCTTTTTTGCACAACTGTCTTCCGCTAGAATATTATAACTGTAGCAGCCAAACAAGTTGCCAAAGCTCGAATCTTAATCACTGCAGGTAATACAATGCCGCTATCCGCAATCTCCAAAGAAAATGCCACAGAAGACCAGATTTCTTTTTTAGAAACCGAATTTGCTGGCGGCATCTATGCGGTTGGAGGGCTTTTCTACGAAGATGAAAAAGGGTTCTTATACCCGGGGTTCAAATATCCTTACTCGATGAACGACGGAACAGAGCTGACATTTCACATTGGCTTTAAAACCGTCAGTGGCGAAACGCCCATTTCGGCAGATGATACCTGCATTGTCATGCTTGAGGTGCCCGACCATTCGATATCCACTCAAACCGCCAGCAGCGTTTTACTTCGCAAAATGATGAGCACCCCCAACGCTTACATTGTGTATGCCGCAATCTCAACAGTGCTGGCGGAAAATGGTTCCATCGATCTTCTGGCACGTATAGAGCGTGAAATGATTGATGATCTCCTTGTCGACGACATGGCAGATGTAGATCCGGATGACTTGAGAGATCAAGTTTGGAGGGCTCACAAGTGATAGGCAGAGGTCTGGCCATCATTTTGATTGGCGCTTTATCTAGCCAATCTGCTGCGGCCGATTGGGAGGCCTACGATCACCTTTCAGAACGGTCAGGAAACTGGACGGTGTACGATCGCAAGGCGGGCGTTACCGGTCCTTCCGACACGCGAACCTTCTTGATGGCGTCCGTGCATTGTGCCGGGGAGAACACCGACGCGCTGAGGCTTAGCTTTGGCAGTCTCATTTCCCGGGTATACCGACTGTACTTTGTGAGTGAGCTTGTCCCGGCCATACAGGGCAACAGGGCAGACCTGTCAATTTCAGTCGACGATGGTGAAAAATTCCCGCTTCAATATCACAACGCCTCGATCGACAATCAGAATCAATTGACTGTATCTGGAATGCTTGTCAGCGAAAACTCGGAATCAGAAGCACTGAATGCCTTGATGTCGGGGCGCCAGGCGACATTCAGTCTGAGCTACAATGGGAACCTGCTCTTAACCCAGAAATTCACGCTCTCAAACTCCTCGGATGCGCTTTCCAGCCTCAAATGCCCAGAACCCACCACTACAGTTGCTGATAGCCAGAACCCTATGGCCGCCGACCAGCCGCTGTAAGCGGCCGTCTCATAAGATCCCTCGCACGTAGCCACTTTCATATCGCTTAGCGGTATCTGCATCGATGTATTCAGATTCAGTAAATGCTGCTGACTCATGGCCCAAGTCTTCCGATACATCCCTCAGTGGGCGCTTGTTATCGATGATGTCCATCGAGGCCCCGGTGTGCCGGAGAATGTGAGTTTTCTTCGCGGTCTGCAGGAGTTCGGCTGACGCATCCGGCATGCCCATATCGACATACCGGCTTGCTGCCAGTGTCATGCTTTCTTCGACAATCCGCTCGACAGTCCTTTTGCTGAGTACGGGGTCTTCTTTTCCTCGCTTCGCAATTAACGGTGATGTTTCCCCGGGTGAGGGCATTGGAGGAAGGCCTCGATATTCACGGTACCGTTTCAGGTAAGGGATATAGGCCTTCGGCAATGGAATTGCCCGGTCCTTGTCCCCTTTGCCTGACACATTCAACTCCCAGTATCGGGTATTACCAAGTGTCGTTATCTGAAAGTCACCCATCGTCGGAGCCACATACTGTTCGGAGTCGGGATCTCCATGAGGGGCAAGCTCGAAAACTCGTAGGTAGAGAGTCTTCATAGTGACAACGATGAACAAATTGATTTCGTAATAGTTGTCCTGGTCGGCCGCCGCCAGCAGAGTGTCATGGACATGGCGCCACTGATCGGATGTTAATCGTGGTGCCGTGGCTTTGCGGCCCTTTGGCGACATGGGTGAGCGGCCAGCTCTTTCTGCCTTGCTGGCCTTCTGAACCCTCTTGGTTGCCTCGAGCATGGGAGAGCGATTCAAATATCCTGTAATGGTTAGCCGTTTGAAGAAGATGGATATGCTGGCAACTGCTGCATCGATCGTGCTTTGTTTGCGAACCTTCCCTGCATCGAAGAAGGGGCGCCATTGATCGTTTGCTTCCCGGCGCCCACCGCGTGTCACGAAACCTCTTAGCCGGCCTTGCTCTGGCGTCGTCGCCCAGTTCTTTGGCGGTCGCTTGATGATATTGATGTAGGCATCAATGTCGTCCCCATTCAGCTCCTTGAGCGACTTACCCCGAATGCACCATGCGAAATTCAGGAGCCTCTGCGCTTCACCGCGGAACTGAGCGAATGAGCCCGGGGTAGCTGTATGCTTACTCAGGAACTTCGCGGCCTCGAGCCAATCAGCTCGGGCCTGGGGGTGTTGTCTATCAAGAAACTGATCGAGGGTAGGGTAGTCCTCCAGGCTGTCTATCTGACCTTCCAGCAACTTGGCTGTATCGAACAGAGGGTGCCCCGGGAAAGTTTTTCTGCTCATTTTCAGGATCTCGAATCTTGTTGTTTTGCTTTCATGGCAGCGATTCTGGCGTAGGCAGCCCGGCCCCGGGAAACGTATTCATGGCCACAGGTATTGCAGCGGCACAGAACACCTTGGCCCCGAGTCTTAACCACCTCGACATTGAACCAGCGCCAGAACGTGGGGCTGAAATTGCTCCGGGCGTACATATAGCTCCATTTTGCTTTACATTTGGAGCAGTACAGGGCGCGTACCGGCGTAGAACGTCCCATTATTGTTGTGGCTCTCTATCGGCGCGGTTTTCGATCATTCCGTCTCGGACCATTTGCTGAAGTTCCGTGATACTTACCGCCCGGGTTTTCTCCAGTTTGGCCTCAAGTTCTGTTTTCTTCCCCGGGAAAAGTTTCTTCTTCAGCCGGTGAAGTGCCCGAATCTGACGCTCAACTTCATCCTTCTCGGCTTGCGTGCAGTTGCTGATGGCATCGAGAAATGTTTCACGATCCTGCAGGGCCCACTCGATGGCCATAAGCATGGTGTCGCCGTAGGAATTCAGATGCATATTCACCTCCCGCTCAACGCGGTTTAGTGCCGGACAGGTTCAAAGACCTCGTATCCAGCGAATAACTTGATTGTCCGATCGCTGCTATCCCATACAGCTACCGGTGTGCCGTTGTTGGCCAGTGACATCTGCCTGGCCTCGGCCTCGGCAGTTTCCCGGCAATCAACGACCGGATCCTGTGGCTGCGGGTTCAGATATAGCCCGTAGCGGAAATCTCCTCTGAGTTCACTCGCCACGCTCCAGCCCTCCATCCATTGTCGACGTGCCGCCGTCACCCCCATCAACGTGACCGTCGACGTAGGCCAGTACCAATTTTTGGCCTTGTCCATCATCAAAGCGGAGGGAGCCGGTGCCCGAACCTCCGAATAGCTCAATGCCAAGACTGTCGGCCTCACGCAAATACCGGCTAAGACCCTGCGCAATTCGCTCTACCTTCTTCGGGTCGAGGCCGGCGTGCACACACTCGGGGACGTTTACAAACATTCCGCTACTCCCATACTGTGCCAGACATACCTATTACTCTTTCCTTTTGCGGTTACTTACCGTCTCGAACCCAGCGGCGAACACGCAGTTCACAACCGGATGTCAGGGCTACACCATTGGCCATACCCACATGAGTTGCCCTTTGCTTACACCCGCAGCTGCAAATCTGGCGACTTCTGCCGGGTGCTTTGACCATGTACCGTTCGTGCTCAGATGCGCTACCCCAGATCACCACTTCAACTCTCCCATTAAGCCACGCAGGCTAAGAACTCAGGATTAACCATGAGAGATGGATTACCGGCGAACCGGAACGATCCACCGTGGACATATTCATGCATGCAGTCGGTAATCAGCCATCTCCGGTTGGCGTTCTCAGCCCCGACCGCCGTGGTCAGGCTCCCGCCAAATGGATCTACCACCAGGTCACCCTCCCGCGACATCAGTCGAATCAGAAACTCCGCGAGGCGCAGTGGGTACGGGGCTCCATGTACCGGTAATCCTGCGGCCTTCGCCGCCTTCTTGTAGGCAGACTGAGAAGGGCAGTTGTGAGGAAACCGGAGAATGTTCTTCGGAATCTTCCCCGGCGTCTCATTTGAAAACGCTCCGGCCGGGCGGCTGTAAGCTCCATCAGAATAGGATTTGGCTTCTTTGGTACCGCCAGCTCGAATCAGAGACAAGTGACGCTCTGAGTGCGGCTCCAGAACCCGGCGGTTATCGGAGATGAGCTGGGAAGGGTCATTACTGAACCAATATATCGGTTCCCAGGCAACGTTCAGTTGCTGGCGGGTTTTACTGGCCCACTGCACCGGCCCGGGCGGCTTGCAAGGGTTCTCCCATACCAATTCGTCAATTTTCCAGAGACCGAGCTCTTCCGCCAGCGCTATTACCATTTTTTCTCGGTATAGCGATCGCGCAGGACTGCCGGGCTCAAATATGTCATTGGATACGTTCAGACAGATGCTGCCACCGGCCACCAGGTTCCTGGCGATTGGGCGGATGCTGTCCACAATGAATTCGATGTACTCGTTTAATGAAGGGTTGCCGTATGCCCGGGATTCCCGGAGCGGGTAGGGCGGTGACGTCAGACACAGTGTTATAGGTGTGTCTATAGACTCAAACACGTCACTGCTTATTGACCAGAGGGCCGCGCCGAGTTTAGTTGAGAACGCTACCATTGACGCCTTGGGCTGCGCCTGGCGAAGTTTGATTTTACCTTTACCCGTCAGAGTCCATTCACCGCGAGTCGCTGTACGTTTTAGCAGCCCGGCAGCTTTCAAGGTCTGCTGGTGCCAGCGGATCTCTCGCTTAAGCGTGCTTCTGGGTGAGCCCTCAGCGCCAACCGGTACACGCTCATTCATCACATCCAATGGTATTCCGGCTTCTCGTGACACACGACGGTAGAGGCTGGCATTGTCGACAGGACCTTCAGCTTTGGCATAGACAGTCTTTACAGCGTTGAATAGCGAAAGCTGCACGTCACACTCCTAATTCATCCTAACCTTAGCATATTCTTCAATACTTCCTGCATGTTATCAAGTGTCATATAACTTTATTATTGCATTTGATTAATAGATTACTTTGGGAAGGGGGGGGCTTCGAAAACAAGCCATCTGAATTCAGTTTGAGTGCCGTATCATCTAGGTAAAAAAACACAGACGATATCTTTACTGAATTCGTAGTGATTGATTATGATATTTCTATATCCACTAAAAGACCAGATTGCGGAGTGGTTCAAATTCAATGACAGAGGCTTGTCCGGGCAGGTAGGTTGAACTATAATGGAGTTTATTAGATCAATTCTCCACGTCAGGGAATACGATATGCGGACCAATATTCTTCGGGTTTCTGTTTTTTGCTTGGCAGCGACCGCAGCGTTTGCAGCGAGCGCTGAAAGCATTTATCAAGTTGAGCGGGCCGGGGGTGTTGATGCTACCGGCGGAAACGAAGACGGCAGCCTCAGAGGATACCGAAGCAAGTCTTTTAGTGACCTGGCATCACTGACTGCTCCGAACCTCTCTCAGATGCAGGATCAAGTGACGAACTTGACCCAAAAGGTTGAGAACAACTATACGAGCATGCAGGATCTGATTACCCGCATTCAAAACAACGAAGTAGCCACAAGTAATGCTTTGGGCGCGGCTCAAGGCGCACAGGCTACCGCTGACACAGCGCTTAGTCGAGCCAATTCGGCTTACGCTAGGGCGGATGCGGCGTACAACAAGGCTACTTCTGCTCAATCGCAGGCATCAAGCGCTTATAGCCTGGCAAGTCAGGGCCCGAATGTTTACCTGCAGGACTACACCCACGAAACAGGACGCAGTGGCGACAAAACGTATTATTGCCGGGTGAAATTGGTGGTTGATGGAAGCGTGAAGAATGACATGCTTCTTCACGGAGGTAAATGCGGTAGGGACTCGCTACGTTGAAGTCTGTGCATCAGAACTTTGAGCAGAGTGTTTGATTTACCCGTTCCGGTAGCCCCGGAGACAGAACGGGTAGGCTTCATAGCCATTCCTGGCATAGGTTTTGATTGCTTGATTTGATCACTCATTCTTGACTCTCGCTTAAATCGGAATTATCGGAACTGCCCTAGATCTTACATCTGGCTCTGTCATACAATTTAGATTATATGACTTAGAGTGTGGAGTTACTGATGTAATAAAATCCTCTCCTCACGGACCTGATGGCCCCTTACTAAAACTCCCTTCTGAATTCATCGCCGGCAGGATGTTTCCCTTCAACTGGTATTCACGAACGTTCTTTGGCATCAACGCTTGGTAATTCCGAAACTCCTCCGGAGCTTTACCAAAACCAAAGTCCTCGAGCGCTTGTTGGTCGAGCCACATAAGGTCTGCCACCTCCCCATTTTCTGACCATCCCCAGAGCTGCCCGAAAATCTTAAAATCATGGTCAAAGTTATATGGGTTCTTTGTTAGGTGTTGTGCTGGTGGCTTTTCGATATCGATTGTCAGAATCCGGACATCTTCAAGTGAAAATGACAGGTACTCAATCTGATCGACCAGAGACTGTATCTCGCGTCCCATATTGATCACATCTTCCGGGTGTGCGATGTGATCTGCCAGAAGCTGCGCTTGAGCTTTGATGTAGTTGAGCGCCTCTCCCGCTACAGGGTTTTGCTCCTCTTTGGCTTGCACCCATATATGACGGAGTTGAATCAATAGATCCCCGGTGAGCTTTGCCGTAGCTGATGAGAATGATGGGCCATTTTCTATGAGGTCCAAAATACCTTTAATGGTGCCAAAAGGTTGGGCAGGTAGAATGCCGGCTGCATCGTTGGCCACGTCCCCTGCTCCGTTTTGTTTCTTGTCTGGCATCGCTGCACCACCAGGCGTCATGTCATCGATTCCGGACACAGTTTGGATCCAGGTAGAGTATGTCCCCACCGGAATTCGCTTGGCGCTAGATTTTACGCCTTCAACCATCGATTCGACTCGACCGGATACGTAACCGTCAAATACCGAAACCCCCTGCCTTCCCTGCTTCCGGTCCAGACCAAGAGCCATTCCTGCCGAATATATTTTTCTACCAAGAGGATTCGTTGGAAGTTGTCGCTTTGGGAGGATCTGAGGAATGAACTTGTCGAAATGCATCCCTGCCTGCCGGCCATACCGGTTGGTAAGGTAAAACATTTCGATGATTGGCGGAGATTTCCGGTTGTTGTCGAGATAGAGGCCCAGGCAGATCGAGGGATTCATGTCGACGCCATTGTGTACGGCACCCTTCCCCACCAAAACGTGTCGGTGTACCTTTTCATAATAAGGAGTGTGAACCATAACCACACCTATTTGGCAAACGGGCCCATAAATTTAGAGTAGAGCTTCGATTTTACCATGATGACAAATCGAGGATAGCTACGTTAAAGCGTCTCGCATTTATCTGCTCTGGCTGCTATGACGCTACACACCTGAGACAGGCTCAGCTAAAAAGCTCAAAAATGCCGCCTACAAGATCTCCCTTTGCCTCTGCTGTTTACCGACTTAAGGTTTATCACAAAATAACCGATCAAGACGTCCAGTCTTGGCTTGCAAATGAGCTCGCCCTCTGGGCTTCTCGGAAAGACAATGAATATCCAGATCAAATTGACGTCGACATCATTGAAAGTGGCGTCGAGCTTTTGTGGCGGCCATAACAACAAGCAAGGGGGCAAGAAGCCCACCGTCAAACACTATATTTTGTCCTCCCGGAAGGCCAGCAACCCGCGGTCACTGGCCTTTCCCTGTCTTCATAACCACCCAATTCCTATCCGGGCTTCCGCTTGATAGGCGCCGTTGAGGTTTTCGCATCAATAGCGCCAATCTCTGAAAGCCCTACGTCTTTCTGTAAGCTTCTCAGGCAAACTCTTCCTGATGTTCTCCGGCTGTCTCTGGCTCCGGAGCTTTCTCTTCCGGGCCAACTTTCGGCAGCAGCCGGTCACGGATCTGGGCTTCCAGTTGCTGAGCAACCTCCGGGTTTTCTGCCAGGTAAGAGCAGGCATTGGCTTTGCCCTGTCCGATCTTGTCCCCGTTGTAGGCGTACCAGGCACCGGATTTTTCGACCAGGCCGGTGTGGACACTCAAATCGAGGATTTCGCCGTTACGGTTAACGCCTTTGCCGTACAAAATCTGGAACTCGGCTTGCTTGAATGGCGGTGACACCTTGTTTTTCACGACCTTTACGCGGGTCTCATTGCCAACAATGTCATCACCTTCTTTTACGGCACCAATCCGGCGGATATCCAGGCGCACAGAACTATAAAATTTCAAGGCATTTCCGCCACTTGTGGTTTCTGGCGAGCCGAACATAACACCGATTTTCATTCGTATTTGGTTAACGAACACCAGCAAGCAGTTGGAGTTTTTAACGTGACCGGTAAGCTTTCTCAGAGCTTGCGACATAAGGCGGGCCTGAAGGCCAACATGGCTGTCGCCCATTTCGCCTTCAATCTCGGCCTTTGGAACCAGTGCAGCTACCGAATCGACGATAATCACATCCACGGCTCCGGATCGTGTAAGCATGTCCGCAATTTCGAGGGCCTGCTCACCGGTGTCGGGCTGGGAAAGAAGCAGGTCATTAATGTTTACACCCAGCTTTTCGGCATAAATCGGGTCAAGAGCATGTTCGGCGTCGATGAACGCACAAGTCTTGCCCGCCTTCTGTGCCTCTGCTACAATTTGAAGGCAAGTTGTTGATTTACCGGAACTTTCCGGGCCATAGATCTCGCAGATTCTGCCGTATGGCAGGCCGCCAATACCCAGCGCAATATCCAGCCCGAGGGATCCGGTAGAGACAGATGGCATCATTACTCGGGGTTGATCGCCCATTTTCATAACGGCACCTTTGCCGTATTGCTTTTCAATTTGCCCCAGGGCTGCAGCAAGTGCCTTCTGGCGGGATTCGTTCTTCATATCGGTCATCTGTATTTCTCCTGTTTGGTCCTAACCTTCAATACAAATGATAATTTAATTTCTTTGTTCAGTCAATCTGCAAGGTTGTGCAGACCAGAGAATACACTGTCTTGAGTAGCTGGCGGTCTCCAAACCGTTGTTGGACTCCACTATTTCTTCCTTCTCGGCAGACCCGCCTGAGAGCATTTTTCAAGCTTTCTGAGACATCTATTGCAGTAGTGATAACAACCTATACACTTGGTCAAGTCATCTAGTTATATTGCACGAAACTTCCTTGCACATTTAGACAAGCCCATGAAACGCACTGTCACAACCAATCAGAACCAGGACTTCTCCAACCAGTATCTGTTCGAGCTTTGCGTGCTCACTGCTTTCCTCTTGTGGGTAACCGCGGTCACTGTGGGGATGATTTCGGGGCAGACCGGAAATCCAGATCAAGGTATCGCTCTTGCGCAGCACAAGGAAAACCTGATCTTTCTGGGCGGCCTCTTATTTGGTGATGCTGTCTTTTTGAGGAAGCTTGCCAGAGCCCTTAAAGCACGCTTTTGGGCACGCCGCTGAAGTTGCCGGATAGCCATAAAAGCGTTTGAGTGTGGCGCTCTATGGAGCTCCAGTTTAGGCCTGTCGAGACAGGCAAAATGGTTTGTGCCCCGGGCTTCAAATCTGGCACTCGGAAAGCTCTGCAATGCACCGTATACTGTATGCATAGACAGTAAAGGAGCAGGCAGTGAGACCCCCGTTTGATATCCCCGCAATTGACACAAAAGCTGTGTCCACGATGTATTCAGACAAAGTACCGGCAGGCTTTCCCTCACCGGCTGCAGACTATGCAGAGAGGCCGCTGGACCTCAACGACTATTGCATAAAGAAACCGGCCGCAACGTTCTTTGTTCGCGCCCAGGGCGACTCTATGCGCGGAATTGGGATCTATGACAACGACCTGTTGGTAGTGGATCGTAGCCTGAGCGCGACTCACCGCCGCATTGTCATTGCGGTGGTTGATGGAGAGTTCACGGTCAAGAGGCTGGATCTCTCGGATACTGAGCGGCCGGTTCTGCGTGCCGAGAACCCCGACTATCAGGATATCCACCTCAAAGACGGCAGCGAGCTCCAGATTTTTGGTGTTGTCCGGAACGTAATTCACTCCACGCTGGACGTATGAGCACCCCCACTAAAACCGTATGGGGTTTGGCAGATATAAACTCGGCCTACTGCGCGTGCGAGCAGCTATTCAACCCCAAACTCCGCAACAGGCCGGTAGTCGTCGCCTCAAACAACGACGGCTGCGTGGTGGCTCGGTCTCCGGAAGCAAAGGCTCTTGGGATTAAGATGGGGGTGCCGGTCTTCGAGGTGAGACACCTGCAGAAATCTCACGGGCTGGAAATATGCAGCTCCAATTATGCGCTCTACGCAGACATGTCGGCCCGGTTTATCCAGACCCTACAAGAGTTGGCGCCTGAGGTGATGCCATACAGTATCGACGAGGCGTTCATGGACCTCACCGGCATTAATGCTGCAGTGGACCTTGAGGAATTCGGGAGAACGATCAAAGAGACGGTTGCTCTCTATACCGGTCTCCCTATCTGCGTTGGCATTGCCCCGACCCCTACCCTGGCGAAGCTGGCTAACCACGGCGCCAAGAAGTACCCCGGGACCAGGGGTGTTGTAGACCTGACCAACAGGGAGCGCCAACGGAAATTGTTGAACCTGACGCCGGTTGAGGATATTTGGGGCATTGGCAGGAAGCTAAGCGCCAGATTGAATTCCGCAGGCATACGAACTGGGCTGGAGCTGGCGGATGCTGAGACGACGTGGATTCGCAAGGAATTCTCAGTCGTTGTTGAGCGCACTGTCCGGGAGCTAAACGGGATTACCTGCCAGGAGATGGAAGCGGTACCACCTACCAAGCAGCAGATCATTTCGAGCAAGTCGTTTGGCTCTCCAGTAACCGAGCTGGCGGACATGCTGGATGCGGTATCGAGCTATGCCACCCGGGCGGCCGAAAAGCTCAGGGGCGAAGGCCAGGCCACAGCCCATATCACTGCTTTCCTATCCACAAGTCGTTTTGCCGGCGTCGAACGCTATTCAAATTCGGCTGGCACTCCACTGGCGCATGCCACACAGGACACCCGAGTCATTATCCAGGAGTCCCTGAACCTGATCCGCAAGATCTGGAAGTCGGGCTTACGTTACAACAAGGCGGGAATCATGCTGGGAGACTTCCGGGCTCCAGGTAATGAACAGGAAGATCTCTTTAGCGAGGTATCTGACTCGAGCAAAGACGAAGCCCTTATGCACCTGATGGACACTATCAATTCCAGGAATGGAGCCGGGACGTTGAAGCTTGGCCGCAACTCGGGAGGCAAAGGTCAGTGGGCTTTGAAGAGGCGGAATTTGTCCCCGGCCTACACAACAAGATGGACTGATATTCCCAAGGCCCGGTAATTCAACAGAATTGGCGTTGAGGTTTTGTGCAATTCTGGACAACTTGAACCGGACAAAAACGAAGAACAAAAAGTTACTATGTTATTGATTTAAATAGGTTAAGGTATAGCTATAAACTATATTTTGGTGCAGGAGTTGGCGCACTATGGCGAAACACGTCCCCTGGTCCGATGAAGACGACTTTTTCTTGTTAACGAACTGGCACCAAATGCTGGTTTGCGAGCTTGAAGCGTCTCTAAGACGCACTAAAAGCTCGATACTGCGACGAGCCAGGGCGCTTGGCTTGCCTAAGAAGGGTGAGTGGAGCGATGAAGACAATGCGTTTTTGCAGACTAACCTGCCCGTACACGGTGTTGAGTACTGCGCTGAACAATTGAAGCGGTCTCAAGAAGCAGTCCGGATGCAAGCAAAGCGCCTTGAGGTACCAATCCCTTCTCAATACCACCGGGACTACACGCAGGATGAAGACGCGCTGCTCCGAGTCAAATCGGAACTTCCAAGCATGACTTACCAGAAATGCGCTGACCTCTTATCCAGGGGTGCTGAAGGAGTGAGAAAGCGAGCAAAAATTTTGGGAACTCCAACGCAGGAAGATTACAGAGTCGCTGCTGACTGGCTGTTCGAAAATTCCGGGTTTGGCGTGCTCAGCAGAGAAGATAAGGCGCTTCTTGAGCAACGGGTTAAAGATCCCAAACAAAATCGGAAAATTTTTAAAAGCTCAGACCATCGCAAGAAGTACACGCTTTCAGAAGCGCTGATCATTGGGTTTACGGAGAAGTGTGGGGTGTTGCCTGTCGCTAACGCTCTTGGAGAAGACTCGGAAGATGTTGAGAGGGAGTTAAATAAGCTTGGTCCCATTACGAAAGAGCAAAGGCGCTACGCAGAGGATTTTGTATTCAACACCGGCATTATTGAGCGCATGAATTGGCAGAGCATTGTTGCCGCAATGGGGGAGATCGCTGATTTAGTGCTCTGGCCTATGAGCCAGGGATTGCGACCCATGGAGGAATTGCAGTGGGCCTATCATGGCCTCTTGGGTTTGGTGCATCAAGATCGGCTTGAAATGACGGAAGTTGACAAATGCCTGGTGACGTTTTGGGCCGTAGATCGTCGGCTGAGGAATCAATACCCACACATTTTATCCCGGGCGCTGGGCGTTTCTGAGCCTGTCATTATCAGGGAGTTACTGAGTCGTTATCGCGATATGTTATTGGGCGCTGTACCTGAAATATACGAGGACCGGATACCAGTTGATACGTATGGTCAGATCAACACCAGAATGAAGTCTAACTTTCTCTTGGAGGAATCGGTCAGCATGCATGCAATGCGTTTTGAGGTGCCCATCAAAGCTGCAGCTCGAGCGCTCATGAAACAAGATGCTCACAACGATCCTTATGTTAGCTACCGGTGGGACCTTTTGCCGAAAGCATGGACAAAACCCCTTCTCAGAAAAGAAATCAAAGCCATGGAGGCATCGACCCGAGGCACCCTGTGGTGAACCGCTCTGGTTCTAATCTTGTCGCTGGCGAACAGCTTCAATTACCGGGTAGTGGTTCTCAACCAGAGCAATGAACTCGGCCGTTTCACCTCGGTTGTTCCGCAACGTTGGATCGGCCCCATTTTCCATCAGCGTTTCAGCCATTTCTGCGCGGCCATAGCGTGCCGCAACCATCAGAGCTGTTTCTTGCTGAGCGTCCTGCTCATTTATAGACGCTCCGCTGCTGATCAGCATTTCAGCCAGGGCTGGTGCCCGCTGCTGTGAGACTGACTCGCTACCCCGAGCGAGATAATGAAGCGCCGTTCTCCCCTGAGCGTCTTTGATTCCGACATTGGCTCCATTCGATAACAGCAACTCCATGGAACGCAGGTCTGTCACTGCCGATACCATGAGTGGGGTAACGCCACGTCCGGGCGCACGATAATCTGGATCCGCACCCGCCTTCAGCAGCACTTCAACGCCGTCAGGCATGGCATTGTAGGTAGCCAGAAGCAGAGGGGTCATGCCGTCGTCTGTCTGGGCTTCCAGCGGGGCGCCGTTGTTGGCCATTGCTTTGGCCAGGGCCCGGCGCTCCGGCTCGTTGAAGGCAAACTCTTTGTGACTGTTGAAGACGAAGTGGAGTGGGGTCCAATCACTCTGCCCTGGGATGGCCAGTGAATCCGGGTAGGTTTTGGCAAAGAACATAGCGATGTCAGTCTGTTTCCTCGTAAGGGCAAGGATGATGGGGGTGTAGCCCCTTTTCGATCGACTGACTGCAAGGTCTGGCTTTGAGGCCAAAATCGCCTTAACCGCGGTGAGATCCCCTGAAAGGATTGCCTCTGCAAGAGTTGTGTTTGAGTGCTCGGTTTTTGCGTTTTCAGTTGGCGCCCGGTCACGAAGCATGGCCGCAACCTCAGAATGACCGGCCTCCAGAGCTGCGATAGCCGCAGTGGTACCCACGTTGGTTTTGACGCCGGGTTGAGCGCCTGCATCGAGCAGAACCGACACCGCCTTGTCAGCGCCTGCTTCGGCGGCCCAGAAAAGAGGTGTTGCGCCGCTGCCATCCCTCGCATTTACGTTGGCTCCCTGCTCTATCAGGCGCCGGATGATATCAATCTGCTCTGACTCCGTGACAAGGCCTCCGTTCACTTCTTTTGCCGAAAAGCCCGACGCCCAGTGGATGGGTACAGTCCCAACGGGAGAGGGCTTGTTAATGGAGGCACCGGCATTAATAAGCGCGTCAACCATATCGACCCGTCCCCAAACGATCGCAGTGGAAAGCGCCGACAAGCCCTCGCTAGCATTGGGGTTACCACCCTGCTCCAGAATCAAGCGCAACCGTCCGGCATCACCGTCCATGATCGCCTGAATTACCGGGCTTAACTTGCCCGGCTCGGTTTTCTGTATGGCAACTTCCGGGGCCCGGCTTTGATCGTCCCCACGCTCTTGAACGGTCGGCCCGGCGGCGCATGCAGTCAATACCAATGCAAAGGTCACCAGGAGCAGGCAGTTTGTTTTCTGGGGTCTCGGCATAATTCCTCTGCCACTTACAGGCCATGTATAAGATCAGGGTCTCTGATTCTTTCAATAATTGATAATTCAAGTATAGCCTGAAACCAAGTTGTTTAGTATTCTTGGTAATCATATCAAATGCGATACCTGAATCGCTGTCCGCATCTCAGCAAATGGATGGAACTGCCAATGATTTTCAAGAACGCCCGCGTATTCCGATTCACCAAACCCATCACTATCGATCCGGACCAGCTTGAGCAAAAGCTTCGGGCGGATCAGTTCAAGCCGTGCGGCCCCCAGGAGACTTCCCGCATGGGTTGGGCCTCTCCCCTTGGCAACAAGGGTGAGTATATGGTTTATGCTGCTGGCGGCTGCATGTTGATCTGCCTTAAGAAGGAAGAAAAGATCCTCCCGGGCCCGGTCATCAAGGAGATGGTAGAAGAACGCTGCGAGGATATCGAGACGGAACAGGGTCGCAAAGTCCGCAAGAAGGAAAAGGACGAGATCAAAGAGCAGATTATGCTCGAGTGCCTCCCCAAGGCGTTTTCACGCACCAAGCGCACCTTTGCCTACCTCTCCCCGAAAGACGGATTTATGGTAGTTGATCACGCCACAGCAAGCGTTGCTGAAGAGCTGGCCAGCGCACTCCGTAAGTCCCTTGGATCTTTGCCCGTTCGGCCTCCGGTTGTTCAGCAGGCCCCCGCCTTCACCTTTACCGGTTGGGCGAACGAGACCATCGATCGTCCTGAGAGCATTACGCTCGGTACCAAGGCAACTCTGGTTGATCCGTCCGAGGAAGGTGGGAAAATCAGTGTCGATGGAATTGATCTCGGGAGTGACGAGATCCGGAATCACATCGATGCCGGCATGCAAGTCACCAAAATCTCTCTGGGTTGGGATGACAGCGTTAAGTTCGTACTCAACGAGGAGCTGGCGATTACCGGCCTTAAGTTTGGCGAGACCTTCCAGGAAAAGCTGGATGACGTCGATGCAGACGATGCTCTGGCCAAATTCGATGCCGCATTCGGTTTGATGACGCTTGAGCTTTCACGGATGATTCCGGGTCTCTTCGAGGTTCTTGGGGGTGAAGACGATTCTGCGATTGTGACCGATTTACCGGCCACCGAACTGACGGCTTACCAGAAAGCCAGTGAGTCAGACGACTCTGGTCCCGCGCAGCCTGTCGACACGCCGGCTCAATCAGACAACCTGTATCCGGAAGTAGAGATGTTTGTAGTCGACGAGCAGCGGGCATCTATCTCCGGCGTTCAGCGCAAGTTCAAGATCGGTTATAACCGGGCGGCTCACTTGGTTGAGGAGCTTGAGCGCAGAGGGGTAGTCAGCCCTGCAGGAAATGATGGTGTACGAGAGGTACTGAAAGCGCCGGCCATGGCCTCCTGACACGGGCGCACCCTTCAGGAGGCAAGGTGGTGAGAGTTTCTGATTTTCAGGTAGGAAAAGTCTACAGGATGGTGCTCAAGCCTTGGGATACACCCTTGGGCCCCGGTGGCGATGCCGAAGTGATCGTCCGGCGTATACTTGATCCAGCAGACGACTCGAATACGGCTTTTATAGACGGCCACGCTCCACAACATGTGATCGAGAGCTGGCGGTGGTTTCTAAGAGTTCAGGATATTCATGGTGGTAGCGCTCATTTCCTGGCGCCATGCACCATTGATTCTGCGACTCTGGTAGAGCCAGACACAGACGAATGAGAGAAACGGTTTATGTCAAAACGTGAAGAAAAGAAAAACAAGACCCCTAATGGTTTGCCGATAGCTTGGCATGTTACAGGCTCAGGAAAGTCTTCCGCTTTGACTGATATTGTCCGGAAACTTTTGTCTGAGTCGACCTAGCAGTCATCGACATAAAGCTTTTGATATTATAATATTTGCATCTGAACAAGCTTGCCATTGCTGCATAACACAGGAATCAAAAAAATGACTGCAGAAGTTCAGACGGCCCTTGAGGGCAGTGTAGAAACGAAAGAATGTCCAAAATGCGCGGAAACTGTGAAAGCAAAAGCCACGGTCTGTCGGTTCTGCAATCATGAGTTTGAAGGGTCCATCAAATCCTCGGAGCCAAAGATTTATCTGGAAGATCCTCTGAAGGTAACCAGTCAAAAGGTTTATCCGGTTAGCGGTAAAGGAACTGCAGTTCGCCTTAAGGACATTCAGCGTGTAGGGGCTAATGTTCCACCAAAAAGAGGGTTGAAGCGAGGAGCTGCAACATTCGTAGTGCTGGCCGCTATCTCCTTCGCTTTGAATGGTAACGTTTTTGGCGGGTTTTGCGTAGTTATGGCAATCATTATGTTTGTCCAACAACTCACAATGTGGGATTCCAGTGTTACGCTTTCTACAGCTTCAGGCCCCGTAGTTTGGACATTTAATAACCGAGAACATGGTCCGATCGTTAAAGCAGCTGTTCAGGAAGCCATTTCCGACTCCGCTGAACTCGATCCCGCCTAACATCCTTTGCGCGGGCTATTGTGGCCCGCGCCACTGTTTGCTTTAAATCGCCATATTGCTCTCGCAGTTATCCCCACCTTCCGTAAAATGGCCTGATGAATTTTACTCGCCCACCAAAGAATTTATCTGTAAATGGCTTCCCCATTACTTTCAGAGAGATTGCTCTGAACAGTGGCCGCCGGTTGTGGGTACCACGCGGAATCTCAAGAAATGAAGAAGCCGGCTGCTGGCGGATATACGTTGTCAGTGAGAACGACATTTTCACCCGATACGTCCACGATCAAGACTATGAGGGAGAGTCTGAAGCGTCCCTGAAGGCATCTTTCGAACTGATGAAGGCCTTTCTCCAGGATTCGACCTCACGCTTCATTGTTGATCAAAGAGCTCGCTCGCCAGGTGGTGAGCGTGACCCAATGACTGACTGCGGTGTGACCGGAGTAATGATTTCTCGCAGTTCTTATCAGGGTTACAAGAAGGTGGTGGTGACCAGCTACTATGCGTATCAACAACCTGATGGCGATCTACAAAGGACCCAATATTATGCTGGGTCGATTAGTGAGCGGAGTGAACAGTCCAACCTGGTGTCGCTACAAAAAGTCTTGTTGCAGCACTTGCGGAAGGCAATTGATGTGCGCCGGCACTACAATCGGCTACGTTCCCAGGGGGTTCACCCTCAAAAACCTCTTAGTCATGATGATGTTCCGGCTGATATCCGGGCCATGCCTGTTACCATTCCGGAGCATATCGACGTTGCGGAGATTCTGGATTCGTACATGGCCACGCCATGGAAACCTCGCGTTCGGACAACAGGTGGCGACCCGGAATTGCTGGCCGCCCGCCTTCAGCAACATGACCTTACCCACCCCCATAAGCTGGTCTACCTCAACGGATTTTCACTGAGGTTCAGAAAGCGTCACTGTGAAGGGCAAACGCTCTACCTCCCCAAAGAGATTTACCGGGCGCGGGGAGAGTGGCGCATACGTCTGTTCCATGCAGATGGGATATTCACAGACTCGGTGACTGACGATGAATGCCAGGGAAGTATTGAAGAGTCACTCAGGCAGGCATGGCTTTATTTGATATCTGAGATCCGGCAGAGCAGCGCCTATAGTGAGGTTCAGAACTTCAGGCCAGCAAGAAACCCCCTTTTGGAAACCGGCATTCGAGCCGTAAATCTATTGATCTTTTTTGCGAGCGGCGCCGGAAAGCGCCAACCAAGGTGGAGGGTGTCTTTGGGAATGGTTCAGGACGAGGGTGGAGAGCGCATGAGACGCACACTTATTCGGACCTGGACGCTTTCCACGGTAACGGACGAAAAGCTCTCTGAGGCGCTCAGGCATGGCGCAGCCATGTCTGCGTATAGGTATCATCTGATTAATGCCGGCATCCCGCCTGAGGAAGTGGTACTCAAGAAAGATTCTTCGATCCCGGATGAGTTCTGGCCCGATTCCCCTCCCTGTCCAATAACAGTGGATGACCTTCACTATTTCGTTGAACAGTCTGACTCCGAATATCGGGGCCGGGCTGATCGACATTCCCATGGCGCCCGAGTGGCGCCCAGTCAAAGCTGAGCAAAAGCTCGGACTGTCAAGACGGCAGCAAGCCGACGTAAACACCCCCACAGCAAGGATCTTTATGACAGAAGTAGATCAGCAAGCGACAATGGAATGTCCCATGTGCGCTGAAACAATTAAGGCCAAGGCAAAGGTCTGCCGTTTTTGTAACGCGGACTTAACTGGCAGTGAGGGAAAGCCAGAGGAGAAAATCTATCTGAAGCATCCAATCACGGTCACCAGCGAAAAGGTTTATCCGGATTCAAAGAAAGACCCTATTCGGCTCCGGGACATTACCCATGTCAGTTCCCATGTCTCTTCGAAGCAACAAGGCTACTATGTAGGGCTGGGCTGTCTTGTAGCTGCTATAGGCTTTTGGATCGGCGAGCCCAGAGGCTGGTTTGGTTTCACTGGACCATTGACGATCGGCGGCTTGTACTTTCTGTACAACTCGTTCTTGACCTCTCACTCATGGGTCATTTTCACAACCCCGGCCGGGAAGTTCACCACTCACTGCAATGACTATCACCATGCCGGTGAGATAAAGGCAGCTGTAGATAAAGCCATCTACGAAACTGCCTGATTTAATCGTGCAAATTCTGCGCGGGGTTCACCCGCGCAGTGCTCCTTTTCTGTTTTTGAAAACTACGAGGGCAATTGATGCCATTCGCCGCATATTTTACGGAATCTTCGTATACTTGAGGGTATATGCAGATCACGCGATTATTCCGTCTTGGGGGTGAGAATCTGGCTTCAAAGAAAATGCGGAAGGAACCTGGGTGTTTCAGGTGGGATACGAGAACTATACCTGCTGGCCGAGCGAGTGCAACGACCTTCGAAAGAACCGAAATTACCGAATGACAAGCAACCCCCCTCACCTGCTACATCCGCTTTTTGACACGGCCCGGAACCTGATCGACAGGAACTGCGAGCTGGCGGACTACCCATCACTCACCAGTTTTCTGGATTCGTGCCCGAATGGTGCAATTGAGGACTGGGAGAAAACGGCCCGATTCTTGATCGATTACAGTGCCAGCACCGGGACGTATTCTCGCTTCCGAGGTGAGATCCAGCGATTCTTGCTGTTCCTCTGGCGTGAGCAAGGCCGCTCTCTACAAAGCTGCAATGAGGAAGACATAAACGCCTATATGCGGTTTCTGAAAAGCCCGCCTTCCCACTGGGTTGCCGGGAGCCCTGCCAATGCGTTCAAGACTCAGGATGGAGTGAGGGTTAATAGGGCTCAATGGCGCCCCTTCTTCAGTAACGGTGTTGCTGGAATGAGGCAGGCGACATTGGATGCCGCAACCCGCGCTCTAAGCGTTTTCTTCAGGTCAATGGTTGCCCGCGGGTATCTGGATCGCTCACCCATGGCCAACGCCAGGCGATCAGAGCAAAAGGCCAGTCGCACCCGGCTTGAAGATGAGGACGCCGACGTCCTGGCACCGCGGTTCACTGATGAACAATGGAAGTACATTAAAGAGACCCTGTTGCTGGCGGCCGAGGAAGACGATAAGTACGAGCGACACCTGTTCATCGTGATCACGATGAAAAGCCTTTACCTCCGGGTGTCTGAATTGGCCCCGCAGACAAACGAGCTGACCAATGAAACGTACTATCCGACTATGGGGGCCTTCCGGCAGAGAGTGGTTGGAGGTGTCAGGTACTGGCATTTGAAAGTGCTTGGTAAAGGAAACAAGGTTCGGTACATCCCCCTGCCCTCCGGCTACCTTTGGTACCTCAAGCGATTTCGCCGCTGGCGGGCTTTACCCCCTCTTCCGGAACGGGGCGAACAGGTTCCAATGATTCCCCGCCGGCATGGGGGTGGTCAGGTTGGTAAGCGAGCCATTGAGAATCTGGTGAAAGAAGCATTCTTGCTTGCAGCCGATCGCCTGGATAAAAACGGGCAGATGGAGGAGGCTCGAGAGATGCACCAGATATGCGATCGAACTCATTACCTTCGTCATACGGGAGCTTCAATGGACATCGAAGCCGGGCGCCCAATCCGCCATGTCTCGGAGGACCTGGGACATAGTTCGGTGGCATTTACCGAGGCTATTTATGTCAGTGCGAGCAGTACGGCGAGATATAAAACCGGATTGGGGCGCCAAATATAATCGAGCAGACTTAATCAGTGGCGTGTCGTTGGTACAAGTGTGCCTAGCTGTTCTTCTAACCTGTGAGTCGCCTCCTCTATTGAATTTGATTCGCTACTGCCGGAGGCGATGATCTTTTGGTCCCTGGCATGCTTCCTTACCGGCGGTTTCAGCTTGTATTGGGGGGCAGCACGGATCAGCGCTTCAGTGAGATGAAATATGAGACCGGTTAACTGAAAGATCCCGCAACTGAACCCAAACGGAGACTGACCCGTGGATGCATACTTTGAATTACCTTCAGAGACTGGAGCTTACTGGTACTGGTGCGAAAAGCGCCACGGGTTCCGCATCTGCGAGATTATCGAGAAGGACGGCCAGCTAAGGGCCAGATTTACAGATGGCAGTTTACAGCGGTGGTGCGGGATTAAGAGCTATTTCGTTGGGCCTATTCAGGAGCCTGTCATTGAGCAGGACGGTAAGATCAAGACTGCATAGGGGGATACGGAATTTTCGGACTGGAGTTGCCAGGGTGGCGGCAGTGTTGGATGGACACCAAGACGCCGCTACCGGCCGCGCTCAGTGCCCGTTCCACAAGGCTAAAAGTAATTACACCTTTACCGGCTCTACCTTTTTCTTGCGCCCTTTTCTGGCCGGCTTAGCCTGATCTTCAGCTTTGGTTTGCTCGATATTTTTCTCGCTCAAGACGCTAGGCTTAGTCATGGCCTTTTTCATAAGGTCTCGGTTCTCCGCGATAAGCATCGATACGGAGTCCGCGGTGTCTTCATCCAGTCCTTTGCAATTCCGGACCAGGAAGTCCCTCATTTCATCTGCCAATTCGAGGAGTTTGTCCCGGGCATCAGCTTCGGCTTTGGTTGAGTACACCCGATTTTCCTCCATCGCTTTTTCCAACCCATCTCGATCCGAGTAAAAAAGAGCCTGTACGCCCATTTCTCTATCCTTCTTCGTCTGTAGTTTTGGTGAATCGATAACAGCATGCTACACCGTTCATGGTGCAGTATTCTCGGCCTGGTGCCGACTCAAAGCAAGGACCAACAAGTCTGATGCGCTACCAGAGCTTGTCAGCAATCTGAGACTCAAGGTCATTTTCCTGTGAATCTTCGAGCAACGACATAAAGTCCAGTCCGGTTCTTCTCTCAATTTCGTCTACGCTGGTGAGATAGCTGCTCACCTCATATTTGGCATTTTCCTTATGAGGGATCCAGAAGGCGATGACCTCTGGCCCTATTGGGGAGATAACGATCTTGAAGAAATCTGTTGGGACGCTGACGCCGTTGCCAATGCGTTGTGCCCCCTCGCCTATATAGGCGCCACTGATCACATACACCTGATCCCGTTGGCGAGCCCAGTCCCGGATTTCGTTTTCAAGGTGGCCCCACGCTCCCTTGTGACCAAACATATCTCTATTGAAGCCTGGCTTCTGGGGGAACATGTTCGTATAGAAGAATGTTTCCTGGTTGGCTTCGGCGCTGTAGTCGATAGAAGCGCTCGGCGCACAATGGCCACGGTCATAACCGCTTTTCGAATAGTCTCCCCGTGTAGAGGAGTATTGCCCCGGAATCTGGGGGTGCTCAACGAACCGATCCTGACGCTCCACGTTAATATCCACTGTCTCCCTTTCTATCCAGTAAGCACACCACATTGGGATTTTGTGCTGGTAGCTATAACCCACTGCGTAGCCGTCATGACAGAGAATGGCGTCTGCACCTCCGGGGTTCCCCAACTCCATGTTGGTGGAACATGACTCATTGGCTGAAACCGCCACAGAAGCGGCTAGAAGCCCAAGTACCAAGATGAATCTGAACAGCATGAGGATCGGCCTCCGAAATTTTTTAGGAAAATGGTGTTGCATAAAACAAGTTTTACATTTAGGATTCATTAAAACATAAAACTTGTTTTATATAAAGGTGGCAGGCATGTGTAATCCAACTCAGAAAAACGTCTCCGAAATAGTGTGCCCTTCGTGCTCCGAGGTCATGGTTTCCTCCAGGGTTGAGGTCAATACCGGCAAGGTTCGGGTGAAAAATTTCCCCGGAATGAAGAACGTATTCAAGACCTCTACTTTTGAGTCCTCAGAGGAGTTGGAACTGACTGGACTGGATTTCTCTCGTGAAGTTCGGCGCCGCCACACAGACGGCCGCACATTCCTTTCCGAGTGCACCGGTGTCTGCCTGGCATGCAACAACCCATACGTTGTATATCGCATCGTCCACACCTCCGGCCCTGTTCCCATGCAGCACTCCGCGGCCGATTTTGAGCACGGATACCGCAACGCAACGATCTACGACGCCGACCAACCCGGTTTTGCTGGCGGACACCTTCTTGAAGATGTGATGCACCACGGGGCCTACTATGGGTATTGGCTGGAATGCTGGTCCCGGGCTTATCCCTGGTGCACCGTTGAGCCCAATGAGATTGCAGCACTCACTGAGCGCTCTCTTGATGTAGCTTCATCCATCGCTACCCAGCACCACGAATCCAACAAGCTTTGCCGGCTTGAGGCCCGAATTAACTGATAAGCACTGCCGAGGCGATTTGGAGGTCCCCAGGGCCTCCCTTTTTTCTCGTTATATCCTCGGTCCCCCTAGAACAACTTGCCCCGAAACTCTAATTGATTTATATTTTCTCGGTAAATTTCTTTGCTGAGAACTCTTTGTGGCCCAAGAAGAAAACCGCATCGACCGAACCAACGTTTTCATGACCGGAGTTGTGATCTTCGGCCTACTGATTGGCATGGTCGCCTTCGTAATGTGGGCGCTACAGGATCAGATGATTCTGGTATGGCGTGTCCTTCGTTATTATCAGTACTCCGCGACTGCTTATATTCCCTTTATAGGGCCACCCAGTAGTGAGCTGCCACAACTTCTCGAATTCTTGAAAAACACACCATCGAAAGACCTCTTTGTCTCCACCATGTGGGAGATCGACCAGCATTACGGCCGCAATTTCGGGATATTGCTAGCGGCTCTTTTCTTGACCATCGGAATCAATAGAATTCGTGCCGGCAAGGGTGCTACCGGCCCGGAGCTTTCTGTAGAGAGTGTCCTTAAAACCCTTTCCCCGGTATTCCCTCACCTGAAGTACATCGAGGAAAACAGCCCGGTGGGTAAATCCATCAAGTGGGATCCAACGCCTGGTGCTGATAATCGCTTTGCTATGCCCCTTCAGGTGTTCGAGTTTGCCGAGATGGCGCCGCCACCTGGTCTCGAGAAGGTTTTAACCCCGGCCCAGCTGAAGGCCTGCCGGGCAATCTATGAAAAAGACACCAAAGATTTCTTCGCTGCATTTGATAAGAGCCTGGCCAGAAAGGCTTTTGAGGCCCAAATGGGGCCTCCCCTAACAACCCTGAAAGATTTTTCTGATGATGAAAAAAAGGCCTTCCACTATTTTCGGAAGAAGCTTGAGAAAAAGGTTCCGAAGAAAGAGGTCAAGGCTCTTATATTGCGACTCGAACAGAAGCACGGCTTTGTCCGGACGTTCTTGATGTCCATGTTCGAAGAGGCAAAGCGAGTCGGGATCGTAACCATGAACGACGAACTTTTGCCCATCATGGACTCTGATCGCACTCTTTACTGGGCACTCGATTCGGTGGGTAGAGATACGCCCTGGATCGAAGCTGCCGGCCCTTATGTTCATAAGGATATGGAGGACTTGGTTGGTATTCGTATTACGGAACCTGAGGTCACCGAGGCAGTAGAGAGCCTGGAGCGGTACCTGAAACTTGACCGTGAAACCGCTAGAGAAATCGCGGAGTCGCAAGGCGACGGTGGTATGGAGTGATTTATTAGATGTCAGGTGTAATTGGTGTACACGGCGTTGAAGCCAATGAAGACTTAGACAAGGGGCTCCTTCAGCGGGAGATACGCCCCGTTAGTATGCGTATGCTCGATACCCTCCGGAACACCGGAGGCGTTTGGATGATCCTTTTTGCCATTCTCCCGCTGACTCTCCCCGCACTTAACGAGCTCTGGGTTTTTATTGGCTTGCTCCTATGGATGATCACCCGCAAGAAAGCGAAGCCCTGGGCTTTAGAGCAACCCAAAACCGTTAAGCGAAGCATCACCGGGAAAGAAACAACGGTGGGCACTGGAATATTCCCTGTTGGCTATGACATGGAAGGAGGGAAACGGCGGTATCTCTGGCTGAGTGACGATGCGGTGAGGACGCATTTCATGGTGTGTGGAAGTACCGGCTCGGGCAAGACCAGGTACTTGCTTTCATTGACATATCTGGCTCTTTTGGTGGGATCAGGGGCCTTGTACGTTGATGGCAAAGCCGATGTAGAGTCCTTCTGGCTGCTTTTTGACTTGATGCGGCGCTTGCGACGAGAGAAAGACTTGTTGCTGATGTCGTTCCTGACTGGTGGCCGGGAAAGCGTTCAGTTGCGCAACATGCGGCAACGACTGTCGAACACGAATAACTTCATGGCAGTTGGCGCTACGGAAGAGCTGGCAGAGACCGTCTCGGGATTGATGAGGGACGTTTCGGGCGATGCTGAGATGTGGAAAGGTCGTGCCCGCGTACTGGTATACAACATCATGCGGGCCCTCGTTAGCCTAAGGAACCGGAAAAAGATTTCACTGAATATCCGTGAATTCACCAGCTATCTACCCCTGCCCAAGATATTGGAATTGGCGAATCGTGACGATATCGACGAGGACACCAAAGGTGGCCTTCGTGCATATCTGAATGATTTGCCGGGTATGACAATGAATGCTATCGAGGCTCAAGACGCCAGCAGCGAAAAGGCGAATGAGCAAAACCAATATCTCCAAATGCAACTAACTGAAATACTTGGGGAATTGAACAACACCTACGGGCACATCTTTAACCCCATCGTCGGGGAAATCAATATGAAAGATGTTATCTACAACCGTAGGGTCCTGTTTGTTATGTTGCCGGCCCTGGCCAAGACTCCGGACGCGCTGGCGGGTTTGGGGCGCCTTGTAATTTCTCAGATACGGGCAGCTTTAACGCCGGCGCTCGGGTCTGATGTTGAAGGTGAGCGCTCCTATTTGGTGGAGGCACGACCATCGGGTGCATTAGTTCCCTTCCTAATGGTTCTTGATGAATATGGTTATTATGCTATTCGTGGCTTCGCCGCTGTCGCGGCTCAGTGTCGCGGTTTGGGGATTTGGGTGTGCTATGGTTTCCAAGATATCAATAGCTTGCAAATGAATGAGGGGGCTAAAGCCGAGTATCGATCGATAATGGCGAACACGAACTTCAGTGTTGCCATGAAGTGTGAAGAACCGGAAGAAACAGCCGAGTACTTCCGTGCGCGTGCCGGACAAGCTCGCATTGCCCAGACTCAGGGATCAGAGAGAGAGCGTGGCTCCACGTTTAACAAAGTTTATGACAAGGGCGACATTGCTATTGCTGACCGGGATCGCATAAGTGCCCGGGATCTCGCTTCCCAGGAAAAAGGTGGCGCCCACTTCATCTGGGGCGACAAGTTGTTCCGCGGACAGACCATGTTCTTTGATGCGGAAAAGACCCCTTCAGCGAGGCTTAACCAGTTCCTTCCAGTATTCCCGCCCAAGGTGACGAGGGCCAAGCAATACAAAGTCATGAATGAGCGAATGTCAGGCCTATTCTCCGGTGCGTATACGCCAGATCCGACCAAGGCCCCTCCTATTCCGGAGCACCTCGAAAACCTGATCAAAGACATCCGTTCAGCCCGCATGCAGAGCAATTCCATGATCAAGTCCACGATCATCGGTATCGGCATGATCGGTATACGTCTGCGCCAGTCAACCGGTCAGTTTGGTCATGTTTCTGAACCGGCGGCCAAGACCGGTTCCGGAGACAAGGTTCTCCAGGGCCTTGCAGCTGGCGGACCAGCAAAGCCTGCGTCACCGCAAGCAAAGACTGAGACCCAGAAGCCAATTCCTGCGAATAAAGCCCCGGCCAAACCGGAGGAGTCTGAGGAACTGGAACGTGAACGTCGGAAGGCGGAAGCCCGTCAAAAAGCACTTGAAGCTCAGAAGCGCAAAAAGGCCGAATCCTCTGACAGTGACAATGGTGCCGAGGAAACCGATTCCAAAGCCTCGACCAGCAGCGGCTCCGGCGGCATGGCCGGTGGTGTTGGGTATGAGAATGCGTTTAAAGGTGCGATCAGAAATGTAGTTAAGGCCACGGCCAACGACCAAGCTGACGCGATTTCTGATCCCAAGAACCATTTCGAAAGCAATGCCAAAGCGATGGGCTTGTCTGACAGTGAATCTTCCGAAAGCGCAGAACGCAGTTACCGTCGACTTGAAGAGTCGCACAGCTATCCTGCCAAACCAGTTCCAGAAAAACGCGCCATGGAAGAGGTTCGCTCCGAGGCTGACCGATTAAAAAGTAAGCTGAAGGGGCTTGATAGACTCCGATAAGAAATATAAAATAAGTTTTACTATTTGGTTGGAGGCAGAACAATGGCAGAGTCCCTGCAGGAACAGGATGGAGTTTGCGTCGTCGCGTATCCTCAGGAGTACGTGATTGGTCAAGATGGCGATGATTATGTGCTTGCCAGTGACCCCTCTGGCTCACTGATTAAGGTTTCGATGCCTTCTACGGCCGTAATGGACGAGCTTCGCTCAAAGTACGATGTAGACCATACCCCATCGATTGCGCGTTTCTCTGACACTCGCGACAGCAACCCGATGGCTTGTCAGCATGCTCCAGATAACGGCCCTGAGAATCCCCAGGGCCAGATCCTTTTCCAGCAGAGCTTTCTGGTCGGCTATGAAGGTGATGTGCCGCACTTCCGGGCCGGCTGGGGCTCTGTTATCTGCAAAAACGCGCAGAGCCTAGCTCCTGAGTTCGGTATCGGCTACATGGAGATCGACTACAAGAAGCACCTGCTCTCACCCACTGAGAAGTCCGAGTTCACTCAGCTCGAGCAGTCTTTCAAAGCAATTAACCGGAAGCTGTTTGCGGCCGGCGACTCACCATCCGGAAAAAAGCTTCAGGAAGAATTGAAGCTGGTAGCCCGTCGCATGGATGAAATGACCAATCCCGCTTTCAGGGCGGTGATGCTCCATCCCGAAGAAACCGTCAGCATGCCGTTGAGTGGCATCAAGAACATCGAGCGAGCGATGGAGCATGCTGTTGAGCGATACAGCCACCAGGGCCGTTTGGGCGGTTTTCTCCTGCGAGTAACGGATGAGGGTGGCCGCGTTGTTCCCGGTCTTAGTGGTTCAGGCTACGCCTGGCGTAAAGGCGGGCAGACGCAGGAAGCCAGCGAAGTGTCACGCGGATACCTCTATGCAATGGATCGTGGTCGTGCTTTGAAAGAGTATCAGGGGCAAGGCTATACAGTCGATATCGTACCGACGCAGCGTATCAGTTGTGGTCCTGGGGGCAACAACACATACCAGCGCCCGGCGCAACTGGACACCTTGCGCAAGATGTACATGGACAAGAGGACTGGCGCCACCCTCGCCTACCCGATGGCGTTGCGGTTGGCGACAACCCGTGATTTCCAGAATCATCTTTTGGCCCGCGCCTACCCTGTTGGCCCGGCCATGGGACACCCGCTCCAGGTGGATCCGGAAGGTTCATTCTCTTACCCACTGAAGTTGGATGGCGCCGATCTATCGCTGGCGGACCAGTACAAGAACATGCGAACCAATCGTGAGTTCTCAACGGATGTTGAGCTTCTGGTCGAAGGTGAGAGTTATCGTGTTCGCGATTCTCGCGGCAGCGAATTCAACGCTACGTGCGAATCTATTAACGGTGAGAACCAGCTGGTGGTGAATGGGTTTGCGTTGCCGGAAGGCTTTGAGTTCTCACCCAAGTCGGGTCGTTTTGACAAGAAGCCAGAACAGGCACAGACAGCAGAAATGAAAGCGGCTCCATAAGGAGCCGCCTTCATCAGTCATCGCGTCTTCCTTCAGTAAGGGTAAACTCGACTCCACTCTTTTCTTGATGCTCTTTTGCAAGCTTACGAAAATCAGCAAGAAATGCGCGATATTCCTTTCCTCGCTTTGATTTCCTGTGAAGCCAGAGAACAGTTTCGTTTTGTCCCAGGTTGCCCAGGACTTCAGTGGAAAACATGGAGCTCTCTCGCATGCGCTTGTTTCGACGAGATAGCCGGAAAACGACAAAGGACAATCCGATTACCAGGAAAGCCAATACCGCGCTTGCTCCGATGAGCACGTCTTCTCGACCTCCATCAAATATATCCAGAAGAGGGTCGGAAGCATCAGCGACGGTAAAGGAACCGGTCAAGCTTTCACCTGCACCATTGCCTGAATAAGCCCCTTCTGAAGAACGAGTAAAGACTTCCGGACTGGTGCCGGATTTCTCTGCTGCAAGTTGGGCTTTTGTGCTGGCGATCGCTTCAGCGACCATCTCATCCCTTTCCTCTTTAGCGATACGCTCGCTTCGAGGCATGGGAGGCTCGCGGCCCAACATCTTTTCAGTTGCTTGAATCAGACTTTGTTCAGGCATGGCTTATTTACCTCGACGGCGAAAAATCAAATCCTACGATTGAGTAGATCTCGTTTGCCACTGCCGCCTTCTTCTTTTCAGAAAGTCCTTTTTTATTGAACTCAATGCCCAGACACTCAAGGATGATATCAAGGTGCTGGGCGACGTAAGCATGCGTGCTCACAACCGCTTTGGCGGCCTGATTCACGCCCTTTTCGTCCTTAACCTGCTCAGACATCCTCCGTTCAACAACTGCCTTGATAGAGGCTTGAATGAGCGCCTGAGGGTGGTACCAGATCGTCGCCAGTTCTTTTTGCAGTTTCGGGTCTTCCGAAACGTTGTTGGCCTTGAATATCTGGGCAATACCACCGTTCTGCGCCATATATTCAACGACATCGATGTGGATGGCGCGTTCTTCATCGGCCTTGGTTGAGGGGGACCTCCAGCGGATCAGCTGCCAGGGTCGCATTGAAGTTTTGAAGTGTTCGTTCATCACTTCGATGGACTTTTGCTGGCTGTACCCATAATTATCAGCCCCAAACTCAACCCACCGGCTAATCAGCTTCCGGTCTTTGGCTTTGCTGACCGGGGCCGGCAAATAATGATCTTTCGTTCTACTTGGCATCCGTTATGGCTCCCTAAAATACACCTATATTGGCAATATTACACCTTGGTTGGTGTACTTTCAATACCCGTTAACCAAAAAAGGTTGCCCGAAGAAAGGGCGCGGTATCAAGCAATAAGAGATATCAGGGGCAGGAATAAACAGAAGGTTGCTGTGAGGAGGGGCGAAGCTGAGAAGCCGGGGCCTGGGCCCCGGCCTAAGAGAGATGATCAGCGCTTGTTGACCATGATCAGTTTGAGGTCTTCCCGCACTTCAATATCGATTTCCGGCCACTGCTGCTGGGCAATCACTTCCAGATATTGGATGTCTTCCTGAAAGTCCTCACCAAAGAACTCAGTGATGTTGTTAAAGAAGTAGTGTTCCCGGTTGAGCTTCGGAGACCACAGCATGCGATAGCCGCGATCGGCGGACATGATGAACAGAATGTCGGCGAGATAATTCGGCAGGGCCATGTAGGGCTTACCGATGTAACGCTCAGCCTCGGTCTGGCCCAAAATCGCTGGATGCTCACCGTCATAGACGTAATAGGTGTAGGCTGCCAGTCTCTTCACGTTGTAGCCGGCTTGAGCCAGGGCGTAATTGATCGCGTCGTCCTGGTACCGCTCCCCTTTGAAGCTGATTGGCTTGGAGATATTCAGGCCGGGCTCATAAAAGAACGTGTCATTCTCATGCTTGATCCTCTGGATGAACGCGGCCAGTGGCACGTAGTCTTCGTTCACCGAGATAATCTGCTTCTTCCCCTCAGGGTGGTAGTAGAGTTCCTGCTCTGGGTTGAACTGCGCAGACGCGAGTCCGGCAGCCAGGGTCAGTGTGATGGCGGTTAGTAGTCGGATCATTTTGGTCCCAGTTTGGCGGAATAGTCGAAATTGGATTCTTCGTTGCGCTCTATCTTCACTTCTTTGTTTCTCAGATGAGCGAAAGGGTCGGCCTTTTGCTGGCGCTCCAGGTCGAACGACCGGTTATTGGCCAGCTCGAAGGCGCTTCGAGGTTGATTCATTTCGGCGTTGCACTGAGTCGTTTGTTGAAGCGTTGCCACCGCCTTCTTTCCTACCATCTGAGTGGCCACGTTATCGAGACCACTGATCAGTGTCTGGGCAGCATCCATGAGCAATTTTTGCGGAGCCGAATTTCCTCGAAATGCATCCTGCGCCCGGGGATCGGAGAATACTCCGCGGCTGTTATCCATGAAGTTTTTCACAAATCTTCCGGCCTGGTTGCCATCAAGCTCAGACAGGCTTGCCGCCATGCGGGCAGTATCAGCAACGAGGGCTTTCAACGGTGCGTTAGGATCATCAACCAGATCTGCGGCATTCAGTTGTTGAGACTGCTCTTTCAGTGTGCTTATAGCCTGTGTCTTGTCCCATTCACCACTGTAGGTGGATAGTTCATGGCTGAATTCATGGAGCGCGACCGTTGCAGCTTCCAGCTTTTCGGTTGGACTGCCCGGCAACTGATCACCCATGGAAAGTTTCATCGCCTCAGGATTCGCCTCAAGACGATCCAGGAGCATTTGGCGAATCTCCCACTGTTCTTCAGATGGACGCATCAGTATTCGCCTCGATCTGCCAGTCTTTGACTTCTGCCGTTCAGCTTCAGTTCCAGCTGCTGGAGTTTTCGATACTTATTCATGACGTGTTCTTGGTAAATGGCGCCCAGGTGCGGAGTTTTGCTGTGGTACCAGGCAACCCCTTTCCAGATATCGCCGTCATTTTCATTGATCTTGTTTCTGAGATGCCAGCCGGCAACGGCCGCATTCAGACAGGGGTCATACATGACCTGGTGCATGGTAATACCGAAGTTTTCCAGATCCGGGCCGTGGATGTTGTTAATCTGGAATGGTCCATAATCATAGGACCCGTCTGTATTGGGGTTCCTTTTCCCAACATCGCCTCGCTCGTGTTCCCGGATGGCGCGAAGTAGCAGTGGGTCGATTTTATACGCCACTGCAACCTCCATAATGCATTGATTAATAACCTGTTCTTGATGAGGGTTATCATCATAAATGACTGGAAGATCAAACATCGGTTATACCTAATCACCTTGCTTTCCCAGTGATTTTAATTTATTATTTACCCTAAGACAACATTGATTGTGAAACCCGATAAACTTCTTACACAGGTGATATGTGACACAATTCAACCCCGAGCAAAAACAGGCTGTAGAGGCTCCTTTCGGGCCTCTGGCCGTGGTTGCCGGGCCGGGATCAGGTAAGACCAAAGTGATCATCGGCCGGGCTGCTCGCCTTATTGGCTCAGAAGGGGTTCCGGGTTATAGCATTCTCCTCGTAACCTTCACGAATATGGCCGCCAAGGAAATGAAGAAGCGGCTGGTTGATGAGGTGGGTGCGAATGCCGAGGGTGTCGCCTGTGGCACAATGCATAGCCAGATCCTCAAGCATGTCTTGAAGGAGTTCCCGGACTGCCCGCCTATGCAGCGTCGAGGGCTGACCGGGGAGTGGTCCATTCTTAACCAGGATGATCGCTCTGCTCTGCTGAAACGGATTCAACCGCAACTCCCGGACGATGTGCAAAGCTTCATGGATGAGAACTCCGTATCCGTTGAAGAGCTGGGCGGCGTTGTCAGCCTCTCCAAGAACTGGGGCTACGGACGCGAACAACTCCAGCGTCGTCTGAAGCCCAATCATCCGAAGTTCCAGCTCTACTCCTGCGCCCTGAAGTTGTGGGAATTGTATGACCGTGAGCTGCAAAGCAACCGGGTTGTGGATTTTGATGACATCCTGACGATCGGCGCTGAAGCTGTGACCGAATGCGATTGGATCCGGAAGTCCCTGGCGAACCGTTTCCAGCACATCTTTGTGGACGAGTTCCAGGACACCAACGCCATTCAGCTCCGATTCTTGAAGGCGCTTGCGGCTGAGCATGGCAACTTCTACGTTGTAGGCGACCCGAAGCAGTCTATTTACCTGTTCCGTGGCTCTATGCCGTCTATCTTCGATCAGTTCTTTGGTGCATTCCCTGCAGCGACGATCGTCAACCTGAACAAGAACTACCGCTCCTTGCCCCACATCGTAGGCTTGGCGAACCGACTCACAGGCACCATGCCGGATCGCATTGCGCATGATAAGGATCTGGAGGCGATGCGTGAGGACCCGCTTGAGGCGAAGTTCAAGGATGAGGATTACTACTCCCAGTTCGCCAATGACTATGAAGAAGCCAATGCGATCGTTGAGAAGGTGCTCGAGTACCGAAAGGACGGGTATGGTTTTGGCGATATGGCCATTCTCTACCGGAAGAACGCATCAAAACGAGCCATTGAGCAGGTGTTCATGGCCAACAACATCCCGGTTGTTGTGGCTAATGATAAGGCGATGCTCGAGCGCAAAGACGTTCGCAATCTTCTGGCCTTCCTTCGTGCTGCCTGGCAGCCGTGGGACAAGCTCGCCTATCGGCGTCTCGTTAAGAATTTTTCTCTGGGGGTGACCGAATCCACCTTTGAGGCTGCCCTGGCCGATGCTGGCGGTGAAGTTATTGACGCCATTGATAAGCTGGTGGCCAGGGGCGGCGCTCATGCCGAGAAACTTCGTAGCCTTGTTGACCAGCTTACGATGCTTCGCAAGCACGCCTACGAATCGAAAGGTGATGACGTAAAAGCGGTCATTGATCACCTGATCGAGCACTACATTACTGCAGAATACCGCAGCGATGATGATCGCCTTGCCCAGTCCGAGGAGCGCCTTAATGTGGTTGCTGCCGAGGTTGCACGGATGATCTCCGGTGACATGGACTCTCGCGATATCCTTGAGCGATTCGCCCTGATGGAAACCGCCCACCGCAGTAAGAGCGACGATGCGGTTCAGTTAATGACCATCCACGGATCCAAGGGACTGGAATTCCCTATCGTGTTCTGTGTTGGTGTTGATGATGATGCGATGCCTGGTGGAAACGTTGAGCGTGAAGAAGACCTCAACGAAGAGCGTCGCATCCTGTTTGTGGCTATGACACGAGCCAAGGACTTTTTGCACCTGTCCTCGGCCCGGCGCCGGCGCCAGGGCAGCCAGATCATCAGTACGGATCCCTGCCGGTTCTTGTTTGATGTAAACCTGGTCACCTCCGACTCACGTCTGGACTGCTCGCTAACGGACAATCCGGCGTTCTCCAGGCTGCCGCCTATCAAGATCCAGAATCCGGACGCAGCGCCCAAGCAGCGGCCGGGCAAGGGTAAGATCGATCCGGACGCGCTCGAGGCGATGCAACGAGACCCGAACTTCAACAAGATGGTTCGACGGTTCAACGCCACCGTAATGATGTGCATGCCAAACAAGGGCTCAAAGCAACCGCCGACTCGCCGGGGTATTCAGTCATGAAAGTCCGTTCTGTCGTTGCTGCTTTGGCCATTAGTGCCATGCCGGTTCAGGCAACCTCGGCAAATGAGGATATAGCCTCAGCGGCAAACGCCTTGAAGTCCGGTAATTATGGCCAGGCCATGGCCACGGCTCAGCCGCTGGCGGAGAAAGGAAACCCGGATGCCCAGCTTTTGATGGGGATCATGTACATGCGTGGGCTTGGTATCAGCAAAGACAGGTCGATGGCCTATGATATGTACCTCAAAGCTGCTGAGCAGGGACAAGCTGCAGCAATGCACAATCTGGCCAGCATGCATTACCGAGGTGAAGGTGTTCCGATCAATTTCACTGAAGCCCGGGAGTGGAACAAAAAGGCGGCTGAAGCCGGCCTGACCATTGCTCAGCATGACTATGCCGCTATGCTCGAATCGGGCGTTGGTGGGGACCGCGACCTGAACGGTGCAGCTCGTTTTTACCAAATGGCAGCTCGAGGTGGATATACGAATGCTTCATACAAACTTGGGCGGATGCTGGCGGGCCAGAATCCTCAGGCATCAATGAGATTCTTGTGCCAGGCCGCCTCAAAGAACCATGCCGAAGCAAAGAAGATGCTCGGCCCCAGAATACGCAACTGCCGGCGCTGAGCCGAGACTAAAGGTGTGATATGACGAATACATCCAACCTACCCACAAATTCACCTGAGCAGGCCTGGTTCACCGGATTGTTTTCGGTTGATATGTCTGGGAATCCGGTTAGCATGCGCCTCTATCTCTACCCGGGTACGGGTAACTCGAAGTATCCGGCTGACATCCGCATGAGTACCGGCGAAGGCGATTTGACCGAAACGGTCTTTGAAGGGATCTGCGTTCTGGAAAACGAGGAACTTCGGTTCTACGAAAAGGCCAACGCAGATGTTCCGGGGAATCCAAGCTTGATTTGCACCCTTTGCGCCAGGCGGGCACGAGAAGACCTGTACATTGGTGGGCCCGAAACACACTCTGGTCTTTTTGAGCCGGAGGTGGCTCTGAGGATTTCTCAGTTGCGGAAAACGGTAAACGCCAGCAATGGATCCAAGGCGGCAGCCTTGCAGTTGAACTCGCTGGTTCAGAAAGGTACTCCAGTGACGATCCATGTTGATCAAAACGACGCGAAAGAATCCATGCTTCACTGAAGCTTCCGGCGCGACACCAGCGCCGCACCGTAACCACTGAAACGCCTAGCGCTGAAGCAAATTGGCCAATTTAGAGAGGCGAATGACTGACATTGATCATGAGAAGAACCTCCAAATGATCAGGTTTAGTCAATTTTTCGCGACCTAGCTAGGACCCTTCCCGTAATTTTGCCCTGCAATCAGTCATTAAAGAAATTCGACTTCGGCTTTAGGTATTCTTCAATTGTCGGCTTTTCGGCTGTGGGGAGATCCGAAGTTGAAACCAGCCTCTCTTTAGATTTACCGCCGGCACCAGTCTTTTTCCGTGACTTCTTCTTGGATCGCTTAGAACTGGGTCTTTTGGTTGGGTGGCCTGCGCGATCATAGCCGGACCTTTCTTCTTCATCATCGCCCATTTCAGAATAGGCTGCAGCTGAACCAGGGCCTTGGTTCATGGCCGGGAATGGACTGATTGGGCCTTCATCTTCCGTAATCTCGCCCTTTTCTGCAGTGGCCTTCTTTACGGAAAGTTTTTCACGGAAATTCAGCGAGCGATTGCGAGTGGATACATACCAGTGAGAGAGAATTGACCCGATGGCACCAAGAGTGACAATCAAGCCCGAGAACCAGTGCGGTGGCAGGAAGAAGAAGACGACAAGGAAAAAGACCGTGGATAAAGCAACGCGGCGAGCCGGCACTCGAAGAACAATGCTGAGGATCGCCAGGTTAAGGATGATGGCGATAACCGCGGATGAGAAAAAAACAAGCTCAATCATCAGATAAGCCCGAAGAGGATGGCCATGGTAACCGCCGGCAACACAAGAGTCAGGCTGACCAGAGGTGTAATGGCACGGATGGCGCCCTTGGTCTCTTCAAATGCCCGGGCAACCCTGCCAAAGATGTTGGCACAGGCAAAGCCAATTAGTGCAATGAGAACAAGCAAGCCGAACTTCAGCATTGGCGTGGTTTCGCCCGAGATAACCATTGCTGCAAACGCACCTGCAATGATGTTCAGTACTATCACCGCTAGGTATGTAGGAATGACTTTCTTCAGCTCTAATTTCACCGGTTACCTCCTCAACTATTGCCCAAATGATAACATTACTTGTACTTGCAGACAAGTTGGGGCCGGTTTCGTGCTCCTCATAGCGGGTTGAACCCTCCGACGACTCATTCGGAGAATTGAGTCGCGGATTCTGATCACTCTCACGCGGCGTTGGCGGTAGGCCAAAGCACGGAGAGCGTCACCGGGGTTCCCGGTGTACGGGCAGACGTTGGCTGACCCGCACGGGCAGACGGCTTACGCCGACCGCCCTGAAAATAGACCAACCCTCGGGCCGCGATGTTGTAAGCCGCGTTGAGGTCGGCGTGGTACCGCTTGCCGGAGGCAAAGGTACACAGGCTGTAGTTGCTCGCATCCCGCTTCACAGGGCCGGAACCATCGAACGCCTGGGCGCTGGTGCCTCGGGCATAGACCAGCACCGACCGCAGCCCGGCTTCTTGCGCCTTGCTCTGAATCCGATCCACCAGCATCCGGTGAAACCACCGATGGAAGCGAGCTTTCATCGCAGAACGCTTGCGACCGGCTTTCGGACGCCAGCCTTTCAGGTTTTCGGCTACCACGGCTTCGCAGTCATGAGCCATCGCCAGATTGACCAGTTTCCGGCTAATCTGATGCGCCTGGTTATCCGCCAGCCGCTTGAGGCGCTGGTGATCCCGGGCACAAAAACCCGCGGGCAGCCGGCTACCGTGGCGCGTGTGTTGTCGCGCCTTCGAACGGATGCGCTGCATCAGTCGATGTTCCCGGTCTTTATCACTGCGCCTGAGGAATCCTCGGGCGTGGACAGTGCCTTGATCATCGACTACGGCCCAGGTCGCTGCGGTGTTGATGCCTACATCCACGGCCAGCACCCGTTTCGGTGTCCTGGCCGGCGCTGCCGGCGTGAACTGCTCCGGCAACGATAACCCCCACTGTTTGCCATTGAAGGTCAGCAGTGGGGACTTGGCGGTTCCGCGACCGCGATAACGGAGCTTCCCGGACAATCGAAAGCTCATCCAGAGCCAGTCGTTGCGATATCGGACTTTGATGAAGGCCTGCGTGGCGGCCTCGTTGAGCTTGATGCACTGGCCGCCGTACAGGCTTGGAAAGGTGTTGGTGCTGGCGGTCAACCGTGGTGGCCGCGAATGCAGATGCCGGCGCTGGCCGTCGAGCCAGTCGCCATAGCGACTCATGAACGACCGAACCTGGCCGACGGCATCCATGATGGCCACACGGCGCAGGTAAGAGGGGAGCTTGTAGTACCGGTTCTGGAAGTAGCGGTAGCGAACACTCGGACGCTTCGAGGTCGGATGGATCAGCCCCTCGATCACGGCCACTGCCTCGTTGCCTTTGGCGGGGCCAACCGATGGCCAGTGCTTGAAAGCCACCGTCATCAGGTCTCGCACCAACCGACGATACAGCGCCAGCGTCTCGGCCAGCGCGTCGCGCTGGGCCGGACTGTCGGCGTGGATTCGGAGTCGATCGGAGCGAATAATGGTCATGCGAACACTGTATAAATAAACAGTCCCAAAAACAAGCCGCCTTGACTAGCGACTCATTCGAAGAATTGAGTCGTAGAATGCGGCGGCATTTTGTTCAA
>NZ_JAWLCH010000004.1:0-291063 GCF_041687235.1 Marinobacter sp. | reverse complement strand
CTGATAGTGTTGCGGGTGCAACTGCCGAACCAATTCTTCACGAATCACAGGGTGCAAAAGCGACTCCAGCCAGGCCCGCTCTTCCGGCTTCTCAAAGACAATCCCCCGCAGCTGCGCCCGATCCAAAGCACCCTCGGGAGTGAGTATCTCCTCCCCAAAATGCTCCTCGATCTCAGCAAGCGCAGGCGTTCCCGGCTCCACCACCTCGCGGGCCACATCATCCGCATCCACCCAATGCACGCCACGCTCACCGAATAAGCGAGCCACCGTGGATTTGCCGGAGCCAATCCCGCCGGTCAGGCCAACGATGTTCATAAATCAAACCCCCAAAAAACCAAACCAGGCGGCCTGAATCTCACTCCCAAACCACAAACAAAGCAACCCCGCCGTGGCAAGGTAAGGCCCAAACGGAATCGGCACCTCCCGCCCATGCTTCCTGAACACCATCAAACTGATACCCACAACCGCACCAACCAC
The DNA here is from genome assembly GCF_041687235.1 of Marinobacter sp. GTDB lineage: Bacteria > Pseudomonadota > Gammaproteobacteria > Pseudomonadales > Oleiphilaceae > Marinobacter. The sequence continues at coordinate 290,586 of NZ_JAWLCH010000004.1, read as the reverse complement.
CGAGGACAGCAAAATTACCGCCGGCAACAACTGCCACCCCAGCCAGGCGCCCAGCGCGGCCAGCAACTTGAAGTCGCCGTGCCCCATGCCTTCCTTACCGGTGACCAGTTTGAACAGCCAATAAACCGACCAAAGTGAAAGATACCCGGCCACCGCTCCCCAAAAGGCACTGTTAAAGTCCGTCAGCACACCAAAATAATTCAGCACCAGGCCCAGCCACATCAAGGGCAGGGTAATGCTGTCTGGCAATAACTGGGTATCGAAATCAATAACAGTCAAAGCCACCAGAGACCAAACCAGCAGAAGCGACCAAAGCGCCGACTCATTCGGCCCGATGACTGCAATGGTCACCACCGAGAAAATCGCGGTAACGGCTTCAATGATTGGATAGCGGGGCGAGATCGGCGCCTTACAGGACGCGCATTTTCCCCGAAGAACCAGCCAGCTCACTACCGGAATATTTTCCCAGGCCCGAATGCCATGGCCGCAGGAAGGGCAGGTGGAAGCCGGTTTGGAGAGCGTAATCCGCTCCTCCTGCTTGCGCTGCTTGTCAGGCAGTTCCAGGAACTCCTCGCACTGGCAGCGCCAGTCCTGGTGCATCATTTTCGGCAGCCTGAGAATGACAACATTCAGGAAGCTGCCGATGCAGAGGGATACGAGGGTGACTGAAAGAAAAAGAAGCCAGGGAGTGGCGAGAAAGGCGTCCAGAGTAATCATCAATTATCCGAGAATCAGGCGGGGGAACTCGGGGTCAGATAAACGCTTTCTTCTGACCCCAACTTAAAGCGTGAACTCGGGGTCAGATGAAAGCCTTCATCTGACCCCTTTTTCAGGTCGTTAACCAACAACCTGACCCATCTGGAAGATTGGCAGATACATGGCAATGATCAGGCCACCAACCAGAACGCCCAGAACCGCCATGATCATTGGTTCCATCAGGGCTGTGAGGTTATCGACCATGTCGTCGACCACTGCCTCGTAATGCTCGGCAACCTTAGCAAGCATCTCATCCAGATTACCGGACTCTTCGCCGATCGCGGTTAACTGAACGGCCATTACAGGGAATACGTCTTGCTGGCGCATGGAAGCCTGAAGCTGGGTGCCGCTCGATACATCGTTTTTGATGCGGTCGATAGCGTCCCGATAAACCGCGTTACCGGTTGCACCGGCTACAGAATCAAGTGCGTCTACCAACGGAACACCGGCAGCGAAGGTGGTTGAGAGTACACGGCCAAATTTGGCAACTGCAGATTTGTCGAGGATTTCGCCAACAACAGGCAGCTTCAACACATATTTATCAACCAGATCCGAGAATTTTTGCGAGCGGCGTTTGGCTTCTTTAAACAAGAAAATGGTGCCCACAATTCCCAGTAAGACCACGAACCACCAGCTTTGCAGCCACTCCGAAAGCTCTACGACAAACTGAGTGAAAACGGGAAGTTCCGCGCCGAAGCCCTGGAACAAGCTCTCGAACTGCGGCACAACCTTCACGAGAAGGATGGCTGTCACAATGATCGCCACGACAATTACAGCGATGGGGTAGGTCATCGCCTTCTTTACTTTTTTCTTGAGAAGTTCAGTTTTTTCAAGGTACGTAGCTATCCGGTCGAGCATGGCCTCTAGCGCACCTGCCTTCTCACCGGAATCCACCAGGTTGCAATACAAGTCATCAAAATACTTTGGATGTTTACGCAGTGCGCCCGCGAAACTGGTACCCGATGAAATATCATTTCGGATACTCATAACCAGTTCCTGAAGCCCCTTGTTCTCCAAACCATCGGCAACAATGTCAAAGCTCTGCACCAGAGGCACGCCCGCCTTCATCATGGTCGCAAGCTGACGAGTCAGCATGGCAATGTCGAAGGGGGTAATCTTCTTGCTGCCACCGAAAAGCGGCTTGGGCTTCTTCTTGACCTTGTCCGGAATAATGCCTTGCTTGCGAAGTTGTGCCTTAACCAGTGCAAGGTTAGAGCCAGTGAGCTCGCCTTTGGACTTATTGCCCTTTCGGTCTTTCCCTTCCCAAACATACGCTTCCAGCTTCTGTGCTTTCTCTGCCATGCTTAATCCTTCGTCACGCGGTTGGCTTCCTCAAGGCTTGTTACGCCTTCGATCACTTTCATAAGTGCCGATTGGCGCAAGTTACGGAAGCCCTCGGCCTGAGCCTGCTTTGCAATTTTGATGGAACTGGCTTCTTCCATAATCATGTTCGCCAGCTCTTCGGTAATCTTGACCACCTCGTATATCCCGACGCGGCCTTTATATCCTCCATTGCATTTATCACAGCCCTTGGGGCGGTACAACGTGAAGCCTGTATCAATTTGTTCCTGTGTGAACCCTTCCTCCAATAGCACGTCTTTCGGGACGTCAAAGGGCTGTTTGCATGAGCTGCAAAGTCTTCGGCCCAGACGTTGGGCAATTATGAGGCTCACGGAAGTAGCGATGTTGAACGAGGGCACGCCCATGTTCATCATCCGCGTGAGAGTCTCTGCGGCGCTGTTCGTGTGGAGGGTAGAAAGAACCAGGTGCCCAGTCTGTGCCGCTTTGATAGCAATGTTGGCAGTTTCCAAATCCCGAATCTCACCCACCATGATCACATCGGGATCCTGACGCAGGAATGCCCGAAGGGCTTCGGCAAAGCCCAGCCCCACGCGGTTGTTCACGTTTACCTGGTTGATGCCTTCAAGATTGATTTCCGCCGGGTCTTCCGCGGTGGAAATGTTGATATCCGGGGTATTCAGAATATTCAGCCCGGTGTACAAAGAAACTGTTTTACCGGAGCCGGTGGGGCCGGTTACCAGAATCATGCCCTGCGGCTGCTTCAGGGCATCCATATACATCTCTTTCTGGTCCGCTTCATAGCCAAGCACATCAATACCCAGCTTCGCCTGGCTGGGATCAAGAATCCGCAAAACGATCTTCTCACCCCAGAGAGTGGGCAGGGTGTTTACCCGGAAATCGATGGCTTTGGTCTTGGACAGCTTCATCTTGATCCGGCCGTCTTGGGGCACGCGTCTCTCGGAAATGTCCAGCTGAGCCATAATTTTTACGCGGGCGGAAATCTTCGGAGCCAGCTTGATAGAGGGGCGGGAGACTTCTTTCAAAATACCGTCGGTGCGGTATCTTACCCGATAGACTTTTTCATAAGGCTCGAAGTGAATGTCCGAGGCGCCGCCGCGAATCGCGTCCAGCAGCATCTTGTTCACATACTTCACTATTGGTGCGTCGTCCACCTCACTGGCAACAACAGCGCCATCATCTTCTTGCTCACCACCCTCAGTTTCAACACCCTCAAGATCCGAGTCATCAAGATCACCCATGGTGGTGTCCTGGGATTCCAGATATTTTTCGATGGCTTCCCGAAGTTTGGCGTCGTCCACCAATATCGCATCGGTGCTTAGGCCCGTATTGAACTTGATCTCGTCCAGGGCCTGGATATTGGTCGGGTCTGAAACGGCAATGAAGAGCCTGTTTCCTCTCTTATATAGAGGTAGGGCGTTATGCTTGCGAACCAGCTTCTCGTCAACCACCTTCTCCGGCATCATTTCCGGTAGAAATGCTGACAAATCCAGAACCGATACACCGAACTCCATCGCTGCGGAAAATGCAAGCTTCGAACTATCGGCGAGGTTGTTCTGGGTAAGGTAGGTGATCAAAGGGATCCGGTTCTGCGAAGCTTGGAGAAAGGCATCTTTTGCCGTTGCCTCATCCAGCAGTCCGTCATCCACGAAGCGCCTCGCAAGGCCCGTAAGCGTGATGTTGCTTTTATTGGTAGACATAAATTAAGTAAGAAGCGCAGCCTAAGTTACTGAAATCGGTGTTTTGTCAATCCCAGAGAGTTTAGATGGCCAGCCTCGGTTTGGAAAGGACCCTGTGTAATATACAGTTCCCACCGACGTCAGTGTAAAGGCTTCTTCTAACGCCCCTCTTCGAGAAATGGTGCGAGCTTGGGTGCCCGGAAGTGACAATATTTGTCACCGACTGACGCCGTCGGGCATTTGGCTCAGCAACCTGTTGGATAGTAAAGTGTTGGCAATAGTATCATTAAGTCTTTGTTTATAAGTGGAAAAGTTCCGTTTTTTCGCAATCGAAAGAAGCTGGCACGGCTGATGCTTGGTTTCTGGCAGGCTCAAAATGCCGGTCACGGGGCGCGACTCCACCGGGCCCGGGCCAGATCGAGTTGATCAACGATAAACGAAGAGGTCGATAATGAAGAACATGCAAATCAATCACGCTCAAAAGGGTTTTACCCTGATCGAACTGATGATCGTTGTTGCGATCATTGGTATTCTGGCAGCAATCGCTATCCCGCAATACCAGGATTACACCGCCCGTACTCAGGTAAACCGCGCTTATAGCGAAATCTCTGCCTTGAGAACTGCTGTCGAGGAGAATCTGACCCGAGGCAACATCTCCTTCACTTGGGATGATCTGGGATTCACACAATCAAACCTTACAGATACTGTTACTACCAGCGATACTGTTGACACTTTCACTGGCGGTGAAGGTGATCTCCAAGTTACGTTGGGTGGCAACGCAGGGCCGACAGTTGCAGGCGCTACTATCACCCTTTCCCGTTCCGCGAATGGCGAATGGACGTGTGCGGTTGCAGACGGCGGTAGCTCCTCCCTGAAGGACAACTACGTACCAGCAGGCTGTACTGGGCCGTAAACCTTCAGATGGCTTAAAGTGCACATCAAGTGTTAATTGAAGAGGCCCCTCGGTGAGAGGGGCTCTTTTTTTGGAGCATATACATGATTGCTTTGTGTGTACTATTGGTACTTCCATTTCTAGTTCCTTTGAACTTGTACCCGCTTCCAGATTTTCCTCGTCAGTTCACAAGCCTCATGCTAATTACGCTTTTCAGCGCCTGGACGTTGTTTCGATACAGTGATCGGATCAGGTGTCCAGACTTTTTGTTTGTTGTTTTGGGCTTTGGGTTTGTTTTTCTGTTCTCTGCTTTTTCTGCACCGGAAGTAGCAAGTTATTCCTGGCAGGGTTATTTGATTTTTTGGGCCTGTGCGGTTCTCGCCGTAATCTCAGGTTCGACGTTAGCGGAAGAAAAAGGTCGAGCGAATTTCATCAAAATGTTTGCAGGAGCGATTCTTGTCGCCGGTCTTTTGGTCGGCTGTATTGCTTTGGCGAGATATTATGGGGTTTTGCGGCACCTTCTGCCGTGGATCTCTGAGGATGGTAGTCGGCTCCTGGGTCCATGGGGGCAGCCGAACTTGACAGGCTTGATTCTGGTACTTGCACTGTCTGCCTTGCTTTTCAACGCTGAGAATAAGGAGAGCTATCCTCTAAAAAAATTCATACCTGCCTCGATTTTTCTTATATTTACTGGCCTTTTGACGGGCAGCAGAGCCTGGCTTCTTATGGTTGTGATTCTGATTATTATGCCAACGATATGGGTTTTATTATCAGAATACACACAGAGTCTGGGTAAAAAGAAATCTCTTAGACCCGCTTTGCCAGACAAGTTTCGTTTAATAGTCATTGCCCTTATTGTGGTTTGCTACCCTTCGGTTCCAATTATCGATGAAAAGCTTAGTGAGCCGCTTATCGAGAGTGGCTTTTTAGATAGGCAAAAAGCTTCGGATATGCTGGAGCGACAGGCAACGTTTTCAAGCAATGCGAGACTCGAGGAGTGGAAAAAAGTCATTGAGAATTTTGATTTGGTAGAAAATCCATTTTTTGGCAATGGTCTTGGTCGTTACGGTGCTTTCAGCGTTGCTGCCGATTCAAAGATGGATGACCCTTATCGCAATGGCAAATTATGGACGCATCCTCACAACATTTTCTTGATTGCTGCTGTTGACTGGGGGCTGTTTGGTTTAGCTGCAATCTTGTGTTTCTTAATCTGGGTAAGCATCAAGGCCTATTTTTTGGAGTTTTCAGCCGATAATAAGTTCCTGTTATCGGTGGTGGCGGTGATTTTCTTTCAGAATATGTTGGAGTTTTCATTCTGGTATTTTCCGTTTTTGCTAATATTTATGCTTGCATGTTCATTGCTGTCTCCTGGTAAACCTCTGAGCTTCTCCAGTAGAGCGCTTCCGAGATTTATTTCTGTATCTCTGGTTGTGTTCAGCTTGCTGGTTGGTTCGTATTTGCTCAGGGATTACGTAAATTTGTCAAAAGGGTTCATTGTTGAGGCTCCAAGTGACGAGCTCCGAAGGTCTATCCATCAAGCACGAGGGAATCCATTATTAGGTGACGCCGCATATAAGCTTGAAATTTACAGGATGGTGCCAAGTGTTCGGTCAGTGCAAAAACAGATGGATAAGATGGAAGCTCTAGTTGAGTGGCGGCCCGAACAGTTGTTTATGTTAAGGTTTGCTACCTTGAGTGCCGCTTTTGACGACAAAAAAGTAGGTTGTGAAAGGTTGCGGCGTACTGTCGAACTTTTTCCCGATACCTTGAGTACAGTGCAGAAAGAGTTGGAATTTTTCAGCGAATCCGGGGTAGCGATAGATAATTTGGTGTTCGAAGAATGCTTGCTTTCGGGGATGGCGAGCTGGATTGAGTCTGGCCAATGATTTGGCACTGCTGAATCCGTTCCAGGTTGATTTCCTTTACCGAATAGGATGCGAAAGTTTGACGGCAAGATACGGGCGGAGTCTGAGCGGAACTGACGAGTGGAGTCATATTGGTCTGATGATTGCTAGCTTGTGGTGTATTACGCCACTTTTCAAGAGCTAGGTTTGATGACGATGAAAAAACACTCTATGGGCTTTTCTTTGATTGAGCTAATGATTGTGATGGCAATATTGGGCATGCTTGCAGCCATTGCTATACCTTCTTATCAAGGTTATGTGTTGAGTTCTCAAGTGAACCGCGCAGTTGGAGAGCTATCTGCGTATAAGATGCCATTCGAGACTCAGCTAGCGGATTCCAAGCCAGTTACTGACAGTGATCTTGGATACGTTCCATCCGGGATTGCCACCGACAGCACTGGAGCAGGAATTGCCGTCGTTAATGCTGACGGTTCTGGTCATATACAGGTGACAATGGAGGGCAATGTGCACCCGGACTTGTCAGGCGTTCTTATAAGATTGGAGCGCAATAGTGCTGGAGTATGGCGGTGTGTTATTGATCCCTCTGCGGCTTCCGGTTGGCAGGATGATTACAGTCCGGTAGCGTGTGGCGTTCTTTAAAGTGTTACTAAATCTCCACCTCTTCAAACAACTCCGGCACCTCAACATCCCAGCCGAATTTATCCCGAATCCGCTTACGCATAACGTCACTCGCAACCATTTCACCGTGGGTGACGTAGACCTTTTCTGGCTGGATAGAACCCTGTTCTAGCCACGCCAGAATCTCGTTGTAATCCCCGTGCGCGGAGAGAGAATCCAGGTTGTGAATCTCGGCCTTGACTGGCCAATACTCCCCGTGAATCTTCACCGATTCCGCGCCATTCACCAACGCATCTCCACGAGTGCCGGGCGCCTGGAAGCCAGCGAAAACAATGCTGTTCCGTGGATTGGGCAGTAGTGTTTTCAGATGGTGCAGCACCCGTCCACCACTAGCCATACCACTGGCGGAGATGATGACGCAGGGGTAGCGAACGGCGTCCAGTTCAATCGATTCCTCTACCTTGCGAACAAACTGGGTTTTCTCATCAATCAGCTCGCACTGGGCCGCATTAAGCTTGTGCTCCTTGTGGTGCTTGCAAAAAATCTCCGTAGCCTTGATCGCCATGGGGCTGTTCAGGAATACGGGAACCTTGGGAATCTTCCCGTCGCCCATAATCTTGTGAATGACATAAAGCAGCATCTGTGCCCGGCCAACGGCAAACGCCGGTAAAAGCACGATGCCACCGCGCCCGGCGGTTTTGGTGATGATGTCGGCCAGTTCCGCTTCCGGGTCCGTCTCGCCATGGGCGCGATCCCCATAAGTCGATTCACACACCAGCACATCCGCTTTCTGCAGCGGCTCCGGTGGCCGCATGATAATGTCGTTTTGTCGCCCCACATCCCCGCTAAACACAACCGTCCTGTCCGCGCCCGTGTGATGAACATGCACGCAGGAGGAGCCCAGAATATGCCCGGCCGGGGTAAAGGTTACCTGGAACCCTTTCACCGGCTCGAACGTCTCATGGTAGTGGAGGGACTCAAAATGCTTGAGCGCTTCCCAGGCATCTTTCTCGGTAAACAGCGGCTCCGGCTTCTCGTGTTTCGAGAACTTCTTGCGGAAGGCGTATTTCGCATCCTCTTCCTGGAGGAAACCGGCATCAGGCAGCAGAACCTTGCACAGTTCATGGGTGGCCTTAGTGCAGTAAACCTTGCCTTTAAAGCCGTTTTTCACAAGGGCGGGTAAATAGCCGGAATGGTCAATGTGGGCGTGGGTAAGCACCACCGCATCAATGGTGGAAGGGTCGACCGGAAACTTCGCCCAGTTGCGCCGGCGCAGGGTTTTCACGCCCTGGTACATGCCACAATCCACCAGCACTCGGTGCTTGTCATCCGAGAGCAGGTAGCGGGAGCCGGTAACTGTGCCTGTGCCGCCAAGGAAGCGAAGTTTCATGTTGGAGTCCTTTTACTGGTGAAACCTGGGTCAGAAGAAAGCTTTCTTCTGACCCCTCATTTATAGATGATATTATAAGCTTATGAAATTGGGGTCAGATGAAAATTTCATCTGAGCCCAACTTGTTGGTCCCGAAATGATCTGAAGCAGGAAGCGAATCACATGCATTACAGCTCCATCCTCCCGGATGTCATAAAAGTGGCCGACGAAGCCAGCGAGAAAGTACTGCATATTTACCAGTCTGACTTCAAGGTGAGCTACAAGGCGGACGATTCGCCCATAACGGCTGCAGACACCGCCGCCCACGAGATTATTACCCGAGGCCTGCGCAACATCAGCCGCGACATCCCCATCCTTTCCGAAGAAGGCAAGGATATTCCCTGGGAAGAGCGCAGGCGCTGGCGCCGTTTCTGGCTTGTGGACCCCATCGATGGTACCAAAGACTTTACCCAGCGTACCGGAGAGTTCACCGTTAACATTGCGATGATTGAAGACGGTGAGCCAGTGATGGGCGTGGTCATCGCCCCGGCCCTGAAAGAGGCATATTGGGGTGTGGTCGGTGAGGGCGCCCACATGCGCGACCGCATTGGTAAGGTCCATCGCATTCGGGTGGCCGAGCCCAAAGCTGTAAAACGCGTGGTGGCCAGCAAAAACCATCTCAACGAGCAAACCCGGGCGTTTATCCAGAACCTCGGGGAGCATGAGTTGGTGCAGGCGGGAAGTTCGCTAAAGTTTTGCCGCATAGCCGAAGGGCATGCCGACATTTATCCCCGGCTGGGGCCAACCTGCGAATGGGATACGGGCGCTGCGCAGGCCGTTTTGGTGGCCGCTGGCGGCAAGGTTCAAACCCTGGATGGAGAGCCTCTGAAATATGGTAAACAAAATGTGTTAAATCCGTATTTTATTGCCTCGGGAAGCTGGTACATTGCCCAGCCATGACCTGGTACGCACTACAACACAAGCCCGCACAGGGCGACCGCGCCCTGCAACATCTTCAAAATCAGGAGATTGCCTGCTTCTACCCGAAAATCGCGGTGGAGAAAATCAAAGCAGGCAAGCGCACCAACAAGCTTGAGCCGCTCTTTCCCGGCTATCTGTTCGTTAACCTGGAACAAACCGACCCCACGTGGGCAAAGCTGCGCTCCACTCGTGGTGTGCTGCGAATCGTGAGCTTTGCCAATAAGCCGGCCGCCATCAGTGATGAGGTTATCCAGCACATCAAGGACAGCCTTGATTCGGTGGCAGAGCAGGGCGGTATCAAGCCCGGCCAGGCGGTTCACCTGAGCGAAGGGCCGTTCGAGGGCATTCACGCTATCTTCCAGGCCTACGATGGGGAGGCGCGGGCTATCGTGCTGATTAACTTTATGCAGAAGCAGCAGAGGGTGAAAGTGCCGGTTTCTGCTATAAAAATGTAAGGAAGCGCCGCGCTAGCGTCCCATTGCTGGCTGTAGGCTAAGGGGGTTCTTAATGAGTTGCCCAGATAACAAGAAGAAGGATGAGCCGGTATGGAAGAAAGGCAGCGTTCAGCTCAACAAGCCCATGACGATGAGATCAGTCTCGTAGACCTGGTTTCCACTTTTCTGAAGCGCCGCCGGATCTTCTACGTTGCGTTTCTTTCTACCATTGCAGTGGGCATTCTTTATGCCATTTTGATACCTGAAAAGTACGATGTCGTTAGTTTGTTCAAGCTGGCCGAGAAGGATGCGGGAAGCTTTGTCGAAAAGCCTGCGGCTGTGATTGCCACACTCGAAAATCGGTGGCTTCCTGAAATTGAAGCCACTTACCTTGCAGAGCACGATCAGTCGCTTCCTTTCGATGTGGTCTTTTCGAATCCCGAGAATACAGGGCTTGTCCGAATTGTCTCTGAAGCGGCGCCTGCGAACTCTGATGACGTTAAGAACATCCATAGCCAGCTCATCGAGAAGCTGCAGCAGACCCAATCTCTTGCGGTATCTACCCTTAAAAGTAACCTGGAAAGACAAATCGAATCTTTGACCTCGACTATCGACAGGTTAGAAGGTTCTCAGGACGTGGGGGCAGCCATAGCCGACGCAGTGAATAAGCGCCTCTCCCTCGAAGTGCTTCTCAATTCAATCCAGCCTGCAGAACTTCTGGTGCTCAATCGCCAGATGGCAGAGCGAAAAGGCCCTGCGCGGAGCCTGATTGTCGTTTTGGCCGCCATGCTGGGTTTGATGAGCGGCATATTTCTTTCGTTTTTTGCCGAATTTGTAAGCCTGGTAAGAGCCAATCTGAACGAAATGTAGGCGAAAAGATTGAGGTTCTGAAGCTTTAACAATTCTTTACCCGCACAACTCCCTGATAACCAATGTGTCAGACTTTTTGTCACTTGCTTGTCATAGACATTGCCGTAAAATCGTCACGCTTCTGAAACAGTACATTCATCTACCGACAAGGATACAGTTGGGAGTCAGTTGTCCCCTTCCTTATTGCCTGTTTCCTGTCGTTTTTCAGATAATTCAATAATATGACCTTAAAACACTGGGCCCTGGTCGGTGGGGCGGTAGCGTGTCTGACAAGTGTTACCCTCTCGGCGGCGCCCTGGCTGGAGCCGGGCGATTCACGGGCAAGGTTTGCAGCCCAGAAGCTCGTAGATCGCGGCCATATGGATCGCACTGTGAGCACCTGGCCTCTGATGTGGAGTGCCGTCCACAGCGGTTTGCAGCCCAGTGTTGGCTCGGATCAACCTGCTGTGGGCTCAGCGGCTGCTTATTTGCGCTTCGAGCAGGAACAGCAAGCCGAGCAGGGCTTTCGCGGTGAGTATAGTCTGTACGGCAGCAGCGAAATTCCGGGTATCCGGGGGTTCGATCAGAACCCTCTGGCCCAGGCCGGCACAGCCATTGATCTGCAATGGCAGGGCGAGGTCTGGGCGCTGGGGCTCAAGCCGGCCTACGCCCATAAAACAGATGATGATGAGGAACTGCGCCTTGATGGTTCCTATCTTGCGGCAACAGCCGGTAACTGGGTGCTCGGTGCGGGTGCCATTGAGCGTTGGTGGGGGCCGGGCTGGCAGTCCAGCCTGATTTTATCCAACAACGCCCGCCCCATGCCGGCGCTGTGGATCAATCGAAACAACACCCACGCCTTCGAAAACCCCTGGTTAAGCTGGATCGGCCCCTGGCAGTTCACGGCGCTGGCAGGCCAGTATGAAAGCGATCGTGCCGTACCCGATGCCAAACTGATCGGCATGCGCTTCACGTTCCGCCCGATCGATGGCCTGGATATTGGTCTCTCACGGGCCATCATGTTCGGTGGAGAAGGGCGACCTGAAGGCGCTTCAACCATCTGGAACGCCCTGATCGGCCGCGATAACGGGCAGCTGGAAGAAAATGACCCTGGTAACCAGCTTGCAAGCATAGACGCTCGCTACGGCTTCGCCGTTGGCCAGCAGTCCATGGGCCTCTACGCCCAGATGATGGGAGAAGACGAAGCCGGCGCTTTCCCGGCCCGCAAGTCCTGGGTTTTGGGCACAGACTGGACCACGCAGTTTTTTGCTGCAGACCAGCAGTGGTTTATTGAATACACGAACACCCTGGCGGATGACTTTCTGGGCGATGCCATGCCAGATCTAACATATGACCACGCACGCTACCGCTCCGGCTACCGTTATTATGGCCGCAGCATGGCTGCCAGCTTCGATGGGGACGCAGAAGCCATTACCATTGGTGCCCTGAACTTCTTCGATAACGGTGCCAATCTTACCGCCAAGGTAACCTACGCCCAGCTGAACAAGGATGGTGGAAACCGAACTGTTGTGACCAATAAAGACATCTTTTACACCGTACCCGAGGGTGAACAGAACGTTGCGATTTTTGATCTCGGATACGGCAGCCGGTTATTAAATGGCTGGCTGGATGTGAACCTTCAGGCCACTGACAGGAAAATCCAGCATCTGGGTGGCGAGAAAGACCAATGGTCTCTGGGCGCCACCTGGACCTATCGTTTCTAAATTTGACTGAACCAAAACGCCGGACCCATACCCGTGAAGCTCAAGAATTTATTGCTCCCCCTCGTGCTACTGCTACCGGTAGCCGCTACCGCCCAGTCCATCAGCCAGTCCCAGATCGAACAGTTCAAAAACCTGCCCAGGGCCCAGCAGGAAGCGCTGGCAAGGCAGTACGGCATTAACCCCGACAGTTTTCAGAGCAACAGCCAGAGCCAGCAGCGCCCTGAGAACGTCGAGGTTGTCGAGCCCGAAACAGCCAGAGCCGATGACGAACGCCGGAAGGCCCAGCAAGAACAGGAAGAGCGCCAGAAAGAGGAGGAGCTGGCCCGCAAGAATGGTGGTCTGAAGCCCTTCGGGTATGATTTGTTTGCAGGCAGCCCGACAACCTTTGCGCCGGTGACGGAAATTCCGGTTCCTAACAACTACACCCTTGGCCCAGGTGACGTGCTTCGCCTCCAGTTGTGGGGAAAAGAAAACCGACAGCTTGAACTGCCAGTCAGTCGCGACGGATCGATCAGCTTCCCCGATTCTGGCCCTCTCAGCGTTGCAGGCCTGAGCTTTGATGAAGCGCGGCAGCAGATCCGAAAACGGGTCTCCGAACAATACATCGGCGTAGATGCCAGTGTTTCCCTTGGCGAGCTGCGCAGTATGCGCGTATTCGTGCTCGGCGAGGCCAGAAACCCCGGCTCCTACACGGTAAGCTCGCTTTCCACGATCACCAATGCGTTGTATGTGTCAGGCGGTGTAAAACAGTCTGGATCGCTGCGTGCTTTGCAGCACAAGCGCAACGGCAAGCTCATCGGCACCCTGGATCTGTATGACCTGCTTCTCAATGGCGACAGCTCCGGCGACCACCGCCTTCAGCCTGGGGATGTTGTTTTCATTCCACCAGTTGGCGAGCGCGCGGGCATTGATGGCGAAGTATACCGGCCCGCCCTCTACGAACTGGAAGACGAAACCAGCCTCAAAGAGCTGGTGCGCCTGGCCGGCGGGCTTACGCCTCAGGCCTACCCGGAGCGAGTAAAAATTGAGCGCACCAACGAAGACTTCTTGAGAATCATCGCCGAAGCGGATTACACAGAGCCAAAGGGCCAGAGTGCTCGGGTGCTGCCGGGGGACCGCATTACCATTGCTTCTATTGCCGACATTACCGGTCAGTATATAGAGCTCCGTGGAGCGGCCACCCGGCCAGGGCGCTACGCATTCGTGCCCGGAATGAGAGTGTCATCTGTCCTCAAAAACCTCCGCAATGACCTACTGCCTGCGGCAGATCGCGATGTAGCTCTTCTCGTAAGAAAGTCCGCGGATGATCACCTGAGCACCTTGGTGATTGATCTGCGTGACGCCCTTCGCAACCCCGGTACCGAAGCCGATCTGATCCTTGAGGAACGGGACCAACTGTTAGTGTTTGCGGATCTGGAGAAAACAGAGCTCGATGAGAGAGCCCTGAGGTACGAGGAATACCAGGATTTACAGGAACGCCTGGCAAAAGGTGAGCGGATTTCAAAACCGTCCGAGCGCCAGCTGGCGGATTTACGCCCCCAACAGCGGGAAGAACTCCAGCAAAACTATGAGGAGCGCCGTTGGCTCGCCATGCTGGAACGGGAACAACTGACTGAAAGCGAGCAGGACGAGCTAAGGCAACTGCAGGATGCTAAGCGAGAGAAACTGCTGCCAGGATTGCTGAAGCAGCTACGCATTCAGGCAACTCCCCTCGATCCTGCTTCGTTTGTCACCATTTCCGGCGAAGTTCGCTACCCTGGGGAATACCCCATTCCTGAAAACGGCGGGCTTGCGGAGGTAATTGCGCTCGCTGGAGGGCTGAAAGATTCTGCATCCCTGCTTTCGGCGGAATTGGCCAGATCAGAAGTGGCAGACGAGGGCGATCGAAGGGTCATTACTCGCCAGATTGCACTGGCGGACGTAATGGCAGGTAAGACCCGGCAAAGACTCCATAGCCGTGACTCTATCCTCATCCAGCCTACGCCGGATTTCGACAAACAATACCGGATCACGCTTTCTGGTGAAGTGCGCTACCCGGGAGAGTACACCTTTGGTGAAGGCGAAACCCTGAGAGACGTTATCGTTCGTGCTGGTGGGCTCACCGAAAACGCCTTCCCAAGAGGCGCTGTTTTTACCCGGCAGAAACTTCGCCAATTGGAAGCTCAGCGCCTACGGGAAGCGGAGGAGCGCCTACAGGGTGATCTCCTGGGGGTTCAGCTTCAGGGCGACACCTTTGGTGGGCAGAATGCCCAGCGGGTGCAACAGGTTCAGGGTTTGCTGGAAGAGGTGCAGAACAGTCGTCCTGTGGGCCGCATGGTGATCGACCTTGCTGCAGTTATGCAGGATGAAGGGTATCAGAGCATCCGTCTGCAGGATGGCGATACTCTCAGTGTGCCCAACATACCCCAGTCGGTTTCGGTATTCGGAGAGGTGCAGTTCCCAACCAGTCACCTGCATCAGGCAGGGCTCACTGTGGATGACTACCTGGAGCGCTCCGGTGGGCCAACCCGCCAAGCGGATGACAGCCGGGTGTATGTTGTCAAGGCGGACGGTTCTGTGATGCTGCCGGAGAAAAGCCGTTGGTTTGGTGGCCGCAGCCAGCAATTGGAACCGGGTGACACGATCATCATGCCGATTGATGTGGATCGCCTGAACCAGCTGGAGCTCTGGACGAACGTGAGCCAGATCGTTTATCAGATGGCGCTGGGTGCTGCAGCAGTGGGGAATTTGTGATGAGTAATCGCGAGCCTGTATTTCCGCAAACGGCGTCAAACCCGAGTCGGGACGACGAAATAGATCTACATGAGCTGTTTGCGATCCTTTGGCAAGGTAAGTGGATTATCGTCGCCACTACGTTCCTTTTCGCTGCGGCGGGTGTTGCCTACGCCCTTTACAAACCCAATATCTACAAGGCCAGTGTGCTTTTGGCGCCGGCTCAGGATGAGGGCGCTGCCGGCGGTATTTCCGGTCAGCTCGGCGGGTTGGCCAGCCTCGCAGGAATTAACGTTGGTGGGGGGGGAGCCAACAAGACCATGATGGCCAAGCAGATTCTGCAGTCTCGCGCCTTTCTTGCAGATTTCATCCATCGTCACAACTTGAGTGTTCCGCTGATGGCTTCTGAAGCCTGGGATATTCAAAAGGAACAGTGGTTACTGAACACTGAAGTCTATGACTCTCAGGCAGGCCAATGGTTGGCGGATGAAGATGGAGAAAGTCAAAAACCTACAGACTGGGATTTGGTAAAAGTGTTTCGGGAAAATCATCTCAGTGTTTCTGAAGATAAGGAAACCGGAATGATAACTCTCAATGTTAAGAGCCTTTCGCCCCAGGCTGCAAAAGCTTGGGCCGAATTATTGGTAAACGACATTAACGAGCACATGCAGATGCAGGATGTTCGGGAGGCGGAGGCCCGCATCGCTTATCTGGAAACCAAACTTAATGAAACCAATATTGCCGGAATGCAACAGGTTTTTTACCAGCTTATCGAGAGCGAAACCCGCACAGTGATGTTGGCTAATGCCCAGGACGAGTACATATTCAAAACGGTTGACCCGGCGGTTGTTCCTCAGGAGAAAAGCGAGCCGAAGAGGGCCCTGATTGCCATCGTGGCGACGATGTTAGGTGGAATGCTTGGTGTTTTTGCCGTTTTCGTTCGGGCTTTTATCCGCATTGGAAAACAAGAGAAAGGAACCTTATGAGGCTGCTTGTAACTGGTGGAGCGGGCTTCATTGGCTCCGCTGTTATCCGCCACATTATTCGGAATACAAATGATGAAGTGGTCAACCTGGACAAACTAACCTACGCGGGTAATCTGGAGAGCCTTGCTGGAATTAGCCACAGTGCCCGTTATGCGTTCGAGCAAGTAGATATCTGCGACCGTGTCGAAGTGGATCGTGTGCTTCGTCAACATCGACCAGACGCGATTATGCATCTGGCGGCAGAAAGCCATGTAGACCGCTCCATAGACGGGCCAGCAGAGTTCATTGAGACCAACATTGTTGGCACCTACAACTTGCTGGAAGCGTCCCGACAATACTGGCAGAGCCTGGAAGGAGAAAAGAAAGCCGATTTCCGCTTCCACCATATAAGCACTGACGAAGTCTACGGTGACCTACCGCACCCCAGCGAAACGCCAAACGCAGAAGAGTATCTGTTCACAGAACAAACGGCCTACGCTCCGAGCAGCCCTTATAGCGCCAGCAAAGCAAGCTCAGACCACCTCGTAAGGGCCTGGCAACGGACGTATGGCTTGCCGGTTCTGGTAACTAACTGTAGTAACAACTATGGCCCCTACCACTTTCCGGAAAAGCTCGTCCCCTTGATGATCCTCAATGCCCTTGAAGGCAAGCTGCTACCAGTTTACGGCAAGGGTGAGCAAATTCGAGATTGGCTCTATGTTGAAGACCACGCTCGAGCGCTCTACAAGGTCGTCACCCAAGGTACTCCTGGCGAAACCTACAACATCGGTGGTCATAATGAAAAACAGAACATCGAAGTGGTACATGCTATCTGTGACATCCTTCAGGAACTCCGTCCTCAGGATAAAAGCTACCGGGAACTGATCACTTTTGTGCAAGACCGTCCAGGTCACGATATGCGCTATGCCATTGATGCCACGAAAATTCGGAAAGACCTTGGCTGGGTGCCGGAAGAATCTTTCGAAACCGGCATTCGCAAAACCGTTCAGTGGTACCTCGATAACCTTGAGTGGTGCCATCGTGTTCAGGATGGAAGCTATCAACGCGAAAGACTGGGAGCACAAGTATGAAAGGAATAATACTTGCTGGCGGCTCCGGCACTCGCCTTTACCCCATAACACTCGGCACCTCGAAGCAACTCCTCCCGGTATATGACAAGCCGATGATCTACTACCCGCTTTCGGTGCTGATGTTGGCGGGTATCAGGGACATATTGATCATTACCACTCCAGAGGATCAAGCGGGGTTCCAGCGCGCTTTGGGTAGTGGTAAGCAGTTCGGCATAGAGCTCAGTTATGCGGTACAAGCCAATCCGGATGGTCTCGCTCAGGCGTTTATTATTGGCGAAGAATTCATCGGCAACGAAAGTGTTTGCCTTGTGCTTGGCGATAACATCTTCTATGGCCAGGGTTTTACGCCAAAGCTCAGGCAAGCTGCGAGCCGGACCGGCGGAGCTACAGTTTTTGGATACCAGGTGAAAGATCCTGAACGCTTTGGAGTCGTCGAGTTTGATGAGAACAAACGTGCTGTCTCAATTGAAGAGAAACCAGACAAACCGAAGTCTCATTACGCGGTTACTGGTCTCTATTTTTACGATAATCGCGTTGTTGATATTGCGAAACAGGTTACGCCCAGCCATCGTGGGGAGCTCGAAATCACGGATGTTAACCGCGCCTATCTTGATCAGGGTGACTTGAACGTAGAACTTCTTGGGCGTGGTTTCGCGTGGCTCGATACCGGAACTCACGAGAGCCTGCTGGAAGCTGCTCAGTTTGTAGAAACTATAGAGAAACGTCAGGGGTACAAGATTGCGTGCCTTGAGGAAATTGCGTTCAACCAAGGCTGGCTGACAAAGGAGCAACTCCTTGAGCAAGCCGTTCAGTTGAAGAAGAACGGCTATGGTTCCTATCTCGCGGAGTTGGCCGGAGAGAATTTATGATTCCAGTCACTAAGCCCTACCTCCCGAATCGAAGGAAACTAGAAAAGTATCTCGACGGAATTTATGAGAGGAACTGGCTGACGAACAATGGTCCGCTGGTAGAGGAGCTGAGTCGACGTCTTGAAGCTTACCTCGGCGTCGATAATCTACTGCTTGTTGCAAACGGAACTATGGCCTTGCAGGTTGCATACCGAGCGTTAGGCATTGAAAAACCGTTGAATGGCAAAGCTGCAGAAGCCGTCACGACCCCCTTTACATTCGCTGCTACCGCAAGTTCGTTGGAGTGGGAGGGTGTGAAGCCGGTATTCTCAGACATTGATCCTGATACCTGGTGCCTGGCATCAGATGGTATTGGGGCCGTCATAACGTCGGAGACCCGGGCGATTGTGCCAGTGCATGTTTTTGGCAACGCGTGTGAAATCGAAAAGATTCAGGCTATTGCAGACCAGAATAACCTCAAAGTAATTTACGATGCCGCCCATGCGTTTGGCGTAGATTATAAGGGAGAAAGTCTTCTGAAGGCGGGTGATGCATCAACATTGAGCTTCCACGCCACTAAGGTCTTCCACACGATTGAAGGTGGAGCCATTGTTTTTAAAAAGAGAGATGACCTCGAAAAAGCCAAAAGCCTAATCAATTTTGGAATTACAGGGCCAGATGAAATAAATGAGTTAGGTATTAATTCCAAAATGAGCGAATTCAATGCTGCCATGGGCTTATGTGTTCTGGATGAAATGGAGGAGAACTTCTCCGGCAGAAAGCGCGTTTGGGATATATACCGAGAAGAAATGGGGAACTCATTGATTTTCCAGCGTTTTAATCAGTGCGCCAGTAATAATTATGCATACTTCCCCATCCTCCTTCCCTCTGAAAAACACGTGCATCGAGCGCTGGAAAGCCTCCGAAGCGAGGGAGTTATTGCACGGAGATATTTCTATCCCTCATTAGATTCAGTCAAAGTGTTCAACTGTGGATATGTCACAGAGATTTCCAGGAGTATTTCCAGCAGAATTCTCTGCCTCCCGATCTATGCTCATTTAGCTACAGAGGATGTCAAGAAAATTGCTCAGATAATAATGGGGGTTGTAAGTGAATAGGTCCGGGGCTGAATATGAGTGGCAAGAATTAGCTAACATATTGGAAGAAAGCGAAGGTGTTTTTTTTATTGCTCACCGAGATCGCTTCAAATCGAATGTTGATGCTCTCAAATCTGCCTTCCTAAAGTACTACGATAAAGTCGGCATCGGTTACTCTTATAAAACCAATCATCTCCCAAGTCTCTGTAAAGACGCCCATGATCAAGGTTTATATGCGGAGGTAGTGTCGGGCTCAGAGTATGAGATCGCTCACGCGCTCGGTGTGCCCGGGAATAGAATAATATTCAATGGTCCAGCTAAGACGAATAGTGAGCTTATTACAGCCTTTCAGCAGAGTTCACTGGTGAATGTTGATAGCCTGAGTGAGGCTAAACAAATAGCAGCCTTGGCTGCGGACTACCATGGCTCCATTCGTTTGGGGCTACGATGTAATCTGGATTTTCAGTGGAAAGATAGAGAGTCTCGGTTTGGTTTGAGCGAAGACAGCGGCGAACTGGATCAGGCCTGGACGTTATTAAGGCATCTCAAGAACGTGACTGTTGAGGGTTTGCACTGCCATACCTCTTTCGATCGCTCAGCGGACTCATATCGCCGAAGAATTGTCCGGTTGATAGAAATTGCGGATCGACTCTTCGGACCTGATGGCCCCAAGTTCATTGATGTAGGGGGCGGCTTGTGTGGGCCGATGTCGGCGGATCTAAAAAAACAGTTTGCAATTACTCCCCCGTCCTACGCGGACTACGCTGAAGCAATCTGCACACCTTTAGCCAGACGATATGGAAGCGAGGGCCCTGAGCTTATTCTCGAGCCGGGCGTCGGGATCCTGGGCAATGTTTTTCAATACGCGTTTCGTGTCGACCATGTGAAGAGAATTGGTGCGAAATGGTTTGCGATGACCAGTGGTGCGTCCCATCACATAAAAATTGTACCCAACACTTTTAACTTGCCGCTAACATTGGTCAGGAAGCCGTCAGTTCAGGACCCAGAACGCGAGGGAGCCTCCATAGATATCGCGGGATTTACCTGTCTTGAGCACGACGTCATTTACCGGGGCTTCGGGGAAGCACTTGCGAGAGGCGATATCCTGATTGCGGAGAATGTTGGGGCTTATTCCATGGTGAGTAGTCCGGATTTTATCCGCACAAATCCTCCGGTTTATGAACGCAGAGCAAGAAGCTGGCACAAGCTTCGCGGTAAGACATCAGTTAACGATTATCTAAGAAATTTCGTCTTTTGAAGGAAGTTATGGAATCGCACATCCTGAAACACGCGGGTGACCGGTCGGAAGTATTTCAGCCCAATGAGAAGTTGAATGGTTTGATTACGCAACTTCGGGAACTACTTGAACCGCTTCAGTTATCGGTGGACAAACAAAGTGGTCTCCCGAAGCACCCTGTGATTGGCATTGTTGGTTGTCCGAGATCGGGCACCACCTTCATGACCCAGTTGCTTGCCGCTACCGGTTCAGTCTCTTTCCCAACCAACTTACTTTCAAGGTTTGCTTATGCCCCCCATATTGGGGCACTGATCCAGCAGCTTCTCTTGAACCCCGAGTACGATTTGGGCGAAGAGTTTGCAGATTTGCGCCCAACAAGCGGTTTTTCCTCGAATGTAGGTAAAACCCACGGA
Source organism: Marinobacter sp. (assembly GCF_041687235.1). Classification (GTDB taxonomy): domain Bacteria; phylum Pseudomonadota; class Gammaproteobacteria; order Pseudomonadales; family Oleiphilaceae; genus Marinobacter. Next base: position 269,736 of record NZ_JAWLCH010000004.1, on the reverse strand, counting down.
GCATTGGGGATAAACGAATTCTTTCATTTTTGGCGTCGTTTCTTTCCTGTTCATGATCCAGGGCATTTAAGTCAGGAGCAGCTTGACTGTGTGGATATAGGCACCCTTCGCCAAGAGCTTGCTAGTATTCAAGCTGTGTATGGCATGCCGTTTATGTCCAAAGTCATGATGCTTCAATACAATCTTGCTTATTTCATGGAAAAAATTCCAGAACTGAAGATAGTGCATGTCCAAAGAGACCCCCTCTATTTGATGCAGTCAGTCACTCAGGCAAGGTTGAAGTACTACGGCACGGATAAGATTTGGTGGTCAGTCAAACCCAAAGAATACAGTTTCTTAAAGGACGCAGCTCCTGCCACTCAGGTAGCGGGACAGGTGCTTTACACAGAAAATGCAATTCAGGAGCAGTTGGCAGGTGTCTCGAAAGACCGTTGGATAACCGCAAGCTATGAAGATGTTTGCGCCAACCCGAGATCGTTCCTGGAAGAACTTGCTCAGCGATTTTCAATGCCCGAGTTGATAAGGGACTTGTCCAATATCGAGTCCAGGTACACCTCTGGCAACTCTATACGACTGAGTGAGGAAGAGCTTGAGCATTTGATGCGAGAGTACAGAAAGCTGAGAGACGGAAGATCGGGAGTAGCACCAAATTGAATGTACTCCTTACCAGTGTTGGACGCCGTAGTTATCTCGTGAATTATTTCAGGGATGCGTTGAAGGGCGATGGTGTGGTTGTTGGAGCAAATATGTTTGCGAATGCTGCAGGCATGTTGGCATCTGATATCCAGGTGGTTACACCGCCAGCTAACCATCCGGAATATGTCCCTGTTTTGAGAGAGCTGTGCAAAAAATATGAAATCGGCCTCCTCTGTTCTTTGCATGATCTGGATGTCTATATGCTCAGCCAGGATCAGCAGTGGCTTGAAGATGCAGATATAAAGCATACCTTGCCGTCTGCAGACTGGGGACGGATTACATTGGATAAGTACGAGTGCACAAAGTTGCTCGAAAGCCATCGAATACCCGTCCCTAAAACCACAGTCCACTTAGAAGAAGCTATGCAAAGCGTTCGCTCTGGGGAGTGGCGCTTTCCGCTCATAGTAAAAGCAAGAATAGGGTTTGGTTCACTTGGTTTGGCGAAATGCAACGATGAAGCGGAATTACGAGTGGCCTTCCATACTGCTGGTGAACAGATACAAGCGTCCGGGAGCGGAGCCTACCTAGGCCTGCCAATCAACGAGTCGGTCCTGATACAAGAAGCGATTTCCGGCAAAGAAATCTGTCTCGGTATCGTGAATGATCTTAATGGCCGCTACCGCTCGCATTTCGCGTGTGAAGTGCAGGCAATGAGGGCTGGCGAAAGTGACTGGGCCGTAAGCATTGAGCGGGAGTGCCACCACAATACCGCAAAACGTTTCAGTAAATTGACCAACCACATGGGCATTTGGGGGGTAGATTGCCTGGATGACGAGGGAACCTTCCGCGTAATTGATGTAAATCCGCGTTTTACCGGGGACTACGCGTTCCATCATCTCGCTGGTGCAGATATCCCAAGGGCACTCGTGAGCTGGGCTAAGGGCTCAACTGCTCCGCAAGAATGTTTCGATTCCCAGCCCGGCATACAGGGTTACAAAGACCTTGTGCCGACGGTGGCGACTCTCAAATAGGATCCAGGTGGAAATCGAAATGTCTCTAGGGTTGAAAACAGTACGCGGAGTACTGTGGAATCTCGCCGAGCAATTTAGCCGGCGCGGAACCAATGTTTTGGTAACGCTGCTGCTTGCGTATTTTTTAACACCCGAAGATTTCGGTCTTATCGCGATGATGGCACTTTTCCTGGCGCTGGGACAGTCCTTGATGAATTCAGGGTTTCGAGAGGCCCTGATAAGATTGGAAGACGCAACGGAGGCAGATTACACTACGGCGTTCTGCGCAAATGTATTACTTGGCCTGGTTTCATACGGGCTTCTTTTTGCCCTCGCACCGTTTATTGCCGAATTCTACGATGAGCCACGGTTGACAGAGTTGGTTCGAGTAACCTCGCTCTCTGTCATTATTATGTCTTTTCAGGTTGTTCAGGTTGCCAGCCTGAGTCGTGCTCTGAATTTCAAGGTTCAATTGAAAGCGAGTTTTCCCGCCAGTGTCCTGTCGGGAATAACCGCGTTGTTGCTTGCCTACTTGGGTATGGGAGTGTGGGCCCTCGTCGCCCAAATGGTGCTGAACTCACTGATCCATACCGTGCTTCTGTGGTTCCTAGAGGCCTGGCGCCCCCGAGCTTCCTTCAGCAAGGATGTGCTGAAGAGGCTCTATGGATTCGGCTACAAACTGTTTTTTGCGGGGGCACTCGATACGACGTTTAAAAATCTCTACGTGCTTGTAGTTGCAAAGGTGTTTGCCGCATCCACTGCCGGCCTCTATTTCTTCGCGACGAAACTGAAAGAACTCCTGATGGCCCAGCTCCTTCAGGCGGTCCAAAACGTCACCTACCCCGCATTGGCAAGTGTGCAATCAGACCCTGTTCGGCTCAAACAAGGTTATCGGAAGATCGTTATACTAATGACGTTTGTGATCTTCCCGGTATTGATATTTTTAGCCGCCTTGGCGGAGCCACTGTTTGTACTATTATTACCATCCAAATGGCATGGCGCCGTTCCATACTTTCAGCTCCTATGCATAGCATCGATACTTCTTCCCTTGCATTCGATCAATCTGAACATTTTGAAAGTGAAAGGGCGCTCGGATCTTTTTCTTTACTTGGAAATAGTCAAGAAAATCATGAGTGGGCTAGTCCTTTACCTCACCTATGAGCATGGTGTGATCGCGATCCTTTTAGGGCAGATTGCAACCTCAATGTTAAGTTATCTGCCAAATAGCTATTTTTCAAAGCGATTGTTGGATTACGGTATTATCGAACAGCTAAAAGATGTCTTGCCCATATTGGCAGTGGCTTCAGTTTTTGGAGGCGTAACCTACACCATCGTAAATATTCTTGGTACTTCGAACGCCTTGCTATCGACGCTTGTTATTGGTCCATTTTTCGCCCTGACCTTCTTCTTGGCGATGGTCGTTTTCAGCTTTGAAATACGAACTTATGCCCTACAGGTTATCCAGAGGAAGGCGAGCTGAGGAGCAGATTTTGATTGAAGACCGAGACAAAGCTGAAATGCGCCCAAGAGATTGGCCTAAAGCAGGTGAGAGGCCACCCTTGCCTCCAGCTCCACGCCAGGAAGATGAAATTACGAAGTATTGGAAAGGCGAAGCCGACACGCCTCTGGTATCAATTTTGTGCCATTGTTTTAACCACGAGCCGTTCGTTAAAGATGCACTCCATGGGTTTCTAGCCCAGAAGACTGATTTCCCGTTTGAAATCGTGGTTCACGACGACGCTTCGAATGATAAAACGGCTCAGATCATCAAAGAGTATGCAGAACGTTACCCCAGAATCGTCAAACCCATTTATCAGACGCAGAATCAATACTCGCTGGGTCTACGGCCAGCGGCATATACCATGCCAGCTGCAAAGGGCCAGTATTTTGCGTTCTGTGAAGGGGACGATTATTGGCTCGATCCGAATAAGCTTCAAACTCAAACTGACTTCCTGAGACTCAATCCTGACTATTCAGTGTGTGGCCACGATGCGTTCATTTTTCAGGGCCATGAAATTATAAAAGAGTCGAAGCTGCCCGAGCGTTTGCGAAAAGATTATTCCCCCAAAAGACTGCAGCGTGGTCCGTTTTTGCTCACACTAACACTTGTGTTCAGGGCTGATTATGACCAAATCCCGCCTGAACACTTCAAAGTCGTAAATGGAGATAAATTCATGGTGAGCCGGCTGGGACAGATTGGTGGATATAAACATTTGGGAAAAATTTTTCCAGCAGCTCATCGTTGGCATGAGGGTGGGGTTTGGTCGCTTCAGTCAGAAGAAATCAAAGCGTTTAACCATATTCAGACTTTTTATTGGATGGCAGTTTATTATCGGCGCCAAGGAAATGCACGCTTGTCAAGTTTCTTTTCTGATAAGGCTTCCATTGCCGCGAAAGAGAGTCTCATGCCACTCAGCATGCGTGCACTATTGTGGCTTCTTTTTAAACTCTTTAGGGCTAATATTAAGAGACTAATGAGGAAAAGTTTGGAGTCGTAGTGACCTGCGCGATAGATTTTAGTTGATTACAAGTTGAGTTTTAACAAGGTTCCAAGTAAAAATTGTAACTTTCTATTTTGGCAGTTGCTAAATTCAGCGGGTTAGGGGGCTGAAACTGTGCTTTTCATATTCAAGAAAGTTTTTTAAATGCCTATAATTTTTAAAAATTGTAATCGCCTGTATGTATAGTAAATTCCCATTTTTGCTTATATATCCTCCGTTTATTTACGGCGCGTTGCCTGTATTTTTTTATAGCTATTTTGGTTATCAGTTGTCGCCGAGTCTAGATCATCGCTTGTTGTCTTTAGTTGATCTTTTTGGGTCTTTGATCATAGCGATATTTTTCCTTAATTATAAACGCTTAGCTGTTTCAAGTGGTCTTTTTGAACGATTCCAGTTTATCTTTTCAAGGCCCCTGTTCTCATGCTTGATAATACTGTCTTGTCTGGTTCTAGTATTCGAAGGTTGGAAAAGTGTCGAATTAATCCAGCAAGGATTCGATCGAGATGATTTGAAAGAGTTTGGTCGTGTTTCGGCATTGTTTTTGGTGCTAGGTAGTTTGGCATGCTTTTTCTTAGCTGGCGCTTTATGGCTAGACTCAAAAATGAAGTATGCCCTTCTATTTGGTGTTTTAGGAGCGATGCTGATTACCGCTAGTAGGTCAGAAATTTTATTGGTTGCTTATTTCGTTTATATACTGCTTTTCTTTTCCGGACCGATAAATTATAAAAAATACATATTATACATAATAGCTGTCTTGTTTGCTGGTAGCTTTTTTACGATCTTGGTTCAAGGGCGTGGCGGAGGCGTTATAATTGCTTTGGAAAAGTTTTTTCAATATAGGACTACGTCCTTATTTCTAGCAGAATATTCAATCAGTGAGGCTGCTAAATCTCCTGATATAATTTTTCCTTTTTTAGGTAGGTATTATGATCAAATGGCAAATCTTTTTGGTTCTAGGAGTACGATATCTTCCTCCTTTCATATAGATTATGTGTATATGGGATATAACGAAAAATATGGTTACCATATGTGGGCGAATGTAGTTTATCCCTGGTGGTCATGGTTTTATGGTTACTTTGGCTTGTCGGGATTTTTGTTTAAGTTTTCCTTTATTTCTTTTTTGTTGTGGTTTTTTGTTAATTTAAGATTCTATTTTACATTTGTATTCTTTATGGTTTCATTGGTGTGGATCTCGCAAACAGTACATCCTTTACTTTCTTCAAAGCATGCATACTTGTTTTTATTTCTTTTTATCATAGATTTGATTTTTGTTTTAAGAGTTTTATTGGTTAAGATGTTGCAGTCTCGACGAAGAATAATTGCGGAATTGTCTGATATAGGTGCTGGCAAGTGAAGGTCTGTCATATAAGCTCAGTTCATAACTCAGGAGATCCTAGGGTTAGAATTAAGGAAATAGCGGCTGCTTTGAGATGGAGTGACGATGTAAGCTTTGTTACTGGGGATCTCAGTGCTGATTACCTGGAAGAGAATCGGACGTGTTTCAAGATTCTTAAGGTTTCGCCGGGCAATAGTAGCAGATTCTTGAGGCTTTTCGTCACATCACCTCGGTGCGTTTGGCAGGCCTCACGCCTCAAAGCTGATATTTACCATATCCACGATCCTGAATTACTTTTGTGGGTGCCTATGTTAAGGCTAACAGGCTCTCATGTAATTTATGATATTCATGAAGATTATACTTCTTCTATGTTACAGAAGAGGTATATTCCATCAGTGTTTCGTAGGCTTGCGGCTAGAATTGTTGGATCATTGGAACAGCTGCTTTCCATCCGTTGTCATAAGGTTATTGCCGAGAGGTATTACGCACTAAGATTTCCCTGTTCAACTGAAGTGCTCAACTATCCAAGGTTGGATAGTCTTTACTCCGTGGATGCTTTTTCTTCTAGGTCCAACAGATTGCTCTATACCGGAAACGTTACTACGGACCGCGGTGCGCTTAGAATGGCTGATTTTGGTGCCTGTTCCAATAAATATAAGGTAACGGCAATAGGTCGTTGCTCAGAAGAGTTGGCTGCTCGGCTCGTAAAGATGGACGGCGATCATAATGCCGCTTCAATTGAGCTCCGTGGGGTCGGTCGTTTCGTTGAGTTCGCCGATATTATAGGCGCTTATTCTGAGGGAGGATGGTTAGCGGGAATCGCCTTATTCCCTGACACAGTTCATTACCGCGAAAAGGAATTAACTAAGTTTTTTGAATACATGGCCGTTGGCCTCCCGATTGTTGCCTCGAATTTCCCAGTATGGAAAACGCTCATTGAAGATCAGGGTGTAGGAATTTGCGTTAATCCAGATGACAACGAAGCGATCGAAAAGGCACTTGATTGGTTGCGTGATCATCCGGAGGAAGCCGCTGAGATGGGCCGGCGCGGAAAACGTCTGGCACGTGAAAAATATAGTTGGGACAGTCAGGCGGAGAACCTAATAGGTCTGTATCAAGAAATCATGGACAAGAAGCGAGCATGATTTTGTTTGGTTTGTCTGCTGTATCGGTTGTTTCTGCTGTGGGAGCTCGGCGTTGAGGATCATTTATCTCCATCAATATTTCAATACTCCAGAAATGTCCGGGGGGACCCGCTCCTACGAGATGGCCCGGCGTATGGTAGCGGCCGGGCATGAGGTCCACATGGTTACCAGTTTCCGTGAGGAACATCGGGAGCACGATGGCTGGTTTCAGACAGATGAGTCCGGCATTCAGGTGCATTGGTATCCAGTACGATACTCAAACCACATGAGCTATGGTCAGCGTGTCGGTGCCTTCCTGTCCTTCGCACTTGCCGCTCGAAGAAAGGCGGTTGATCTCGATGGCGACGTAATTTTTGCGACGAGCACACCTCTCACAATTGCGTTGCCTGCAGTGCCTGCAGCCAGAAAAAAGAAGATTCCGATGGTGTTTGAAGTTCGGGACCTTTGGCCTGAGATGCCGATTGCAGTTGGCGCCTTGAAGAATCCATTGTTGCGCTTTTTAGCTCGAAAGCTGGAGCGTTGGGCATACCAAAACGCCAAAGCGGTAGTTGCGTTGTCCCCCGGTATGAAAGAGGGGGTTGTTCGCGCCGGCTACAACCCAGACAAAATAGCAGTAATACCGAACAGTAGTGACAACGCGGAATTCACGTATGATGCGGCGGCGGCGGCGCGGTTTCGCTCAGAGCGAAGCTGGCTGGGAGATAAACCCTTACTCGTCTATACCGGCACCTTCGGTAAAGTGAATGGTCTTGGCTACATGGTTGAATTAGCAAAGGGGTTGCGGACCATTGGGTCTGATATCCGAATCTTGTTGGTTGGCGATGGCGCGGAACGTCCGCTGGTTATAAAGCGGGCCCGGGAAGCCGGTGTGCTGGACGTAAACCTGTTCTACGAGAGCCGGCTGCCCAAACGTGAAATGCCAGCGCTCTTGAGCGCAGCAACAATGGCATCGGCCTTGTTTATCGATCTGCCCGAAATGCGCCCGAATTCGGCAAACAAATTTTTCGACGCATTGGCATCGGGAACTCCGGTACTGCTGAACTACGGTGGTTGGATGCACGATCTTGTTCAGAAGCATGAATGTGGCGTGGCCCTATGGCAGAGGCCCGTTGCTGAAGTCGCCGCAGAACTGGAAAACAAAATGCATGACTCGCAGTGGCTTGCCAAGGCCGGACACGCCGCCCGCACGCTTGCAGAAGATTGCTTTGATCGCGATGTGCTTGCCGAGCAGTTACAAAGAGTGCTTGAGGCGGCGGTACAGGGAGATCAGGTTAGTGCAGCAGAAATCGCTCCTGGCCACTATTACTGATCTGATGCCTTGCCCGATTCAAGGGCTACACGAACCCGTTATGTTGAAAGGAAGTTACTTTTGATCGGTTATCGATCTGTTTTTGCAAACGATATGCACTGGCGTGACAACCAGGGAGGCCTCTTTCCGCTATCACCTCCTTTCATGATTTCTGAACTTGAGGAGAGTGAAGCCCGCAAGACCATGAAAGACCAGGGCGCTCTTTTTATACGTTGGGAGAGCGAATTTGATCAGATAAAACAGGGTGCCTGGTGGCATATTATAAAAGATGGCGCCTGTTCTTTATCGGATCTGAGCAGTAATACCCGGAGCAAAGTCCGCCGTGGCATGAAAACATTCCGTTGCGAAGCCGCTTCGCGCGACACGGTACTGGCCCATGGTTACCAGGTATATTGCAGTGCGTTTTCGCGCTATGAGACCCATGAAGCGCGGTACTCCGCGGAAGCATTCAGAGAAGCGGTGTTGGCATTGCCTGAGCAGACTGAATTTTGGGGAGTCTGGAATGAGGCAACGGGCGATATGGTCGCTTTCAGCGAAAACTTCGTTGAGTCAGATGTTTGTTTCTACAACACCATTTGGTTCGAACCCTCTGCCCTCAAGAAATACTCATCCTATGCATTGTTCTATGAGATGAACCGGCACTACCTTGAAGACCGGGGGTTCCGGTATGTTTCAGATGGTGCAAGGAGCCTGAGTCATGAAACGCAGATACACGATTTTCTGGAGTCCAAATTTGGTTTCCGGAAAGCCTATGCACGCTTGAATGTTATTTATAAGCCATGGCTGGGTGTATTGGTAAAGGTTGCATACCCGTTCAGAGAACGAATTGGGAACGTTCCTCTTGGCCCCTTTAAAAAGGCGTCTGTACTTCTGAAGCAGGAGGAGATACGACGTTTATGTGAAGAGGGGGCCCTGTAATGGGGCGGTCTTCATTGGCGGTTCGGTTCGCGCGCTTGATCCAGGCGTTTCCGTTGAGAGTCTTTGGTTTTCTGGAGTGGCCGATTGTTCGTTTGTTCGGGAGGCCCACCGAGCCAACGCAGGCAATTTTCTTACTCGCTGTTCCACGGAGCGGGTCAACGGTCACTTACCAGGCTATATGCCATGGTTTGTCAGTAAATTATCTCTCAAATATCTGGCATTTGTTGTACCAGCTTCCCTTGATTGGGGGGGGGGTTTCGGCACGGCTTTCCCGTTCGCACAGCTCGGACTTTCAATCTCAACATGGTTTCGTTTCAGGGCTTGATGGCCCAGCCGAAGGCCTGCATTTTTGGCAATGGTGGCTGGACTGTGGATTGATAGACTCAGACTGTCACACTTTGGCCGTAAAGAAGCGCGAGAAGCGGGCACGCTATCTTGGACAGGTAATTTCAGTACTTTCACGAAATAAGGGACCGTTTGCTAGCGCTTACTTGGGGCATGCCCTGGTTCCTGATCGCCTGAACGATGCTTTTCCCGGTGCTGCATTAATCCGCTTGCGTAGAGAGCCGGTTTCCAATGCGCTGTCCTTGCTTAAATCGTTGCGAGCAGGAGAAAGCAACTGGTTTTCCGTGGTCCCGCGAGAGTGCGAGGAAAGAGATAGTGCCAGTGAACATGAGAGAGTTGCAGCACAAGTTTATTGGCTGAACCGGCGGCTAGATGACGCACCTTCGGCGAGCGAGATGCTGAGTGTTCATTATGAAAAATTGTGTGAGAGCCCTAAAAGGGAAGTAGAGAAAATTCGGGACTGGTGTTTGAAAAGAGGCGTTTCGGTTCAAATAAGAAATGCATTGCCAGATTCATTCGAATACAAGTTGGCTGACCTGAAGAATGACCCGGATGCCATAAAGATTCACCAGGCTTTGACCGAGCTAGAACAAGCCCATGGAAAGCTGGAGTTGAGGCAATGAGCGAACTTCGGTTAACCAGGCCGCAAGCCTTTATAAAGCGGAGTTTCGATTTTTTGGGCGCGGCGGTTGGGCTGGCTCTGGTGTGGTGGCTGATTCTGATAGCCTGGTTGGCGGCTAGCCTCGACACCCGCTCTAATGGCTTTTTTATTCAGAAACGGGTGGGGCGCAATGGGAGAAATTTCAGGGTTGTGAAGATTAAGACTATGCGCCCAATTGCATCGTTTGACACAACGGTGACCAGTCGGGGAGATCCCCGTATAACGCCTCTGGGGGCATTTTTCCGTCGTACAAAAATTGATGAACTCCCGCAGCTTTGGAACGTGTTCATCGGGCAAATGAGTTTTGTGGGTCCCCGGCCAGATGTGCCCGGTTATGCGGATCTGCTTCAGGGTGACGAGCGGGCCATGTTGTCCATCCGTCCCGGTATTACGGGGCCGGCCACCCTGAAGTATCGCCATGAGGAAGAACTTCTGGCCAATCAGGAAGACCCGGAAGCGTTCAACCGGGAGGTGATTTGGCCGGATAAGGTGCAGATTAATCTGGATTACATTCGGAACTGGTCGTTGAAGCGTGATATTCAATACATTCTGGACACGGTGTTTCACTAAATGTTGAACGGACCTTTCTCCCCCTGGCCCTCCTTCACCGAGGAAGAGGCCAATGCAGTGCGCGATGTGCTTCTTTCCAATAAAGTAAACTATTGGACTGGTCAGGAATGTCGCGAGTTTGAACGTGAGTTCTCTGATTTTGCGGATACCGAGTACGCTATCGCTTTGGCGAACGGCACTTTGGCTCTGGACCTGGCCCTGAAGGGGCTGGGGATTGGCCCGGGTGATGAAGTGGTGGTTACTCCCCGAACGTTCCTGGCATCCGCATCCAGTATTGTTACCGCCGGTGCCATACCGGTGTTTGCGGAAATAGACCGTGACTCCCAGAACATCACGCCGGAATCTGTTCGTAAGGTGATTAGCCCTCGTACCAGGGCAATTATATGTGTTCACCTGGCAGGGTGGCCCTGCGAGATGGACGGCTTCATGGCGCTTGCTGAAGACCATGACCTGTACGTGATTGAAGATTGCGCCCAAGCCCATGGTGCCCGCTTTAAGGGGCGTTCGGTGGGCTCTATTGGCCATGTCGGTTGCTGGTCTTTCTGCCAGGACAAAATTATGACCACGGGCGGCGAGGGTGGCATGGTCACCACTAACAATCGTGATCTGTGGAAGCGCATGTGGGCCTATAAAGACCACGGGAAAAGCTGGGATGCTGTCTACGAGCGTGAGCATCCTCCGGGTTTTCGTTGGTTGCATGAGAGCTTTGGCACCAACTGGCGCATGACGGAAATGCAAGGTGTTATCGGCCGCATCCAGCTAACGCGAATGCCTGAGTGGCGGGCAGCCCGCCAACGCAACGCCAAAGCTATCTGGGAAACTGCCCGTCAGCTGCCGGGGCTACGTGTCCCGGAAGTGCCCGGGAACGTCGAACACGCTGCCTATAAGTGTTATGTGTTTGTGGAACAGGACCAACTCCGTGAAGGTTGGGATCGAGACAGGATTCAGCAGGAAATCGTGGAGGCTGGCGTGCCGTGTTTTTCGGGTTCCTGTTCCGAGGTCTATCTGGAAAAGGCGTTTGACGGGACGGATTGGCGGCCAGAACAGCGTTTTCCCATTGCAAAGGAGCTGGGAGAGACCAGTTTGATGTTTCTGGTACACCCCACAGTGACTCAGGCTGAGATTGAAAAGACTTGTTCAGTACTGACTGATGTTATGGCCAAGGCTGCAGTCTAAGAACTAATTCGCCCCGTTTAAAGAGTACCTATGCCCATCTACGACGTATTCAATGGCGATGCAGACGGAATCTGCGCACTGATTCAGCTTCGCCTGGCAGAACCCAAAGAAAGCACCTTGATTACGGGTGTGAAGCGGGATATCGAACTGGCAAAACAGGTGCCAGCCAACGAGCCTGCAAGCGTTTCTATTCTCGATGTCAGCCTCGATAAAAACCGTGACGCGGTGGATGCACTGCTTGCGGCTGGGTGTTCCGTTTTCTACGTGGATCACCACTTCCCAGGTGACAAGCTGCCGGAGGCTCCGGAATTTACGGCGCTGATCGATACCCAGCCCACTACTTGTACCAGCTTGTTGGTGGATCAGCATCTTGGTGGTCGGTTCCATAACTGGGCTATTGCGGCGGCGTTCGGTGACAACCTCAATGCCGTGGCAGAGGAGTTGGCAGCCAAGGCGGGGTTGTCGTCTGAACAGAGCGAGGCGCTAAAAACACTTGGCGTTTGCATCAACTATAACGGCTATGGCTCAACGGTTGAGGACCTGCACTTCCATCCGGCGGATTTGTACCGGGAATTGGTGAAGTTTTCGGATCCGCTGGAGCTGATCGCTTCGGCCCCCATTGCATGGCAGCAGCTGAGGGATGGTTACGAAGCGGATATGGTGCAGGGGTTGGCGGCGCCTGTACTTACGGAATCTGCTTCATCGCTGGTGGTGAAGCTGCCAGATGAGGCCTGGGCGCGCCGGGTAAGTGGTGTGCTGGGCAATGAGCTGGCCAACCGGAACCCCGACAAAGCCTGTGCGATTGTTACTGAAAAGGCCGATAATACCTATCTGGTGAGTATTCGTGCGCCTTTGAACAATCGCACTGGAGCCGATGAGGTTGCACGCCAGTTTCCGACCGGTGGCGGGCGGAAGGCGGCTGCAGGGATTAATTCGCTTCCTGCCGATCAGTTAGACGAATTTTTGAGCGTGATTGGCTCTTTTTGGGCTTGATGGTTTGTTTGTCGGATTACGAGGCTTTGCCTCTAATCCGACCTACTGTGCCTGCAACGCGTAGGTCGGATTAGCGCCAGCGTAATCCGACAATCAGATTAAACATTCGAACCCCGGGTTGGATGAGCCGCAGGCGTCATTCAACAAGAAGGACTGGAAATACCAATGACCTTAACTCCTCCAAAGAAAACTCACCTCAAACAACTTGAGGCTGAGTCTATCCATATCATTCGTGAAGTGGCCGCCGAGTTTGATAACCCGGTAATGCTTTATTCCATCGGCAAGGATTCGGCAGTCATGCTGCATCTGGCGATGAAGGCTTTCGCGCCTGGCAAGCCGCCGTTTCCGCTCATGCATATTGATACAACCTGGAAATTCCGGGAGATGATCAAGTTCCGGGATGAGCTGACTGAGCGGTTGGGCCTGAAGCTGATTGTTCACACCAATCAGGAAGGCGTGGCCCAGGGCATTGGCCCGTTCACCCACGGCAGTGCCAAGCATACCGATGTGATGAAAACACAGGCTCTGAAGCAGGCGCTGGATCAGTATGGCTTTGATGCCGCCTTCGGCGGCGCCCGGCGGGATGAAGAGAAGTCCCGCGCCAAGGAGCGGGTGTATTCCTTCCGTGACAAGTTCCACCGCTGGGATCCGAAAAACCAGCGCCCGGAACTTTGGAACCTGTATAACGGCAAGGTTAACAAGGGCGAGAGCATTCGTGTGTTCCCGCTCTCAAACTGGACGGAGCTGGATATCTGGCAGTACATCTACCTGGAAAACATCGACATCGTGCCGCTGTATTACGCTGCGGAACGACCGGTGGTTGAGCGCGATGGCACGCTGATTATGGTGGATGACGATCGCATGCCGTTGGAACCTGGCGAAAAACCGGAAATGAAGATGGTGCGGTTCCGGACCCTCGGGTGTTATCCGTTAACCGGGGCGGTTGAGTCCGAGGCGGCGACGTTGCCGGAGATTATCCAGGAGATGTTGTTGACCAAGACGTCCGAACGGCAGGGGCGGGTGATTGATCACGATTCCGCTGCGTCTATGGAGCAGAAAAAGAGGGAAGGGTATTTCTAGGGTGGATTTGTCGGATTACGCTTCGCTAATCCGACCTACGTTAAATTAGCCCCCTTCCCTGTAGGTCGGATTAGCAAAGCGTAATCCGACACTTCTGATCCCAATAAAATTTTTTGTTTCGGAATTATTACTATGTCTCACGCCTCTGAATTAATTGAATCCGATATCCTTGCGTACCTGGACCAGCACGAGAACAAGGACCTGCTGCGTTTCTTGACGTGCGGCAGCGTTGATGACGGCAAGTCCACCCTGATTGGTCGCCTGTTGTTCGATTCCAAGCTGATTTTTGAAGACCATCTGGCGACCTTGCACAAAGACAGCGAGCGCCAGGGCAACGCCGGCGACGCACTGGATCTGGCGTTGCTGGTGGATGGTCTGGCTTCCGAGCGGGAGCAGGGCATTACCATTGATGTGGCGTACCGGTATTTCTCCACCGACAAGCGCAAGTTCATCATTGCCGACTGCCCGGGCCATGAGCAGTACACCCGCAATATGGCCACCGGTGCCTCTACCTGTGATCTGGCCGTGGTGATGATTGACGCGCGTAAAGGCGTGCTCACCCAGTCTCGCCGGCACAGTTTTATTGTCAGCCTGCTTGGCCTGAAGCATGTGGTGGTGGCGATCAACAAAATGGATCTGGTGGACTTCTCCGAGGAGGTGTTCAACAAGATCCGCGAGGAATACCAGAAGCTGGCGGCCCAGCTGGGCCTTGAAGATGTCTACTACGTGCCGATCTCGGCCCTGAATGGCGATAACGTGGTGAACCGCAGCGAGCAGACGCCCTGGTACCACGGTGAGACGCTCATGAACATCCTTGAGCAGGTGGAGGTTCTGGAAGATCTGAACGTGACCGACCTGCGATTCCCAGTGCAGTATGTGAATCGCCCGAACCTGGATTTCCGGGGCTATTGCGGCACGCTCGCCAGTGGCGTGGTGCACAAGGGCGATGAAATTGCGGTACTGCCCTCGGGCAAGACCTCTCGGGTAAAAGGCATCCACAGTTACGAAGGTGAAATTGAGCGGGCCTGGCCCGGGGACGCGATTACTCTGACCCTGGAAGACGAGGTGGATATTTCCCGGGGTGATCTGCTGGTGCATGCCAACAGCAAGCCTGCATTGGGTAACCGCTTTGCGGCGCACATTGTCTGGATGAATGAGCAGGCGCTGAAACCCGGCCGTGAATACGGTATCAAGATTGGCACACGGGTGACCAACTGTTATGTAAACGAAGTGCTTGAAGAGATTGATGTGAACACGCTGGAGCGCTACCCGGAGGCGAAAAGCGGTCTTGAGCTGAACTCTATAGGCCTTTGTGATGTGGAGCTTTCCGAACCCGTGGTGGTTGAGGATTATCAGCGGCACCCGGGAACCGGCAGCTTTATCCTGATCGACAAACTGACGAATGTGACTGTTGCGGCGGGTATGGTGGATAAGGCGCTGGGTGGTGCTGGCGCCGTGACTGAGCGGGAATATACCGAGGCCGAGCGCAATCTCAACCGGTTTATCCGGGAGAATTATCCGGAGTGGGGGTGTAAACCGGTTTGAGCTGTTGTCGGATTACGAGGCTTCGCCTCTAATCCGACCTACAATTGCACCCAAGCCTACGTAGGTCGGATTAGCAAAGCGTAATCCGACAAACAAATCCAGATTCGAGGGAAAGAACCTTGGCTGATAACATTGTCTGGCATGATCACAAAATCACCCGGGCCGAGCGTTCGGTTAACAAAAACCAGAAACCCTGCCTGCTGTGGTTCACTGGCCTCAGCGGCTCTGGCAAGTCCACCATTGCCAACGCGCTCGATGTCGCGCTGCACAAACGCGGTTATCACACGTTCCTGCTGGATGGCGACAACGTTCGCCACGGGCTGTGCAGCGATCTCGGCTTCTCTGATGACGACCGCGAAGAGAACATTCGGCGGGTAGGTGAGGTCTGCAAGCTGTTTGCAGACGCAGGTCTGATAGTGATGAGCGCCTTCATTTCGCCGTTCACTAGCGACCGCCGTATGGTTCGCAAGCTGTTCCCGGCCGGTGAATTCATTGAAGTGTTTATGGACACACCTCTGGCCACCTGTGAAGAGCGCGACCCGAAAGGGCTCTACCAGAAGGCACGCTCCGGACAGATCAAGCACTTCACCGGCATTGACTCGCCCTATGAGATTCCTTCCCACCCCGAGCTTCGGCTGGATACGTCGACCATGTCGGTGGAGGAGTGCGTTGATACTCTCATTGCCTATCTGCTTGAGCGGGAAATGATTATCCGCAGGGACTGATTCCATGGAGTGGCAAGGCATTGTTACGCTGATAACACTTTTTTCTGTGTTGTCGGCGCTGGCCCTTACCCGTGTTTCCGCCGACCTGATTCTGATGGCGGCTCTGGCATTCCTGTTGATTTCAGGCATCCTGGGCCCAGCGGAAGCGTTGGCGGGGTTTGGCAATCCGGGTGTCGTCACAATTGCAACGCTTTACGTTGTTGCCGCCGGGCTAAAAGAGACGGGCGCTGTGCAGTGGATTGCCCGCCGATTGCTGGGGCACCCGAAAACGGAGAAGGGCGCCCAGCTCAGAATGATTGCGCCCACGGGTATTCTTAGTGGCTTTATGAACAATACGGCCGTTGTTGCCATGTTCATTCCTGCCATTCAGGACTGGGCCCAGCGCCTGGGCGTTCCTGCATCCAAGCTTCTGTTACCTCTCAGCTATGCCGCGATTCTTGGTGGTACATGCACTTTGATTGGCACCAGTACCAATCTGGTGGTGGACGGTATGCTTCAGAGCCGTCTTGGTATCAATCTGGGGCTTTTTGAACTGGCCTGGGTTGGTATTCCGCTTCTTATCGTGGGCGGTACCTTCTTGGTTCTGTTTGCCTCCCGGATACTGCCAGACCGCGGTGGTGTTACTGAAGAACTTGACCAGGTACGGGAGTATGGGGTTGAGGTTGAGGTGATGGCGCCCGGTCCTCTTGTAGGTAAAACTATTGCCCAGGCTGGGTTGCGGGCTCTGAACTACGGCTACCTTACCGAGATCGACCGTGGCGGGCGGCTGATCACCGCCGTCGAGCCAGACCGGACTCTGCAGGGCGGTGACAGGCTTTATTTTGTCGGCGCCCCGGAATGTGCCAGTGAGTTACGCCGCATTCAGGGGTTGAAGCCAGCCAACGGAAGTGTGCACAAGCTGGATGTGGCAAACCACCAGCGATGCCTGGTGGAGGTGGTTCTTGGGCCCGAGTTCCCCGCGCTGAACAAGACGATTCGGGATAGCCGGTTCCGGACCCGTTTTAACGCGGTCATTTTGTCGCTGTCTCGCGAAGGCAAGCGAGTTCCGGGCAAGCTAGGGGATATAACCTTCAGAATGGGGGACACCCTGCTTCTGGAAGCCAGTCATCAGTTTGTTGAGCAGTATCGCTTCCGGCGGGATTTCCTGTTGGTCAGCGCGCTGAACGATTCCACGCCGCCGGATTTCCACAGGGCGCCGAGGGCGCTTGGAATACTGGCATTGATGGTGCTCGTAAGCGCCTCTGGTTTATTGCAGATAATGGAAGCGGCCTTTTTGGCCGCCGGGGCGATGATTGTTTCCGGTTGTATTACGGCTAGTCGCGCCAGGCGTAGTGTAGATTTGCCTGTTCTTGTTGTTATCGCAGCGTCTTTTGCTCTGGGCAACGCAATGACAGAAACAGGAGCCGCGCAATGGGTCGCGGGCGGTCTCCTGGGTTTTGGGCCTTTAACTCCCTGGTTGGCATTGGCTATCGTTTATGTTCTTACCGCAATTTTCACCGAGGTTATAACCAACAATGCCGCTGCTGTACTGATGTTTCCGATTGCCTTGGCCGTCTCCGAACAACTTAATGTTGACTTCATTCCTTTCGCCATTGGGGTCATGTTTGCAGCATCTGCCTCGTTTATTACGCCGCTTGGATACCAGACCAATCTAATGGTCTATGGGCCAGGCCGGTATCGGTTTTCAGACTACGTGCGGGTAGGGTTACCACTCTCCATTTTGATTGGATGTGTAGCTATTAGCCTCATCCCATTCGTTTGGAATTTTTAAGGAAGTATCCGTAATCGACGTTCGTCACAGCAACTTTATATTAATGTAGACGCCGTGATTTGGATCATTCACACAATTCTAGACATAGACACTGAGAAGACATTATGAAAATTGCCATTGCCGGCACAGGTTATGTCGGATTATCCAACGCAATGCTGCTTGCTCAACATAATGAAGTCGTTGCCCTTGATATCGACAAGGAAAAAGTAGAACTGCTCAATAGTCACAGGAGCCCGATTGTTGATCCCCAAATCGATGATTTTCTGGCAAACCGGGAGCTGGACTTTACGGCTACGCTGGACCGTGAATTGGCATATGTTGGTGCCGATTATGTAGTGATTGCCACGCCAACGGACTACGACCCGGAAACAAACTACTTCAATACCAAAACTGTGGAATCCGTTATTCAGGATGTACTGGACATCAACCCCGATGCAGTGATGGTGATCAAGTCCACGGTTCCTGTCGGGTATACCAAAGACGTTTGTGAGCGTTTTGAAACATCAAATATTCTTTTCTCGCCGGAGTTTCTGCGGGAAGGAAAAGCGCTTCACGACAATTTGTATCCATCCCGGATTATTGTGGGTGAGAGGTCCGAGCGAGCCGAGATTTTTGCTGGGCTGCTTAGGCAGGGCGCGGTTAAGCAGGATGTGCCGGTCTTGTTCACGGACAGTACCGAAGCCGAGGCGATCAAGCTGTTTTCCAATACCTACCTCGCCATGCGTGTGGCCTATTTCAACGAGCTGGACACCTACGCAGCAAGCCATGGGTTAGACACACGCCAGATTATTGATGGCGTGGGGTTGGATCCACGTATCGGCAAACACTACAACAACCCTTCATTCGGTTACGGCGGCTATTGCCTTCCGAAGGATACCAAACAGTTGTTGGCCAATTACGAGGATGTGCCCAATAATCTTATCAAGGCAATTGTAGATGCCAACCGCACGCGCAAGGACTTTATTGCAGACGATATCCTGCGGAAAAAGCCTGAAGTTGTAGGGGTTTATCGACTGGTGATGAAATCCGGGTCTGATAATTTTCGTGCCTCTGCCATTCAGGGCATTATGAAGCGGATCAAGGCCAAAGGCATTGAGGTAGTGATCTACGAGCCTGAGCTTGATGCCGAGGAGTTTTTTCATTCACGGGTTGTCCGTGATCTGGCTGAGTTCAAATCCATATCTGATGTGGTGCTTGCAAATCGGCGCAGTGAGAACCTTCTGGATATTGAGGAAAAGGTCTACACCCGTGATTTGTTTGGCAGCGACTGATCTGTTGTGATGGATCACAGTTTTCATGGCTATAGAAACGGTCTGACGAAGGGACGCTATGTTTGAACGATTTTTGAATCTATCCCGGTTCCAAAAGCGGCTGGTGTCCGTTTTTGCGGATGTTCTGGTGCTGTTCTTTGCGCTTTGGGCCGCTTTTTCGCTCCGGCTTGATCAACAATTGTGGGTGCCCGATCGGGGGCAGTTGATTGTTTCGGGCCTTACCGTTGCCTTTACCATTGGAGTATTCGTAAAGCTGGGCCTTTATCGGGCTGTGGTTAGATACTTGAGTGACCGTGCGTTTTTGACGGTTATTTCCGGTGTCGTGATTTCCGCTGTGACTCTTATTCTGCTGGGTTATTGGCTGGAAGTGCTGGTGCCACGCTCGGTTCCTATCATCTATGGGGCACTGGCCTTTATTTTCGTTAGCGGTACGCGGATGACGGTGCGCATGCTGGTGCACCGCCCGAAAAACCGCAATAAACAATATGTTGCGATTGTCGGCGCGGGAGAGACGGGCCTGCAGCTTGCCAATGCTCTTGAGCAGGGTACCGAGTACCATCCCTGCGCATTCATTACGCTTCGCAAGGCAAATCACCGGGCGCTGATCAACGGCATACCGGTGTATGACATCAGCCATATTGAGCGCGCCATCAAAGAGCATCGGATAAAGCGGCTGCTGCTGGCTTTGGATGCGAATTCTGGAATTGACCGCAAGCGCTTGCTGAAACGGCTGGAGCCCTTGGCAATTCCGGTGCAGACGGTCCCGACCATGTCCGAACTTGTGGCTGGCCAAGCGCGCATTAACGATATCCGGGACTTGGAGATAGAAGATCTATTAGGGCGTGATCCGGTTCAGCCAGACAATGCTCAGGTGGCCAGGAGTTTGTACGACAGGGCAGTGATGGTAACCGGGGCCGGAGGGTCGATTGGTTCGGAGCTTTGCCGCCAGATCATTCAGCATCGTCCGTCCAAGCTGGTGCTGTTCGAGCAGTCCGAATTTTCACTCTACGCAATTGAGCGTGAGCTTCAGGCGATCAATCAAATTGAGGCGCTTGGGGTAGAAATCCACCCGTTGCTGGGCAGCGTCACTCATCGTCGGCGCTGCGAAACGGCGATGCGGAGTTTTGGTATAGAGACGGTATACCACGCCGCGGCGTACAAGCATGTGCCGCTGGTTGAACACAATATTATTGAAGGTGTTCAGAATAATGTGTTCGGCACCTTCCATGTTGCAGAAGCGGCTATCGCGGCTGGGGTGAAGCGCTTTGTGCTGATCTCTACCGATAAGGCGGTGCGCCCAACCAATGTGATGGGCGCCAGCAAACGCCTTGCTGAGCTTGTGCTTCAGGGCCTGGCTCAGCGGCAGTCAGACACCATCTTTTCCATGGTGCGGTTTGGCAACGTTCTTGGCTCTTCCGGCTCTGTTGTGCCGCTGTTCCGGGACCAGATTCGTGATGGCGGGCCAGTCACCGTGACTCACCCGGATATTATTCGCTACTTCATGACCATTCCTGAGGCCAGTCAGCTCGTTCTTCAGGCTGGCAGTATGGGGCAGGGGGGTGAAGTGTTTGTTCTGGATATGGGCGAGCCCGTAAAAATTGCCGACCTGGCCCGCAAGATGATCCACCTGATGGGGTTGATGGAGAAAACCGACGATCGGCCGGATGGGGATATCGAAATTGTATTCTCCGGGTTGCGCCCGGGTGAAAAGCTTTATGAGGAGTTATTGATTGGTGATAACCCGCAGGGTACGGCTCACCCCCGTATCATGATGGCCAGGGAGGTTTCCATGGACTGGGAGGATGTGGAGCAGACCCTGAACCGGTTGATGCGGGCGAGCCACGAATTTGATTGCCAGGAGGTGGTTCAGATTCTTAAAACCGCGCCCACGGCGTTTTCGCACAATGGCGATGTGGCAGATCTGGTTTGGTGTAACGGCAATCAGGCGCGGGTTGGCGAGACAAGGAATGAGGACAAGGTCCGTCGGTTGCCATTGGCTTAGGGTGTAATTTGCTTGAAGTTGGGGTCAGAAGAAAGCGTTCTTCTGACCCTTGGTTATCAACAAGGAACGTTGACGATGATTGAAATTTCCCACCACGGCGCCACCACGGGCGTTACTGGCTCCTGCCATGAATTGACTCTGACTCCGGGCATGAAAAAGGGGTCTGACCCCGCAGGGTCAGACCCCAACTTCACGGCACCAAACTCCGCTGGCATCCTCATAGACTGCGGCCTGTTCCAGGGCCAGGACGAAGGCCGCGGAGCTTCCGCTTCCGATCTCTCCATTGATTTTTCCATCGAACATATCCGGGCCCTGGTGGTCACCCACGTGCATATCGACCACGTAGGGCGCATTCCCTATTTGCTGGCGGCGGGTTTTGAGGGGCCCATTATTTGTTCCGAGCCTTCGGCCATTATGCTGCCAGAGATTCTGGAGGATGCCCTGAAGATCGGCTTTACCCGCGACCGGCAGTTGATTGAGAGGGTTCTGGGGCTGATCCGTTCCCGTCTGGTGCCGGTGCCTTATGGCCAGTGGCACTCGGTCTTTGCCGAGGGGGACAGCTCCCTGTCGGTTCGGTTGCAAAGGGCGGGGCATATCCTGGGCTCGGCGTATGTGGAATGTGATGCCCGTGTGGGGAATTCTGAAGAACGGATCGTATTCAGTGGCGATCTTGGTGCGCCCCATGCCCCGTTGCTCCCGGCGCCCCAATCCCCGGAGCGGGCGGATCGGTTGGTGATTGAGAGTACTTATGGGGATAAGGACCATGAGGACCGGGAAACGCGGCGTTATCGGTTGAAGGCGGTGTTGGAGCACGCCCTTGAAGATGGCGGGACGGTGCTGGTGCCGGCGTTCAGTATTGGAAGGACGCAGGAGTTGCTTTATGAGATGGAGAGTCTGATACACGAATTTGGAGATAGGGGGCTTGCTGGGGCGTCGGATTACGCGCCGCGGGGCGGCGCTAATCCGACCTACGAAGAAGAGCCCGAACCCGTAGGTCGGATTAGGCAAAGCCGTAATCCGACAAAGAAGCTAACGTGGAGCAACCTGGAAATCATTGTGGATTCGCCCCTGGCGGCGGAATTCACCCGCATCTACCGGGATCTGAAGCCCTATTGGGACGACGAAGCCACAGACCTGGTCCGCCAGGGCCGGCATCCGCTCTCCTTTGAGCAACTCACGGTGATCAACTCCCACGAAGACCACCTCAACGCAGTGAATTACCTGGCTCGTTCCCATCGCCCCTGTGTGGTTCTGGCCGGTTCCGGTATGTGCGCCGGTGGCAGGGTAGTGAATTATCTGAAAGCGATGCTCGGAGATAAGCGGAACGATGTGTTGTTTGTTGGCTACCAGGCCGCGGGCACGCCAGGTCGGGATATTCTGACTTATGGTCCTCGTGGAGGCTGGGTGGAGCTGGATGGTGACCGCTATGATATCCGGGCCCGGGTTCATCAGGTCGGGGGCTATTCGGCCCATGCGGGGCAGAGTGATTTGGTGGGTTTTGTGTCGGGTATGCCTGCTCCTCCCCGGGAGATCCGGATTGTGCATGGTGATCCGGAGGCAAAGTGTGCGTTGAAAAGGTGTTTTCAATCCCTGGCTGGTACAGACATAATTATCCCATCAGATTAGGGCGGATGGTCGCCGGGTTTTGCTTCCTCGGAAAGGATTTCAAATGAAGAAAATAGCAGTTATTGGTCTTGGCTATGTAGGGCTGCCTCTTGCCGCCGCCTTTGGTGAAAAGCGGGAGATTGCCGGTTTCGACATCAACAGCAAGCGTATTGCCGAGCTGAAGGACGGTGTGGATTATACCCGGGAGGTCTCCCGGGAAGAATTGGCGGCGGCATCCGGTTTGTCGTTTACGGATAGTCTTGAAGGCATTCGGGATTGCCAGATTTATATTGTGACGGTGCCCACTCCGATTGATGAGTTCAAAACGCCGGATTTAACGCCTCTGGTAAAAGCCAGCGAAACCGTTGGGCAGGTTCTCAAACAGGGCGATATCGTGATTTACGAATCCACGGTATATCCCGGCGCCACGGAAGAAGTTTGTGTGCCGGTATTGGAGAAAGTCTCCGGCCTTACCTTTAACAAGGATTTCTTTGCCGGTTACAGCCCTGAGCGAATCAACCCGGGTGATAAAGAGCATCGGGTAACCAGCATTATGAAGGTTACCTCAGGATCCACTCCGGATATTGCCGATGAAGTGGATGCGCTTTATGCCAGTGTTATTACGGCAGGCACTCATAAAGCCAGTTCCATTAAAGTGGCTGAAGCGGCGAAGGTTATAGAGAATACCCAGCGTGATTTGAATATTGCGTTGATGAATGAACTTTCGATGATTTTTTCGCGCCTCAAGATTGATACTCACGAAGTGTTGGCAGCCGCTGGTACCAAGTGGAATTTCCTGCCGTTCAAACCTGGCCTTGTGGGCGGCCATTGTATTGGTGTGGATCCGTATTATCTGACCCATAAGGCCCAGGCCATTGGTTATCACCCGGAGATTATTCTGTCTGGCCGGCGGGTAAACGACAATATGGGCCCCTATGCGGCGGCCGAGCTGGTGAAAGCAATGATTAAAACCGGGCATACCGTGGCATCTTCAAGAGTTCTAGTAATGGGGCTGACCTTCAAGGAAAACTGCCCGGATTTGCGAAATACCCGTGTGATTGATGTTATCCGTGAATTGCAGGATTTCGGCTGTTCCGTGGATGTGACAGATTGCTGGGCCGATAATGCCGAAGCCGAGCATGAATATGGTATTTCACTGGTGGAGTCTCCGAAAGCCGGCGACTACGATGCGCTGTTTCTGGCAGTGCCACATCGTGAATACGCCGCTAAATCATCCAAAGAGCTGCGGGCGCTCTTGAAAAACAATGGCGTTTTGTTTGATTTGAAGGGTGTGCTGCCTCTGGGCGAGGCAGACCTTCGGTTGTAACCGTCTTGGCGCTATAAAATGGCCTGCAAGCGTTTTAATTGAAACCGCTCCGCTTCGTCTTGAAGACGACTCACCTGTGAGCCCCCCAGCTCGACAGTCAGATGCTCCCGGGCGGTGTTTGTGGGTCTTTGGCTGGGGGGAGCATCGTAGAACTCTTCCAGGTGCCTCAAGGCGGAACGGACCAGGTTGATCCGCTCCTCCATCTCTTTGTTGGCGACGATCACTTGCAGGGTATGGCCCTGGAGCTGGGGCGTGAGTGGCCAACCTGTGACCGGAATGGCGGGGTATTGACGGGTTCCGCAGATCGCTAGCCAGGGCCGGCCGGTGCCAAGCGCGCTGGATTTGAAAAAGTCGTCGCTGCCGCCCTGAAGAGTGAGCGTGGGCAGGCCGAGGTGATTGATTTCAAGGTTGCTGGCGATGTCTGCGCCGGCTTCCTCGAAGTGATTCAGGATGGCCTGTGCTTTGGTATTTTCTGAACCGGCGGAGCTCGGCCGGTCCGGGTTGAAGGCCCGAACCAGCGGTTTGACGCTGGCGAGGTCGTAGGCGCGCAGGTCTGCGCCCCACTGAATCCAGGCCTGGCTTGGGCTCTTTTTGCCGGAGAGGTGAAGCAATCCCCGGGAGTAGGCCGGAGCAACGCTTCTGACTTCCATGATCGTTTCTGTTTCGTCGGTCAGATTAACGGTGCGGCGATCCGGATAAAGGCTCAGGTCCAGACCGCTAAGGGGCACGGTTTCAGGCTCCGGAATCAGGTCCTGAAAGCGGATTTTTTCCGCGGTCAGGGTTTCGATCAGATCGAACGGTTGCAGGTAGGCCCCGTGGGGCAGCAGACGGTGAGTCAGAGCGCAGTATCTGGCCGCCCGGCTGATTGCACGCAGTGGCACCCCCGCCCGAATGGATTCCAGCCCAAGACTGGTGAGCGACCAGCCCTCGTTGCTGTGCTCGAGCAGGAATTCCCCTTCTTTTTGACGCAGAAAGCTTTCCACCCTCTCGGTAGCCAGGCCGGTTAACGTGGCCAGATCTTCAGGAGACTGGATGCCATGGCTGATGAGCTTGAGCAGAGTCAGGTCGTATTTGCTGATTTCTTCCCGGCCCCGCTCCGATACCAGAAGCTGGAGTTCAAGGCATGGCAACCGGCAAGGGTAGGAGTAGTAAAGCTGGTGGCCGAGTTCTGCCAGGGCTTGCTCCAGATGTTTCTCCCGGACAAACGCAGGTACGGCTTTTCTGGCGCGGTCAGGTGCATTCATGACTGTGGCTCTCTCTTCTTCTGTAACGGCTGAGTTGTGCCTGGTGACTTCCGGTATCGCCATTCTGCTGCATCGAGGACCGCGTTGCGTTGCTCACAGCGTGTAATGAGGGTTTTCATGGCCTGCTTGAATTCCGTATCTGGCGCTTGTTGACGGTTGCCAGGGCGGGTGAGGGTGGAGGAATCTCCAATCATGATCAATTGCCTTTTGGCGCGGGTCTGGGCTACGTTCAATCGCCGCCAGTCGGCCAGAAACCCGACGCTGCCTCGTGTGTTCGAGCGAGTGAACGGAAACAGGATGAGATCCCGCTCCTGGCCCTGAAAACTGTCAACGGAGGCAACCAGCTCGTTCAGCGGGGTGGTCAGGTGTTTCAGGCGGTTCTGCCGTTGGGCCTTTTTGATGGCCTGCTGGATTTTTTTCACGTGATTGGCATAGGGCACGATGACCCCGATTTCTCTTTTTTCTGAGAGTTCCGGATGTTCGGCGAGGGCTTGCTCCAGCAAGTTTACCACCACTTCTGTCTCGGTTTTGTTATCCTGCACCACGTTGCGACCATCCTGCTGCACACTGCTCTCGAACCTGTCCGGAATCGTTCGGGTATCGACAAAGACCATTGGACTTGGGGTAAAGGAAAACAGCGGTTTTTTCAGTTCCATGCCTTTCCCGGCAAAGTAACCGTTGTCATAGAAGGCTTCAGAGACAAAATCGCTGATCACGGCCGGGCATCGGAACTGGGTGTCGAGCATGACTTTCTTGTGGTCCGGGGTCAGTTCCCAGAGTTCTTCGAACCAGCTGTTGCGGTAAAGGTGGTCCAGATGGCCGGCGCCACGGCTTTCGATCTCCTCCAGAACTTCATCCTGGACAACCGGAGGCAGTTGTTTGTGATCCCCCACCAGGATGGCTTTGGGCGCCCTGGACAGGGGGACAATCAGGTTGTGGGCCTGAATCTGGCCGGACTCGTCGACGATAACGACATCGAACTTCATGTTCCGGAAGCGCTTCTGGGTATTAATGCCGATGCAGGTCGCACCAACAACGTTAACGTGTTCGAAAAGCAGGTCGTAGAGGGCTTCCTGCCGCGCTGACCGGAGCTCGTTGAACCAGCCCTCGATGTCTGCCTGGAGTTCGTCGAGTCGGGTTTTCAGGGCGTTGACCGCCTGAGTGCTGTAGGTCTCGGGACCGGGTATTGCCAGGCCGGCAACAAGATCATCCGGACGATCTCTGAAAAAGCCTTGGTGCCTTGTGCGCAGTTCTGAAAGCTCTCCTTGAAGTTGTTGTATCTGCCGGTTGAGGGTTTGCTCCCGGGTAAGCGCGGTGCTCAGGGCCTTTTGTTGTTGGGTAACCTTGCGGCCGCTGACGACCAGCCGGGTTTGGGTGATCAGGGCCGGAATGCGGAACAGCAGTTTCAGGATCGGTTTCAGCCCGGCCGGCGCCACGGGGCTCTGCAGCTTGTGCAACCGGTTTTGCAGACCATGCAGATGTTGTGAGAGCCGGTGAATGTTTTGCTCGAGGGTCCGGGTCTCGGTTTTAACCGTGCTCCACTGTGATTGGGCCGACTGCTCAGCCTTGCTCCGGGCGTCTATTTGCTGCTTCAGGGCTTCAATCCCGGAGGCTGACGCCCGGAGTTTATCGGCGTATGCCTGACACCGTTCCAGATACTCCAGTGCCCTGCCTTCTTTGTCGAACAGCTTGCTTTGCAGTTCCGCCGCTTTGTTATCGAGGGTGATGTGGGCAAGCGTGGAGCTGATCTTGGCCTCATTACCGATACGGATGCACTCACAGGTTTCATCCTCTGCGAGTTTCTCCAGTACATTATCGACGGCTTTATTGTTCTGGGAAGTCACCAGAACTCTTTTCCCCTGGCTCACAAAGTGCCGGACCCAGCTGAGGATAACGGTGGTTTTTCCGGTGCCGGGCGGGCCCAGAACCAGTGCGTAATCGTTGGTGCCGGCGCCTTTTCGGATGGCCTTTAACTGTGACGGCGTGGGCGGGTAATCGCTTTCGGGCAGGGTAACCTCTGCCATGTTGGTGGGCTGGAAGTTGTACTCTCCGGCAAGTAAGGGGAGCAGCCAGGGATTGGTGGTGGCGCCTTCGGCCAGTTGCTCCAGAACGTTTTTCCTGACGCGCTGCAGGGTAGGTAGTGCGGCGAGCAGAAGTTCGCCGGATTCGGGTATTCTCAGGTGATCGGTCTGGGTGTCCAGGCTCAGGTTGATTTTTGGCTTGCCGGATTCCGGTTCCAGATCCTCAACGGAGAATCGCAGGTCATCCGGCAGCCCCATGGCATCGGCGGGAGCGAGAATCGAAGGTTTGATTTCGCGAATCCGCTCGTAATCCTGCTCATCCACGGTGACCTGATAGTACTGTTTGCGGTACTGGGCACGGGACAGTGCCTTGAGGTTGGTAAACAGAAACCCCGGGGTTTGCTGGGCAAGGCGCTCTTCCAGCTCAAACTCGGCGTCGATGAAGCTCTCGAGGCCTGACACCAGGTCTGCCTCCAGCTCAGAGATCTGCCGCTGGGTATCTGCTGTTTGTCCTGCCTGGCCGGCCAGGGGACAGGACGTGCGGATGAGTTCTCGAAGATCCTGTGCATATTGCCCGCTGGCCCAGAACGGGTCACGTTTCTCCAGGTTGCCCATTTCCTGGGGGGTGAGTATTTCGATACCCGCGTGGGCCAGCTGAATACCCTCGCGGAAAGCCCTTGCCCTGTCGGCATTGGTGGCGTAGTTGACATTCCCGAGCCACAACTTGGGTGTTCCGGAGCCCTGATTGACACTGCCTCTGAGGCTGTAGGGACCGACAATCAGAGTGACCTGGCCCTCTTGAGAAACCATGGCCCACGCGCGCCGGGATTGCCTGAGTTGCTGGAAAAGTTGCGCCTCACCGGGACCTGTCCGGGGCCAGTTTCGGCCCGTGGCTTTTCGGGTCTGGGGCAGGATCAGCGGTATGATCCGACCCCAGTTGGCGGTGTGTTGTTCGCCCCAGAAGGCAACGGTTTGCTGGCTGATATCCTGATTGATCACCGTCTGTTTCCTTGCAGTTGTTTGCGGGCACCGTTGATCTCGTTGGCAAACTGGCTCGCGGAGGCGTGTCTTTGCCGAGGGTCGAATCGGGTTGCCTTTTCCAGTATGTCGGGGAGCCGGGTGCCACAGAATGCCGGCAGTATGGGCGGAGCGGAGGGTGCCCAGTCGCTGTAATCGGCATTGTATTCCCTCTGGTGGGGCGTCCCTGTCATCAGGTACCAGCCGGTTTGCCCAAGCCCGAAAATATCGGTGGCTGGTGAAATATTCCTATCCCTCCGCAGATCCTGTTCAGGGGCCCGGTAACAATAGGTGCCTTCCTCCTGGTTCCGGCCCTGAGCGGCAAGGCCGAAATCAATCAGATAGCAGTCTGTCAGGCGATCGCCGGCGCCCGTTCCGATAAGGTTGTCGGGTTTAATATCACGGTGCGTTAACTTTGCCCTGTGGATGGTGTCGAGCCGTCTGGCAGCCAGGTTCAGCGCCAGCAGGCGCCGGTCCAGGTCGTATCGGTCTTTGGGCATTCCGGTAAAGAACCGGTTGAGCGGCGTGCCACCAATCCAGTCCAGTAGCAGGTACAGGCAGTGCTGGTCCTGAAAGAGCTGATGGCAGTGGGGAGCGAGACCAAAGGGGAGCCGGTTGAGAGCTATGATTTCCCGTCGGGCGACGGTTTCGCTGTTTTCCGCGAGGCTCAGCCGTTTAAGGCTGTAAAACAGGCCGGTTTCCTGGTGGCGGACCTTGAACAGGGCCCGGCCTGTCTGGCTGTTCTCGTACAGGGTTTCGATCAGTTGCAGTTTGCGGGCGTTGAGGATTGCCGTCATAGGGTGCTCCAGCGGTGCAGTTCCTGTCTGATTTCTGCGAAGTTCGGTCGCTCGGCTGCGGTATCGTGAAGTGCTTTCTGCCAGAGCGGGGCCGCTTGTGCCGGCAGGCCCATGTCGGAAACCAGGTTACGATAAAAGCCGGGGCGTATTTTCTGGGCTTTGAAGGCGCGGGCCTCCTGGCCGATCAGGTGGCGGCCAGTCATTGCAAAGTAGACGCAGAGCATGAAACTGTAGACATCCGTTGCCGGGGTTAGCCGTTTTCCGGCCTGATTGACCTCCGGCGCCTGGTAGGACTGGTTGAACGTCTGCCTGGCATCGACCAGCAGGGTGGCAAGCGTATCTGTCTGGCACAGTTCGAAATTGATCAGCTGCGGGCTGCCGTCTTTCTGAACCCGGATGTTGCGGGGCGTAATGGCCCGGTGGACAACCGCCGGCCGCAACTCGGCTATCGCAGCCAGCATACCGGCAAGCGCGTCCAGGAGCTTCAGGCGCGCTTTTCTGGTCGGGTTTCCAACGATCCACGTTTCAAGTGTCAATGGCGCACCGGGTTCAACAAAAACCAGCAGTGAATCAGGCGCACTGCGGGTTTCATAAAAGTAGGGGATGCCCGGTATCCGGCGGCGGCTCAGGCGATGAAGGACCCGCGCTTCCCGGCCTATGCGGCTTAACTCCTCGGCACGGGACACACCGCTGAGGCTTGAGAGCCTGAACTCTTTCGCCCAGAGTTCATCCCCATCGAGGGTAGCCGGGTACACCGTGTAGTAGGGACTGCTCTCTGATACCAGCGGATGCTCGTAATCCACGTTGAAGCCGCCACCCACGGGATTACGTGCGGGGGCGCTGTCTACATTCAGCAGTCCCCGACATATCTGGTCTATGTCGGCCTCGCTCAGTTGCGGCCGGAACTTTTTACCGGTGTATTCTCTGGCGTAGGCCTTGATGCCTTGGGCAATGGACGCCGGCTGACAGATCAGCACCTCGCCATCCTGCCAGGGCAGCGGGCAGGGTGTGTTGTCCATGCCCAGGCAGGTCACCTTTCCGGCCGGATGGGTGAAGACGACAATACCCATCCGT
Source organism: Marinobacter sp. (assembly GCF_041687235.1). GTDB lineage: Bacteria > Pseudomonadota > Gammaproteobacteria > Pseudomonadales > Oleiphilaceae > Marinobacter. The sequence goes on along the minus strand of NZ_JAWLCH010000004.1, from coordinate 239,657 downwards.
CTTGCTCTTACCTCCTGAATGCTTTGCAATGCCGGAATCATGCTGAAGGGCCTGATGGCTTCGCGAACTTTGACCACCGGATTGGTGGTTTTCTGCTGTTTGCCGTTGTGGCTGATAACCAGGGATTCTCGCTGGTCTTTGCCCAGATGCAGGGTTATGTCGCCGTAGTAGTCTTTCAGTTCCAGAGGAAATATGCCCAGAGGGCACACCAGGAGTCCGTCCAGGCAGCGGGAACTGTTTTTGGAGGTGATGGCTGGTGACGGGATAATCCGGAACCCGGCCATGGTTCGCTCGGCGAACAGGGCATCAGCAATTGCCTGCAGGCCGGTCCGTTCATGGTAGCGTTCTTCCTGTACGCCTTCGAAAGGGTTGTACGGCCATTCCTTTCGCACCAGCTCGGCCTGCTCGGCCACGGGGAACAGCAGTGCGCTCCAGTCGTTCTCCCGTGCCATCGGGGCCAGCTGCTGGTAAAGGCTGGCTCCCCTGAAATCACTGGCATTGAGGCCACTTTCCGTCACTTTTTGGTGGTCGATACCATCGGATGTCAGCAGGAAGTTGGTGTCGGGTTGAAGGTCGACCAGCCTGGTTTCCGGAACCGGCACGCGGGGCTGGCCGAGTGTCTGTTCTGGCTGCGACAGGGCTTCATCCAACAACAGCCGGACCGGTTGGTTGTCTGAAAAAGCATACAGCCGAATGTTGCCGACATAATCGACCTGGAAGCGTTGCCCGGTTCGGGTGACAACTGCGCCAACGGCCTGGCAATCGGAAGCGGCCAGTCGTTCATGCAGGCCTTCAAAAATCGCAGCCGGAGCGGTCGGGTGTTCTCCGGCATTGGCCTCAAGCCAGTTCAGGCAAAGTTGCCGGGCGCGCCCCGGGTTTGCGCCGGATACGCCATCCAGCAAGATGGCCTGACGTCCGCTGGGGTGGATAAAGGTTGCATCGCCTTCGTTAAGACTGCCCCGTGCTTCCAGGAAATTCAGTACAGCGCTCATGTTCGACAGGCTTCCGGTTCGTGTTGGTCAGGTTTCTGCTGTGAAAAACGCACCCGCGCTCAAAGCGTAGTGTTTTATGGTGTCCAGGCGCGCATGCGCAGGGCCGGGAGCGTGCCTGGCGAATTGTTCACGGAGCTGCCCGGCCTTTTTCAGGGCCTTGACCCAGTCAAGGGATTCGTTGACAGCCACCATGTTATGGGCTGGGCTCGGGCCGCCCTCCTCGCTGCCATGGATGGTGGTTTCTGGTACCGGTTCGGTGATGGCCGTAAAGGTGAATTGAACCGGGTTGGCGCCGCTGTATTTTATGAGGGCCGCGTCCAGTAATTCTGTGTACTGCTCCGCAAGGGCGCCAGGTAAAGCGAGGAGAAGATCGTCGCCACCCAGATAGAGCAGATCGACCGGTCCGGCCGTCAGGTTATGTGCCTTGATCAGGTTGGTCAGGGCTTCGAGCCAGCTTTTTCGCAACAATGACTCGAGCTGAGTGCTCAGTTCTGGCCGTTCGCACAGTGGCAGCGTGCTGAATCTCTGGCCAACATTGTCGCCATCGTATTTTAGATAGGTTATCCGGTTGTCGGCATAAGGCAGTGCCCGGATCAGGTCCCGACGGGTTTCAGGCCGGGTTACAGACAGTTGGTATTCATCTCTGAGCCGCTCATAGATTGCCTGCCCCGTCATTCTCGAAAATGTTATTTCAGCGAGGCTGAAGGCAGTGCTGGCAAAGCCGTAGGCCTGGCGTCCACTTGGGTTATACCAGATAGGGATCTGGTTCTCGCTATTGCTGAAAGCTGCGGATAACCGGTGGCCGCTGCAGGGTTGCGGGGAGGGTGTGGGTTTGAACTGGAGGTCGACCAGGGTGTCCTCGGAATCCACGCCCGGAATGTTGGCGTGGTCTTCGCCCGGTAACAAGTTGGCCGTGGCCAAGTGAAAGAGTGACAGGCCTTTTCTTTGTTCTGTGCCCATCATGGGCAGGATCTGGGCTGTTGCCAGCTGCTCTTTGCGGGCAGCCTCGTAGTAGGGCGCAAGGCGCGGATAGAATGTGCGTATGAGCATATTGGACAGGTGTTCAGGGCTGTCCGGGTCAAGAAAAAACCGGGTTGCCGCGTTGTATATTGCGGGCCCGGACATGGCGCAGCCTTGCTGGAACGCCAGAATGGTTACGGCATCGTTATCGATCAGCAAGGCAGGTTCGAAGCCGTTTTGTGCAGCTTCCTCGGCCAGGAGATCTCTCATGCGGGCCGCCATTTGTGAGCACCAGGCACTGGCCCCTCGTTGTATGAAAGGTTTGGTGCAGGCAGAAAGAAACGTTTGCGCTTTTTTGACTTTCAGGTAGAGCAAATCCACTTTGCAGGTGGTTAGAGTGTCCAACAACCGGGGCTGAAGGCCCAGCAAAGACGGCAGATCGTTCGCGCTGTATTCGGGATGGGTTGCGCGCATGGCTGACAGGCTGGCCATAATCTGGGCAGCCTTGAGTCCTTCACGCCGGAATAAGGTGCGGAATTTCCGGGACCGTTCCTGACCCTGATGGGAGATGCCAAGAAGATCCAGCGCTTCCTGATGTTGGGCTGGCTCCACCAGGCAGCCGATCATCACTTCAAGGGCTGCGGTGTAGTACAACTCTTGCGAGAGGGCGGTTTGGTGCTGGCCTGCTCTGGCCGTGTCGGCAAGGAGCAGGCAAACGAGGACGTTGAACCAGGAGATCTCGACGCTAATCGGTTTTCGCCCGGGTTGGAATGGTATCTTTGCCTCCTGCAGGGCGCTGGCCAGTTCCAGGCTGTTGGCCCGTTGTCTGGAAAACGGGTAGTCACGGCTTCTGCCGCCCCGCACTCGACTATGGCCCAGGCATATCTCCAAGAGCAGAAGCCAGCGTTGTCGTGCACCGAGCATGGGAACCAGTGCATCTGAGCTGGTTTCAGTGAGTAAGTGTTTGAGCAGTGGGAAGTACCCCTGCAGTGGTGCCGGTTTGTGGTGCGTGTCTTGCAAAGGTTTAGTCCGGTACTTCCATTTTTAGTGAGTATTCCCTGACCCGATACAGCTCTTCGCCAGGGCAGTCGACATATTGGAAGGCGATCCCCTGGGAATGGCAAACAAGCGTGGCTGCTGAGGAGGTGATGGACTTCCCGCCCGTAATATCAACAATCAGATCGTTCCGGGCTGCCTGGGGAGTTATGTGTAATCGGATTGTTTCCAGCGCATCGACTATTTCTGAGAGATTATCAAAATCAATGCCTTGCCCCCAGCTTTCTGGTGCAATATCTGCCAGAGTCCGGACTTTGAATGTTTGGGCGTCAGGGAGGCACGCATTGAGTAGCTCGACAAAGTTTGGAATTTGCTGATGGGACGAGTGCTTGCCTGAGGAGCCAATGATCCAGACTTCTTTAAGGGTACCTTTGGATGCGTGGGCGTGAATGGCTTCAAGGGGAATGCGCCAGTTACTGTGGACAGAGCATCGTTCTGTTGCTTCCGGTGTCACTACATTCTGCGCCTGTTCCCGATTGTGGCTGAGAAAAATGACCAAACGCTGGCGTGGCTGAACGTCCAGGCTTTGGGCGGAGAGTAGAGCTTTCTCAAAGCGTGTTCTGGCCTTCCGGTGCAAGGTTGTCAGCCACAGAATCAAAAGCAGCACCGGTGCCGCAGAAACGAGAGCGCCCAGGGCACGATGGACAGAAAAAGCCTCGCTGCGCAGAACTGAGAAGGCTTCGAACAGGGTGTCGGTTGCCCATCCCAGTAACATCAGCATGATGACGATGCTGATAATGGAGGATTTATCCATTCCGCCAAACAGTGTGGTGATCAGCTGCCGGGCGGAACGGGTTGAGCCGGCTTGTTTCGCTTGTTGTTGGTAGGTTTTTTTAGTGATCAAAAAAGTATCCATGGAGACGTTAAATTTTGGCTAACTGTACACCAATGGTTGTTCAGCTGTGTATTGTAACCGGCCAGCCGCTGGCAAACCTGATACCTATTCTGCAGGAAAAGCCTGCTCGGGTGGCACTTGCGGTCTCTGACGGGATGACAGCAGAGGCGGACAGTTTCGAACAAACGCTGGCCATGGCTGGTTGGGCGGATGAACGGGTCGACCGTTTTGAGTGCCTTCCTGCAAACGGTTATGACGCGATATTCATGCGGGCGCTGGAAATAGAAGAGGCTATACTCGCCCGCCATCCAGGCTGCAGCATTGTTTATAATGCCACCGGAGGAAACAAGTTGATGGCCATGGCCTTCGGCTCTGTATTCGGCGCCGGCACAGAAAAGCGCCGGGTGATTTATGTTGATACACCCGGAAGAAGCATTGAGGTGTTGCACCCCAGGAACGAGCCTCCTGTGCCCATGGCCTCTGTGCTCAACCTGGAACTTTATTTAAAGGCAGAAGGCAAAACGGTTCGAAGTCGACAGGATAGTGATCCTGTCTGGCGGGAAGCAGCAGATATTCGCAAACCGGCTACCCGGTTTCTTGCCAATAACGCCGATCAGTTGGGCTGGTTGGTGTCGCAGTTCAACAGGCAGTTAGGGCCGTTTCACGGCAGCGGAGATTCACCGTCAGCACTCAGGCTGGACGGTCACCCAAGGGGGCTGGCGCTCAGGGCGCTGGAACGTCTTGAAGAAACCGGCGTGCTCGCGCCTGGCAAAGACCACTCGGAATGGAGGCTAATCGCACCGGATGCAATGAAGTACCTCAGTGGTGCCTGGCTGGAGGAGTATGTGTGGTTGGTAGCCAGAGACTGCGGCGTGGATGAGGTTGCACTGAGCCTGACTATGACGGACGACTTTGCCCGTAAGGCGGATCTTCGAAATGAGATCGACGTTGCTGTGGTTCACGCAAATCAGCTACTGCTTATTGAATGTAAAACCGGCAACCTGGCAAGGGATGGGAAGGACCAGGATACTGTATACAAATTGGATAGCCTGGCAGACCAGGCCGGAGGCATTCTCGGGGCCGGACTATTAGTATCTTTTCAGCCTCTGGAACGCACTACTCGTGTTGGTCGTAAAGTAAATATCAGGGCCAGAGCCGGGAGTGTTGCTCTTTATACCTGTGAAGCCGGGCAATTATCGAATTTGAAGTACTCAATACAGCACTGGATGCAAACTGGTAAATGGGAGGTGGTGTGACTTGTTGGTTTGTGAGCAGGCATTCGGGAGCCAGGGAGTGGGCAAGTCGCCAGGGAATTCCCGTAGATTGCTGGGTGGAACATCTTGCGCCAGAGCAGGTAAAAGCCGGTGATGTAGTGTATGGCACCTTGCCGATACCTCTGGTCGCCCTGATAAACGGCAGGGGAGCCAGATATATTCATTTGGTTCTGGATTTGTCTGCCTCTATACGGGGTAAAGAGCTGTCCCCCGAAGAAATGGAAGCGGGTGGTGCAAAATTTCAGGAATACAAAGTGATTAAAGTCTAGGCTGCGCATTTAATATTTTACTTAATTTCAATATTAAATCTGGCTAATGGTTAAAATTATTTTGCCAATAAAAAACCGATCGTATATTATTTGGCCCGACTCCAAGTCAACTCCAATTTTTAAAACCCCTATTTGAATAAGGTTTTAATTCCATGGCAAAGATTAACGATTATTACCAGAAGAAACAGCTTATGGAAAAGCTTGCTTCAGAGCTGGAACAGCTTGAAAAAGACCAGGCTCTGAAAGGCGAACTGGAGTTCGAAAACAAGGTTCGCGCTCTCATGAAGGAGTATGACAAGTCACCGAAGGATGTACTTCAGATTCTTTCTGCAATCGATCCCTCAGTGTCCGGTGGCAAAGCCGAGTCAACCGCTGGCAGCCGCCCGAAGCGCCCGATGAAGACCTACAAGAACCCGCACACCGGTGAAGTGGTCAAGACTCGTGGTGGCAACCACAAGACGCTGAACGAATGGCGTCAGAAGCACGGTAAGGAAGCTGTGCAGAGCTGGCAGCAGGACTAAGCGCCAGATTGGGGTCAGATGAAAACGGGGTCAGAAGAACTTTTCTTCTGACCCGCAGGTTCCTCTGCCCCCGACTTCACTCTTTCATGATGCGGATGACTTTTTCGCTGAGACAGCTTCTGACAAATTGGTTCATTGCTCGTTGGTCACCGGATTCATAAAACTCCAGCATTAACTCGTTAAACTCAAGCTGTCGCGAGGCAGGGATATTGATAGCGGGGTATCCGTTGTTCAATAAGTGGCCATTCATCATGAAGCGGCCCATCCGTTTGTTCACATCATAGAAAAACTGGCATCGCGCCATGGTCAGAAAAAGATGAATGGCCTGATCGTAGATGTCCTCGATCTCATTCAGCCCCTGGATCATTTCTTCAAAAAGTCGGGGAAGCTCGCGAGCGGCGGGAGGTTCGTAATCGGTGCCTGCGATTAGCACAGACCCTGAACGGAAGCACCCCCATTCCAACGCTTCCTCTTTCGCTGCAACCTTGTGCAGGTTTTCAGCGCATTCTTTCGTAACCCGGAACTCGCTTTCCCGGATCATTTGAAACAGTGCTTTCCAGGTTTCACTCTGGTTGATAGCAATTTGCTGATCGCTTAATTTGTGGCCGCCTACTGTAATACCCTGAAGCAACGTTTGTATTTCCGGCAACGTAAAGTTAATGCCCTCGAGACGCACCGCATCGTAGACAAATACAGAAACCTCTCTCTGCGCAATCATCAGAGCCTTACTCTGATTAGCCGGCATATCCCAGTAGTTGTCTGTACCTGAAGTCATAGTGATTTCGGATCTGGTTCAAAAAGTATGCGACATTATAGCAGTATGGTTCTGTGAAATCGGGGTCAGATGAAATTGGGGTCAGAAGAACATTTCTTCTGACCCCAATTTCATCTGACCCCAAATTCGAAGCGACTCGCTATCAGTCGGATATACCGTATTTGGCTTTGAGGTGGCATTTAAAATCGATTGATCCGAGGGGTTTGCCGCTTTTGGCCGTTTTTCGGATTTCATCTTTCAGATAATCAGGCATTGGCCTGGCAAATAGTTGGCGGTAGCAGCGCTGGCGTTCAGACTGGTCTTTGCCGAGGGCTTGGTACAGCGGGTGGGGGCTGTGCATTTCGCTGGTTTTGCCGAGTGCATGACACTGGTAGCTCGACCACCAGTAATCCTCAGGGTTGGCGACCATGCCTGCACTGACCGGGTTCATCTCTATGTAACGCTGACAGCCAAGCAGATAATTCTCGGAGTCGATCAGGCAGGAACGAAATCTGCCCTCCCAAAGCCCACCGGTTCTTTCATGTCGACGGTTGAAGTAGCGCACGTAGCGGCGACCGATCGACTGCATAAAGGCTGAAAGGCTGTTCTCTGTTGATGGCGTCGCCAGTATGTGCACATGGTTTGTCATCAGTACCCAGCCATGAAGAGCGACACCGTGTTCTCCGGCATATTGCTCCATCAGTCGGCAATAGAAGGCAAAATCCACGCGCCCTTTAAAGGTTGGCTGACGGTTGTTGCCTCTCTGGATAACGTGTTGGGGAATACCGGGAGGGCAGAATCTCATGTTTCTGGGCATAGCATCACATCCTTGTGACAGTTTGATTGAAGTCGAAACCTTATCGCAGCGCTATGCCATCTGCCATGACGGAGCGCACGAACTCGGGGTCAGATGAAATTGGGGTCAGAAGAAGAGTTCTTCTGACCCCAATTTCATCTGACCCCAACTTAACCCACCACCACCCGATTCCGACCACCTTCCTTCGCCGCGTACAACGCCTCATCCGCCTTCTGCATCCACTGCATATAATTTTCAGGCTCGTCCGTTAACTGGGCAACGCCAATGCTGATGGTGTAGCGAATCGGTGCCACGCTGGTTTCCACCACGCTCTGTTCAATGGTTTCCCGTATCCGCTCACAGATGATGCGTGCGCCTTCGGCGTCGGTTTCCGGCAGGATGATTCCGAACTCCTCACCGCCGTAGCGGCCGGCGCTGTCGGACTGGCGGATGGCGTTACGGGTGATGCTGGCGGTGTGTTTGATCACTTCATCGCCCGCCAGGTGGCCGTGGGTATCGTTCACCGGTTTGAAATGGTCTATATCAAACATCACCAGGCTGGTGGTGTGGCCGTAACGGCGGAAGCGCTCGAACTCGGCGTCTACCAGGTTCTCCCAGGTGCCCCGGTTGAGCAGGCCGGTGAGGCGATCTGTCATGCTCAGTTTGGCCAGTTGTTCGTTGGCCCGTTCCAGGGCCCGCTTGCTGCTGGCGATGTCGGTTACGTCATACACCATCAGGCACACTTTCTCGACTTCGCCGGTTGTGCCGGAGAGGGGGCTGATGGTGAGGTTCTGGAACATATACTCTTCAGTGCCAGTGATGGGCCGGGTATTTCGGAACTGGAACAGGTAAGGGCGTTGCTCCCAGGAGGTGAATGCCCGGGTGTTGAGGAGCGCCACGGCGTCTACCTTGCGGGTCAGCCAGGCCTGGGGTATGTCTGGAAACACATCGAACAGCACCTGGTTGCGGATTTTGCTGGCGGTGATGCCGCTGTGGTTTTCCATGAAGCCGTTCCAGGCTTGCACCCGGAAATCCAGATCCAGAACCACCAGGCCCACTTCTACCGATTCCAGCATGTCCACCAGCCAGTGGAAGGAGTTGGCTTCGAATTCGTTTATGGCCATGGGTCAGTCCACCAGATATTGCAGGCGATCTTCGAGAAAAGGCACTGAATCCTCGGTGAGCAGGATCAGCATGTCGCATTCGATGTCCCGGTCTTCCAGGGTGTAGCAGATTTCAATGCACAGCAATTGCTCTTCCCGGGCGCTGTGGTGGTCCAGCAACTCCGTAATCTGCCGGTGCTGACCAAGTACGGTGGGGTGGCCCAGGCCGAGCTTGAGGTCCAGCTGGTCGCCGATGCCTTTGAGGAAAGCGCCGAAGAGTATGCTGGACATGTCCATCAATACTTCCACGTTTACCGCTTCGCCCTCGAGGCTCTCATAATGGAGCATCTCCGCCATTTCCCTGAAACTGGCGTCTGCGAACAGCAGGAGCGCTTCTCCGGCAATGCCGGCACCGGTGAAGCCCTGGCAAACGGCGGAGTAGGTGTCGCTGTCGCTGGCCGAGGAGATGGCCATGTGCAGCTCGGAGTTGGCCAGGAAAGCCACCTTGGGAATCGGCTGTTTCACGAAAACTCTGAGCAGGCGTGCCAGCAGATCCGAGGACCGGCCCATGGCAACGTTGGAGATTTCCTGCAGGTAGTCGTTCAGGGAAACGGAGATTTCCGGGGGAGTGCTGCCTGTACTCTTCAGGCTGGTGTCCTGCAGTACGGCGTCTTCGAGCTCTCCGGGGCGGTACACCCCATACTCCACCAGCAGGTCGAGTACGATGTTTGTTTCGGTGGGCTTTTTGATGAAGTCGAGGGCGCCGAGCTTCTTTACCCTTTCCCGGGCTTCGGGCTGTATGTCGCCGGAAACCACGATGGTCATCACCGGCAAATCTTCCTTGCGAACCTGTTCCAGCACCTGATAGCCGTCCATTTCCGGCATGTTCAGATCCAGGAACATCAGCTCTGCCTCGTGCCGACGCAATGTCTCCAGTGCTTCCACACCATTTTCCGCGAAGCTGACATCCCCACGCAGCCCTTCAGGCAGGGCTCGGGCCATTTGTTTTCTGGCAAGGGCGGAGTCGTCGCAGATCAGTATGCGGGTGGTCATTGAAGGAGCCGTTGAGGGTTCGTCATAAGGTGCGAAAGTATACCAGTAGTCGCAGTTGTGTACACGTTTGCTACAGCATTCGTAACATTCGGTAAGGTGCTGTAAGTATATTAAGCCAAAGGTTTTGTGACTGTATTCAAACTTGATTGAGTATTACTGAATTGTAAACGGTGATTGTGACTCTGCTCACTCAATTGGCCAATCTGCCTTGGTTATAGTGTGTCTGCGGCAAATTAAAAAATAATGTAAAACGCAGCCGCCTGTGAGCACCGGGAAAACCAAAAATAAACCGGGCCGCAGCGGAGTCGGGCGTCGGAAACTGGCTCTAAAACTTACTTCAGAGACACAAAACTATGAGACAGCAGGCGTATGGATACGCTGCCGTCACCCTGTTCTGCCTGGGTATTGCGCCCGTTGCCCAGGCTGAGCTGAAGCCCATTTCTGACGAAAAAATGGGTGAGGTGACCGGGCAGGCTTTTATGCAGATCGAAAACATACCGGGCCAGGCCCATGAGTTCACGCGTATGACGCTGACCATGGATGTGGAGACCCGGATGAACGTGGATGATGTGCAAGCCGGCGAGATAGACGGCGGCGCAGACTTCGCCGCCCGGCACGTGGCGCTCGGGCATATTGCCCGCAATGACGGTGAGCAGTTCAACGGCCGTACCTACAGTGCCGGCGACACCGTGCATTTCGAGGCCTTCAAGCCCTATATCGAGCTGGCGGAGGACGCCGAGGGCTTGCTTGCCGGGTTCCGGATGGGGTTTGGGCAGGCGAGGGGATCGGTGTCTTCGCTGACCAGCAGTTTCAGTGGTGATATCGGTCTCAAGCTGGTGGATGGTTCCGGGCAGGAATTCGACGCCACCCTTTTCGACGACAATACCCAGGCCACCAACTACCGGGCTAGCCACATCGGTATCGACGACGGAACGGCCAACTGTGCTGAGGGCACTAACTGTGCACCTCTGACGCATTTACAGTCGATATTTGTCGGTGAAGAGGGAGCCGATGGTGTTACTGATTTCACCAACGATTTCTTCATCGGTTTTCAGCGGGAAGGTGTGGACTGGCAGAGCCCGGACGGTGCCAATGTGATCAACGCCGGCAAGGGGGTGTTTATCAACCTGCCCACAAGCATGAAGGTGCAAATGAGCCAACTGATCGGCCAGGGCGTGGACCGGTTGCAGACCCACCGGGACGATATGGGTACCCAATTGTTTTAAATGCTAAACTCCTGCCAGTGTTTAACTCATTCGGCAGGAGCTTAGTCCCTTGATCCGCTCGTTTTACTGGCACGATTACGAAACCTTCGGCGTAGACCCGGTTCACGACAGGCCTTCCCAGTTTGCCGGTGTGCGGACGGACGCAGACCTCAACATCATCGAAGACCCGCTGGTGATTTACTGCAAACCGGCCGATGATTACCTGCCTTCGCCGGAAGCCTGCCTGATTACCGGCATTACGCCTCAGAAAGCCCTGGAAGACGGCTTTCCGGAAGCGGAATTTATTGCCCAGATCAACGAGGCCTTCAGTCAGCCCGGCACCTGTGTGGTGGGCTACAACAGCCTGCGCTTTGACGACGAAGTAACCCGTCATACCCTGTACCGCAATCTGCGCGATCCCTATGCCCGTGAATGGCAGAACGGCAATTCCCGCTGGGACATCATCGATATGGTGCGCCTGACCTACGCCCTCCGCCCGGAGGGGATCAACTGGCCACGCAAGGAAGACGGTAGCCCCAGTTTCAAACTGGAGGAACTGACCGTTGCCAACGGCATCGCTCACGAAGCGGCCCACGATGCCATGTCGGATGTGGAGGCGACCATCGCAGTGGCCAGACTGATCAAGGAAAAACAGCCTAAACTGTTCGATTTCGTGCTGCAGAACAAAGACAAGCACTCCGCCCGCGCCATGCTGGATACCGCCACCATGAAGCCGGTGTTCCACATATCCGCCAAGTACCCGGCCAGCCGTGGCTGCTGCGCCCTGGTGGCCCCGGTAGCTGAGCATCCCACCAACAAGAACCTGGTGATTGTGTATGACCTGCGGGAAGACCCCACCGAGCTGATCAACGCCAGTGCTGAGCAGATCCGTGAGCGGGTGTTTACTTCCCAGGCGGAATTGGGGGAGGGCGTAAGCCGCTTTCCGCTGAAAGGTGTGCAGTTGAACAAATGCCCGGTGCTGGCCCCGGCGAACATGCTTTCCACCCTTTCTCCGGAGCGCCTGGAAGCACTGGCGCTGGACGGTGACACCCTGCGGGCCAATCTGGCCTTGCTGCGCAAGGCTCCGGATCTTCCGGCGAGAATTGCCGAGGCTTTCGATCAGCCCCACGAAAGCGACCTCACAGACCCGGACGAACAGCTCTACGCTGGCGGCTTTATCAGCAAAAACGACCGCGAAAAGCTGAACTGGGTGCTGGAGCAGCCGGTGGAAACCCTGGGTGAGCTGGATGTGACTTTCGAGGATGACCGGCTGCAGGAATTGTTGTTTCGCTATCGGGCCAGGAATTATCCGGGCAGCCTGATGGGTGAGGAATTGGAGCGCTGGGAAGAGTTTCGCAGCCAGAGGCTAATGCACCCGAAGAAGGGCTGGCGGTCTTTGGAGGCGTATGCCCAGGAATTACAGCGCCTGGCGGCGGACCCGGAACTGGCGCCGGAGAAGCGGCATATTCTGGAGGATCTGCATTTGTATGGGGAGTCTTTGATTCCTTATATCTGAGGATAAGGATGTTGGCTCCGTTGGAGCCGCCATTGTTTAGTACGCCTTCTCCTTCAAGAGAAGGCGCTTTTGTGTCGGATTACGGCTTTCGCCTAATCCGACCTACATGGCTTCCGAGTACGCGCGGATTCCACCCCGTAGGTCGGATTAGGCGAAAGCCGTAATCCGACAGCCCACGTTAAAGCCCACTCACCGCCGCTTCACGAAATAAACACTCAAATTCTGCCCCATCAGACTCTGCACCTCACTGCCCAATGCCTCCGCCTGAATCTGCTTTTGCACAGGCCCGGTTGCCAGGCTGTGGCCATCCGCATCCCGTGCTTTCACGAGCTTCCATTCCACCTCATTGCTTACCATAGCCATCAGCTCGTTCAGCTGGACGGTGTTCTGCGGCCGGAACCATCTGTCGCGGCAGCCGCCGAGGCTGTAGAAATCGGCGTCGGCGGTCAGTTCCTGCCAGCTGGCATCGTTCCGATTGGCCAGAACCATCCGGCGAAGCTGGCGCAGGGTCTGGCGGGTGGGCTGGAGTTTGTGCTCACTGACCAGTTTGCGAATCTGTTTGTCGCCGGAGGTTTGCTCGGCAATGGCGGTGTGCATATGTACCACGGCGCCGGAGCCGGTGGCTTCGTTCACCAGGGCGGCCAGTGACAGGGTGGTCATGGCCGGTGAGGGCAGGCGGCCGACTTCGATCCAGTGCACCTGGTGGCCATCAGCCACGAAACGCTGGGCGATGGACCAGGGCCAGAACACGATGTTGTCCATGCCCCTCTGGTTTGCCATGCGGGTAGCCTTGGCAATATTGGCCAGGGATTCATCCACTGCGATCACTTCCACATCGTCCAGATAGCTGGCCAGTTCCATGGCCCGCTGGCCGGACTGGGCGCCGCAGACCATGATGCGGAGGGTGGCTGGCAGGTTTTCGGTGGCCAGGCCCAGTTCGGTGGCCATCAATGCTTTCAGGCTGCTTTCGGTGCGATAGGCCAACTGTGACCAGCAGGGCCATGCCTGGGGAACATCGGTCTTATCCAGACACAGTTCCTCGGCTTTCTCATCGAAATTCTGTTTGATGGCCTCTTCTTCGGCCCGATCGTAATAGCTGGCGGCTAAGACTGGCTGCAATGCCAGGGGCCAGTCCACCAGGTTCCATTGGCCAAGCTGTACCGCGAAGGGCTGGTGGAAGAAGGCGCCATACATTGCGCTGATCATCAGTGAGCCGATGAGTCCGTCCTGCTCCTCGCCGAGTGCGAACTGGGCCTGGATGCTGTCGTTGATGGCAGAGACCAGTCGTTCTTCATCGTCTTCAGCTGCCAGGGCATAGCCGGTTCTGTCGGCGTATTGAGCGATGGCCAGCGTCAGGCGTTGCAGTTCGTCCCGAAGTTCAACGGTTTGTGCGACTTCGGCAATGATTGCCCGACGCAGCAGGGTAACCAGCTCTTCCACCGCAGGATTGGGCATTAGAGTTTTCTGGAGGGCAAGGATCAGCAGTTCATCTTCGCTGGCGGCATCCAGGAATATCTGTGCGTCCGGGTTGTCCAGATCGTACTGCTGGTGAATGATCGCGCCGACAAAACGGCCCAATTCCTGATGCGGCAGACCATCCCGCTGCAGCAGGGCGATAGCATCCTGCGCCAGGGCGGAGTCCGCAGTATCTACTTCCAGGTTCTGGGCGCAGGTGAGCATGCCGCTGTAAACGGAATCCCATTCGGCGCCGGTTTCGAGGAGCCTGCGGTAATGTAGATAGGCTACATCAAACTGCCCCTGCAAACGCTTGGAATGGGCAACGCCACAGAAAGCGGCGGCAGATTGCCGGTCGCAGTCCAGGGCCTGCAGGAAATACTGCTCTGCAAGCGCCGGGCGTTCGGTTTTCAGGGCCCAGTAGCCCAGGTTGCAATACTGTTGCGCCTGGCCCGGCTGGTGATTGAGGCTGGCGTTGAACAGGGTATGGGCTTTCTCAAGCTGCCCTTCGTCCAGTTCCACCCGGCCCAGAAGGCCCAGCGCGCCGGCGTTCTCCGGCTCAATAACCAGTGCCCCGGTCAGGTAATCCCGGCATTCCTGCCGGGCCTTCAGCCGCTGGATATGGCTGAGGCCGTTGCTGTTGGACTCCCCGTAGGCAAGGTTGGCCTGCAAAAGCAGACGGGCAGCCTGGGCCTGTTGGGACTGGGATACCTGGACTTGATGCTTGGCTTGCATGGGACACCTCGTGAATACAGCCGCAATTTGGGGCGGCAAAGGTCTGCAGTTTTTTGACGGTTTGCCGTGCTTTGGGGAAGGTGTTGCGAAAGGTGTGCCAGTTTGGAGATGGGGTTGGCAGTGAGATTGGGTTTCGAAACATCTTTGGACTGATCAAGAACTATTGTATCCTGTACATACAGATGTAAATACAAGGATGTGTAATGCGTTTTGAATGGGATGAGGCGAAGAATGCCCACAACATCCGCAAGCATGGAATCGATTTCGTGGATGCCATCGATATTTTCAATCACCCGATGCTGACATCTGTAGACGATCGGTATGCCTATGATGAAGAACGTTGGGTCGCTGTGGGTTTAATGCGACAGTTTACAGGCGTGGTTGTATACGTGGAGAGATGCGGAGACGTTGTCCGGATAATTTCAGCTCGAAAAGCAACCCGGCGAGAGGTGAGGCTTTATGAACAGAACATCTAAAACAGACTGGCAGCGAATGGCTGAACAGGACGACGAACGAATCGACACCAGTGATATACCAGAACTGGATGAGGCCTTCTTTGAAAAGGCCGAACTGCGGGTGCCGGCGAAGCAGCCGGTAACGCTTCGGATTGATGAGGACGTGCTGGCCTGGTTCAAGGCTCAGGGAAAGGGGTATCAAACAAGAATTAATAAGTTGCTGAGGCAATATATGGAAAACCAGGTTCACAGGCGCTGAATGTTGCAAACCAGCCAGAACCTAAACTGCGAAGCATATGAAATCCGCTCAGCTCTCAGGAAGCCCCATGCCCACCGAACCCAGAGCCGCCTACCAGCTCAAAGTAACCCTCTCCGGCGCCAAGCCGCCGATTTGGCGGCGTTTGCTGATTGAGCCCGGCACCACCTTCCGGGACCTTCACCGCATTGTCCAGGTGGCCATGGGCTGGCAGGCCTCACACCTGCATCTGTTCCAGACAGAAGACGGCACCCTGATTGGCGATCCGGCCGAGGATTTCGACGGCATGATGAATTTCCAGGACGAAGCCGCTGTGCCCGTCTCTGCCGTGCTGCTCAGCGAAGGGCAGGCGTTGCACTACGAGTATGATTTTGGCGATAGCTGGGAGCATCAGATAGTGCTGGAGAAGATCACATCCGTGGAGCCGGGCAACGAAACTCTTCCTGGCTGCATCAAGGCCGTGCGCCGATGCCCGCCGGAGGATGTGGGTGGATTGCATGGATTTTACGAATTCCTCGACGCCATGGAGGATATGGCGCACCCCGATCACATCGCCGTTCGCGAGTGGTGCGGCGAGTGGTTCGACCCGGACTTTGTCGATCTCGAACAGATCAACGCGGATCTTGCCGAACGCGATGACTGGTTCCCGGAGGATCCTGAGCATGGCGCCCCACCGGCCAGCGATTTTCAGGGGCTTAGCCCGGCCCAGGTGCATGAATTGCTACAGAACCCGCTGAACTGCCCATCGGTTTTCAACCCTTTTTTCGATGCGGGATCGGTGAATGAACTGCTCGATACGGCACCGATCATCCGCATGGCCAGGGTGTTGGTAGAGGCCATGAAAGGCAAAGGCATTCGCCTGACTGGCAAGGGCAACCTGCCGCTGAAGCAAGTGAAGGCCATGGTCGAAGCGGGCGGGGAATCCATGGTAGCGCCGATGGCCATGTATTCACCGATACGCTCCGAAGAACACGTGCTGGCGGTGATCCTTACTCGCGTGCTGCTGGAAATTGCCGGCTACATCAAAAAGCAGAAGGGTGTGCTCTCCCTTAAGAAAACTGCCGAAACCAGGCTGGAGAAAAAAGGCTGGTTGATGGTTTACAGGGACCTGCTATCCACGGCGTTCACGCGGCTCAACTGGGCTTCCATGGACCACTTCGATGGTCTGGATAAAATACAGTACGCCGCGCCATTCTGCTTCTGGCTGCTGGCCGAGAAAGGCGATGAGTGGCGTCCGGTGGACGAATATCTGGACGACATGCTTAAGGCCTTTCCCCGGCTACCGCTTGCCGCCTACCCGGTGGTCTTCATGAGCGATGAGGAGCAAGCTAGATTTGCTCTGCGCTCGCGAATGATAACGTTGTTCCAGCTCCTCGGTCTGATCGAGCTGGATCCGGAGCATGCACGATTGCAGGATAAGGGTGAGCAGATGATGCGGCGGGCGGCGTTGTTTGAAGGGATGTTTACCGGAATATAAACCCTGGGGCCGTCCTTAAATCGGCGATAATGCAATTTTTGGCAAAATTTGCCATAATCCGAAGATTGGAGGGCTTGATTATGGCAACAATGAATATATCCCTGCCCGATGCGATGAAAACCTGGGCAGAACAACAGGCGGAATCTGGAAGGTATTCCAACACCAGCGATTACGTGCGTGATCTTATTCGTAAAGATCAGGACCGGCGACACAAAATCGACCAGTTACAAAGTCTCGTTTCAGCGGGAATTGCCAGTGGAGAAGGAGCTCGTTCAATGGATGAATTGAGAGCTGCTGCAAAGTGTTTAGCCAGGGATGGAGAAGTCGATGAATTACGTTCTCAGCAGGAAGGCTGAAGAAGATATTATTTCTATCTACCTCCATGGATTGGAACACTTTGGTGAAATGCAGGCCGACGCTTACCACTCAAAGCTAGAGGCTTGCTTCGAGTTTCTTGCTCGAAACCCGCTTTCCACGCCGGAAGCATGGAATTATCCCCGCCGGTACGAATATACCCTGTCGGCGTACATATCGTGATCTACCAGATAATAGACTCATGCAACATATTCATTGCGAGGGTGCGGCACGAGCGTGAAGACTGGCTATGAATATAGGTTCCACCAAAAACCAAAACGGCCGGGTTGTTAGCCCGGCCGTTTTGGTTCCAGAGTTCAGGTTTAGCGACGTTATCCCTGCAGCAACTGCAACACCTGCTGAGGCCGTGCGTTGGCCTGGGCCAGAACCGAGAGGCCGGCCTGCTGGAGAACCTGGGTTCGAGCGAGTTCTGCCGATTCCGCTGCGAAGTCGGCATCGCGGATACGGCTGTTGGAGGCCGAGAGGTTCTCGGAGGTGGTTGCCAGGTTTGCGATGGTGGATTCGAAGCGGTTTTGGACGGCGCCGAGTTCAGCTCGAAAACTGTTAATTTGATCAATTGCATAATCAACAGAAATCATGGCGAGATCGGCACCTTCCGGAGTGGAGATGTCCGTGTTATTCAACGAGATAGTGTTTGCTGCCACAGTGCCCGATTGAGTCAGTGTGACGTCATCAACCGTGTCACCATCCAGATCGGCATTAATTGCAACGTCAAAGTCCTCTCCGAATTGTGATGAAAAGATGATCTCAGTGTTGGTCTTATCAAGATTAGCTCTTACGCCGGTATCATTTGACCTTGCGTTGATTTGTCCGACTACATCTTCCAGCGAACCTACGCCGTCAACTGAAAAAGTCTGCCCATTCACTTCGAAATTAAACGTTGAGCTATTGCCGGCATCGAAGAATTCGGCCAGCCCTCCTCCTGTCGCGACAAAACTCTCTTGATAAGTAGTTGGTGGAGTTCCACTATCAGATAGAGCAAAGTTGACCGGAAGATCCTCTCCCGTCGGGTTGGTAAAAGTAAGTTTGCCGGTTGCGTTGTCACCTGAAACGACAATTCCCAGTGGGTCGAGGGTTCCGTTAGCGTCAATCTTGCCTTGCAGGCTAGTTGCCAAGGCCTCGACGTCTGCTTCGTTGCTATTGAACGGGAGAGACTCCCCGTCAATCGTCACGCTGCCGGTTATGGGCTGTTGCGAGAAATCGAGAGTTACTTCACTCGTTTCAGTTTGAATGGGTACGTCACTGGTAGTGAAATCAGACGTTTGTGAAATAACACTTCCTAGCTGGCTTCCTCTTGAGTCCAGACCGGATACGCCGATGGTTTCACCAGTATTCGCTCCCACCTGAAAGGTCTGAGTGCCAAACGTCCCGTCGAGGACCTTCAAGCCGTTAAACGAAGTCTGACTCGCGATTCGATTAATCTCTTCTATGCGTTGCTGAACTTCTTGGTTCAGAGCCTGCCGGTCCGAGATACTGTTGGTCGCGTTGGCCGATTGAACGGCAAGTTCACGAATACGCTGAAGGTTGTTGGTAATTTCATCCATGGCACCTTCGGCCGTTTGCGCCAAAGAAATGCCATCGTTAGCGTTTCTTTGCGCCATATTCAGACCGGTGATCTGAGATTGAAAGCGCTCTGAAATGGCAAGGCCGGCCGCATCATCTTTTGCAGAGTTGATTCGTAGGCCCGAAGACAGCCGCTCAAGCGCCACATTGGCCTGCCCCTGGGAGGCGTTCAGATTACGTTGCGCGTTCAGCGAAGCAATGTTGGTATTAATGACCTGAGGCATATCAATTCTCCCTGCTCAGAGGTGCCGGAAGCCTGGTGCCCGATCTTTAATGGGAACCCTTGCCGGCTGAAATTCGTTAAATTGCCGTTTTGCAGGGTGATAAGCGAAGGGTGTGCCAGTTTCTTCAGATAATGTTTAGAGCATTGTTTTTAATAGGAATTGAAACAGTGTTGTCAGATTGGGTGGGGGCCGAGCGCCAAAGCGCTGCCGCTCTGAAGGGAACTGAATTGCCGGTTTTACATTTGTTAACAAAAACAGTGGTTTTTTTTCTAAAGCAACTGGATATGGCGCCGTTAAGTGGTGTAACAGGGCGGCGCTCCCAAACTGAAAACGGGCGCCAGACCTTTTCCATGAAATAACGACATCTGTCGAAGGAGAAGCATTATGGCTCTCGGTATTAACACTAACGTCGCGTCACTGTCTGCTCAGAATCAGTTGAACAGTTCTCAGAAGATGAACGACGAGGCTTTGCAGCGCTTGTCCTCTGGTCTGAGGATCAACTCTGCCAAAGACGATGCTGCCGGCCTGGCAATCTCGACTCGTTTCAGCGCTCAGATCTCTGGTCTGAATGTAGCCCAGCGGAATGCCAACGATGGCATCTCATATGCCCAGACAGCTGAAGGTGCGCTTGGCGAAATCACTAACGCTCTGTCGCGGATCCGTGACCTGGCCGTTCAGTCCGCTAACGACACAAATTCCTCATCGGACCGTCAGGCATTGAATCAGGAAGTAAGCGCACTGATTGAAGAAGTGAACAGGATTTCAACTAATACCCAGTTTAACGGACGTAACATTCTGGATGGGTCTCTTGATGATCTTACTTTCCAGGTGGGCGCGAATGCGGGTCAAACCATCAGCGTTGACGGTGTCAACACCAAGGGATCTCAGCTTGGCGCGGAAGTATATGAAGGCGACTCATTTGATGTGTCTAATATTGCAGCCTTGACTGACCTTACCGTAAACGGTGAGAGCGTCGATCTTACTAATGCTCAAGGTGTCGAAGATGTTGTTGAGGCAATCAACGAAGTTGCAGCAGATTCCGGTGTGACAGCTTCGAAAGCTACATCTACAGTCGTTGATACAGGTGCTTTCACCGGAACAAATGCTGGGACAATAAATATCAATGGTGTTGATATTGATATTGCCGCTGGATCCACGATTGGTGAAGCGCAGGATGCGATAAACGCTGTTTCTGGTCAGACTGGTGTTGTAGCGTCCAATGATTCATCCAATATCACTTTAACGGATAAGAATGGTGCAACCATTAAAGTGACTGATGACAGCGGTGAAGATATTCTTGGAGATATTGCCACTTCAGAGCAAGAGTTCGATGCAGGTATTGTTCTGAGTACAGACGTTGGTGAAACAATTACGCTGGGTGGTACGACTGCAAATGTTGAAGGCGTAGGTCTTGAGGAAACGCAGGTTACCACTGACACGCAGACCTTGACAGATGTAGATGTGCTGACTCGTGAAAATGCTTCCGAAGCAATTACGACTGTTGACTTCGCTCTCGATCAAGTCAACAGCCTTCGGGCGGAGTTGGGGGCGGTTCAGGCCCGCTTTGACTCCACTATCTCCAACCTTGCTTCAACCTCAGAAAACCTGAGCGCCGCCAACAGCCGTATCCTGGACGCAGACTTCGCAGCAGAAACTGCGAAGCTCTCCAAATCCCAGGTGCTGCAGCAGGCGGGTATCTCGGTACTGGCCCAGGCCAACGCCCGGCCGCAGCAGGTTCTGTCCCTCCTGCAGTAATTGGGGCATAGCGGTACAAGCCGGAGCCTTCGGGCTCCGGTTTAACGCCGTTTGAGGATAGCGAGGTAAAGCTATGAATGACGTTAACCTGAGCAACCCGAACCTGAAGCTGGTGCGTTCCAGTGAACAGGCACCGGTGAAGGCACTGTCGTCATCTCAGGCCGAAGGCAGGAATGCCTCCGACCTGGCGTCGTCATCCGCAGGCATTTCGGCGAAAGTTCAAAGCGCCCAGCAGTCCAGCGAGCCCTCCACGGCCGAAAGGTTGAAGGATCGCAACGAGGACCAGCGGGAGCAACTGGACGATGCCGTCACTCAACTGAACGATTTCGTACAGAACGTTCAGCGGGACCTGCAGTTTGAAGTGGATCGGGAAGCTGGGCAGACCATCGTAAAGGTGGTCGACCGCAATACCGATGAAGTTATCCGCCAGATTCCGGATGAGGTTGCCATGAGGTTGGCAGAGAACTTGCAGCAGGACGAACCGCTGACGTTGTTTAATATTAAAGTGTAAAAGCTTGCCGCTTCGGCGGTTGGTTAAACAACGGTATTTCAGCACCGCCGCACCTGAGAGGGTCCGGCGGTGTTCTGCGTTTTCGCGTGCAGTTAAAAATGGGGTCAGAAGAAAGTTTTATTTTGACCCCAGAGTAGTAGTGCTTGTTACAGGGCGTTACAAATCGGTGAGAGAAAAAGGCAAAGTTTTGCCGCTTCTTGCCGATAAACTGAACAATGAAGAGATTCGCCCCCTTGAGGAGGCATGGTTATGGCAGGTATATCATCATTAGGCGTTGGGTCCGGGGTTCTTAACTCGGATCTGGTGGATCAGCTGGTTGCCGCGGAGCGCAAGCCCACGGAAACTCGGCTGGATCAGAAAACCGAGCGCACCGAGGCGCTGATCTCCGCCTATGGCAAGCTGCGTAGCGCAGTGACGGAGTTGCGTCTGCCCATGCGCCAACTAGGCTCGGCGGATGCCATGAAGTCGTTTTCTGCTACTTCCTCCGGCGGCAATGTGTCCGCCAGTGTGGATGCCAGCCAGGCTAGCCGGGGTACCTATAACCTGAACGTGGAAACCATCGCGGAATCTGATGCCATGGCGTTTGCCGCCGTGGCGGACCGGGATGCCACCAGCGTGGGTCAGGGCACCATGACTCTGCAGGTGGGGGACAAGACCACTAACATCCTGATTGATGAGGGTAATGACACCCTTCAGGGCGTAGCCAACGCAATCAATGACTCAGATGCCGGGGTGTCGGCCAGTATTCTGAATACCGGTGATGGTTATCGTCTGGTGCTCAACTCCGACGAAACCGGCACTGCTAATCAGATTAATCTGAGCACTGGTGCCGCCGATGGCACGGACCTGGCCAATTTTGTGGCGGGAGCTGAAACGACCACTGAAGCCGCAGATGCCAAATTTACGATCAATGGCATTGAGGTAGTTAAGGGCTCCAACACAGTTGATGATGTGGTGGATGGGGTGACCTTCGATATCACCGGCACCGGTACTTCCACCGTCAAGGTAGAGCAGGACACTGCAGCCGTTGCCGAGCGGGTGCAGGCGTTTGTTGACAAATTTAACGCGCTGCAGACCACCATCAGTGAGCTTTCTTCCTATGACTCTGAAACCGGCCAGGGCAGCATCCTGACCGGTGACTCTACGGTTCGCAACATCCAGGGCCAGCTCAAGCGGGTACTGAGTGATGTGATTCCGGGTCTTGAAAACGCCAATGTTCGCAGTTTGGCGGATGTGGGTGTTACCACCGATTGGCGCACCGGTAACCTGCAGTTTGATAGCCAGAAGTTTCAGCAGCAGTTGCAGGAAAACCCGGACGATGTCACTGCGCTGTTTGCCGAGCAGGGCCGCACCACAGACGGGCAGATTGAGTTCGTGCGTAGTGGTACCAATACTCAGGCGGGTGATTACGATATTAATGTCAGCCAGCTGGCGACCCGGGGTAGTCTTGGATACGACCTCAGCGGTGCAACGGATATTACTGTGGCTGAAGGCACCGAGCTGACTTTTCAGGTGGATGGAGAAACCAGCGCGACGATTGCGTTGACTGCCGGCACCTATTCGGTGGATGCACTGAGGGATGAGTTGCAGTCACAGTTGAATAACAATTCAGCCCTAAACTCAAGCGGCCGTTCAGTGCAGGTGGATGTCGATGGTACGGGTAATCTGACATTCGCATCCGGCCGATATGGCAGCGAGTCCAGCGTGAATCTCACCAGCAGTAATCTGGCGGAGCTGGCAACCAAAACCGGCCAGGCAGGTACCGACGTGCAGGGCACTATTAATGGCCAGACGGCCCAGGGGGACGGCCAGGTGCTGTTCCTGGGTGGTGATGCCGGTTCCGGTGCAGCAGGTTTGCAAGTGCGTGTGCTCGGCAGTGAAACCGGTGCCCGTGGCTCGGTATCGTTTATTGAAGGTGTGAGCGAGCGTGCTGTAAATACCATCACTGACATTCTCGGTGCCAATGGAGCTCTAGATTCCCGCACCAGCAGTCTGAACCGGGAGCTGGAGCGGATTCAGGAGGATCGGGTTGATCTGGAGCGTCGCATCCAGTCCTACCAGGAACGCCTGGTCAATCAATTCAGCGCCGCCGATTCCCTGATTGCCCAGCTCAACAGCACCCGGGATTACGTCAGCCAGCAGTTGGCGGCACTGGCTCCGAATAACAACGGCGGCGGCAACGGTTAAGGGTGCCGCATCAGAACAGATCGGGCTATACATTAGGTATGGCAAAACCGGAAATCCGGTAACGACGAGGTAAATTATGAACGGTTTGCAGGCTTATCAGCGAGTTAATACCCAGACCAGCATCACCGATGCGGACCCCCACAAGCTGATTCAGCTTCTGTACAACGGTGCCCTTGAGCGCATCAACATGGCGAAGGCTCGGATGCAGGCAAAGGACTACGAAGGTAAGGGCAAGCTGATCTCAAAGGCGATTGAGATCATCGGCGGTTTGCGCGGCTTCCTGGACTTTGAGAAGGGTGGTGATCTGGCCGTTCGGCTGGAAGGCCTTTATGACTATATGGAGCGCACTCTGTTCGAAGCGAACGCGAAGAATGATGTTGCCAAGCTTGATGAAGTTGCGAACCTGCTTCGAGCCATCAAGGAAGGCTGGGACGGCATTCGCGAAGAGGCTATTGGTCAGCAGCAGGCTGTCTGAATCGGTCCATCCGCTTTGCTGAAGATGGGGTCAGATGAACGCTTTCATCTGACCCCTTGTTCGTCCGCCTGCTGCCTAATACCCGCGCCCAATAGCCATTCCCCCCGCTCTCCCGTACAATACTGCCCTTCTTTTCAACACATCCATTCTGTTCAGTCTGGAGCAAGGGCATGTCTGATATCAAAAAGGTGGTGCTGGCCTATTCCGGTGGCCTGGATACTTCCGTCATCGTTCGGTGGTTGCAGGATACCTATAACTGTGAGGTGGTGACGTTCACCGCCGACATCGGCCAGGGCGAGGAAGTCGAGCCGGCGCGAGCGAAAGCCGAAGCGTTGGGCGTTAAGGAAATTTACATCGAGGACCTGCGCGAGGAGTTTGTGCGCGACTACGTGTTCCCGATGTTCCGCGCGAATACCATCTATGAGGGTGAGTACCTGCTGGGTACGTCCATTGCCCGTCCTCTGATTGCCAAGCGTTTGATTGATATTGCCAATGAGACCGGCGCCGATGCCATTTCCCATGGCGCTACCGGCAAGGGTAACGATCAGGTGCGTTTCGAGCTCGGTGCCTACGCACTGAAGCCGGGCGTGAAGGTGATTGCCCCCTGGCGTGAGTGGGATCTGAATTCCCGCGAGAAGCTGCTGGCCTACTGCGACGAGCGCAACATTCCGGTGGAGAAGAAGAAGGGTAAGAGCCCGTACTCCATGGATGCCAACCTGCTGCACATCTCCTATGAAGGCATCAATCTGGAAGATCCCTGGGCGGAAGCCGAGGAAGATATGTGGCGCTGGAGTGTGTCTCCGGAAGCCGCGCCGGATAAGCCGACTTACGTTGAGCTGACCTACAGGAAGGGCGACATTGTTGCCATCGATGGTCAGGAATTGAAGGCACATGAAGTGCTGGAAACCCTGAACAAGGTTGCCGGCGCTAACGGTATCGGCCGTCTGGATATTGTTGAGAACCGCTACGTGGGCATGAAGTCCCGCGGCTGTTACGAAACTCCGGGCGGCACCATCATGCTGCGTGCCCACCGTGCCATCGAGTCCATCACCCTGGACCGCGAAGTGGCGCATCTGAAAGACAGCATCATGCCGCGTTATGCCGAGGTGATTTACAACGGCTACTGGTGGTCGCCAGAGCGTGAGGCTCTGCAGGCGCTGATCGATCAGACCCAGAACTATGTAAACGGCACCGTTCGCCTGAAGCTCTACAAGGGCAATGTGGATGTGGTTGGCCGTAAGTCTGATGATTCTCTGTTCGACGAGAAGATTGCCACCTTTGAGGAAGATCAGGGTGCTTACGATCAGAAGGATGCGGAAGGCTTCATCAAGCTGAACGCCCTGCGTCTGCGGATTGCTGCTGGCAAAGGCCGCAAACTGTAAGACTGAGGCTTCGTGCCGGACCAAGGCCGGTGCAAGCTTCCAGAAAACGCCCGTAAATACGTCCATGTAGGGCTCGGTCGCGCCATCCCTGGCGCTCCACGTTTCTGGAAGCTTGCACCGGCCTCGGTCGTTCAGGCTTTTGGGTTTTCCTCCAACTGGCGAAACTCTCCGGGCGTCTTCCCCGTTACCGCTTTGAACTTCCGGTGAAACGATGTGGTTTCACTGTATCCCAGCCTTAATGCGATATCCGGAATGGCCAGTTCGCTGTTGCGAAGATAGTCCTCGGCCATTTTTTGCCGCACTTCATCTAACAGTTTCTGGTAAGACACACCTTCCTGGCCGAGTTTTCTCTGGAGAGTCCGGCTGGTCATGCCCAGGTCTTCGGCCACCATGTCTTGTCTGGTGATACCGTGCATCAGTTGTTGCTGGATGCTGTGGCGGACTTTCGAAGTCAGGTCGCTGTCGGTGTCCAGGGAGGCCAGCTGGCTCAGGGCGTGGGCTTCGAGGGTTTTGCGGAGCAGGGGGTCCGGCTGTCTCAGGCGGGTTTCCAGCAGGCTTTTCTTGAGGGTGATGCTGTCTTCATCCACTGAGAAAGTGATCGGGCACTGCCAGCGCTCCTGGTAGGCCTTTTCAAGTTCTGAACCTGGCGAGGGTCGGCGGAGTTTTACCGAGCTTGGTGACGCCTCCTGATTGTCCGCAAGCCAGCGGGCGTAGTTCACCCAGGAGGCAAAGACGTTGTCCACCAATTGTGGTCGGACGACGGGGTCGGTGTAGTTGCAGTTCCAGGACAGTTTGATGTCTTCGCCTTTCATGGCGAGGCTGGTGGTGCCCATATCGCCAACGAGTTTTTCGAACGGCGCAATGCGTGCCACGGCCTCGCCCAGAGTCGCGCAGCTCATGGTGATGTAGCCGAGCACGCTGTAGGAACCTGGTTGAACGAAGTCGCCGGTTTCCAGGCCCAGAATCGGGTTGCCGGTTTGTTCGCACAACAAATGGATAAAGTGCTGGAATTGTTCGCCGTTGATTCGGCCGTCGTCGGTATCGAGTAGATCCCGGTTCAGTTCGGCTTTGTCGAAAAGCTGGCTGATATCCACGCCGGCGGATTCGGCAGCTCGAACGTATTGGCGCAGGGCGGCGACGGAGGCGGTTCCGAGGGTTTTCATGGTTACAGCACTGTTTTTGGAGTCGTTGTAGCGGGAGTATAACGGAACTGGCGCGAAAACGTTTGGAGGGGCAATAAAAAGGCCAGCTAAAAAGCTGGCCTAAAAAACAAGGAAAGAACGAAAGTGCCTGAAAAATTCGTTAATCCGGTGGATTCGATTCCCCATATGGCGGCGGAGGTACTACACGGCTCCTCCGCCATGGGGGATACTGCTTAAATCCACAATTGCAGAATAAGTCTTCCGCGCCTTCATGTCTGTTTGTGAAGTGTGTATCAGTGTTACGGAGTGTGTAGCCGGAATGGAGCTTGGTTGGAAGGGTAGTTGTCGGATTACGCTTTGCTAATCCGACCTACGGGTGGTGCTCAATTTCGGGTAGGTAGAGGGTAGCTCGGATTAGGCGAAGTTGGTTGTCTGATTACGCTTCGCTAATCCGACCTACAGTTAGCTCTGAGTTTGGGGTGAGGGTAGGTCGGATTAGGCAAAGCCGTAATCCGACAAACAAATTAGGCCGTTGCACTGACTTCCGGCGCAGTCTCGGTAAACCGCCGGGTATCGTACGCATCCACCAACCCCTGCACCGCCGCTCGCTCCATGTCCTGGATTGAGGGCGTGCCGTTCTGGGCGTCGGCTTTGCAAAGCACCATGCCGGCTTCCACGGAAATATAGCCGGCGGTGGTCTTCAGGGCCTTGTGGTTAATGCCGTCGAACACGCGGCGGAAGGCGGTGGTGGTGCAGTGGTCGCTGGTGGGGAAGTAGGCGATGATGGCGAACTGGTTGTCGCCGACGCGGCAAAGGGCATCAATGGGGCGGATCAGGGTGCTCAGCCGGCGGGCGATGCCAATGGCCAGTTCGCTCATGACCGTAGGCGGGTGTTTGCGCTTGAGCTCCTGCCAGTTGCGAATGCCGCACAGTACATAGGCGGAACAACCTCCGCGGGATTCGGCGTGGCGCAGCATCTTGGTCAGCCGCTCTCGGCCGTATTTGGTGTTGCACAGGCCGGTTTCCAGATCAATGATGTTGGTGGATTCCAGTTCCCGGTTGTTTTCGATCAGCAGGGAGTTGGCCCGGAGCAGGGTATTCTGGCGGTCTGCCATTCGGTCTGCTGCAAAGATGCGCGGGATCAGTTGCTTGGTCATGTCGGACTTGTAGATAAAGTCGTCCACGCCCCGGTCGAAAGCCTCGGAGAGGGCTTCCACACTCTCCCGGGCGGTGAGCAGGATCACGTAGGTGTAATGGTTGTTCTGCTCGTCCTGTTGTCGCACCTGGTCCGTCAGTTCCAGACCATCCATCTCGGGCATCAGCCAGTCCGCTATCAGCACGCTTACCGGGCGTTGTTCGATCAACTGCAGGGCTTCCGGTGCGTTATTAACGATGCGTACGTCGCGATATCCGGCATTTCGCAGTGTACGGCCAACCACCATACTGCTGAACTTTGCGTCGTCTACTACAAGGATGGGAAGGTCCAGATTTGGCATTGTTATCTACTTTTACCAGTCCGTTGTCAGGTGCGGGAGTTGCCGGGGGTTGGTATCATCCCCAGCAAATTGAAGAAGTATACCTTCTTACACTGTTGGAGAATAACGACCATGCCTTCTTTTGACATTGTTTCAGAAATCGATATGCACGAAGTCACCAATGCGGTCGACCAGGCCAAGCGCGAACTGGGTAATCGCTGGGACTTCAAGAATGTCGAAGCCGACATTGAGCTGGACGACAAGGGCATCACCATCAGTGCCGAGCAGGAGTTCCAGCTCGAGCAGTTGCTGGATATGCTGCGCATGGCGTTCGCCAAGCGTAATATCGATGCCCGTGCACTGGCAGAGGACGGCGACAGCAAGTCCGGCAAGCTGGTCAAACAGCACCTGTTGCTGAAGCAGGGCATCGAAACCGATATGGCCAAAAAGATCGTGAAGATGATCAAGGACCAGAAGATGAAGGTCCAGGCCAGCATCCAGGGCGATAAAGTGCGTGTGACCGGCAAGAAGCGGGATGATCTCCAGGAGGCCATCGCCATGCTGCGTGAAGCTGAGCTGGATATCCCGCTGCAGTTCAATAATTTCCGCGACTGATCCGGAGGCTTCACCATCGTAACCGGCACCCGCCTGGCCCTGATTCGGGACACGCTTTACACCTACACTCGTTGGCAGGTGATTGCGCTGCTGTTCCTGGGTTTTTCCGCGGGTTTGCCTTTCCTGCTGGTGTTTTCCACCCTGAATGCCCGGCTTGCGGATGTGGGGGTGGAAAC
Organism: Marinobacter sp.; assembly: GCF_041687235.1. Lineage (GTDB taxonomy): Bacteria > Pseudomonadota > Gammaproteobacteria > Pseudomonadales > Oleiphilaceae > Marinobacter. The sequence goes on along the minus strand of NZ_JAWLCH010000004.1, from coordinate 211,065 downwards.
CGCCACCATCGGGTTTTTCAGCTGGCTTGGGATTACCTATTCCATAAAGGTGTTCTGGGCGCCGGTGGTGGACCGCCTGAAGCTGCCGCTGCTGGACCGGTTGTTGGGCAAGCGCCGAAGCTGGATTATCTTTGCGCAGTTGGGTATTGCCACGGGGCTTTATCTGATGGCCAGTGTGGACGCGACCGTTGCGCCGGAGATGATGGCTCTTTGTGGATTGCTGGTGGCGTTTTCCTCCGCCACACAGGATGTGGCGATTGACGCCTACCGCATCGAGATTGCCGAGGAGCGGCTTCAGGCGGCCCTGGCTGCGACCTACATTTTCGGCTACCGGCTGGCACTTCTTGTGGCCGGCGCCGGCGCACTTTACCTGGCGGAGTTCTGGTCCTGGCAGGTGTCCTATAATGTGATGGCTGCCCTGGTGGGTGTGGGTGCACTGACGGTACTGGTTGTTCGCGAGCCCCGCGTGAACCATTTCGCCGCCGCCCAGGATATTGCCCACAAGATCGAGCAGGAGGCCGCCAAGCGCACCCATCTGAATCCCCGCCTGGCAAGACTGGTCGGCTGGTTCTACGCCGCCGTCGCCGGCCCGTTCCTGGACTTCTTCCGGCGATACCGGGAACTGGCTCTCGTGATCCTGCTTATGGTTGCCGTTTACCGGATTTCGGATATTGCCATGGGCGTCATGGCCAACCCGTTTTACCTGGATTTCATGGGCTTCAGTAAAACCCAGGTGGCAGATGTGACCAAGATCTTCGGCTTCTTCATGACCATTGCCGGCTCGCTGGTTGGCGGGGTTATGGTGGTTCGCTACGGTGTTCGGCGCATTCTTCTGTTGGGGGCGATTATGACCGCTGCTACCAACCTCCTGTTCGTCGTTCTGGCTCAGTACCCACCCAACATCGTCACCCTGGCTGCGGTGGTCAGCGCCGATAACCTTAGTGGCGGTATCGCCAACGTGGCCCTGATCGCCTGGCTCTCCAGCATGACCAGCGCCTCGTTTACCGCCACGCAGTATGCCCTGTTCAGTTCGCTGATGACCCTGCCAGGCAAGTTTCTGGGAGGGTTCTCCGGCATTGTTGTGGCGGGCTTCGGTTACGCGGAATTCTTCCTGGTGGCCGGCATAATGGGCGTCCCGGCTATTTTGTTGGCCATTTTTATGATTCGAAATGGCCATCGATTGGATGCGTTGGCACCGCGGAATGAATCAAAACCGGATGCAGAATCAGAAAGTAGGTCGGATTAGCGAAGCGTAATCCGACAAAAGCCGTTGGATTACGCCTGCGGCTAATCCAACCTACGATTGTGAGGAGTTGAACTCAGGGCCGTAGGTCGGATTAGCGAAGCGTAATCCGACAAAGAACGAGACGCCTAAAACATGTCCGAACCAACAAAGGATCAAAAAATCTGGCAAGTCGTCGCCGCAATCCCGCCCGGCCAGGTAGCGAGCTATGGCCAGATCGCCGCCATGGCCGGCCTGGGGCGCCAGGCCAGATACATAGGCCGAGCCCTGGGCAAGTTGCCCACGGGTCACAGTATCCCCTGGTTTCGGGTTATCCGTAGCAACGGCCAGATCGCCTTCCCAGAAGGGTCCGATGCCTACCAAACCCAGGTTGGCAGATTGAAGCGCGAGGGCGTAGAGGTCACCAACGGCCGCGTCTCCATGCGCCGATTTCAATGGCAACCTTAGGCCGGAATAGGCAAAGCAACCATAAATCGGATTGATAGTAGGTCGGATTAGGCGAAGCCGTAATCCGACAATCCAGAGCTAAAAAGTCGTAGGTCGGGTTAGGCTCAAAGAGCCGTAACCCGACAACACATCCACTTCATACAAGGACGTATGATGAACTACCGCAGAAACCGCGTACAAGGCGGCACCTACTTCTTCACCGTCGTAACCGCCGATCGAAAACCTGTTTTCAATTCAACTGCTGCCGTGGCGTGTCTGCGGTCATCATTCCGCTCCGTCATGCGGCGATATCCTTTCTCAATAGATGCCATGGTAGTGCTCCCGGATCATCTTCACAGCGTATGGACATTGCCCGAAGGCGATCATGACTTTTCCAGGCGGTGGCGATTAATAAAGACGGGGTTCACGAAGGTCGCTAGAGATATCCCGGGGCTTCCAATCGGTTTAAATGGCTCGCTATGGCAGAAGCGGTTCTGGGAGCATACGATCCGGGATGATCAGGATTTTGAGCGGCATGTGGATTACATCCATTTCAATCCTGTGAAGCATGGGTATGTCGCGAGGGCATCGGATTGGCCGTATTCCAGTTTTCATCGGTATGTTCGCGAGGATGTTTTGCCGAGGGATTGGGCGGTTGATGAGGATTTGTTGGTTGGGGTTGGGCGGGAGTAGTTGCTTGGTTGGATGAAGTCGAGTTGGTTGTCGGATTACGCTCCGCTAATCCGACCTACGGGGTGCGGGAGGCGGGCGCCGAATTTGTAGGTCGGATTAGGCCCGGAGGGCCGTAATCCGACACTTGTTGCTCAGCTCTGCTATCAGGTTAGAGCCTCAGAGCCCCATCCACTTCAATCATCCGCCCTGACACATAGTCGTTCTCAAAGATAAACGCGGCTGCCGAGGCAATCTCTTCCGGCTTGCCCATGCGCTTCAGCGGAATGCCGGCGGTCATTTTTTCCAGGGCTTCTGGCTTCATGGAGGCGGTCATTTCAGTTTCGATGAAGCCCGGGGCGATACCGGCACAGCGGATGCCGTAGCGGGCGAGTTCCTTGGCCCAGACCGGAACCAGGGCAGAGACACCGGCTTTGGCGGCGGAGTAGTTGCTCTGGCCCATGTTGCCGGCGCGGGAAATGGAGGCGATGTTGATGATTGCGCCCTGATCGCCATTCTTGATCATCTGGGTGGCGGCTTCGCGGCCGCAGAGGAACACGCCGGTTAGGTTGACGTCGATGACGGCCTGCCACTGGGACAGCTCCATGCGGCGCTCGACTTCGCCATCTTTCACTTTGACCATCAGGCCGTCCCGGAGGATGCCGGCGTTGTTGATCAGGCCATTGAGGTGGCCGAAGTCTTTTACGATGGCTTCAAAGGTTCTCTCCACGTCTTCTTCTTTCGCGACGTTGCAGACGTAGCTTCTGGCCTCGGAGCCCGCGGCCACGCAGGCGGTGACGGCGTCGTCCAGCTTCTCCGGCATAAGGTCGATGAGCGCGACTTTTGCCCCTCTGGCGGCAAGGTATTCGCCCATGGCGCGGCCAAGGCCCTGGCCACCGCCGGTAATTGCAATCACGGAATCTTGAAGTTTCATGTTTTGCCCTAACTACTGTTATCAGGTGGTTTTACGGTTGCTGTGCGTCTGTGCGGTTATTTTTGTGCGCGGAGTATACCAAATACGACTATGGTGGGGTTTTATCCTTGTCGGATTACGCTTCGCTAATCCGACCTACCAGGCTTGCGTTGGATGACGCGTCGCTCATCCGACCTACTTTTGACGTACAGGCCGGTAATGTAGGTCGGGTTAGCGAAGCGTAACCCGACAGTATCTGAACCAATGGAGGCACTTTGTCCGTTTTCCTTTTTCTTTTCATTATCATGCCAATCGCCGAGATGGCGGTCCTGATCCAGGTCGGCGGCATGATTGGTGTACTCAACACCGTTGGACTGGTGTTGCTGACAGCGGTGATTGGTGCCTGGCTGCTCCGGCAGCAGGGGCTGGCAACCTTGCTGAGGGCCAACCAGCGCCTGAACAGTGGTGAATTGCCTGCCAAAGAGGTTGCTGAGGGGTTGATTCTGGCGGTTGGCGGCGCCTTGTTGCTGACACCCGGTTTCATTACCGACACCGTCGGTTTTCTGTGCCTGATTCCGGGGACCCGCCACTGGCTTGCAGCCCAGGCGCTCAAGCGTATGGTTGTGGCGGGGCGGAGCCGGAGCCAGAGCTTCTATTTTCGTGCCGGTGGCGGTTCAAATCCGTTCGGACAGGACCCGTTTGGCGGTCAGGAGAATCCGTTTGGCCGGCAGCGGCCGTTTGACCGGGACAGTAACGGCGACATCATCGAAGGTGAATACCAGGACGAGACGGAATCCGATCGGGATCGCATCGAAAAAAAGTGAAAAAATTTTTCTGCGGGGTGTTGAAAAGACCTACCTGCTACCCCAAATAGAAACCACAAGTTCGCTGCGGGCTGATTTCCACTGAAAACAGTTGGTTATCCGGCCGGGCAATTTGTCGGATTGCGCATCGCGAGTCCGACTTACATCAACAATGTCATTGCCACATTAATCTGACTATTGGAGAAACCGAGCAATGAAAATTCGTCCGCTACACGATCGTGTTGTCGTGCGCCGTAAGGAAGAAGAAGAGAAAACTGCGGGTGGCATCGTGCTGCCGGGTAACGCCAAAGAGAAGCCTTCCCAGGGCGAGGTGATTGCCGTTGGTAACGGTCGCATCCTGGAAAACGGCGAAACCCGCTCACTGGCGGTCAAGGTGGGTGACACCGTGGTCTTCGGCCAGTACGCCGGTAACACCGTCAAGATCGACGGCGAAGAGCTCCTCATCATGAGCGAGAGCGACATTTACGGCGTGCTTGAGTGATCGCTGAGGCGAATCGCACGAACTCTCATTAATCCGATTGATTCAACGACTTCGGTTTAACGAACAGGAATAGAAGACATGGCAGCAAAAGACGTTAAATTCGGTGATAGCGCGCGTAAGCGCATGGTCGCAGGCGTCAACGTACTGGCAGACGCGGTTAAAGTGACCCTGGGCCCGAAAGGCCGTAACGTGGTTCTGGAAAAATCCTTCGGTGCGCCGACCATCACCAAAGATGGTGTTTCCGTAGCCAAGGAAATCGAGCTGAAAGACAAGTTCGAGAACATGGGCGCCCAGATGGTGAAGGAAGTGGCTTCCCAGGCCAACGACACGGCTGGTGACGGTACTACCACTGCAACCGTTCTGGCTCAGTCCATCGTTAACGAGGGCGTGAAGGCCGTGACCGCCGGCATGAACCCGATGGATCTGAAACGTGGCATCGACAAGGCCACGACTGAAGCTGTGAAGGCAATTCGCGAGATGGCCAAGCCCTGCGACGACAGCAAGATGATCGCTCAGGTTGGCACTATCTCTGCCAACGGCGACGAGACCATCGGCAAGATCATTGCTGACGCGATGGAAAAAGTCGGCAAGGAAGGCGTCATCACCGTTGAGGAAGGCCGTGGCCTGGAAGACGAGCTGGATGTGGTTGAAGGCATGCAGTTCGACCGTGGCTTCCTGAGCCCGTACTTCATCAACAACCAGGACAACATGTCTGCCGAGCTGGAAGACCCTTACATCCTGCTGGTCGACAAAAAGATCTCCAACATCCGTGAACTGCTCCCGGTTCTGGAGGCTGTTGCCAAGGCAGGCAAACCGCTGCAGATCATCGCTGAAGATATCGAAGGCGAAGCGCTTGCTACCCTGGTAGTGAACAACATGCGTGGCATCGTTAAGGTCAACGCTGTGAAAGCGCCTGGCTTTGGTGACCGTCGCAAGGAAATGCTGCAGGACATTGCCATTCTCTCCGGTGGTACCGTGATTTCTGAAGAAGTCGGCCTGACTCTTGAGAACACCACCCTGGATGACCTGGGCACAGCCAAGCGCGTTAATGTGACCAAGGAAAACACCACGATCATCGGCGGTGCCGGCGCTCAGGCGGACATCGAAGCCCGCGTTGAGCAGATCCGCAAGCAGATCGAAGACAGCTCTTCCGATTACGACAAGGAAAAGCTGCAGGAGCGTGTTGCCAAGCTGGCTGGCGGTGTTGCCGTCATCAAGGTGGGTGCCGGTTCTGAAGTGGAAATGAAAGAGAAGAAGGCCCGCGTTGAAGACGCGCTGCACTCCACCCGCGCTGCGGTTGAAGAGGGCATTGTGCCGGGCGGCGGTGTTACCCTGATCCGTGCCATTGCAGCTCTGGAAAAGGTGGACGCCATCAACGAAGAGCAGAAAGCCGGTGTGAACATCCTGCGCCGTGCCATGGAAGCTCCGCTGCGTCAGATCGTTTACAACGCAGGCGGTGAGTCCTCGGTCGTGGTTGCCAAGGTCCGCGAAGGCGAAGGCTCCTTCGGCTACAACGCCGCGACTGAAAACTACGGCGACATGCTGGAAATGGGTATTCTGGATCCTGCCAAGGTAACCCGTTCCGCGCTCCAGGCTGCCGCTTCCGTAGCGTCCCTGATCATCACCACCGAGGCGATGGTTGCGGATGAGCCGGAAGACGAGAAATCCGGCGGTATGCCGGACATGGGCGGCATGGGTGGCATGGGAGGAATGGGCGGCATGATGTAATGCCGGCCTGATCCTGGCCCCTGAAAACCCCGCGTTAGTTCACGCTAACGCGGGGTTTTTGTTTTTTTGTCATGAACTTGCCCCATGCCTTTGCTAGACTCGGCTTCCGGTCCATTATCTGTGCAACGCTGAATGAGTGACGCTGAACCCAAATCCTTTCTTCGCCCCGGCAAGGTGTTTCTGCTTCTGTTGCTGGGCGCTCTGGTTTATCTGCTGTCACTGATGGTTCTGGTTCCTGCGGGGTGGGTCTGGCAGCAGGCATCTGCCCACGTGGCTCTGCCTGCCCAGGTGGAGGTCCGTCAGGTGGCCGGCAAACTCTGGGATGGCGAGGCGGGTGTTGTGGTGGCGGGTTTCCCGTTGCGTGTCGACTGGCGCCTGCACATGCCCTCGGTGACCAGCCTGGAGTTGCCCGTCCGGATTTCTGTGGAATCGTCACAATCTTCCCTCGATGGCAATGTTACGATTGGCTGGCCTGCCAGCGCCCGGCTGGATGCAAGCGGTCGGGTTATTGTGGCCGAGTTTGAAGAGCTTATCCGTCAGAGTGGCGGTGCCATGATTGAGGGCGAGGTTACGATTGATCGGCTCGACATGGTCTGGACTGATAACCGGATTACCCGGGCCGATGGGCTCGGGCGCTGGGACGGGGGCCTGGTGAGCTGGCCAATGGGCGACCAGAGAGGCCAGGCGGAGTTTCCGCCGATGCAGGCGACCATGGATACCACTCAGGGTGGCGTTGCCCTCAAGGTGGCAGAGCAGGGCGGAGATGGTCCTGCGGCGGATGCAACGGTCTTCTGGAACGGAATGATGGAACTGCGTGTCTACAAGCGCATGGTGGATCTGGCCGGTCAGCCCTGGCCCGATTCTGCCAGCCCGGGCGATGTCGTTTTCCGGGTACGCCAGCCTCTCGTACCGGGGGCTCGATAGTATGGCTCTGTTGAGTGTTCCGGCTCAGGGCCGGATTTCCCGGATCCTGGCGAATTTGTTGCTGCTGGTGCTGGTGGTTTATCTGGCCGTCATCCTCGCCAGAATGACCTGGTTATTCGCCTGGGACGACAGGCCGGTTCCCAGCGCGCCAGCGTCAAACAGCGCCGGGAACATGGCCGGGGGCGGTGGTCTGACGACCTCCATGTCAGTCTATGATTTTTTCGGGCGTTCCGAGCGACCGGTTGAGGTGGCGGAAGCCGTTCGACGCTCTGCACCGGAAACCCGCCTTCGCCTTCGGCTTGAAGGGGTGCTGGTAGCGCAGCGTCCGGAAGACTCCGGTGCTATAGTTGCTGGAAGTAACGGTGAAACGGCGTATTACCGGGTAGGCGAGATGTTGCCTGGCAACGCCGAACTGGCGGAAGTGGAGCCTGGGCGCGTTTTGATTCGCCGGGGCGGACGATACGAATCCCTGACGTTTGAAGAGCAGGAGTCGTCTGAACTGGTTGCAGAGGTGGCTGCCGAGCCGGCAGAATCGTCACCGGATGCGTTCCTGGCCAGCGCCCGCGAACAGATTGACAGCCAGGGCACCGCCGCGCTGGCGCCCTTCGGGTTGAGCCCGGTGGACGACAGCGGCATGTCCGGCTACGTATACGACGGCTCTAACGCCATGCTCAATGCCGTCAACCTGCAGGCCGGCGATGTGATTACCGCCATTAACGGCCAGCGACTGGGTGATATCAACCAGGACAAGTCCCTGCTTGAGAACTGGCGGGGCCAGGCCCAGTTGGAGATAGAAATCGAGCGTGACGGATCCATCCTCACCATCAGTTATGCCATACCCGAACAGTGGCGCTGACCGGGTTCATCGAAACAGGACGAAATCGCCAGATGTATAACCACAAGACCAATATATTGCGGGCCATTATCCTGCTAGTTCTGCTTCCCTTGATGTCCATGGCACAGGGGCAGGAAGCCGAGACCTGGCGACTGAATCTCAAGGACGCGGATATCCGCGCCTTTGTGACCCAGGTGGCTGATATTACCGGCTACAGTTTTGTGGTGGACCCGAGGGTCAAGGGCAAAGTGACGGTGCTTTCCAGCGCCCCGATGAACAAGGATGAGATTTACGACCTGTTCCTGGCGGTTCTGAATGTTCACGGGTTCACCGCCATCCCCGGAGAGGAAGTCATCAAGGTGGTGCAGCAGGTTGACGCCAAGCAGTCGGCGGAGTCGCTGGAGCGCTTTCCCGAAACCCCCTCCGAGCAGTTGATTACCCGGGTTATCCAGATCGACAACGCCAACGCTCTTGAGCTTGTGCCGATTCTCCGTCCGCTGGTGGCCAAGTACGGGCACCTGGCCGGTGTCGCCGCCGCCAACGCGCTGATCATCAGCGACCACTCCTCCAATATCCAGCGCATCGAGCAGATCGTCCGGGAACTGGACAGCCCGTCAAAATACGAGGTGGAAGTGATTCAGCTCCAGGAAGCCTGGGTCGGCGATATGGTCACCTTGCTTCAGGAACTGGCTCCCGACGAACTGGGGCGGGGCGGCGGTGAAAATGCCGCGAGGAAATACAGCGTGACCGCGGATGAGCGCAGCAATCGACTCATTCTTCGGGGCGATGAGACCTTCCGTGACAAGATGCGCGGCCTGATCAGGCAACTGGATCAGCCCTCGGCCACCGGTGGCGCCACCAAGGTGCTGCGGCTGAAACACGCCGACGCCAAGAATCTCACAGAAATTCTGAAGGGTGTAATGGGCGAGCTGGTCAAGGAAGGTTCGGGCTCCGGAGGCTCCGGTGGCGGCGCCAAGCCTCAGGGCAGTTTTGCGGTCTTCGCGGATGAGGGGCTTAACGCCCTGGTTGTTCGCGGTGAGCCATCCCTGATGCAGGAAGCCGAAGAGATCGTGGCGGCTCTGGATGTGCGTCGCGCCCAGGTTATGATTGAAGCGGCTATTGTCGAGATCAGTGACGAGCTGGGGCAGGATCTGGGCGTTCAGGTTGCCGTGGGTGATGAGTCCGGCGAATCCACGCCGGTCGCCGGCACCAACTTCGGGAATGTGGGGCGTAGTCTGGGCGAGGTGCTCAGCGCAATTCTGACCGAATCCGCCATTACCCCAGCCACAGGCGGCATCACCATTGGCGCCGGTCAGCGTAATGAAGACGGTGTCAGTTGGGGTATTCTCCTGCAGGCGCTTTCCACCTCAGCCGCTGCCAACCTGCTTTCCACGCCCAGCATCATTACCCTGGACAACCAGGAGTCGGAAATTATCGTGGGCCAGAACGTGCCTTTCCGTACCGGTCAGTCCACGGTCACCGGTGATGGTACCACCAACCCGTTTACCACCATCGAGCGTCGCGATATTGGTCTGACCCTCAAGGTTACCCCGACCATCAGCGCCGATGGCCTGGTGCGTCTGGTTGTGGAACAGACTACGGAGAGCGTGGCGGACAGCATCGAGAATGCGTCGGACATTGTCACCAACAAGCGGGAAATCAAGACCACGGTTCTTGCTGATGACGGTGAGACCATCGTACTGGGCGGTTTGACCCGGGATGATTATCAGGTCAACAAGAGCAAGGTTCCCCTGCTGGGAGATATTCCGTTTATCGGGCGCCTGTTCTCCTCGGAGTCGGAGCGTCGGATAAAGCGCAACCTGCTGGTGTTCCTGCGCCCGAAAATCATGCTGGGCAAGGACGAAGCCGTTGCGGCTACCTCTGAAAAGTTCAACCGGCTGTGGGATGTCAATCTGGACATCCGTGAGAAGCTGGGGATCCCGACGGAAGAGCAGCGTCCGACCGTAGATGCGCTGTTCGAAGACGGCAGCACCCGGGGCCGGTAACCCCTCAGACAGCCAGTGGCGGCATCGGACAATCCATCTGGTCCGCCACCAGTCTCATCAGTTCGTATTCCCGGGTTTCCACCTTGCCGTCGCGGGTGATGCAGTGCCCGCAGGCATCAATGATCGCCGGCTTCAGCAGGGGAGAGAGGCCGTTCAATGCGGTCAGGGCCTCCCGTAACTGGCGCATGGTGACTTTTTCCAGAACCGGTTCAGCATCCCCCTTGCTGTTCATGAAGCCTGCCATGGCTTCCCGATATAGCCCTTCGGCATCCGCCCGGGAATCAGACCCCGCCCGCGCCAGCAAGCTCAGAAGCTTTTGCAGGGCTGGCATGACCGCTTTGTAGCTCTTGTATCGAACCGGTACCACTCTCGAAGCTTCATCACCAAGGTGGCGCGACAGGAAACTGGTCAGGGCCAGTTCGAACAGGGTTACCCGGTTATCCGCCGCCACCAGTTTCTGGACATTGGTGATCAGCATCTCCCGTTCTTCCGGGTCCAGCTTGCGCAGGGCTGGCATGGCCAGTTCCAGGGCAGGGAACCGGACCCCCTCACCGATGGTTTTGAGCGCTGGCAACAGCTTGTCCAGCAAGTCCGGCTGGCTGCCCAGTAGCGGATGAGCGGGTAGAAGATTCAGTCTTTCCGTTTGCTGTGGGCGCGGTAGTTCGCTGATCAGCAGGGCGTAGCAGAGCTGTATGGCTCCGGCCCGGGTGTAAAGCAGGTTCCGGAAGGTGGCCGGAAGCCTTTCGAGGAAACGCAGAGCGAAATCTTCGCTTTGCCGGTTGATGGTGCCCACCTGGTCAGAAAACTTCCGGCCAGGTTCTATGGTTTTCTCCGGGCTGGATGCGAGCGGTGATGTTCTCCCGCCATTGCCGGTGACCGGGCCGAGCATGTCCGATGCCGCGCCAGTAAAGCCCGACACCCCAGCTCCCGGTGTCGGCGCGGAACCGCCGTACAGGCCAGAGCCTGGCTCTGTATCCCGGAGCCGGCTGCGCAATCGGGCCAGCATGCCCGGCTGAATCGCGTTGATTCGCTCGTCGATTGGCGGGTGGGATGCCAGCAGGGCGGTGAATTTCATCCGGGCGCTCTCACCGAAGCACATATGATTCATATCGCTGGCGTGGCTGGTGGTGTCCAGATAGCCGCCCTTCATGCCGATCTTGAACAGTGCACCGGCGATGCCCTCGGGGTTGCGGGTGAACTGCACAGAGGACGCATCCGCCAGCATTTCCCGCTGCCTGGAGACCGCTGCCTGAATCAGCCGTCCAAAGAAGACACCCACGTAGCCAATCACGAACAGAGCCAGACCAATGATGCCCATGGCCGCCTGTGCCCGGCCGTCCCGGGATCGGCCTACCCGGTGGCCCCGATAGAAGGACGCCCGAAGGAGGAAGCCGCCAATCTGGCCGATCATCAGGATGCCGGCAAGCAGAGCAATGAGCCGGACGTTCAACCGCATGTCGCCGTTGAAAATGTGGCTGAATTCGTGAGCAACTACACCCTGAAGCTCGTCCCTTGAGAGCTGGGTTAGGGCGCCATGGGTGACCACCATCACGGCTTCGCCGGGCGTGTAGCCGGCGACAAAGGCATTGATGCCGGTTTCCTGGTCCATCACGTAGAGTTCTGGTACCGGCACGCCGCTGGCGATGGCCATTTCCTCAACGATGTTGCGCAATTTGCGCTCGTCGCTGTCCCGGGTGTCCGGATCGATTGGCCGCGCGCCGACCATTTTGGCCACCCTCTCGCCTCCGCCGGCCAGGTCGATCCAACGCAGCAGGGAGCCAAGAACAATCAGCCCAACCACGGTAACGGCCGTTAATATCCCATGGTTGGATAGCAGCCAGTGGTGGAAGGCAAGGCCGGATGATTCGCTGCGGGTCACGAAGTAGCCAACGAGACAGACGGCGAGCGTAATGAACGCAACCGCCGTCAGGAACAGGAAAACCAGCAGGCTGGTATTGCGCCGGGCATGGGCCTGGCGCTGGAAGAAACCGGGATGAGCCATGCCTCAGGGCCTCAGAAGGCCACTTTCGGTGCCTGGCGGGCTTCCGGTGAGTCCAGTTCCAGTTGCGCCGTTTCCTTGAAGGCAAACATGCCGGCAACGATGTTATTCGGGAACTGCTCCCGGAAGATGTTGTAGCTCATCACGCCGTCGTTGTACGCCTGGCGAGCGAAGGCGACCCGGTTTTCGGTACTGGACAGTTCTTCCATCAGTTGTTGAATGGTTTCGTTGGCTTTCAGCTCCGGGTAGTTCTCTGCCACGGCATAGAAATTGGCCAGGGCTTTGGTCAGGAGATTCTCCGCACTGCCCAGGCGCTGGATCTTGGTGCCGTCACCGGGGTCTTTGGCGGCATCTTTCTGGGCGCTGACGGCGTTGTTACGGGCTTCCATCACCTGGGTGAGGGTGCTCTTCTCGTGGGTCAGGTATGCCTTGGCTGCTTCCACCAGGTTGGGGATCAGATCGTGCCGGCGCTGCAGCTGCACATCAATCTGGGCAAAGCCGTTCTTGAACTGGTTGCGCAGGGAAACGAGGCGGTTATAGATAAAGACCAGATAAAAGACAACGACGGCAATGACGATCAGGCCGATAACGGTAGTTCCCATGGCAACTCCTCAGGGTGATGGATCAGGCGTTATTTTCCACGATTTGCTCGTGGAAACCTTTTACGAAGGTCTCAAATTCGCGTGGCGACAAAGGTTTGCTAAAGAAATAGCCCTGGGCGAGCTTACAGCCGCGCTGGCTCAGGTAATATTCCTGTTCTGCCGTTTCCACGCCTTCGGCAACCACCGACAGGTTCAGGCTCTTGCCAAGGTCGATGATGGTATTGGCAATCCGCGTATCTTCCTCGTTGACCAGCAGGTCCCGGATAAACTGTTTGTCGATCTTCAGGTGCTGGACTGGCATCTGTTTGAGGTAGGTGAGCGAGGAATAGCCGGTTCCGAAATCGTCTACCGCTATGCTGATGCCCGCCTTGTTGAGCCTGCGAAGCTTGGCCACGGCGTCTGACAGGTTGGTCATGAAGCTGGTTTCTGTCACTTCAAGTTCCAGGCGCCCGGCGGGAATCTTGTGTCGCCGCAGGGTGTCCAGGATGTCGTCGACAATGGTTTCCTGCCGGAGCTGGACGGCCGAGAGGTTTACGGCAATGCGCAGAGGGGAGCCATCCGAGGCCCAGCGTGATGCCTGCCAGCAGGCCTGGTCCAGAACCCACTGGCCGATTTCAACGATGGAGCCATTCGCTTCGGCCACCGGGATGAAGAAGTCTGGCGGTACCATTCCCCGGGTCGGGTGTTCCCAGCGCAGCAGCGCTTCCGCGCCGATCACACGTTTGCTCTCCAGGTTGATCTGGGGCTGGTAAACCAGATGGAACTGATGATTGGACAGCGCCTGGGAGAGATCCTTTTCCAGTTGCTTCCGGTCCCGTATTTCCTGGTCAATGCTGGCAACATAGAACTGGAAGTGGTTATGCCCGTTCTGCTTGGCCAGGGTCATGGTCTGCTCGGCGCTTTGAAGCAGCCGGTCTGCGTGATTGGTATCGGACGGGAACAGCGCAATCCCCATGGTGGCGGTCATTGAAATGTTCTGCTCTTCAACCAGCATGGGTGCACTGATGCAGGCGAGAATCTTCTCCGCTGTGTCGGCGGCCTGGAAGCCGTCCCGCAGGCCCTTCTGAACGATCACGAACTGGTCGCTGCCAAGGCGTGCAATGGTAAAGCGGGCATTATCCAGTTTGCTGGTCAGCCGATCCGCGATGGTTTGCAGAATCAGATCGCCGGCTCGAAAACCGCACTGTTCGTTCACGGACTTGAAGTCATCGATACCGCAGACGATCAGCGACAGTTGGGTATTCCGTTTGCTGGCATCCTCAATGTCCCGCACCAACAATTCCATAAACGTATCGCGGCTGGGAAGGCCGGTAAGCTGGTCGTAGCGGGAAAGCCGGCTGACCCGGTCCTCTGCCTCACGATGGCGTTTCTGGCTGTCGCCAATGGCCACCAGAAGGTTGTTGGTGGCGTTTACCCAGAGGCCGAGTTCATCGCCCTTATGGCCGGAAGGGGTCGTGACGAGGCGGTCGTCCGGGTGAGCCGGGTCGACCTGTTTGACCGAGCTGACGATTCTCAACAGCGGTCGAGTCAGCAACAGGTGGAAAACATAGAACAGGACCAGCCCGAGGATAAGGGCCGTCGCTATCCCGGAAGCGAAGGTAACCGCGGCCCTGTCCAGCCAGGTTCGGGCGGCCGGCGCCGTGTCGTAGTGAACATCGAGGTAGCCGTATACGTTCTCCGGGTTGCCCTCGCGGAACAGTGGCTCCCGGAACATGCGCTCGGCATCGAAAATCGGATTGGTAACCGGGCGGAAGGCGGTTTCCTGAAGAGGGCGGCTACGGTTGCCGAGAGGGTCGCCGTCGGGGTGGACAATGCGGGCCATGTGTACCGCTTCCTTGGCAAAGAGGCCGTCAACAACCTGCTGGGCGAGCTCCGCATCAATGCTGAATACCGACTGGGTGGCGGCGTCCTTCACCATGGCGATTGTCTGTTCAGCATCGTTATCCAGCCCCATGGATACACGCTTAGCATCCAGGATAACCTGTATGGCGCTGACAATGACGCCGCTGACGAGGGCTACAGCAAGAATCCACCGTAAGATTCGATAGCCCAGGCGATGTTCAACCTCGAAGGAGTTTTGCATTCAGGCCTGTCTTATTCCGGTTTCTTCAGGACGATGGTTCCGCACTTCAGGCGATGCGTTTGGGGTATCACCCTGATTGTTGTTTCCAATTATGGTTCAGAGTCGGGATATCTTCATGGAGTATCGGCGATTTTTCCAAAGATTTCAGGGTGTGGTTGTATCAAATTGTAATTGCTTGGATATGACAGACACAAAAACGCCCGCCAGGGGCGGGCGTTTCAGTTCAGTCTCTGCCGACTGCATCCAGCGGCGGAGCGCCGATCAGGCCAGGTTTTCGTTCACGAAGTCCCAGTTGACCAGGTTCCAGAAAGCTTCCAGGTAGTTCGGGCGGGAGTTGCGGTAATCGATGTAGTACGCGTGCTCCCAAACGTCGACTGTCAGCACCGGCTTGTCGGCACCGGTCAGCGGCGTTTCCGCGTTGCTGGTGTTCACAATGCCAACACTGCCATCGGCCTTCTTGACCAGCCAGGTCCAGCCTGAACCGAAGTTGTTGGCAGCCTTATCGTTGAATTCTTTCTTGAAGTCCTCAAACGAACCAAAGGCTTTTTCGATGGCTTCCTTGGCAGCGCCGGTCGGCTCACCGCCGCCGTTCGGGCTCAGGCAGTGCCAGTAGAAGGTGTGGTTCCATACCTGCGCCGCGTTGTTGAACAGCGGGCCGCTGGCGCTCTTGATAATGTCCTCAAGAGATTTGTTTGCGTTATCAGTCCCTTCTACCAGGCCGTTCAGCTTGGTGACATAGGTGTTGTGATGCTTGCCGTAATGGTACTCAAGGGTTTCCTGAGAGATATGCGGTTCCAGTGCGTTCTTTTCGTAAGGCAGTGCGGGAAGTTCAAATGCCATGAGGTCGTTCTCCCTGTCTCTCTGTTTATGTTGATGTGCGTAAACCCAATATAAGGTCGATTTGAGTCAGATCAACCCTTTGGTGTTAAAGAACTTTTAAACTCGGGGCTGCCGGGCAGGAACTGCGCGCAGTTCTTCACCCGCCACACCAGTTCTTCGTAGCTGTCGGCCAGTATGTTCACATGGCCCAGCTTCCGTCCCGGCCGTTCGCCTTTATTATAGAGGTGAACATGCGCGTAGGGCAGTTCGAGGATGCGTTCGATGTCGCCATGCTCGCCGATGATGTTGATCATGCAGCTCACTCCGCGGGGCGCAACATTCCCGAGAGGATGCCCGCTCACCGCGCGGATATGATTCTCGAACTGGCTGGTCATTGCCCCTTCAATCGTCCAGTGTCCTGAGTTGTGGACCCTTGGGGCCATCTCGTTGGCCACCAGACCATTGGCCGTCTCGAACAGCTCAAGGGTTAATACGCCAACGTAATCCAATTCGTTCAGTAGCGCCTTGATGTACCGCTCGGCATCTTCCTGGACATGGTTTTCGAGCTTTGGTGCCGGGGCAATCGAGTAACGCAGGATGCCTTCGTGGTGGGTGTTCTCCGCCATCGGGTAGAAGGCAAGTGCGCCGTCTTCAGCGCGCACCGCGATAATCGACACTTCCCTGTGGAAATCGACAAACTTCTCCACGATCAGGCGCGGGTGCCCAATGGATTCCCAGGCAGCCTCGGCCTCTTCAGGAGTTCTGAGCACAGCCTGGCCCTTGCCGTCATAGCCTTCGGTGTTAGATTTCGCCACCACGGGGCAGCCAAGCTCCTCGGCCGCGGCTTTCAGTGACGCGGCGCTGTCGGCAATTTTCCACTCCGGCGTCGGGATGCCCAGCTGGCCGAACAGGGTTTTCTCCGCTTCCCGGTTCTGGCACACCTGCAGGGCGCGGGGGCAGGGGTGTACCGGTTTATGAGCGGCAATCTTTTCGGCTACGTCTACCGGCAGGTGTTCAAATTCATAGGTAACGCGGTCTACGCGGGAAAGGAAGTCATCAAGGTATTCGCCGTCCCGGTCGATGATGACTTCACCAAGGCCGGCACTGGGGCTGCCGGACATGTCATAGAAAACAAAGGTCTTGGCCAGTGGGTATCCGGCCAGTGCCAGCATTCTTCCCAGTTGGCCGGCGCCCAGTACACCAATTCTCATTTGTGTTCTCCTGCCTCTGTTCGGCATTTTTCAAAAGTTGGGGAAGCGGGCGCTTCTTGCTCCGAAGCTAGCGTCACTGGTCCCGGGGATCAGGGTTGTCCAGAATCGTTTCGGTCTGTGTTTCCCGGAACTGTTCCACGGCTTTGCGAACATTGTCGTCGGAGGTGCCGATAATCTGTGCTGCCAGCAGGCCGGCATTGGTAGCCCCGGCTTTGCCGATGGCCAGGGTGCCGACGGCGATGCCGCCAGGCATCTGGACGATGGACAGCAGGGAATCCAGACCGTTCAGGGCTTTGGACTGAACAGGCACACCCAGGACCGGCAGGGCGGTTTGTGAGGCAACCATGCCCGGCAGGTGCGCTGCGCCGCCGGCGCCCGCGATAATGACTTTCAGGCCGCGGTCTGAGGCGGTTTTGGCGTAGTCAAACAGCAGATCCGGGGTGCGGTGGGCCGAGACGACTTTGGTTTCATAGGGCACGCCAAGTTTCTCGAGCATGTTGGCGGCGTGTTCCATGGTGGGCCAGTCGGATTTGGAGCCCATGATGAGTCCTACAAGCGGCTGCATATGCAACAGTCCTGTGATAATTGGAAAGCCGGCCATTGTATGTTTTGGCTACCTACCATGCAACAAAGCCGGGTGTAGGTCGTGGTTGGCATTTCTTTTCCAGAAACCGCTACGAGCACTTCCATGTGCGCTTGACTGAAGCCATCCATGGCTTCAGACATTTCTGGAAAAGAAATCCCAACCACGCCCCAGGCCTCAGTGTGGTCTTCCCGTAATGCACCTTTATTTCACCCTGCTTATAAGTACAGGTATTATCGGACCTTATTGTTTGAACCGTCCATAGTCAGGAGCTGTAATGGAACCCATTCGTCCAGATGATGATGAGCTGAGGGCTGAACGACCGATTGGTAGTGCCGAGCCGAAGAAGCCGGCGGAGAGAAGGCCGGGGTCATCGTCCGGTGGGAAAGCCGAACCGTCGCGGCCGGCGAAGCCTCCCAGAGATGGCAAGGGCGGTAACGGGGGCAGCGGCGGTAAGGGTCGCGGTAGCTCTGCGATGCTGTGGGTGCTGTTGATTGTGGTGGCAGGGGCTGCCGGGGCTGGTTGGTATTCGCAGGAGCAGCGGGTTCAGGCGCTGGAAGGCCAGCTTGAGGAAGCGGATTACTGGGCGCGGCAGAGTAAGCTGGCGCTGGCCCGGTTTGAGGGAGAGCTTTCAGAGACCGGTGAGAACCTGCAGGAGCGGGGCGCGTCGTTGGAGGATCAACTGGCAGCACAGAAGGAGCGGCTGGATACGGCCGATAGCGAGATCCGCAAGCTTTGGGCCATTGCCAACGAACGTAACAAGAAGCGTCTGGATGATCATCAGGAGCGGATTGCTGCGGTGGAGTCCGGCCTGGCAGAGGATGAGAAGGCGATAGGAGCACTGGAGGGGTCGGTTGAGAAGGTACGGACCTCGCTTTCCGCCGATATAGCGTCTCTGAAAGAGCAGACTGAGACGTCGGTAACGGCGTTGGAGGATGCCAACCGTCAGGCGACGGATCAGTTGACCAGGCTCAGTCAGCAGCTGGCGGATGTGGATCAGGTGATTGAAAGCCGTATCAAGCGGTTTGAACAGGAACAGAAGCTTGGGATCAGTGGCATGGAAGGTCGGATTTCAGCCCTGGAGCGCGAGACGGATGAGCTTGCCGGTGATGGCCGGGTTCAGGCGATCCGTAATGAACTGGCCAGTCTGAAAAAGACGGTTGAGTCCATTGATTCCTCTCGCTCTCAGTTGACTTCCCGCCTGGTTCGGCTGTCCGAGGAGGTGAATCAGCTTCGGAGTCAGGTTAGCGGGCAGTGAAAGGCCTGTTTCTGATGACTTTGGCGATGGCATTTCGGGTTTTGTAACGGTTTGTAGTCATCCCTTGCGGTAGCTCTCATTTCTGCCGTTTTGCAGTTGTTATGATCAGGCAACTCGCAATCAGGATGAAGAGTTAACAACAATGAAAACCCGAGTGCCCTCTGTTTTTTCCATTCTCCGGCCGCTGGCTGTGGTGTTTCTTTTGCTGGCGTTGTCGGGTTGCACGGTTTACCAGTCTATCGGCAAAAGTGTCGGTTCGTTCCTGCACCCGGTTTCCGGTCATGATTTTGTCCATATTGATAACGACAGCTGGGACCGGCGCAACGCCGTGATTTATTTCTATCGGACGCACTCCCAGTGGGCCGCTGATGAAATCGAGGCCCCCAGTGTCTACATAGACGACACGCACTACTTCAATATCCGGAATGACAGTTTCACCTGGCTGGAAGTCAGCCCCGGGGAGCGTCACATCGCCATGCGCCGGCCGCTGTTGGGGTTGGAGGGTATGAATTCTTTCAGTCTGAGCATGATTGCAGACGCCACGCTGGAGGTGGAACCGGGCCAGATCTATTACCTGCGTTATAACGAGCTCTCGGAACCGGGCCAACGGCATCCGGATCTGGAGTCGGACCATCCCCTGGCTCAGGGCGACCTGCAACTGGTTACCCGGGAATACGCCATGCAGGCCGAGGAGATTGTCTCTACCCGCTTCCTGAACAGTGATCTGTTGGCGCCCAACCATGCCGCAACCTCAATCGTGGAAGTGAACGAGGACCTGGATTACGAGCGCCAGCTTGTGTTGCTCGAAGAGGAGCGGGAGCTTGAGATTGAGCGCCTGAAGGAAGAGGGAAAGTACGAATCTGCTTCCTGGCTCTGGCCCTTCGGAGGCGGCCCCACGGTTCCCCTGGAGGCGGATCGCAAGATCGAAAGGCTGGAGCGGGAATACGCGGAGCTGGAACTGGAGCGTGAGCGGAAGGAAGAGGCAGAATCCGGCGGTGGCTGGTGGATTTTCTGAGTGCTGACTACACTGACGGCAGGTGAATGACTCGGGAAGTTTAAAAACAATGGCTCTCAAGGATTCTCTTCGTCTCAGATTCGAAAAACTGGCCGACGATGTGGTACCGCAACTGCTGGATAGCTGGGGCGATCTCCAGAAACGGCTGGACGAACTGAACTGCTCGCTGGCCAATCGGGCGGTCCCGGAAGACAGGCGCAGCCGTGTCAGTGAGCTGTCTCTGCAGGAGAAGGCGCAGCAGGCCGGCCAGAATCGCCCGGCATTACGGGCGGTCAGAGCTGCGGGCAGGGCCTCGCGCAAAAAGTAGAATTGCTTAAAAACTGTCCGTTTTTGAATGGCTTGCAGGTTTTTTTATAAAATTCCGGGAAAATATTTGACACCGTCAGCCAAATGCTTAAAATGCGCCTCTCACTTGGTTGAGACAGCAACGCTGGCCGGCAAGTGAGCGCCTTTGAAAGGCTTGAAAGTGGGTGGTTAGCTCAGCTGGGAGAGCATCGCCCTTACAAGGCGAGGGTCACTGGTTCGATCCCAGTACCACCCACCACTTTCAAATGCATCACCGGATCACCCCATCCGGTTTCAGGTTCGGGCCCGAGGGCCGGAATTGATGCGGAGCGGTAGTTCAGTTGGTTAGAATACCGGCCTGTCACGCCGGGGGTCGCGGGTTCGAGTCCCGTCCGCTCCGCCACTTTTTACTCAAGCAGTATTCCCGGGTGGTTAGCTCAGCTGGGAGAGCATCGCCCTTACAAGGCGAGGGTCACTGGTTCGATCCCAGTACCACCCACCAAAATTCCAGAAAAGGGCCGATCCGCAAGGATCGGCCCTTTTTTTGTCTTGGTTGTCGGATTACGCCTTCGGCTAATCCGACCTACATAGACTTCAAAGACACCCCCGTAGGTCGGATTAGCCAACGGCGTAATCCGACACCACAAGCGCGGTAGGTCGGATTAGCCAAAAGCGTAATCCGACACCCAGGTCCAGTCGATTCTTACTTGCCTATCAAAGACTGCCCACAAACCCGCACAATGTTTCCGTTCACTCCATTGGACGAAGGACTGCAGTACCAGGCGATGGCTTCAGCCACATCCACCGGCTGCCCGCCCTGGGACAGGCTGTTCATCCTGCGGCCCGCCTCGCGGATGGTGACGGGCATGGCCGCGGTCATCTGGGTTTCGATAAACCCGGGGGCAATGGCGTTGATGGTCACGCCGTTTTTCAATTGCCGGGCCATGGCTTCCACGTAGCCGATCACGCCGCACTTCGCGGTTGAGTAGTTGGTCTGTCCGAAGTTGCCGGCAATGCCGCTGATGGAGGAAATGCAGACAATGCGGCCGTTTTCTTTCATGAGCTCGCGCTTTGCCAGTTCCTCGTCGATCAGCTCCTCGGCGGTCAGGTTCACGGCGATGGTCATATCCCAGAAGTGCTCGGGCATGTTGCCAAGGGTTTTGTCGCGGGTGATGCCGGCGTTGTGGATGACCAGGTCAATGCCGCCGAAATGCTCCTCAATGAAGTCGGCGATCAGTTTCGGAGCTTTGTCGTCGGTAATGTCGCAGGCCAGGGCCTTACCGTTAATCGCGGAGGTAACCTTCTCCAGTTCCTCCATGGCTGGCGGAATGTCGAGGCCGATAACGGTGGCGCCGTCCCGTGCCAGGGTCTCTGCAATGGCCGCACCGATGCCGCGGGAGGCGCCGGTAACCAGGGCTATTTTGCCGGTCAGTGGCGCGACCGGATTAGTTGCTTTCGCAGCATCGCTCTTTCCGATCTTGACGACCTGCCCGGATACGTAAGCGGAGCGGGGGGACAGGAAGAAACGTACACTGGAATCCATTTGCTTCTCCGCGCCGGGTGACATCCACAGCAGGTTCGCGGTTGAGCCTTTCTTGCCAATTTCCTTGCCAACGCTGCGAACAAATCCTTCCAGGGCCTGCTGGGCAGCGGCCTGGGGTGCCTTTCTGCAGGTGGCGGGGTTCTGGCCAATGATCAGAACGCGAGCGTTGCTGCCCAATTTTTTGATGGTGGGATGGAAGAAGTCGTACAGGGCGCGGAGGTCGCCAGGGCCCTTGAGGCCGGTGGCGTCGAACACCAGGGCTGAGAATGTCTGGTCGATTTCCGAGCCCAGGTCCAGTGGCCTGGCCTTGTTGCCGGCCCTGGATGAGTCTTTCAGCCTGTCGTTGCCGCTGGCGTGGTGCAGGGTAGCGGCACTGGCGCTGAGGGTGCTGCCAAGGCTTGCAATGGCTTTTCCACCATTTGCAGCCCCGATGAGAACCTCACCCTCGATAAAGGGCTGGTCGGTGCGCTTGAGGCGCTTGAGAGGCACCGGTGCTGGCAGGCCCAGGGATTGTGCGGCGGTTTTGCCTACCGGTGTGTTTACTATTCTAAGATAGAGGTCAGACATGGGTGGCTTCCTTGTGGTTGCATTCGGGTTTCTGGATGCGAATCGTCCTACAGGGTAAAGAATCGGACAGTTTTTGGATTGACTCAATGCCTGTAGGGTGTTGTCAGGGGTGCCAATGAGGCGTTTCGGGTTGTCGCTAAACTGTCGACATTAACAATTCGACCTGGGTGCAGGGAACATTGGGGGAAGGCTTCCCAGAACACGCCCGTGAATACATCCATGTAGGGCTCGGTCGCGCCATCCCTGGCGCTCCACGGTTCTGGGAAGCCTTCCCCCAATGTTCCCCGGACATCACGGTTACTTCAAAACGGATGAAATGATTATGGCAGAAGCATCGAAAGCTCCACGTAAGAGAACCGCTACATCAAAAAAGACCAGTACTGCTGCCCCTTCGGGTATTCGCCGCGTGGCGGTACTGGGTGGTAACCGGATTCCGTTTGCGCGTTCCAATACAGCGTATAGCAAGATCAGTAACCAGGAGTTGCTGACGTCGGCGCTGCGGGGGCTGGTGGATCGGTACGGTCTTCAGGGGCAGCGGCTGGGTGAGGTGGCCGCCGGAGCGGTTATCAAGCATTCCCGGGATTTCAACCTGACCCGCGAGGCGGTGATGAGTTGCGGTCTGGCACCGGAGACGCCGGCTTATGATATTCAGCAGGCCTGCGGGACCGGGCTGGAGGCGGCGATTCTGGTGGGCAACAAGATTGCCTTGGGGCAGATTGAATGCGGCATTGCCGGAGGTACGGATACCACATCCGATGCGCCGATTGGCGTGGGCGAGGGGCTTCGGGAGATTCTGCTGGATCTGAACCGGGCCAAGACGACCGGGGAGCGATTGAAGATTCTTGGGCGGTTCCGGCCGGGGCATCTGAAGCCGGAGGTGCCCCAGAACGGCGAGCCCCGTACCGGTATGTCGATGGGTGAGCATGCCCAGGTGACGGCGAGGGAATGGGATATTGCCCGGGAAGACCAGGACAAGCTGGCCTGGGAGAGTCACCAGAAGCTGGCCAAGGCGTATGAAGAGGGTTTCTTCACGGATCTGCTGACGCCGATGGCAGGGCTGGAGAAAGACAACATTCTGCGGCCGGATACCACGTTGGAGAAGCTGGCCACGCTCCGGCCGGTGTTCGATCGGGAAAACGGTACCATGACGGCGGCTAACAGCACGGCCTTGACCGACGGTGCTTCCTGCGTGCTGTTGGCTAGTGAGGAATGGGCGAAGGCCAATAATCATGAGGTCAAGGCGTGGCTGACGTTCTCGGAGGTCGCTGCCGTTGATTTTGTGGACAAGAAAGAGGGCTTGTTGATGGCGCCTGCCTATGCGGTGCCCCGGATGCTTGAGAAAGCCGGGTTGACGCTTCAGGACTTCGATTTCTATGAAATCCACGAAGCCTTTGCCGCGCAGGTACTCTGCACTCTGAAAGCCTGGGAGGATCCGACCTTCTGCAAGGAACGCCTGGGTCTGGACAAGCCTCTGGGTAGCATTGACCGCGACAGGCTCAATGTAAAAGGCAGCAGTTTGGCCACCGGTCATCCCTTCGCGGCCACCGGTGGCCGCATCGTTGCGACCCTGGCCAAGTTGCTG
This sequence comes from Marinobacter sp., assembly GCF_041687235.1. GTDB lineage: Bacteria > Pseudomonadota > Gammaproteobacteria > Pseudomonadales > Oleiphilaceae > Marinobacter. The sequence goes on along the minus strand of NZ_JAWLCH010000004.1, from coordinate 187,469 downwards.
GAAGAGAAAGGCAGTGGCCGTGGACTTATTTCCATATGCGCCGCAGGCGGGCAGGGGGTCACGGCGATTCTGGAGCGGTAAGTTTGCGAAAAACCGGAACTTTCCTTTGACAGAGCCAGGTTCACCCCTTATCATGCGCGCCACGTTGATCAGGGGTTCCCTGAGGAACGAAAAGTTTGATGCGGGGTGGAGCAGTCTGGTAGCTCGTCGGGCTCCCAATCCCGAAAAAGCCGAAGGGAGCCATCGACCTTCGGCTTATGAGGCCGACCAAGAGGCGGACTCTGAAGCAGGAATTGATGGAAAGTTTGATGCGGGGTGGAGCAGTCTGGTAGCTCGTCGGGCTCATAACCCGAAGGTCGTAGGTTCGAATCCTGCCCCCGCTACCATTTGAAATAAAGCCGGCCTTGTGCCGGCTTTATTCGTTTTTGCTCCCGCTGTTTTCAGAACCCTTCGGGTCTCACAAACCCCGCCAATCCGGCCTCTTCCAGCAATCCCGCAAAGCCGATCGTGGTCAGGTCCATCCCTGGTGCGCCGATAACCTGTACATTGAATGGCAGGCCCTCCTTCGTCCGCCCTATGGGTACTGAGGTGGCTGGCAGGCCCAGCAAGGTGGCAAAGGCGATCCAGCAAAACTGGTCCATGTACGCCCTTGGCTGGCCGGCAACGGTGATGCGGCGTTTGAACACCGGTTGAGTATGGTCATGCCGTATGGCGGTGGTTGGTGTCACCGGGGTGAGCAGGATATCCACCTCCTGGAAAAGGGATTCAATTTCCGCCCGCATTTTCTCTCGCATTTCGCTCCAGGCCATCCATTGGTAAACCGGTTGGTTCACGCCGCGCCCGTATTCACCGATAAACGGCGTCATCGGGCCGAGGAACTTGAGCCAGGGTTCCAGTCGGGCGATCCATTTCATTTGCCGGCGCTGGGACGGTTTCAGGGAGGTGCTCAGCAGCGCCCCCAGCAAGTTGAAGTATGCCGGCAGGATATGTTCCAGGCTCAGTAACGGGTGCCGGGCTTCCGTCACCAGTGCTCCCTGATCAGCCAGTGACCTGCCCAGCGCCTGATAACCTTCGGTCAGTTCGCGCTCTACCGGGCACAGGGGATCTTCCAGCCACAAACCGACCCGGGCCTGGTCCAAGCGTTGAAAGTGCGAGGGGGCCATCTGAACGGCCCAGCTGCGTTCTTCGGCCGGCCGGGGTTGGGCAATCACCTTCAGTAGAAGCTCAAGATCCCTGGCGTTACGGGCCATGGGGCCGCCTTCAGCCAGGTCCGGCCTGGACTGGGCGCCTGGCGGGCCGGGAATGTGGCCCCGGAACGAGACCAGTGAACGGGTTGGCTTGTGGCCGAAGACACCACAGAAGTGCGCCGGTGTTCGGATGGAACCGGCAAGATCACTGCCCACTTCCAGAGGCGTCATGCCGGCAGCGAGTGCCGCTGCTGCGCCACCGGAGGATCCGCCCGGCGTATGGGCCGGATTGTGGGGGTTATTGGTCACCCCGAACAGTTTGTTATAGCTCTGCAAGTCAGTGGCGTAGACGGGCACATTGGTCTTGCCGAGGATGATGGCTCCGGCGTCCTCCAGCCTCTGAACGACATCGGCATGAGATTCGGGTTTATGATTCCTGAGCGCCGGTGCACCTGCGGTACAGGTCAGGCCGGCCACTTCCCAGGTGTCTTTCAGGGTAAGCGGCAGTCCGTGCAGGGCGCCTTTCAACGTGTTGGCTGCGCGCTGCTCGTCGGCCTGGCGGGCACTGGTGAGCGCTCGCTTCTCGTCTAGGGTCACCACTGCATTGACGGATCGATTATGCTTGCGGATCTGCTCCAGCAGGGCCCTTGTCAGGTCCTCGCTGGTCAGGCTGCCGGCCTCCAGTTGTTTCAGGAGTTCATGGGCCGGTTGATAGTGCAATGGAGATTGCGGTGCATCCATGGGTGTTCTCTTTATTGTTGAGGTGCTTTAGGAGCGCCTGGCATTCAGGGCAGCTCTGACCGCCAGTGTTTTACGTTTACCTGCCCCTTGATTGCGTCAATGATCTCAATGATCAGATTGATCAGCGCTTCGTTCTGGGCTTCATCGGCTTTTACGTCATCCGGCGTGGGCAGGAACACGTTCACAATGTCTTCGATGAAGGCGTGGTTGGACGCTGAGGCGAGATCTTCGAGAATCTGGTGGATAACGTGGGCAACGATGTCGCCAACGGCTTCTTCCAGGGTTTCCTGGATGGTGGGGCCCACCACAGGCAGATATTTCAGCCGTGACAATTCCAGGTTCTGTTTGAGGGCATTGTCGACCCTGTCCTCCAGATAGCTTCTGAGGGCGCCGCGATTGGGGACATAGCCTTCCTGGGCAGCCTCGGCAACCCGCTTGGAAATCCAGTCGGAGAGCATGTCCCGCCGAGGGTACAGGATGTCCTTCTGGATCTTGTCGAATAGCGGGGAGCCCCGCTTGACTTCCTGTTGCACGCCGCTGAGCACCTTGAGCACGATACGGTCCGAGAGCTCTTCCATGAAGGCTTCGTAATAGAAGTTCACGAATTGGTAGAGCCTGGTGCTGGTAATATCGATGATCTTGTACTGGTGCAGGCGGTAGATAATGGAGATGACCCGCAATATGCGGAGGAAGCGCAGGCTTCCTACAGGGATGCAGCCCACCAGGTCATACCAGTGAATGAACGGGTAAAAATACCAGCGGTCATAAACCTTGGCCCGGATAGCATAGGCCCAGCGAACAAAGAACTCCGTCAGGAAGATGCTGACGAAGATCATATCGTAGAAGATGAAGCGTTCGTGGATAGGGTGGTATGCGGACTGGATGGCCGGGACATGTTCTTTTAGCAGATTCTGAACAGCGACAAAGTTATAGATTGAATCCCAGATAATGAATGCCAGGTTGATAATGAGCAGGCCCAGCATCAGGAAATCAATGATGAACCAGACGAGCTGGTGGCTGGATTTCAGGTTTTCTCGATTTATCTTCAGCATTCGCCAAGGTCCGGTCTGTTGCTAAGTACCTGACAGGTTAGCTTATTTCGTCAGTACAAACGACTCGCCCTAAAGCCGGCTTCTGAAGGCCGCCCGGTCAATCATGGATTAACTTGACCCTCTGCCATTAAACTCCCACGCTTGAACGGAAATCCTTCTTGTTACCACCAACATTGAAATAGCCGGATGCTATCAATCTACCAAGCTGTGAATTCGGGCCGGGTCCGGCTTTTAATCAGTCTGCTCTGTTGTCTGCCTGCATGGGTGTGTGCGCAACAGGTAGTCGTGAACATGGAAGGAGACTTTCCGGAGCTGAAATCCAACGCCGAGGCGTTCATCGGCGAAGTGGAGGGTCGCAGCGCGGGCAACCTCCGGCGTTATGCCTCCACAGCGGTCGACCAAGCGCGGGAGGCGTTGAGGGCGCTTGGCTACTACAGCCCGATGATCGACTGGCGTATCGAGCAGGGCGATTCGGATTCCACTGCCACGCTGTTATTGTCGATAACTCCCGGTGAGCCGGTGCTGGTTAAATCCCGTGTTGTTGAGATCAGAGGCGCAGCAGCGTCTGATGATCGCTTTACGTCTGACCTCCCCGCGCAACCCGCCGAAGGCGATGTCCTCAATCATGGCCAATATGCCAATCTCCGGGACACCATCCAGACCCGTGCCCGTCGGCGTGGATATTTTGACGGCAAATTTGTTACCCGCACCCTGGAGGTCGATCCGGCAACCCGAAGTGCCACTGTCACCCTGATTTACGACAGTGGAGACCGGTATAAACTGGGAGAGGTTTCCTTTGAGGAGGGGCACTGGTTTGAAATTGGCCTGCTGGAAGAGTTCGTCACCTTCGAGCCGGGCGTTCCCTATCATTCCGATGAAATTGCCAGGCTGAACCGCGATCTCCAGAACAGCGGTTACTTCCGGGGCGTGGAGATTGATGCCTCTCCGGCCAGTGCGGAGGACGGTGTGATTCCTGTCCGTATCGAACTGACCCGAAGAGAGGCCCGGTCGGTGGCCACGGGCGTCGGCTTTTCGACCGACGTCGGCCCGAGATTTCGTGGCAACTGGCGAGAGCACTGGATCAATCCCATGGGCCACAAACGCGGCGCGGAGACCGAGCTTTCGATGCCCCGGCAGAATCTGAGCACCTGGTACGAATTGCCGCTGGATCCACCGATGAGTGATCTGATCCGGCTTACCGCCGGATATCAGCGGGAGGACATTGAAAATGTCGAATCAGAACTGCTGACCTTCGGGCAACAGTGGCAGCATCAGCTCGATAACGGCTGGCTGCAGGTATTGTCGCTGCGCTGGGAGGGGGAGCGTTTTAACATCGGTGACGATGAGAAAGGAACGAGTACCCTTCTGTTGCCGGGAGCCGGATACTCGAAAATGCACGCAGACTCGCCGCTGGACCCGTCCCGGGGCTACCGTCTGCAGTTCGACATTACCGGTTCGCACCGGGCGGCGTTATCGGATGTGGACATTCTGCACGTCAATGCCCTGGCGAAGGGGTTGTACACGCTGGCGGACAGGCACCGGTTTCTTGGCCGGCTTCAGGCCGGCGCGGTGGCTACCAACCGGTTTTCAGATGTGCCGCCCTCCCTCCGTTTCTTCGCCGGCGGTGACCAGAGTGTGCGAGGCTACGGCTATGAAACCCTCTCGCCTGAGAACGACAACGGGGTGCCCGTGGGCGGACGTTACCTGATGGTCGGCAGTGGCGAGTATCAATACCAGTTTGCTGACAAATGGCGCGCAGCGCTGTTTGTGGACTACGGCAATGCAATCAATGACCTGAGCGACCCACTTGCAACGGGCGCCGGAATTGGCATTCGCTGGATCAGTCCGGTCGGGCCACTGCGGTTTGATATTGCCAAGGGGCTGGATCGGGAGTTTGGCGGGGAATGGCGGATCCACTTTTCCATGGGGCCAGAACTGTGACACAGACACCGGAAACACCCGAAGGCCAGCATAAGCCGGGCCGTCCGCGCCGCTTCCGGTTTTGGCTGCTGCTGTGTCTGGGTCTTCTTCTGCTTGTGCCGGTGTTGCTGCTTGCGGCGGTGCTGCTGGCCCTGCGTTCCGAGACCGGGACGGCCTGGGTGATTGATCAGGTGCCGGGCCTGCAGGTTGAAAGTGGCCGTGGTTCGCTGTTTGGCCAGTGGCAGGCTGACCACCTGGAATGGCGGGGGTATGGGGTTGAAGTGGTTGTCGAGGCGCCGCTGGTGGACTGGTCGCCTTCCTGTCTGTTCCGGAAACAGCTCTGTGTAGAAAGCCTGAGAGCGGAAAGGCTGGAGGTCACCCAGCTGCCGCCGGCCGATAAATCCGGAGGTAGCGACGACGTTGCCCCGCCGGGTCTCGACCTGCCTCTGGCACTGAAGATCAGCGGCGTGCGGATGGGGCCTTTCACCTTCAATGGCAGCAGGATCTGGGATCGGCTTGAGCTGGATGCCGGCGGTTCGGGCGCTGACTGGAGGATTGATCGCGCCTGGTATCAGCTTGACAGCTACACCGTTTCAGCCTCAGGCCGAGTCGAAACCCGCCGGGACTGGCCCGTCAGTCTCGAGGTCAGGGCGGATCTACCGCCACCGTATGGTGATGAATGGATCGTGGACGCCACACTGTCGGGCAGCGTGCGGGATCTGAAGGTTTCCGCCGCAAGCCGGGGCTACCTGGATGCTGAGTTGTCAGGGGAGGTTGAGCCTCTCGATCCGACGTTGCCCGCCAGGCTCAGGTTGACGTCGGACCGGTTCCGTGCGGCCGAGGCGTTGCCGGAAACGCTGGTGCTGAACGACTGGTTTGTGGAAGCTCGTGGCAGCCTTCAGGAGGGTTTCCGTACCCGTGGGCAGGCCCGTCTGCCGGGAACAACGGGGCCGGTAATGCTGGCTCTGGAAGGTCTGTTGACCACCCGGGCCGCTGAGAACATCCGCGTTGAGCTGGCCACTGACAGGCAGAGCGGTGGTGGTCAGGATACCGTGGTTGCCACCGGTGCGGTGGATTGGAGCCAGGGATTGGACGCCAGTGCCGATGTCCGCTTGCGCGGGTTTCCCTGGTATACCCTGGTCCCCGGACTTGAGCAGCCAGTGGTTGCGCTTCGTTCGCTGGATGGCACCGTATCCTGGCGCGAGGGCCGCTATCAGGCAACGCTTGATGCCAGTGTTGATGGCCCCCAGGGCAGTGCTGAGCTGTCGACCGCTGTGGATGGTGACGCGGAGCAGACCACCCTGACGGATCTGGCCGTCAGTACCGGTGCAGGGTCCCTCACCGGGAACGGATCGGTGAACTTTTCAGGCCCACTTTCCTGGCAGGCCGCTCTGAGGCTTCAGGATTTCAATCCGGGTTACTGGTTTCCGGTCCTGGAAGCCAGTCTCAGTGGCGATGTCACCACCGAAGGCCAGCTCGGGGACGGCCCCATCCCTGAAATGAATGCCGACTGGGATCTGGAGGGTGACTGGCGCTCCAATCCTGCGTCTCTGGTCGGCCGCCTGGATACCTCCTCCGGAAACTGGGCGCTGTCGGACCTGAGCCTGGTGGTGGGCGACAATCGGGTTGAGGGGCGCGGTACCTGGGGATCCGTGCTACAAGGTGATCTGTCCCTGAGCCTGCCCAAGCCTGAACTTTTTCTTCCCGGCCTGACCGGCCGTCTGGAAGCGAGCCTGAAAGCTGAGGGCACGCCGGAGAATCCGGTGGGCGAGCTGACAGCCAGTGCCCAAAAGCTGGGCTGGCGGGATCAATTGAGCGTGGACACCCTGAACCTGGAGGCGAGTCTGGAGGACGGGTTGCAGCTTGCAAGCCGTTTGGAGGCGGGCGATATCCGTGGTTTCGGACAGGCGCTGGAAACGCTCGTTATCAGGGCGAATGGCACTCAGGAGCAGCACGCTGTCAGTATCGGTGCGAGCCATCCCGAGGCCGAGCTGGAGTTGGACTTTGAAGGGGGCGCCGGTTCTGGCTGGCAAACCTGGCAGGGCGCATTGTCCCGGGGTGTTATCGATCTACCGGAGCAGTCTCAGCGGTGGGCTCTGGAATCGCCAGCTGTTCTGGCCTATGGCAGTGAGGGTGAGTTGACCTTTGGCAAGCATTGCTGGCGTTGGCAGCAGAGTACCGTCTGTGCCGATGACCAGACACTGCTCCCGGCCCCACGTCTTGCCTACCGAATCGACCGGTTTCCGACCCTGGCCCTGGAGCCCCTGTTGCCGGAAACCCTGCGCTGGGATGCCCGGATTAACGGAGAGGTCAATTTTGCCGCCACGGACGACGGTCCGGATGGCCGGGTCTATCTGGATGCCGGTGACGGCGAATTTCAGCTATTGGTAGACGGTGAATGGGAATCCCTGACTTACAACACGCTAACGACCGAGATCAGCCTCAAGCCGCAACAGGCCAATCTTGGGGTTCGTCTTGCCGGTCCCGAACTCGGCGAGTTTGCCCTGGATATGGGGCTTGATCCCAATTCGGAAGACCGGGATGTCGAGGGCAGCTTCCGGCTTGAGGGCCTCGATGTTGTGCTTGCGGGGCTGCTCTCAGGGCTTGATGAGGTTGCCGGTCGGGTAGACGGTCAGGGTGAACTCTCCGGCCCGCTGATGAAACCTGCCGTGACCGGTGAATTGCATCTGGTGGATGGACGGGTGTCGGATCCGCGACTGCCGGTGCCGATGGAAGACTTGATGGCCAGCCTCCGGTTTGCCGGTTATTCGGCAAAACTGAGTGGCAGAATCAGGAGTAATGCACGGAGCGAAACCGTTCTGGATGGCGACATTGACTGGCAACAGTCACCACGGGGGGAGATCACCATTTCCGGAAACCGTGTGCCCTTCAACCTTGAGCCTTACGCCCAGCTTGAAGTTGAGCCGGACCTGCGGATTGTCTTCCGGGAAGGAAACCTGGAGGTCTCCGGAGAGGTCGGGGTGCCCAGGGGCGGCATCGAAATACAGGGGCTGCCGGCACAGGCGGTGTCGGTGTCGGAAGACGAGGTGATCGTTGGCGTGGAGCGGGAAGAGCCGGTTGTCCGTTCGCTGAACATGGATGTGAAAGTGGTTGTGGGAGAAGACCGGGTGACTTTTGAGGCATTCGGGTTGACCGGTGATCTTGAGGGTTCGCTCAGGATTGCCAACGATATGGATACCCGGGGCACGCTTCAACTGGTTAATGGCCGCTACGAAGCCTACGGGCAAGAGCTTGAGTTGAGACGGGCAAGATTGCTGTTTGTGGGTAATCTGACCCAGCCCTACCTGGATATCGAAGCCATCCGAACGGTGGATACCGTGGTAGCCGGTATTCGGCTGAGCGGACCCGTTCAGTCACCCCAGACCGAGGTTTTCTCGAATCCTGACATGCCGCAAACAGATGCGCTGTCCTACGTGATTCTGGGGCGGGCGCCCCAGAGCCGCGGCGATCAGGGCCAAATGAGCCGGGCAGCACTGTCGCTGGGGCTGACCCAGGCCAACAAGGTCACCGGGCAGATTGGCGAAGAGTTCGGGATTCGCCAACTCACCCTCGAAGCCGAAGGCTCCGGTGATCAGACATCGGTGGTGGCCAGCGGGTACCTGACGGATGAATTGAGCGTCCGCTATGGGGTCGGCATTTTCGAGCCGATCACAACCGTTGCGTTGCGCTACGATCTCGGCCGGTATTTCTATCTTGAGGCCGCCAGCGGTCTGGCGGCCTCCCTGGATATCTTCTACACGCGGGATTTCTGAGCTCAATCCAGTTCAAAGGTTGCACTGACGGATGCCCGGATTTCCCGCTCTCCCACGCTGGAGACGGTATCCGATATGGACTTGGCTTCGGCCATCATCATCGGTACAGGGCGATGACCGCCGTTGATGTTGATGCTGACCACCTCCCCGCAGCTCTGGTCCAGTTGACCGGCAACGAATCTGCACCGGGCCCGGGCGTCGGCAATGGCTCTGGCCAGCGCTTCCTGTTCCATTCCGGTTTCGTCCGAGTGGAAAAACTGTTGGGGGCCGAGGTGGTAATCCAGACCCAGGGCCTGTGCCTGCTGGAGCAGCGGATTAAGAAGCGTCAGGTCACTGATGCTGAAACTGATGGTCTGTGAAGCCACAGCCTGTTTTCGGGGTTCTTCGCCCCGCTCAGGGGCAGGCAGCGTGCGGGTGTAAAGATTCACGGTGGCATCGGAATAATCGTCAAGCCGGGCCCTGTATTCTGTAATCCCTTCACGCCACTGGTCCATCAGTGCAGCCACCCGTTCGGTGGCTTTCTGGGGAAGTTCATGCCCGGCGCTGGCGGTGAACTGGAGCCGGGCACTGTCTGGCTCGTAACGTACGCTGCCCTCGCCAGTGAGCGTTACTTCGCCCGCCATCGCCAGGGCCGGCACAGAGAGTGCCAGGGTAAGAAGTAAACGGGGATTGCGGTTCCGTCCGTTCATGGTATTTCCTCCTGTGAAAACAGTCGCGATATCAGGCACTGCTGGAATCCGGTTCCAGGCGGGCCAGTTTGAATCGTCGGGCGGCATCCACGAACTGGCCAAAGATTCGCCGGTGTCCGCCATGGTAGAGAAGATATTCCGGGTGCCACTGAATGCCCGTCAGCCACTGGCCCCGGGTGCTTTCAATGGCCTGCACAAAAAGATCATTATCCACGGCAGTTACCCGCAGATTGCGACCAAGGCGCTTGATGGCCTGGCTGTGAATACGGTTGGCGCCGATCACCGGCGAACGCATCGCTTGCTCCAGCCTGCTGGAGGTCACCAATCGAACGGTTTGCAGGGGGAGCAGCAGGGGGCGATGTCGGGTATTGACCCTCAGAGGGATCACGTTCTGGCACAGGGACCCGCCATGGAAAACGTTTATGAGCTGCGCACCCCGGCAAATCCCGAGCACGGGAATGCCGATGGCTTCAGCCTGCTCAAGGAGCGACTGATCGGTTGCATCCCGTTTGCGGTCGTAGTTTGCGGTAACCTGAGGTTCCTGGCCATATTGTTCCGGATGGACATGGGTGCCGCCGGAGAGCACCAGGCCATCAAGCATGGCGACGGCTACCCGCGAACCGGGACGAATATAGTGGGTCCGGGCGCCGTGAAGGCGCAGGCCAAGGCTGATCAGACGATGGGCCAGGCTTTTGCGGGCGGGACCGCTGATGCCGATGGTCAGGCCCGGAATCTCAAGCTCTTGTTCAGGATACTGTTCAGACATACCCGTTCTTGGCCAGCCAGTCGTCGGTGGTTTCCTGCCAGCTGTGGGTCAGGTTGTGCAGGTTTAACTTGCGCCGCTCCCGGAACAGCTGGCGCAGGCTCGCCAGGTCGTCCGGATTGTTCGCCAGTTGCTCCAGTACGATCCAGTCGTTCCATACCGTCGAAAAATGCCAGTCAGGGTTATCGATGTCGCAATCCGGCAAACGGTAGTGCAGGGTTGGCCGGCTCTTGATTCTGGGATCCTGAACATGGCGTTCCAGTCGTTCCCTGTCCAGGTGAGCAAACAGCGGGAGCAGATCAAGTGCACGATTGCGGGTAGGATTGAATTCCAGGTAGTCCTCCATGAGCTCGCCGAGGTTCGGATGGTAGCTGTCTTCCATCAGGAGCTCGGTGTAGCGGCCGTGCCAGGGTTCAATATAGGTGGTGAACTTGCGGCTGACATCCAGTTGATGCCGGTGCTTGAGCCAGTCGTAGAGTGCCGCGAACGCCTGAAAGTAGCGTACGAGGGTCTGTGGACTGAGGTCGGGCAGTTCAGGGTTCAGTTGCAGGCCAAAGGCGAAATAGATGGCGTCCCGGCTTCCCAGCGCCCCGGCATTCCTGAGTTTGTCTACGAGGGTTTCAATGACCTCCAGGTTGGAAAAGGCGAGGGGCGGGCTGATGATCTCCAGCGGTACGATCCGCTCGGCAGCGGCATCAATAACACCCATCGCCTGCCCTCCCAGATCCCGGATCGACTCGGGCAGCCGCTCATCGGCCAGATCAAGCTCCTTGATAGGATCGGAATCCAGCTCAACCGTAAACTCACCCAATGCTGTTTCAAGATTCGTCACGTACCGTGACTGAAGTACCGGTGTGCCCTCAAGCAGACTGGCCGCCAGTGTCACCAGTTCATCGTAGCCCAGGCCAGACAGTTCTATCTCGACGCCAACCCGGCGCTCTTTGCCTTCGTTTGTTTCCAGGATGTCGGGCATCCTGCACGCATTGGTTCGCGTCATGGTACTTCCTGATTTGAATGGATACTGGCTTAACCTTATCACACCGTTGTGGGTGGTCATTGTTAAGCGGATGCAAGAAAATCCCCGGCCCGACTTTACACTGGATAAAACACTGTATATAGTCAGTTTACTGTATATAAAAACAGGGCTGTCGGGGTGGCTCTTCCATTGAGGAAAACGCCGGCGCCGGCACTGATCTAGCGGAGTAGCTTGATGAAGCTGACAGCAAGGCAATCCCAGGTACTGGACATCATCCGCCGATATGTCGATGAAACCGGCTATCCACCCACGCGGGCAGAAATTGCAGCGGAGTTGGGTTTCCGTTCCGCCAATGCGGCGGAGGAGCACCTTCGGGCGCTGGCCCGGAAAGGGGCCATTGAGATGGTGCCTGGTGCCAGCCGTGGCATTCGCTTGCCTGAGGCGGAAGAAGATCTGGGTCTTCCGGTGATTGGTCAGGTGGCTGCGGGCAGTCCGATTCTTGCCCAGGAGCATATCGAGGACCACTGCACCCTGAGGCCTGAATTTTTCTCGCCTTCCGCGGATTATCTGCTGAGGGTTCGAGGCATGAGTATGAAGGATATCGGCATTCTGGACGGCGATTTGCTGGCGGTGCATAGCACGCAGGATGTGCACAACGGTCAGGTAGTCGTTGCACGGGTCGGCGATGAGGTGACAGTAAAGCGGTTCCGCAAGGAAGGCTCAAAAGTCTACCTGATTGCCGAAAACGAAGAATTTGCACCCATCGAAGTGGACCTGACAGAACAGGAACTGTTCATTGAAGGCCTGGGTGTTGGTGTTATCCGCCGCTCTGATCTGCACTGATCAGTCCGGATAGCCTCAGATAGATTGAAAACGGGTGAATTATGGAACAACTGAGCTTTAACCAGAATCTGGCTTACAATCCCAATGCTCTGTCCTGTTCAGTGCCGGCAGGTGCCGCCCGTGAGCGACGCTCTGTCATTCGCGCCCGACGTTCCCCGGAGATCAGCGAGGCGCCGGTCTCAGGCAACGTGACGGAGATTATCCTGCCTGAGGGGCAGGTCGAAAATTTCCAGCTTCTGCTGCCCATGCTGACCCAGTTGAATCAGGAGAAGCGTTGGCTGGCGTGGATTGATCCGCCCCAGGCGCTGGTTAGCAAATGGCAGAAAATGCACGGAATCGTTGCGGGCGAATTGCTGGTGCTCCGGTCAACCCCGGATTATCCCGCGCAGGAGCTGGCTGAGCGGGCCCTGAGCGCGGGTACCTGTCATGCGGTCGTCATGTGGACCCGGAAGCTGGGTCGTACAGCACTCGAGTCCCTGCAGAGAGCCTCTTCCGAGGGGAACAGCCACGGGGTTGTTCTGAGGCAGCGCTGATCGCTCAGTGCAAAGTGTAGGAGGGCTGGGCGTCCGGGGCGTCCAGTTCGTCGTCTTCCCAGTCGATGTCGTGTGCAACGTTGCCGACAGCCTCAATGCCTGCAGCAATCATTGCCTTGGCGACCGACATGTCGCGGTCTTCCATCATCTCCCGGGCCTCTGCCGAGAACGAGATTTTTACCAGTGGCGCACTGTCATCATCGATGCGTCTCAGGGCATAGTCGCCATTGGTCAGTTGCACAATTTCAAAAAACGATGGTGACATTCAATAAACCTTCAAGTTGATAAGAGTGGAAAAACCGGCGGTTCGAGTGGCTTACCACTCGCTGTGCTGTTCTTCCAGATCGTCGGCAAAATGTTTAACGGCATTGAGCGTTTTCAGTAACGCCGCCGCAGATCGATCCGGGCCGGAATCGGCGGATACCGCAATAATATTCTCCGCGCTGACGGTTTTTCTGGTTGCCGGTGGCCGGCTCTGCGAATTTTCCAGTTGTTCCAGGTGGTTCCACCAGCTGCCTGATCGTTGTTCCAACTCTCGCAACCGGTTTACCTCATTGGGTTCAGACCCGATCAGCGAGGCCAGTTCAGCGAGGGTTGTGGGCTCCTCTGATTTCTTCTGGTAAAGCCTGGCAACCATAACCAACAACAGGCGCCGGGATCTCAGTAATAGCTCTATCGAACCCTGTATAGCTGCTTCTCGCCGCAGGGCCTGCTCCGCCTCATTTGGGGGCTGCTCTTCATTCTGAACCGCCGGACGGTCAAGTTGCCCCAGTAGCGTGCGTGCAAGGAAGAGCTTCTGAGAAACCATTGAATGCCATTGTGAGGCCATCGAATACCTTTAACCCCCAAGCGCAGGTGTAACCCCGGAAAATTAATGCGCCACTATATCATTTTCAGCGACTGATTTCTTCCTCTCTCTCTGCCAGTCCGGTTTCACAATAAAATACAAACATTCACTTGAAACGGTCGTTTGAATTTGGCAAAAAGGCGCCCGGCTGTACGAGTTCTGATCGTTGCGGCTGCCCAAAAGCATGAACTTCTGGAGGTGTAAGGGATGCGAAGCCACATCGTTGCAGGTGTTGCCGTGGTTGTTCTCGGGTTTTCCGGACAGGCTTTGTCCAAGGTCACGGCTGATGAAGCCGAGCGGTTGGGTGAGGAGCTCACGCCCGTAGGAGCCGAGAGGGCGGGTAACGCCTCAGGCACAATCCCTGATTGGACTGGCGGGTTTGCCACGCCGCCTGAGGGCTGGCGCAAGGGTGAGGTGGAAATTGATCCGTTTCCGGAAGACGAAGCCCTGTTCGTCATTACGTCCGACAATCTGGACCTCTATCGGGACAAATTGTCCGATGGCCACATTGCCATGATGGAAAAATACGGGCCTGATTTTTTCATGCCCGTGTACCAGACCCGGCGAACGGCCGCCTTCCCCGAACATGTGTACGACAAGTTTCGGGACAACGCCCTGACAGCGGAGTTGCTGGATAACGGTAACGGCGTTAGGGATACCATCATGACCAGCCCATTTCCGATTCCCAGGAACGGTCTTGAAGTCATCTGGAACCACATCCTGCGTTACCGGGGCGAGGAGATTTCACTGCGCAGCGCCTCTGCCACGCCCCAGAAGGACGGGGCGTACAATCCGGTGGTCAATGATTACGACTATTTCTTCGCCTACAGTCGAAAGGGTGCCGAACTTGAGGAGATTGATAACAAGATCTTCTACCTGAAAACGGACACCGTTTCTCCATCGTCACTGGCAGGTACGATCACGCTGGTTCATGAGACCCTCGATCAGGTCCGGTCGCCCCGCCTGGCCTGGCGCTATGATTCCGGTTCCCGCCGGCTCCGCAGGTCGCCCAATCTGGCTTACGAGACCGATCTGCCCAACTCGTCTTCATTGCGATCTGTTGACCAGAAAGACATGTACAACGGCGCGCCCAACCAGTACGACTGGGAGCTGAAGGGTAAGCGCGAGCTGTTCGTGCCATACAATGCCTACCGGCTTCATGGGCCGGAAGTGGACGCTGATGACGTCATTCGTCCGGGCCATATCAATCAGGAACTGACCCGTTATGAGCTTCACCGGGTCTGGGTGGTAGAGGCAAAGCGCAGGACGGGTATCAGCCACATTTATGACCGCCGGGTGTTCTACGTTGATGAGGACAGCTGGCAGATCCTGGCGTCCGAGGAATACGATGCCGAGGGGAACCTTTGGCGTGTGTCAGAGGCTCATAACATCAGCTACTACAGTGAGCCGGTGTTCTGGACTACCATGGAAATGACCTACGACCTCAAGGCGGAGCGTTATTACATTGACGGGCTTGATGATGGCTTCCCGGCGTATGACTTCGATCCCGGCTTCCGGGGTAGCGAGTTTACTGCCTCTGCCGCCCGCCGCGCTGCCCGCCGCTGATCCGCAAGGAGATTGAAATGGCAGACCCGCAAGCTCACCTGGACCACCTTGACCGTCTGATGGCGAATCTTGGTCGAGCCCTCGCAGACAGAGACTGGGAGGCAATTACCGAACTGAATGAACAGGTGAAACCGGCAGTCGAACCTATGATGGCTGCTCTGGAGGCGGGAGAGCTTGACGCGGAGCCGGTCAGGCTCCGCTTGCAGGAGCTGCAGCAGTTTATTGACGCAGCGGATGAATCCGCGCGCATTGCCCGCAAGGAAGCGGAAGATGACATCAGGGGGGTAAATCGGAACCGCAGTGCAGCAAAGGCCTATCAGAACGTCTCCTCGAATCGACCAAAATAGCGTCATAAAATTGACTCTGCCGGCCTTACAGTCTTAAATACCGCACAAATCCCTCAAGAGATTCGGTTGAATGTCTAAAAATAACAAAGTGCTGGTGCTGAGCGAGGATGAATCAAGATTGCGGGACATGGTCACGATTCTTGAGTTCATCGGCGAGGAGCAGGTCCTCGCCGGCGATGAAGCAAAGGCGCTTTTGAGCAGTGGCGACAAGGAAAACCTGGCAGATATTGCGGTCGCAGTGGTGAACGGCGAGGATTCAGGGGTCGCCGAGACGATCACCTCAATATCCAGCGCCATTCAGGGCGTTCCGTTCCTGGTGGTCGGCCACCCTGACCTCAAGGGGCTATCCGATGACGTCAGTAGCCGCATCATTGCCTACATGGAATGGCCGCTGAACTATACCAAGTTTGTGGACTCGCTCTACCGTGCCCAGATTTACCGGGACCAGTTCAGTCGCTCCCGGGAGCGTGGCCAGCAGCGTGGCCTCCAGCTTTTTCGCAGTCTGGTGGGGACCAGTCGAAAGGTTCAGCAGGTACGCCAGTTGATGGAACAGGTAGCCGATAAGGACGTCAGTGTCCTGATTACCGGCGAATCGGGTACCGGCAAGGAAGTTGTCGCTCGTAACCTGCATTACCACTCCTCCCGTCGTGACAAACCGTTCGTGCCGGTGAATTGTGGCGCTATTCCGGCGGAATTGCTGGAAAGCGAGTTGTTCGGGCATGAAAAAGGCGCTTTTACCGGAGCGATCACGGCACGGGTAGGGCGTTTTGAGATGGCGGAGGGTGGTACCCTGTTTCTCGACGAGATCGGGGATATGCCACTCAACATGCAGGTTAAGATTCTGCGGGTTCTTCAGGAGCGGACGTTTGAGCGGGTGGGGAGCAATCGCACCCAGTCGGCGGATGTCCGGGTGATTGCGGCCACTCACAAACATCTGGAACACATGATCGAAGCCGGCGATTTCCGGGAAGATCTCTACTACCGCCTGAATGTCTTTCCGATCGAGATGCCGGCCCTGCGTGATCGGGTGGAAGATATCCCCCTTCTGATCAACGAGCTCATTTCCCGGCTGGAAAAGGAAAAGCGCGGCTCGCTACGGATGAATTCGGCGGCGATCATGAGTCTCTGTCGTCATGACTGGCCCGGTAATGTCCGTGAACTGGCCAACCTGGTGGAGCGGCTGTCGATCATGCACCCTTACGGGGTGATCGGCGTTCAGGAATTGCCCAAGAAATTCCGCTACGTTGATGACTACGATGAGAACCGGCCGGTTGAGGACACCGGAATGCCATCGGGTATTCCTGGTCTGGTTGGGCTGGATGCGCCGGCACTGCTGCCGGTGAATGGCATTGACCTGAAGGACTACCTCTCCAATCTTGAGAAGCAGTTGATCCAGCAGGCACTTGATGAGGCGGGTGGCGTAGTTGCCCGGGCCGCCGAGAAGCTGCGGATCCGTCGCACCACCCTGGTGGAGAAGGTTCGCAAGTACGGGCTTCGGGAGGAAGAGTCGGAGGAATCCTGATCCGATCAGGCAGGTTACCCGGAGCTTCTGAAGCGGCGTCAAAGGTTCGTAACCTGAGGCGCCGTTTCTGTTTTCGGGCGACGTAATATTGTCATTGCGCTTTTCTTCGTTTTCCTTTCTATCTGAAATATAAAGAAAAAATAGAGTTGGCACGGTGCTGGCTTATCAACCTGCAAACGAAGTATCCGAACTGTAGGGTCCGAACCGACGGGCCGATCGGGGAGTCAGGTTATGAGTCAGGCACAGTTTGTTATTCAGTCCGAAGCTGGCGGCACAAAAGCCAATGCGGCGGCGGACGTCAATGACAAGGTTACCGCACTGTTTCCACAGCAGGACGATGAGGCAGTGGATTCTGCCCTGGAACTGTTCAATCGGATGTCCCGCCAGATTACCGACTCCTACCGCACCCTCGAATCCCGGGTTAACCAGTTGTCCGGCGAGTTGAACCAGGAGTCGCTGCAACGCCAGCAGGAGCTCGAAGAAAAGGAGCAACTGGCGGACCGGCTATCTACCTTGCTGAATGCCTTGCCGGCTGGCGTCGTTGTACTGGACAGCCAGGGCGTGGTGACCCAGACCAACCCGGCGGCCATAGCGTTGTTGGGAGAACCGCTCGATGGCGCCCGCTGGGTTGATGTCATTCATCGCTGTTTTGCGCCCCGGCGGGACGATGGCCACGAGGTATCACTCAAAGACGGTCGCAGGGTCAGCATCGAGATCCGGACCATGGAAAACCAGCCAGGGCAGTTGATCCTGCTCACCGACCTTACGGAAACCCGGCATCTCCAGGCCCAGTTGGCCCATGCCCAGCGTCTTTCTGCCATGGGCAAAATGGTCGCGTCCCTTGCCCACCAGATCCGCACCCCGCTGTCTGCCGCCATCCTCTATGGTGGACACCTGAGCCAGGAGGATCTGGATGAAGAAATGCGTCAGCGCTGCGCTTCCCGGTTGATGTCACGCCTTACGCACCTGGAGCAGCAGGTGCGGGATATGCTGATTTTTGCCCGGGGTGAAACACGGCTGGCAGAAGAATTGTCTGCAGACAAACTGGTTTCGGCACTGGCTGCGGCGGTTGAGGGGCTAAAGCCCGCTCCCGGCGCGGAGGTCATTTTACAGAACGAGTTATCCGGCGACTGTCGCCTGATGTGTAACCGGGATGCGCTCGTTGGCGCCTGCACCAATCTTGTCAACAACAGTCTGGAGGCCGGCGCTACCCGGGTTTCCGTTCGGGTAACGGAAGAAGCGGGTGAACTGGTGATCCGGGTTGTGGATGACGGCCCCGGTTTTGAGTCGTCGGACGCTGGTCGGCTAACCGAAGCGTTCTATACCACCAAGTCCCACGGCACGGGTCTCGGGCTTGCGGTAGTTCAGGCTGTGATCAAGGCGCACCAGGGGCGCTTCGCCATTGAATCCCCGGAGCAGGGGGGCGCTGTCGCTACCTTGCGTTTACCGCAATTACGAAACAGACACTGATCGGAGGCAACCATGGCCAAGGCCCAGATTCTGATTGTTGAGGATGACCATGACCTGCGGGAAGCGCTGGTAACCACGCTGGAACTGGCGAAGTTCCGGGTGCGTGAAGCAGCCAACGCCAACGAGGCGCTGGAACGATTGGCGGAGTCTCCGGTGGATATGGTGGTCAGTGATGTCAACATGCCTGGGTTATCCGGGCATCAGTTGCTGGCTGAGGTTCAGCGTCTCTATCCGGGGCTGCCGATGATGCTGATCACGGCCTATGGCCAGATCAGTGATGCGGTTTCCGCCATGCAGGCCGGTGCCATCGATTATCTGGTCAAACCGTTCGAGCCCAGGTTCCTGGTGGATGCCGTTAGCAAGGTTGTCGGTGGCGGGCGAGAGAAATCCAGCGATGAGCCGGTAGCGGAAGATCCGATCAGCAAGCGCATGTTCCAGCTCGCAACCAAAGTGGCCGGCAGCGATTCCACGGTTATGATTTCCGGCGAAAGTGGCACGGGCAAAGAAGTCCTTGCCCGTTATATTCATCAGCAATCCCCTCGGGCAGACCAGCCGTTTGTCGCCATTAACTGCGCAGCGATTCCCGAGAACATGCTGGAAGCCATCCTGTTCGGTCACGAGAAAGGCGCTTTCACAGGAGCGGTGGCCTCCTCTCCGGGCAAATTTGAGCAGGCCAATGGTGGCACCATTCTTCTGGATGAAATCTCGGAGATGGATCTTGGGCTGCAGTCCAAGTTGCTGCGGGTATTGCAGGAGCGGGAAGTGGAGCGTGTAGGCGGTCGAAAGACCATCAGCCTGGATGTCCGGGTAGTGGCCACCACCAACCGCGATCTGGCGGATTACGTTCGTGAAGGCAAGTTCCGGGAAGATCTTTACTACCGCCTGACGGTGTTCCCGATGCACTGGCAGCCGCTCAGGGAACGCCCGCTGGATATCATGCCTCTGGCGACCTCACTGCTGAAAAAGCATTGCCGGAAAATGAAACTCGCCGGTATTACCTTTGCGCAGGATGCAAAAAGTGCCTTGATGAACCATCGGTGGCCGGGGAATGTCCGGGAGTTGGACAATGCGATCCAGCGGGCGCTTGTGCTGCACCAGGGCAATGTCATTCACTCCGGGGATCTTTGCCTGGAACTGGGCATCACCGGGCGGTCTGACATTCACGGCGTGGAGCCGGTTTCAGCGCCTCAGGCAGTGGTTGGCCGTGGTGCTGAAGGGCAGGTTGCAGAACATCATGCCTCAGCTCCGGAGCCAGTCCAGTCGGTGCGTGATGAAGAGCCGGAAGGCGCCGTTTCGCTGGGTGATGATCTGCGGCAACAGGAATTCCGTATTATCATCCAGACACTCCGGAAAGAGCGTGGGCGTCGCAATCGGGCCGCCGAGCAGTTGGGGATCAGTCCCAGAACGCTCAGGTACAAGCTGGCCCAGATGCGTGACGCCGGAATCGATCTGGATGCCGAGATGGCCACGGCCTGACCCCCTGCAAGACGAACTCCTTCATTGGCACCCCTTGGGGTGCCGTTTTTTTATCTCTCCGTTTCAGATGGTGTGTCGGCGCCCGCTCTGTCGTCAAAAGTCCGTCATCGACTTCCTTGTTTCCAGGAGATCGATTGCTAAATAACTGATATGTAATGCCAAATATCAGTTGGCCCGCCGATTGCTTGTTCAGAATCAACAGCATCCCAAGAGCAATTCCGTCCCGGGGAGGGCGGAGCCAGGAGAGAGTTATGGTTCAGCGTGCCGACATCAACAGTGTTTTGTCCGATATTCGCTCCCTGCGTTCCCAGATGATGCAGAACCAGCGGGTCGAACAGGATCAATCGGTTCGTGGTCGTATAGACGGCCCCCGCCAGGTTCAGGAAACCCAGGAGACGCCAAGCTTCAATGACATGCTGGGCAAAGCAGTGAACAATGTGAACGATCTCCAGAAAACGGCGGGCGATCTGCGCACCGCCTACGATATGGGCGACCCGAACGTGGACATCACCCGCGTGATGATTGCCGCCCAGAAATCCTCTGTCTCCTTCGAAGCGCTGACCCAGGTACGTAACCGGGTAGTTCGGGCCTACGAAGACATTATGAACATGCCGATCTGATAACGGAGCAGAGTCATGGCCAGCGTACCTGCAGAAACCAACGCCTCTAACATGCCGGCAGCCCGGGAGGGTGACGCACCAGAGAGCCGTAGCGACCTGTTTATGGGGTTCAATCGCCTCAACCTGTTGCGCCAGATCGGCTTGATGGTGGGGCTTGCCGCCAGCGTGGCACTGGGGTTGGCGGTCGTACTCTGGGCCCAGGAGCCAAACTATCAGCCGGTGGTGGGTGATCTGTCTTCCTACAATCCGCAGGATGTGACGACCATTCTCGATACCAGCGGCATTGACTATAAAATGGACCCGCGCACCGGGGCGTTACTCGTCCCTTCCGACCAGGTCTACAACGCGCGGCTTAAACTCGCGGCCGAGGGCGTGACGGACCGCAAAACCCTGGGCTACGAATTGCTCGATCAGGAACGCGGGCTGGGTACTTCCCAGTTCATGGAAACCATCTCTTATCGGCGTGGCCTCGAGGGCGAGCTGGCTCGCACCATTGCGAGTATGCGCGGTGTCCGCAATGCCCGGGTACACCTGGCGATTCCGGAACGCTCCGTTTTTGTTCGCGATGCCAGGGATCCATCGGCCTCGGTCTTTCTCGAGGTCTTCGCTGGCCGCCGGCCGGAGCAGGAGCAGATCAGTGCCATTGTGAATCTGGTTGCCGGCAGCGTTCCGATGATGAATAAGGAACACGTGACCGTTGTCGACCAGAACGGCAATCTGCTGACCGGCAAGGAGAGCCAGACCAACGCCGACCAGATGGCCGACCAGTACGAATACACCGAGAGGGTTGAGGAGCGCCTGACCCGTCGCGTGGCTTCGCTGATAGGACCTATAGTCGGGGATGGCCGTTACCGGGCGGAGGTTTCGGCGGACCTGGATTTCTCGTCGGTGGAGCAGGCAGAAGAGTTGTTCAATCCGGAGCAACGGGCAGTGCGCAGCGAGCGTGAGCTGAATGAGCAGCGTGCGGCCGGTGCCCAGGGAGGAATACCCGGAGCTCTGGCCAATCAGCCCCCGGGTAATGCTACGGTGCCTGAGCAGGCCGCTGGCGGCGATGGCGAAGAGGCTGCTCCTCCGCCAGTGAACGTGCGCAGTGAGTCCACCCGGAATTATGAAATGGACCGCACGGTCAGCTACCGTCGCCAGGAGCTCGGAAGAGTCAAGCGGGTTACCGTGGCTCTGGCTGTGGATGATATGAAGGTCGTCGACCCCCAGACTGGAGAGGTCAGCTACGAGCCCTGGCCGGAGCAGGAACTGCAGCGCCTCAGCATGCTGGTGCGCGATGCCGTGGGCTACTCGGCCGCCAGGGGTGACAGTGTTACGGTGATGAATACGGCTTTTGCACAGGAAGAAGCTGTTGAATTTGAGGCGCCTGCATTCTGGGAACAGCCCTGGTTCTGGGACCTGATGAAGCAGGTTCTGGCTGGCCTGGTCATTCTGGTTCTGGTGCTTGGTCTCTTGCGGCCTACGCTCAAGAGCCTGTCAGGTGGCGGTCAGCGTGAACGAGGACTGGATTCCGATAGCGGCGGCTATGGCGGCCTGGACGACATCGAGGGCGGAGATGAGCTGCGCCAGGCCATGTCCGCCCAGGACGATCTGCTTTTGCCGGGTGCCACAGACGGTTATGATAGACAATTGAACGCATTGAAAGGTCTGATTGCCGAAGACCCGGCCCGGGTCGCACAGGTAATGCGCCAATGGGTGAATGTCGATGACTGAACAAGCCAATCAACAGGGTGGCAATGAGCCGCAGAAACCCCAGCGGAAAATTCCGCGCGTGGAGCAGGCCGCCATTCTGCTGATGTCACTGGGCGAGGCGGATGCGGCTGAAATCCTCAAGCACATGGGGCCCAAAGAGGTCCAGCGTGTGGGTGTGGCCATGGCCCAGATGAAGGATGTCAGCAAGGATGAAGTCACTTATGTGATGAACCAGTTTGTTGATGCCGTGGGTGGCCAGACCGGCCTGGGCGTGGGCAATGACGACTACATCCGGACGATGCTGACCCAGGCGCTGGGCGACGACAAGGCGTCCAGTCTTATCGACCGAATCCTGATTGGCGGAAATACTACCGGCCTCGATACCCTCAAATGGATGGAACCCAGGGCCGTGGGTGACATCATTCGCTATGAGCACCCCCAGATCCAGGCCATCGTTATCTCCTATCTGGATCCCGATCAGGCGGCAGAAATTCTTGGAACCCTCGATGAAAAAGTCCGCCTTGATGTCATGATGCGGGTGGCATCCCTTGAGAGTATCCAGCCACAGGCACTGCAGGAATTGAACGACATTCTTGAAAAGCAGTTCTCCGGCGGCGCAGCCTCCCAGACCAGCCGGATTGGTGGGGTCAAACGGGCAGCGGATATCATGAACTTTATGGATCGGAGCATCGAGGGCAACCTGATGGATTCCATCAAGGATATGGATCCGGACCTGGCCAGCACCATTGAGGACCTCATGTTTGTGTTCGATAACCTCAAGGAAGTGGACGATCGCGGTATCCAGGCGTTGTTGCGGGAAGTTTCTTCCGAAGTTCTGGTGGTGGCCCTCAAGGGCGCCGACGAGGAGGTTCAGAACAAGATCTTCAAGAACATGTCCAAGCGTGCTGCGGAATTGCTGCAGGACGATCTGGAAGCCAAAGGGCCGGTCAAGGTCAGCGAAGTCGAATCGGCCCAGAAAGATATCATTACCATCGCACGCCGGATGGCTGAGGCCGGTGAAATCTCCCTCGGCGGTGCCGGCGAAGAAATGATGTAATGAAAGATTCCACCCGAGACGTCAACCGAATTCCCAAGGAGCAACTGACCGCCTACGAGCGCTGGGAGCTGCCCTTGCTGGATGCCCGCGGCAACGAAGTGCCCCGGGAAGAGGAGCGGGAGGTCAAACCCCTGACGGCCGCCGACATTGACGAGATTCGCCAGGCGGCCCGGGAAGATGGTTTCAGGGAGGGGCGTGACCAGGGCTACCAGGCCGGGCTTGCCGAGGGGCGCGAAGAAGGCCACCGGGAAGGGCTTGAAAAGGGCCTGGACGAGGGCCGGGAGCAGGGTAAGACCCAGGGCTATGAAGACACCCGCAAGGAAATCGATGTCAAACTCGACCGCCTTGAGCATTTGCTGGGTGAACTGTTGCTGCCGATCAAGCGGCACGAGGACGAGCTTGAAACCTCACTGGTCAATCTCACAACGGTTCTGGCCCGGGCGGTGGTCTACCGGGAACTGACCATCGACTCCTCCCAGATTCGCCATGTGGTGCGCCGTGCCATCGAGACTTTACCTTCCACCGCAGAGAACATTCGCATCCACATTCATCCGGAAGATTGCGAAATGGTCCGCGAGGTTGCCGCTCGCCTGGACGCATCCGCGTCCGTGATTGAGGACACCAGTATTCTTCCTGGCGGTTGCAAGGTGGAAACCCGCCACAGTCTGGTTGATTTCACCGTCGAGAAGCGCTTCCAGCGCGCGGTGCAAAGTATGCTGGACCAGCAGATGAACGACAGCGAGGGCGGGGAAACCGAGGAGCTGGATTCCATGATGGAGGACCTGACCGGTTTCCATCGCGACGTCCTGGACTCTCAAGAGCCGGAGCAATCCGAAGAGGATCCAAAACCGCCGCAGAACGAAGGTGACGGTGATGACCTCGAATCTCGCTGATCGCCTGAATCGTTTTCAGGGCTTTCTGGGCAACGAACCTGAACCTGAGCTCTCGGGCCGACTGACCCGCATGGTGGGCCTGACGCTGGAATGTGTCGGCTGCCCCATGGTCGTCGGTGACCGCTGTGTGATCTTTGGCCAGAACACCGGCAACGTTGAAGCAGAGGTGGTGGGGTTCGAGGACGACAGGGTGTATCTGATGCCCCTGACGGCGATTGAAGGGCTCAAGCCCGGTGCGCGGGTGGTGCCCCTGTCCGCTGCCAGCCGTGTTCCGGTGGGTCCCCAGATGCTCGGCCGGGTGGTGGATGGCAGTGGTGAACCCCTGGATGGAAAGGGGCCTCTGCAGGCCGAAGCGCGCGTCGCGCTGACCGGCGACATCATCAACCCCCTGAATCGTGCGCCGGTGCGACAGTCCATGGACGTTGGTATCCGCGCGATTAACGCACTGATGACCGTCGGCCAGGGTCAGCGTCTCGGCCTGTTTGCCGGCAGTGGCGTGGGTAAGAGTATGCTGCTGGGTATGATGACCCGGTTTACCGATGCTGATATCACCGTCGTGGGCCTGATTGGTGAGCGGGGCCGTGAGGTCAAGGAATTTATCGAGGATATCCTGGGCGAGGAAGGCCTTTCGCGCTCGGTGGTGGTGGCTGCCCCTGCGGACGATTCTCCGTTGATGCGACTGCGCGCTGCCATGCTGACAACGCGGATTGCCGAGTATTATCGGGATCAGGGCAAGCGAGTGCTGCTTTTGATGGATTCCCTGACCCGCTATGCCCAGGCCCAGCGGGAGATTGCCCTGGCGGTTGGTGAACCGCCCGCGACAAAAGGCTATCCGCCATCGGTGTTTGCCAAGCTGCCCCAATTGGTGGAGAGAACCGGCAACGGGCGCCCGGGCGGTGGTTCGATTACCGCGTTCTATACCGTGCTTACCGAGGGCGACGACCAGCAGGACCCAATAGCCGATGCCGCCCGGGCGATCCTGGATGGCCATATTGTTCTGTCCCGACGGCTCGCCGAAGAAGGCCACTACCCGGCCATTGATGTGGAAGCGTCCATCAGCCGCGTCATGCCCCAGGTCACGGAAACCGAACACTTCTCGCGGGCTCAACGGTTCAAGCAGGTGTATTCCCGCTACCAGCAGGCCCGGGACCTGATCTCCGTAGGCGCTTACGTCAAGGGCTCCGATCCGGAGACCGATTTCGCCATCACCCATATCAGTAACATGCGCCAGTTTCTGCAGCAGGGTCTGAATGAGAGTGCACCGTTGAAAGACAGCATCGAGCAGTTGCTGGCGGTGGTGCCGGAGCGTCGTTCTCCCGAGCGGCGCAAATCGGCGGTTCCCAACCCGGCAACCGGCGTCGGCGGAGGTGATGCCTGATGCTGCGATCCCGGCGGCTGGAAGTAGTGCTTTCCCTGGAAGAGCGCAAGGAACAGGAAGCCCTGGAGCGAATGGGGGAGGCCCGGAAGCTGGCCGAACAGCAGCGTGAACAGGTGGAGAACCTGAACCGGTACCAGCAGGAATACCGAAACCAGATCCGCAACAGTCAGCAGGGCGTCATTCAGGTGTCCCGTCTCCAGGCCTGGCAGGCCTTTATCGCGCAACTGGATCAGGTGATCCGGCAGCAGCAGAAACAGCTGGAGCAGGCGGAAAAAGTCTTCGAGACCCGCAAGCTGGAATGGCAGCAGGCCTGGGAGCGGCGGCGGGGTATGGAAAAGTACATCGATAGCTGCCGGCAACAGGAGCAGAAAGAACAGGATCTTCGGGAACAGAAGCTGTCGGACGAGGCTGCCGGGCGGGCGTTCAGTCGCCGTCGACGCTGATTCTTGCCCCACATCAAGCGAATACGGATGCAAAATCAGGCCATTCAGCTATCCTTAACCGGAGAAGGACCGTTAGAAAGGCCGGTTTTACGTGCTCTTGATGCCTTGGGAGGTTTTGGAATGCCGATTCAGACGCGCCGCGATGATGACGGTCAGACCCTTGTTATCAGGATCGAGGGGCGCTTCGATTTCAGCACCCACCAGGCGTTCAGGGATGCCTACGAGCACGGTGATCCGGCCATCCGGAATTACATTGTGGATCTGTCAGATACCACCTACCTGGACAGTTCGGCGTTGGGCATGTTGTTGTTGCTCAGGGATTACGCCGGGGGCGACAGCGCCCGTATTGTGATCGAGAACTGCAATAACGATGTCCGGCGAATCCTTTCCATCTCCAATTTCGAGCAACTGTTCAACATCCGCTGATTCTCGCGGACTGCCGGAGTACACATGGATGATTCCGCTGCAGGACACAGCCCTCTCAGAATACTCATCGCAGACGATTCGGACAGCGACCGCCTGATCCTGAAGACGCTCCTCAAGCGTCTGGGCCATGAGGTTCTGGACGTTTCGAACGGTCTTGATGCGGTTTCGGTGTTTCAGCAGGAAGCGCCGGATCTGGTGCTGCTTGATGCCCTCATGCCAGTCATGGATGGCATGGAGGCGGCCCGGCAGATCAAGTTTCTGGCTGGCGAGCGTCTGGTCCCGCTGATTTTCCTGACCTCCCTCTCCGAGGCCGGTGCCTTGGCCCGTTGCCTGGAGGCGGGAGGCGATGATTTTCTGGGCAAACCCTACAACCGGATTATCATTGAAGCGAAGATCAAGGCCTTCAACCGGATGCGGCTGATGCACCAGACGCTCTCGGATCAGCGGGATCTGATCCGGGAGCGGAACCGGCAACTGACCGAAGAACAGGAAATCGCCAAGCGGGTGTTCGATAACGTTGCCCACTCCGGCTGCCTTGATGCCGACAACATTCGCTACCACGCCTCGCCCCAGTCTATTTTCAATGGCGACGTGCTGTTCGCATCGCCGCGTCCGGCCGGCGGAATGCTGATCTTCATGGGGGATTTCACCGGTCATGGCCTGCCAGCGGCTATCGGCGCCATGCCGGTTGCAGAGATCTTCTATGGCATGGCCAACAAGGGGTTCAACGGCCAGGACGTGTTGCGGGAAATCAACCAGAAACTCAAGCGGATCCTCCCCACTGGAATGTTCTGCTGTGGTGCCATGATTGAGGCGGATTTCAAGCTCAATCAGGTGCAGATATGGAACGGTGGCCTGCCGGATGGCTGGCTGATTCGGCGTTCGGGGGAGCATCGGGTACTGCCGTCACGGCACCTGCCCCTTGGCATCCTGGCGCCCGATCAGTTCAACGCCGAGTTCGAGCGCGTTGGTGCCGCTCCGGGGGACAGGGTCCTGATGATGACCGATGGCTTTCTGGAGTCTGCTGACGGCGCGGGCAATGTGTTTGGCGAGAAGGGCGTCGTGGAAACGCTCGAACGGCTGGCCGACGGTGATCATCCGTTTGATACCATGATGGCGGCCGTTCACCGCTTTACCGGTAACTTTGAAGATGGCGACGACCTGACCCTCTGCTCCCTGGAAATGATGGATGAGGCAGGTTTGGCTACGTTGCCGGACCGCGCAGCACCCTCCGCTCTGGCGGGTCCTGCGGAATGGCGCTGCACCTACGAAATCCGGGAACAGACCCTCGGGGAGTTCAGTCCCCTGCCACTGCTTCTTCACATCTGCATGGAAGTGCCGGGCCTTCGCAGGAAGAGCGGCGAAATCTACACTTTGCTGGCGGAGCTCTATAACAACGCACTGGAACACGGAGTGCTGGAGCTGCCTTCGGAGTGGAAGCACTCACCGGAGGGCTTTGGCCGCTACTATGCTGAGCGCAATCGGCGCCTGGCCAATGTAGAGGGGCATTACATCCGGTTTACACTGCATCATTCCCTGAAACCGGATGGAGGTCGGCTTCGTGTTGTGTGTGAGGACAGTGGTCAGGGGTTTGATTTTCGAAATCATCCCAGTGTGGACCCCGGTCATGCCTCGGCAACGGGCGGGCGATATGCCGGGCGGGGCCTGCTGCTGTTGAAACGCCTGGCTGAGACCATCAGGTTTCATGAGCAGGGCAATCATGTTGAAATTGTCTATGATTGGCAATTTACCCGAACAGCGGAAAATCGAGGACGGTTGGTCCGCTAAACGCTATAAAACGCACCAGGGGGTTGGTCATGAGTGATAAACCACACCTTGACGAGGAAGCACTGGCTGAGCTTCGGGACGTCATGGAAGACGAATTTGAAGTTCTGATACAGACCTATCTCGCGGATTCCAGGGACAGGATCAGGAGTCTGCGCGAGGCCCTGGCGGCAGAGGATGGTGATGCCTTCACCAAGACCGCCCACAGTTTCAAGGGCAGTTGTATCAATATCGGAGCTCCTCGGTTGGGCGTACTGTGCCTGGAGGCTGAAATGGCCGGCAAAGAGTCGCGGCTGGATGAGGCACCGGCATTGCTGGATGCCATCGATGCAGAGTTTCAACAGGTGACCGAGCGGCTGGACGACATGATGGTTCGTTAGCGGCCGGTCCGGACCCTCCACTATGAAGAGCTGGATGCTCTGGCATCACAATTGCTAAGTCTTTCGCAGAGAGTGGATTAACCGCCCATGCACCGGCCAGGTCCGGCAAGGTGAGGGCGCCAATGCGATATAAAGCGGCAAGAGGTTGCCATGGCCCAGATGGTTCTCCCCCAAACCCCCGCGCCCGGGACCCAGAAAGATCCCGGCCCGTCCAAATCCGGATCCAGCCGGGATCCGGCTGATCGAAAAAACGATTTTGAATCGGTCTCCCAGGCGGAGCAGAAGCGACTGGATCGTCAGAAAGCAGACCGAAACGATAGCGCAAAGTCTGCAGATGAAACCCGGTCCGCACGGAGCGAGGCGTCCGATAAAGAAGCTGACGCCACTGCCAGGGCTGGTGAGAAGGCCAGTGCCGCCTCTGGAGCGGATCGCCAGGACCCCGTTGAGGCTGGAGTTGCCGAAGAGGGGGCCGACACGGAAACAACGTTGCTGCCGCTGACCTTTGCCGAGTTGCAGGCCTGGCTGAACCCGCAAACCGGTCGTTCCGGCGAGACGGCCTTGTCCGTTACCGGTCAGCCAACCGGAGCGGGTTCGTCGGCTGTCGGTGCCGGTCAGGTTGCTGCGGGTGCCGGTCTGTTCAGCGGTATCCTGTCGTCTGCGCCCGGGCAGAAATCCCAGACCGCTGGTGGTCTGACTGGCGATGCCACACTGACCGATGCCATGAAGGCATCGGTACTCACGGAGGCCGGCCGCAACCCGGACGCCAGTTCGCTTACTGGCTCTGGCCGATTTCAGTCGGCCATGGACCTGATGTCCCAGCAGGTTGCCAATGGCACCAATAACGCGGCCAAACTGGCAGCCGAGACTGCGGCGCCCCTGCGAGGGTATGCTACATCGATCGACGTGCCGGTGGGGCATGCCGAGTGGGGCGATAAACTGGTGGGTAAGCTCAGCTGGCTGACCGCCCGAAATATGTCGGTTGCGGAAATTCACCTGACGCCGCCGGATATGGGCCCCATGGAAGTCAAGGTGCGGGTCCAGAACGAGCAGGCAAACATCACCGTTCATTCCGCCAATCCGGTGGTGCGGGATCAACTGGAACTTCACTCCCACCGGCTCCGGGATATGCTGGGGGAGCAGGGACTGTCCCTGGCCGGTTTCGACGTATCTGACTCACCCCGTCAGCAGACTGGCGAGCAGGGAGGCGGGGACAGTGACGGCTCCGGCGCAGAGTCCTCGCCGCTGACCGCCGGCGATCAGGACGATGAAGGCGTCAGCTCTGGCAGCCTTGATCTCAGCTGGAAAGGCGAAGTGGACATCTTCGCCTGATAGCTCACCGATATTCTCTTCCAATCTCTTTTGCCCATCCTTCCCGGCAACGCTAAACTGCTGTTCTGAACGGGAAGGTTGGGTGTTCTGGCCCGCCCTTTGCATCCAATCCTGAAAAGTCAAGGAATAACGATTCCTCTGACGGATTTCTGGCAAAGCGAACACTATGGCTGAAAATAACGAATCTGAAGCGGCTCCCGCCAAAAAAGGAAAACTGAAGCTGATCATCATGCTGGTGGTTGTGGTGATCCTGGCAATTGTTCTGTCTGTGGTGGGTACGCTGTGGTTTCTCGGCGGCGGTTTGCCGGGTATGGGGGATGAAGGCGAAGCGACGGAAACCGCCGAGGAGACCTTTGTACCGAGTAGCTACTACCAGATCGAAAAAGCCGTTGTAACGACGGTCCAGGCGGAGGGCCGTCAACGCTATGCCCAGGCCTATCTGGCTCTGGAGTCAACCGATCCGGCGGCGCTGGAAGCCGCCAAATTGCATATGCCACTGATTCGAAGCCAGCTGGTAACGGTCCTCGGTAGCAGTGATTTTAACGAGTTGCAGACGCCCGAGGGGCGGAGCGGACTGGCTGACCGGATGCTGGCAACGGTGAATCAGGTGCTGGAACAGGAAGGTGAGCCCGCCATAAAGCGGGTGTTATTCCGAAATTTTGTCGTGCAATAGGGCACGGGCCAAGGTACTTCAGGGGCAGGACTACGTATGCAGGACTTGTTGTCACAGGATGAAATCGATGCCCTCCTCCACGGCGTGGACGACGGTGACATTGATACCTATGAAGAGACTGACGATACCGGAATAAAGTCCTACGACCTTGCCAGTCAGGACAGGATTGTCCGGGGCCGCATGCCGACCCTGGAAATGATCAACGAACGGTTTGCCCGTTATACCCGGATCAGCCTCTTTAACCTGATGCGTCGCAACGCCGATGTCTCCACCGGCGGCGTTCAGATCATGAAATTCGGCGAGTACATTCACACCCTGTACGTACCCACCAGCCTTAACCTGTGTAAGGTCCGCCCGTTGCGGGGCACCTCCCTGTTTGTTCTGGACGCCAAGCTGGTCTTCAAGCTGGTGGACAACTTCTTTGGTGGAGAGGGGCGCCACGCCAAGATTGAGGGTCGGGAATTCACCCCGACCGAGACCCGCATCGTCCAGATGGTGCTGGATCAGGTATTCCATGACATGAAGGAAGCCTGGCACGCGGTCTTGAAAGTGGATTTCGAGTACCTGAGCTCGGAAGTTAATCCGGCCATGGCCAACATCGTCAGCCCCAGTGAGGTGGTCGTGGTCAGCACCTTCCACATTGAGCTCGATGGCGGCGGCGGGGAACTGCATTTCGCCTTGCCCTATTCCATGATCGAGCCCATCCGGGATGTGCTTGATGCCGGGGTGCAGAGTGATATCGATGATGTGGATGAACGCTGGGTTAATGCCCTGCAGGAAGACATCAAGGAAGTGAACGTACCGATTAACACCACGGTCTGTCGCAGACGGATATCGTTGCGGGACATTGCGAAGATGAAAGCCGGGGACATCATCCCGGTGGAGATTCCGGAACACCTGACCGTTACTGCCAACGGCATCCCCATATACAAGGCCACGCTGGGTACCCGTGACGGAAAACTGGCACTGAGAATTCATGAGCGGGCATCGCTGCCCAAGGTAAAGAAACAACTGAAGGTAGGACGCAATGGCTGACGACGACAAGAAAGACGAGCAGGAACTCAGCGAGGACGAAAAGCTGGCTGCCGAGTGGGAGGCCGCCATGGAAGAGTCCGGTGATGAGGGCGAACGAGAGGACGAATGGGCCGCGGCAATGGCCGAGGCCGGTGAGTCGGGTGAGTCCGGGGATGACGTTCAGACCGCGCCGATGGAAGAATTCGAAACCGGCACGGAACCCGCCCAGGGTGGTGGTCCGGCTCCGGATATCGACGTCATTCTGGACATACCCGTTACTATTTCCATGGAAGTGGGCAACACCCAGATCCCGATTCGCAACCTTCTGCAACTCAATCAGGGCTCGGTGATCGAACTGGATCGTCTGGCGGGCGAGCCATTGGACGTGCTGGTGAACGGTACCCTGATCGCCCACGGGGAGGTGGTCATGGTGAATGAAAAGTTCGGCATCCGCCTGACCGATGTGATCAGCCCGGGCGAACGCATCAAGCGGTTGCAGAAGTAGTATGTGGTCAAAACTGGCCGGTTTGCTGGCCCTGCTCGTTACCAACCCGGTCCTCGCCCAGGAAACGGCAGAGACGGCCGCCTCCGATTCTCCGGTGAAAGCCCCGGATACGCTCGGCACCATTGTCAGCCTGGGGCTGGGTCTGGTTGCCGTTGTTGCCGTGATCTATGGCTGCGCCTGGATCATTCGCCGGATGAACGGCATGACCGGCATGAACAACAACGCCATCAAGGTGGTATCGGTCATGGCCATCGGTGCCCGTGAGCGTATTGCCCTGATTGAGGTGGGTGGCCAGCAGATCCTGTTGGGCATTACGCCATCGGCGATCCGGACCCTGCATGTCTTTGACGAGCCGGTTGTCGAGGCCGGCAGCACCGGCTCCGGTGATTTTGCCCGCCGCCTGCAGGGCATGATCGGCAAATCCTGGACCTCCCCGACAAGGAACGACTAGGCCCATGTTTGCGGCAACCATAAAGCGACTGCTCCCATCCCTGATTGTATTGGCCGGCCTGGCCTGGGCGCCTCTGGCCCTGGCCCAGGAACCGTCCGGTATTCCGGGCATACCGGCGTTTACCGTGACTCCCGGAGAAGGCGAGGGCGCGCAGGAATATTCGGTGACCCTGCAGATCCTGGCGCTGATGACTGCGCTGACTTTCCTGCCGGCCATGCTGATGATGATGACTTCGTTTACCCGCATCATCGTCGTGTTCGCTATCCTGCGTCAGGCTATCGGCCTGCAGTCCACGCCCTCGAACCAGATTCTCCTGGGGCTGGCGCTGTTTCTCAGCATCTTCATCATGAAACCGGTGCTGGAGGAGGCCAACCGGGTGGCGTTGCAACCGTACATGCAGGAAGAGGTGACCTCTCTTGAGGCCGTTGAACTTGCCAGCCAGCCCTTTCGCAAATTCATGCTCGAACAGACCCGGGAAAGCGACCTGGCCCTGTTCATGCGAATTGCGGATGTACAGTATGAGACCCCGCAGGACGTCTCCTTCTGGATACTGATGCCGGCCTTCGTGACCAGTGAGCTCAAAACCGCCTTCCAGATCGGCTTTATCCTGTTTATCCCGTTCCTGATTATCGACATGGTGGTGGCCAGTGTTCTCATGGCCATGGGTATGATGATGCTGTCACCGATCATCATTTCCCTGCCATTCAAGATCATGCTGTTTGTACTGGTAGACGGCTGGGCCCTGATCATGGGCACGCTCGCTGCCAGTTACGGAATATAGGGGGCACCATGACTCCGGAAACCGTTATCGACATCCTGCGCGAAGCCCTGTGGCTGATTGTCCTCCTGGCCTCGATCATCATCGGCCCCGGGCTGGTCATCGGTCTGGTGGTCAGCACCTTCCAGGCCGCCACCCAGATCAACGAGCAGACCCTGAGCTTCCTGCCCCGGTTGTTGGTCACGCTGATCGTCATCATTGTCTGGGGCCCCTGGATGCTGACGCAGCTGCTGGACCACGCAAACCGGCTGTTCGGCAATATTCCTTACCTGATCGGCTGACGGATGATACCGGCGGAAATCAGCGCGGACGTTATCGGCCAATGGGTCGGCCAGCACCTCTGGCCCCTGTTCCGGCTGGCGAGTTTTCTGATGGTCATTCCCATCTTCGGTACCCAGCTGGTCCCGGCGCGGGTGCGCCTGGGCCTGGCCCTGCTGATGACTATCCTTATTGCGCCCATGATCCCGCCGGTGCCGCAGGTTGAGGCTCTCAGCGCCGACGCTGTGGTGATCACCCTCCAGCAGATCCTCATAGGGGTTGGTATGGGCTTCGCGCTCGTTGCGCTCTGGCAATTATTCGTGGTCACCGGCCAGATGATTGCCATGCAGATGGGCCTCGGGTTCGCCTCCATGGTTGATCCCGCCAACGGCGTTAATGTGCCCGTGCTGTCCCAGATCTACACCATCACCATCACGCTTCTGTTCCTGGCCATGAACGGACACCTTGTCGCCTTCGAGGTCTTTATCGAAAGCTTCCGGACCCTGCCCATCGGGATGGAGGGCCTGGGCCAGACCGGCGTCTGGGAGCTGGCCCACAGGATCAGCTGGATGTTCGCCTCCGCCATGCTCCTGGCCCTACCGGCGGTTACCGCGGTTCTCATTGTTAACATCTCCTTCGGCGTCATGACCCGTGCCGCGCCCCAGATGAACATCTTCGCCCTGGGTTTCCCGATTGGCCTGATTTTTGGATTGTTTGCCATATGGGTGCTGCACGCCAATTTTCTGCCGCACTTCGATCAGTACACCCGAGAAACCTTTGATTTCATGCGGGGATTACAGGGGCAGCCGTAACGACTCATGGCCGAAGAAAACGACAACAGTCAGGAAAAAACGGAAGAGGCCACCCCCCGAAGGCTGGAAAAAGCCAAGGAGGACGGCCAGACCGCCCGTTCCAAAGAGCTGGCCACCATGGCCGTGCTGCTGGCTGGCGCCGGCGGCATGCTGATGTTTGGCGCAAGCCTGGGCGCGTCGCTCGAAGCCATCATGCGCGATAGCTTCGTGATCGAACGCTCCGCCATCTTCGACATGCGCCATATGAGCGTTCAGCTCATCGAGTCTGCCAAAGAGGCGGCCTGGGCTCTCTCGCCGATCCTCCTCATGCTGTTGATAGCCGCCATCTTCGGCTCCATCGGCATCGGTGGCCTGCTGATCAGCGGCAAAGCCGTGGCGCCCAAACTCAACCGTATGGACCCTATCAAGGGCCTCGGTCGCATGTTCTCCCTGCGCTCCCTGATTGAACTGGTCAAGGCCATCGCCAAAGTTGGCCTGGTCATGGCTGTCGCCATTCTCATCCTTGATCTGCGTACGGAAGACCTATTGGCCATCGCCGAAGAGCCAGTGGTGCCGGCTATGGAGCACGTCCTGTGGACCATTGCCTGGAGTTTCTTCTTCCTGGCCAGTGCCACGATCATCATTGCGATGATCGACGTGCCTTTCCAGATCTATGATCATCAGAAAAAACTGCGCATGACCAAGCAGGAAGTAAAAGACGAATACAAGGACACCGAGGGCAAGCCGGAGGTTAAAGGGAAAATCCGCCAGCTCCAGCGCGAAATGGCCCAGCGTCGGATGATGCAGGATGTGCCCACGGCAGATGTGGTGATCACCAACCCGACCCATTATGCGGTAGCCCTGAAATACGATCAGAAGGCGATGGCGGCGCCGGTTGTGGTGGCCAAGGGGGCCGATGAGATTGCCTTCAAGATCATGGAAATTGCCCGTGAGAACAAAGTCGAGATCCTGAGAACGCCGCCGCTGACCCGGGCGGTGTACCACAACACCGACATCGGCGAGGAGATTCCCGATGGCCTGTACATGGCCATTGCCCAGGTGCTCGCCTACGTATTCCAGCTCCGGCAGTTCCGCAAGGGGCGTGGGCCCAAACCGGGCATGCCTGATTTCCCCATTCCCTCTGATTTGCGGCGCGACGTCTAGATTGGAGTTGGGTTCCTTTTGGTAGCCTGCGGGTTTGGGAGTTAGCGCGGTTGTGGGTGGCCTTTTCAGGACACGCTACGAGCACATCCATGTGCGCTTGACTGTGGCCATCCATGGCCACAGACAGTCCTGAAAAGGCCACCCACAACCGCTTTTCAAACCCATCGATATCGCTGAAAAATACCAATGTTGACCGTAGGTCGGATTAGGCAAAGCCGTAATCCGACAATGCAGGTCTGGCTCTGATCCCATTTGTTGGATTACGGCTTCGCCTAATCCAACCTACGTGGTTTTGGCGGACTCCCGTCAGGTTTGCGAGGTTCGTGGGGCTGCCTCCCAAAAATGTCGGCGACCAGGGATGGCCGACGCCAAGCGCACATGGGTGAGGCCGAGCGATTATGAAGCGCAGCTTCATGCGACAGCCGAACGACAGCAATCTGTGATTGCTGGCTGGACCCCGAAGGGGTGCTCGTAGCGGTTTTTGGGAGGCAGCCCCACGAACCTCTTTCCCCTGAACCTGCAGGCCAGGGCAGGAGTCGACTGGCTAGATCAGCAACCAGCTTCAATAACCCGAACCATCGGCTCGCCGCGGCTTTCGGGAATCGGCAAGATTCCATACCAGGACCTCGGGTCATGCACAGTGGCCGAGGCGAATCCACAGGACAGGAAATGCTCCCGTGCCTGCTCGTCGGTCTGGAAATGGAAAGATACCTGGCTGCGAGTAACAGCCCCAAGGACGCCACCAAGTGCTTTTAGGGTAGTGTTCAGCAATGGCTGGCGGGGCTGATAGTAACTTTCGGACAGGTAAACCGAACCCGGGCGTTTGGTCATGGCCGCGGCCAGTCGGCGCCAGAACTCGGTGATGGTCTCCAATGAGAAGTAGCTGGTGAGGCCTTCGGTCACGATGATCACGGGCTCGTTGTTTTCGAATACGCGGTCGATCACTTTTTCCAGTTGATACTCGCCGTAGTCCGCGAGGATATCGATAGGCGTGACCTGATGGTGGTCGCCCAGTCGCCCCGTGGCCATCAGGCGGAGCGCTTTGCGAGCCGCCATGTCGGGCAGGTCGGCTTCGACCATGTGGAGCAGGGGGTGTTTCTGGCGTAAGCGGATCCCCCGGGGCGACATGCCGCAGGCGATTTCCAGCACCTGGGTGATGCCTCTGTTGCGGATTGCCTGGTCGATAAGGTGGTCGATGATCAGGTGGCGTTGCAGGAGGAAGGTGCGGATGTTACCACCGATGGCCGCTTTGCTGGCGGCCTCGAAGGGGGTCATCAGGCGGTAGAGCCAGCGGCCTTTTTCCGTGGCGAGGGTATCGTCGGAAAGCCCGTACCGGTGCCAGACGGCACCGGTATACAGGGCAGTGAAGCTGATGCCGGAACTGTCAGTCGGCTTTCTGCTCATAAATGGCTTTACCCCAGGCCTCGTGGCTGCCCGGGAGCACCAGGTTCAGGATAATGGCCGCGACCGCGCACAACGCGATGCCTTCCAGGTGCCCGAGCACCATGCCGCCAATACCGAATACCAGGGTGACACCCACGATAACCAGATTGCGAGACTGTGACAGATCCACCTGATGGCGGATCAGTGTGTTGAGGCCGACCACGGCGATGGAGCCGAACAGCAGGCACAGGATGCCGCCCATGACGGGTACCGGGATGGTTTGCAGAGCCGCACCGAACTTGCCAACAAAAGCCAGAACGATGGCAATGCAGGCCGCCCACCACATGACCTTCGGGTTGAAGTTCTTGGTCAGCATCACGGCGCCAGTGACTTCCGAGTAAGTGGTGTTGGGTGGCCCGCCAAGCAGGGAGGCGGCGCTGGTGGCCAGGCCGTCACCCAGAAGGGTGCGGTGCAGGCCGGGTTTTTCCAGGTAGTTCTTGCGGGTGACGTTACCGATGGCCAGTACGTCGCCGATGTGTTCGATGGCCGGCGCAATGGCCACCGGAATCATGAACAGAACAGCGCCCCAGCTGAACGCCGGTGCGACAAAATTGGGAACGGCGAACCAGGCCGCTTCCTGAATCGGTGTGGTATCCACGATGCCGGCGAAGGCGGACAGGATGTAGCCGGTGATGACACCGAACATGATCGGAATGAGCCTGAAAATGCCTTTGGCCCAGACCGACATGATGATGGTCACGCCCAGGGAGATCATCGCAATCCAGATGGCGGTGTCATAGGGAACCAGTTGGTTGGCGCCATCACCGGTGCGGCCCGAGGCCATGTGAACCGCAACCGGTGCCAGGCCCAGGCCGATGGTCATGATCACTGGGCCGATGACGACCGGCGGCAGCAGGCGACGGACAAAACCGGTCCCCCGCAGGCGTACCAGTCCGCTCAGGAAAATGTAGAGAATACCCGCCGCCATCAGGCCGCCGAGGGTTTCCTCCATGCCAAACCGGCCTTTTGAAGCAATCACCGGTGCAATGAAGGCAAAAGAGGAAGCCAGGAAAATCGGGATCTGCCCGCCGGTCACCACGTGGAAGATCAGCGTGCCGAGGCCGGCGGTAAACAGGGCCACGTTGGGATCCAGCCCGGTAATCAGGGGCATCAGAACCAGCGCGCCGAAGGCCACCAGCAGCATCTGGGAACCGGCTATTGCCTGTTTCCAGACCGGGTCGTTGGTATGGTCCTGCATGCTTAAACGTCCTTCTGCTTGGTGCCGAAGATCTTGTCGCCGGCATCGCCGAGACCCGGAAGGATATAGCCTTTTTCGTTCAGGCGCTCGTCAACAGAAGCCGTATAGATAGATACATCCGGATGTTTCTCCAGCACCTTTTCAACACCCTCAGGTGCTGCGACCAGAACCAGTGCCCGGATCTCGGTGCTGCCTGCTTTTTTCAGCAGGTCGATGGTGGAGATCATGGAGCCGCCGGTGGCCAGCATCGGATCGACAATCATGGCCATGCGCTGGTCCAGCTCTCCCACCAGTTTTTCCAGGTAGGTGCTGGCCTCCAGGGT
Source organism: Marinobacter sp. (assembly GCF_041687235.1). Lineage (GTDB taxonomy): Bacteria > Pseudomonadota > Gammaproteobacteria > Pseudomonadales > Oleiphilaceae > Marinobacter. The sequence continues at coordinate 149,160 of NZ_JAWLCH010000004.1, read as the reverse complement.
CTCCTCGTTGCGAATCTGACCGACAACGCTTACCCGGGCGACGGGAATCAGACTGAGGACACCGTCCAGCATGCCAAGGCCGGCACGCAGAATCGGAACAATGGTGACTTTCTTGCCGTGAATTTGTTCCACGTTAACCGGTCCGGCCCAGCCTTCGATGGTCTTTTCCTGAAGATTGAAGTCCTTGGTGGCCTCGTAGGTCAGAAGTGCACCAACTTCCTGTGCCAGCTCCCGAAAATTCTTTGTGCTGATATCCGCACGGCGCATGATGCCGAGCTTGTGGCGGATCAGAGGGTGTTTTACCTCGTGGATTGGCATGGGGTCACCTGTGTGTCTGGTTGGGTTTCTAATGTTGCGATCAAATGGCGCAAGGATACCGCATCTGGCAAGGGGAGTCAGGCCGCAAATGGCCGGTTCAGGGAAATCCCCTAAGGGCTGGTACGGATCTTGCGATAACCCTTCCAGACGACGCTCCGGTGTCAGATTTTCGACCTTCAAAACGCCTGCAGGCACGGCCAATCGGAGAAGTATCCGGCATGGACAGAGCATTAGTCCTCAATAACGTCAAAACCCTGACGCGGGGAAATCTGGGCATTCCCATCATGTTGATGGGGCTGTTGGGCATGATGATCCTGCCCATGCCAGCGTTCCTGCTGGACGTGTTCTTTACTTTCAACATTACCCTGTCGATCGTGATTCTGCTGGTGTGCGTCTACGCCCTCCGGCCCATGGAGTTCGCGTCTTTCCCAACCGTTCTGCTGGTCGCCACGTTGCTGCGGCTTGCCCTGAACGTGGCTTCCACACGGATTGTTCTGTTGAATGGCCACGAGGGTGGTGACGCCGCCGGTAAGGTTATTGAGTCCTTCGGGGCGGTTCTGATCGGCGGCAACTACGCCGTGGGTCTGGTGGTGTTCGCGATCCTGATGATCATCAACTTCCTGGTGGTGACCAAGGGTGCCGGACGGGTATCCGAGGTAAGCGCCCGCTTTACCCTCGATGCCATGCCGGGTAAGCAGATGGCGATTGATGCCGACCTGAACGCTGGTCTGATTAACCAGGACGAGGCCAAGCACCGCCGTGCCGAGATCGCCCAGGAAGCCGACTTCTACGGTTCCATGGACGGTGCATCCAAGTTCGTAAAGGGCGACGCCATTGCCGGCCTGCTGATCCTCGCCATCAACATCATCGGCGGCATCGCCATTGGTATGCTCCAGCACGGTCTGGATTTCGGGCTGGCGATGGAGCGCTATGCGCTGCTGACCATTGGTGACGGCCTGGTGGCGCAGATTCCCTCGCTCCTGCTTTCCACATCCGCCGCTATTATGGTTACCCGGGTAACCTCCAGCCAGGACATGGGCGGACAGATCCTCCAGCAGATGTTCAGTGCGCCCAAAGCCCTGTCCATTGCCGCCGCCATCCTGATTATTCTCGGTCTCATTCCTGGCATGCCCCACGTTGCCTTTCTGGGGCTGGGTGCCATGGCGGCCGGTGCGGCCTGGTATATCTGGAAACATCAACGTCAGACGGTCGAAGAAGAGGGCGTCTTTCCTGGCAGGGGCAGTGCTGGCGGTGCGCCGCGTCCCGCGGGGCGGGACCTTCCGCCGGGCGGCGACGCCGGCGGCGATCAGGGTCGTCAGCTACCGGCACCCGGAGAGACCAAAGAGCTCGGCTGGGACGATGTATCCACTGTCGATATCGTTGGTCTGGAGGTTGGCTATCGGCTGATTCCGTTGGTGGACAAATCCCAGGGAGGCCAGTTGCTCAGCCGCATCAAGGGCGTTCGTAAGAAGCTGTCCCAGGATCTCGGTTTCCTGATGCCCTCGGTCCATATTCGCGACAACCTCGATTTGATGCCCAATGTGTACCGCATCACCCTGATGGGCGTGACCATCGCCGAGGCGGAAATCCATCCGGACCGCGAACTGGCTATCGATCCGGGCCAGGTATTCGGAAAAGTGGAAGGCATTGAAGGCAAGGATCCGGCGTTTGGTCTGGACGCCTGCTGGATTGAGCCGGACAAAAAGGATCAGGCCCAGACCCTTGGGTATACCGTGGTTGATGCCAGCACGGTCGTTGCCACCCATCTGAATCAGGTGTTGCAGAAACACGCCCATGAACTGCTGGGCCACGAGGAAGTCCAGAAGTGGCTCGATCAGCTGGAGAAGATTTCCCCGAAACTGGCCGAGGAGCTGGTGCCAACCACGGTTTCCATCAGTCTGCTGCTGAAGGTGCTGCAGAACCTCCTGAAAGAAGAGGTGCCGATCCGGGACATGCGGTCTATTGCCGAGGCCATCGTGAACGTGCATCCGAAGAGTCAGGATCCGAAATTGCTGACCACGGTCGCCCGCCAGTCCCTGCGTCGGATGATCGTCCAGAGTATCTGCGGCAACGAATCGGAGATACCGGTGATCACCCTGGACCCGGATCTGGAACAGTTATTGCTAAAGTCAGTTCAGCAGAGTCAACAATCCGGCGGTCAGGAAGATATTGGCCTGGTTCTGGAGCCAAACATGGTTGAAAAGCTCCAGCGCTCCCTTCAGGAGAGCGTCCAGCGCCAGGAGATGCTCGGCAAACCGGCCATTTTGCTGGTGTCCGGGCCACTGAGGCCGGTTCTGGCGAAGTTTGCCAGCTACGGGGTAGAGCGGCTGCACGTGCTCTCATACCAGGAAATCCCGGATAACAAACAGATTACGATCGTGGCGTCCGTTGGCCAGTAACGGCGCGGATGACAGAGCGGACAGCGCCGGCACGGCGTTGCCGGTGGAGGATGAGGCATCATGAAAGTAAAACGGTTTTTTGCTCAGACCATGGCCGAGGCGCTGAAACAGGTCAGTGAACAGATGGGGCCGGACGCCGTAATTCTTTCCAACCGTCGTGTGGATGGTGGCGTCGAAATTGTGACGGCGCTGGACTACGACGAAAACATGGCGCGTCAGCGACTGGGTAACCAGGCCGAGGAAGCCACCAACGGATCCCGTCTTGCGGAGATGCAGGCAGACCAGCATCGTCGTCTGGAAGACGAGTTGAATCGGTCCCGGGATCGCATTCGAGAGGTTCGGGAAAAGCGGGTTTCCCAGGGTGCCGGATACGCCGGAGCGTCGTTCGCAGAGGTACAGGAATCGGTGAGTGTCGGCTTTGACGAACCCGAGCCAGTGCCCCGGGCACCGCGGCAAGCCTACTCCGATGAGCTTGCCCAGATGCGCGCAGAGATCAGTTCCCTGCGCGACATGATGCAGGTCGGCCGGCAGGAGCCGGAGGTTTCGGCAACATCGGCGGTTCAGCAGAGACTGGCCGAGCGCTTGCAGGAGTTCGGTCTCGGCAGCGATCTGGCCGGTTCAATTTCCCGTCGCCACAAGGCCGGGCGTCTGGAGGATGGCTGGAAGCAGTCCCTCAAGATGTTGTGCGCCGGCGTCCGGACATCTCGAATGGAATGGCTGGATGAGGGGGGTGCCTACGCCCTGGTTGGACCGACCGGTTCCGGTAAAACCACGACCATCGGCAAACTGGCAGCGCGCTATGTGCTCAAGCATGGCTCCGACTCCGTGGCACTGGTCACCACTGACCGTTATCGTGTGGCTGCCCATGAGCAGTTGTTTGTGTTTGGTCGTATCCTGAACGTGCCTGTTCGGGTGGTGGATGAAAGTCACAGTCTGGATGATATTCTGGATGAGTTGTCAGACCGGCATCTGGTGCTGATTGATACCGCCGGCTTGACCAGCGCGGATAAAGGCTATCAGGAACAGCTGGCCGAACTGGCGCGCAGCCATCACAATATCAAAACGCACCTGGTGGTCTCGGCAACCAGTCAGCCGCGCATCATGAAATCCGTCTGGCATTGCTATAAGATGGCAAATCTTGCGGGCTGTGTGATGACCAAGATCGATGAGGCCCTGACACTGGGTGAGTCTCTCGGCTTTGTGATGGAAACCGGGCTGCCGGTAGCCTATTACACAGACGGGCAAAAGATTCCTGAAGACCTGCACCACGCAGAAGCGGTTCCGCTGGTGCGGCTGGCCGTGGACCGGCTTAAAACACTCCAGCAACAACAGGCGGTCGCAGAAGGTGCCTGAGCGAGCAGGCCCGGGACTGGACAGATTGACAGTGAGCGTCTTCATAAAAGCACCCGGCTAAACGTGGCGAGAGACAAAAAACAGTATGAGCAAAGCACATCCGGTACAGGTGATTGCAGTTTCCGGCGGCAAAGGTGGAGTCGGCAAAAGTAACGTGTCGGTGAACCTCGGAATTGCCCTGGCGCAGAAAGGCCGGAGAGTGGTGCTCCTTGACGCCGATCTGGGTCTCGCCAATATCGACGTTTTGCTCGGTATTACGGCTAACCGGAACCTCCAGGACGTCCTGGCGGGTGACTGCGATCTCAAGGATGTGCTGGTCAATGGCCCCGGTGGTATCAAGATCGTTCCTGCCTCCTCCGGTACCCAGAGAATGACGCAGCTCAGCGCCATGGAACACGCCGGGTTGATTAACGCGTTCAGCGAACTGGGCGATCAGATCGATGTACTGATCGTGGATACGGCCGCCGGAATCTCCGAATCGGTGGTCAGCTTTCTGAGAGCCTCTCAGGAACTGTTGCTGGTAGTGTGTGACGAGCCGACGTCTATTACCGACTGTTACGCCCTGATCAAACTCATGAACCGGGACTACGGTACCAACCGCTTCCGGATTCTTGCCAATCAGGTACGAAACGAGCAGGAAGGCCGGCATCTGTTCGAAAAACTGACCCGGGTCACCGAGCGCTTCCTTGATGTCGCACTACAATACGTAGGGATAGTGCCTTACGATGAGGCTGTGAAGAAAGCGGTTCAGCGGCAGCGCGCGGTGCTGGACGCCTATCCCAGGGCGAAAGCCTCCCTGGCGATCAAGGCGCTGGCCGACAAGGTTGATAGCTGGCCACTGCCGTCCTCTCCCCGCGGGCATCTGGAATTTTTTGTGGAGCGGCTCGTCGAAGTCTGAATCGGATCCAGTCAAACAAAAAAACCGGATACATGACATTGGCGAAAAATCTCGGAATCTATAACCAGTCGAGCGCGCAGAAACCGTCTCAGCTCGTTGAGCAGCATGCGCCGCTGGTCAAGAAAATTGCCCTTCACCTGATGGCCCGGCTGCCGGCTTCCGTTCAGCTCGAAGATCTGATGCAGGCTGGCATGATTGGCTTGCTTGAGGCCGCCCAGCGCTACAGCTCCACCAAAGGTGCCACCTTCGAGACCTATGCGGGTATCCGGATCCGCGGTGCCATGGTGGACGAGATCCGCAAGGGTGACTGGGTTCCCCGTTCCGTCCATCGCAACGCCCGCCGTATTTCCCAGGCCATCAAGGCCGTCGAAGACCGTCTCGGCCGAGAAGCCCAGGATCTGGAAGTGGCGGAAGAGCTGGGTATGGGGCTGGCCGAGTATCACTCTTACCTTTCCGATTCCAACAGTGGCCGACTTTTTAGCCTTGATGAGCTCAATGAATCCGGAGAGCTGCCGATAGAACATACAGAGACGCAGGATAATCCCCTGGAGGGACTGTCCTCGGATGCTTTCCGGCGCAGCCTTGCCGAAGCGATAGAGGACTTGCCGGAGCGGGAGAAGCTGGTGTTGAGCCTGTATTACCAGGAGGAGCTGAACCTCAAGGAAATTGGCGCGGTGCTTGGCGTCAGTGAAAGCCGGGTCAGTCAGATCCATAGTCAGGCTGCCCTGCGCCTTCGCGGACGGCTGGCAGACTGGCGCCAGGAATCGGACAGCTGAGCGCTTCCAGTGTGTGTCCGCGAAGGGGCAGTCTGTAGTTTTTGGTAACCAATGCTTTACAACCGAAGCAAAGGTCCGACAATAAGCGCTTAAACCAGCGGCCTGCTAGACTTCGAGCAGAAAGGTCAAACGAATTCCGGGTGTTACTAACTGGAGGTCCCATTGGACAAAAACATGAAAATCCTGATTGTGGATGACTTCTCCACAATGCGACGGATCATCAAGAACCTGCTGCGTGATCTGGGCTTCACCAACACCGATGAAGCGGATGATGGCAACACAGCGCTGCCGATGCTCAAAAGCGGTAAGTACGATTTTCTGGTCACAGACTGGAACATGCCGGGAATGTCCGGTTTCGATCTGCTCAAGGCGGTACGGGCCGATGAAAACCTGAAAACCCTCCCGGTTTTGATGGTCACGGCCGAAGCCAAGCGGGACCAGATTGTTGCCGCTGCCCAGGCGGGCGTGAACGGTTATGTGGTCAAGCCGTTCACCGCCGCGGTGCTCAAGGAAAAGATTGAGAAAATCTTTGAAAGAATCCAGTAACCAGAGGTCGGATGGCTCTCATGAGCGATAGCAAAAAGAACCATCGGGGCCTTGAGCCGGAGGTGACGGAAAAGCTCCATCGGCAGGCAACTGAACTGGCAGAGAGCGTCAATGCCGGTGAATATGCCAAAGCCATGACCCTGATCAATGAACTCAGCGAGGTCAGGGATCAAAGTCTGTATCGCGAGGTAGGGCGATTGACCCGGAGCCTGCACGAAGCGATCCGGAACTTCCAGATTGACCCCCGTAATGCAGAACAGCAGGAAGCGCTGTCAAAGATGACAGATGCCTCTGATCGCCTCGAATACGTGGTGCAGATGACCGGTGAGGCAGCCAACCGGACGATGGATCTGGTTGAGGAAACCATGCCCGTCGCCAATGCCATGAGGGATGAAGCCGCCGCGTTGCGGGATGAGTGGCAGCGCTTGCGCCGAAGGGAAATGCAGCCGGCCGAGTTTCGCGAGCTGTATGGTCGGATTGACCGTTATTTCACCAGCACGGCAACCGACGCCGATACCATGTACAACAATCTGTCGGAAATCCTGCTGGCTCAGGATTTCCAGGATCTGACGGGGCAGGTTATCCAGAAGGTCACCACCCTGGTGAAAGAGGTTGAGGAGCAGATGCTCAGCCTGGTGGTGATGGCCAGTCATGTGGACCAGCTCACGGGCACGGTGCACCAGATTGAAGATAAGGAAGAATCTGCGGAGAAGGGCGTCGGGCCCCAGATCAAGGCCGATGAGCGTGAAGATGTAGTCTCGGGACAGGATGACGTTGACGACCTGTTGTCCAGTCTCGGTTTCTGAATAAAGAGGGTAACGCATGGCGTTTGATGCTGATGAAGAGATTTTGCAGGACTTCCTGGTAGAAGCCGGCGAGATCCTCGAAAAGCTGTCAGAGCAGTTGGTAGATCTTGAGCAACATCCTGACGACAGTGATCTGCTCAACGCCATCTTCCGTGGTTTTCACACCGTCAAGGGCGGCGCGGGCTTTCTTCAGCTTGAAGCCCTGGTGAACTGCTGCCATTCCGCAGAGAACGTGTTCGACATCCTGCGCAATCATAAGCGCAAGGTGGATTCGGAGCTGATGGACGTGGTTCTGGAAGCCCTGGACAACGTCAACGCAATGTTCGAGCAGGTTCGCAACCATGAGGAGCTGACACCGGCTCCGGATGAACTGATTGCCCGGCTGGATGCCCTGGCCCAGCCCGAAACGGAAGGTGCGCCAGCCGCAGCTCCCCAGCCGTCCGGGCAGGAAGAGAGCGCCCCGGAAGAAGACGGCGGTGATATTACCGACGATGAATTCGAGCAGCTCCTCGATGCCTTGCAGGATGAAAAATCCGAAGACACCTCATCGGCGTCGGGCGCCGGACCATCTTCGGGCGATCAAGAGAGCTCCGGAGACGACGAGATTACCGACGACGAATTTGAGGCGTTGCTGGATCAGCTTCATGGAAAGGGGCAGTTTGCCGGCGCGCCTGCGGGCGAGGAAGAAACCGCCAGCAAGAATGAAGAACCGTCCGCCAAGGCTGAGGGTGGCAGTAGCGATGATCTGATCACTGACGACGAATTCGAGAAGCTGCTGGACGATCTTCACGGCAAGGGCGGGAGCCCGACAGCAGGCGACACCCCGGTCGCCCCCCAGAAACCGGCAAAGCCGAAAGCGGAGCCGCCGAAGACCGAGAAGCCGAAGGAAGCGCCCAAACCCGCTGAAAAGCCCGAGGCCAAAGGTTCTGCCGCGCCGGCCATGCCGCCGCGTGAGCATGCTCCGGCGGCGGAAACCACGGTTCGTGTAGACACCAAGCGCCTCGACGACATCATGAACATGGTTGGCGAGCTGGTGCTGGTTCGGAACCGGTTGCAGCGTCTGGGTGCCGACAGCGAAGACGAGCATATGCACAAGGCGGTGTCCAACCTCGATGTTGTCACCACCGATCTACAGTCTGCGGTCATGCAGACTCGCATGCAGCCGATCAAGAAGGTGTTTGGCCGGTTCCCCAGGGTAGTGCGTGATCTTGCCAGAAACCTCAAGAAAGAAGTTAACCTGGTGATGCATGGCGAGGAAACCGACCTGGACAAGAACCTGGTTGAAGCCCTGTCTGATCCGCTCGTTCACCTGGTACGGAATTCGGTCGATCATGGCATCGAAGCCCCCGAGGTGCGTGAGAAAGCGGGCAAGCCCCGCCAGGGTACCGTGACCCTCTCTGCCGAGCAGGAAGGGGATCATATCCTGCTGTTCATCGAGGATGACGGCGCCGGCATGGATCCGGACGTGTTGCGCCGCAAAGCCGTCGAAAAGGGTATCTATGACCAGGATGCCGCGGATCGTCTGACCAATTCCGAGTGTTTTAACCTGATTTTTGCGGCTGGATTTTCCACCAAGGAGCAGATTTCAGACGTCTCCGGCCGTGGCGTCGGCATGGATGTGGTCAAAACCAAGATCGGCCAACTCAATGGACAGTTGAGCATTGAGTCGGAGCTGGGCAAAGGGTCGCGGATCGTTATCAAGGTTCCGCTGACACTGGCCATCATGCCTACCCTGATGATCATGCTGGGCGACCAGTCGTTCGCGCTGCCGCTGGTAAACGTGGTCGAGATCTTCCACCTGGATCTGACCAAGACCAATATCGTGGATGGTCGTGAATGCATCGTGGTTCGTGAAAAGGTGTTCCCGCTGTTCCATATCAAGCGCTGGCTTGTTCGTGGCGGGGCTTCCCAGGATGTGCCTGAAAACGCTCACGTTGTCATCGTTGCCATGGGCACCAAACAGGTGGGCTTTGTCGTCGACCAGTTGGTCGGACAGGAAGAAGTGGTGATCAAACCCCTCGGGCGTGCGCTCCAGGGTACGCCGGGAATGGCCGGCGCCACCATTACCGGTGATGGCCGCATTGCGCTGATTATTGACGTTCCCAGCCTGCTGCAACACTACGGCTGAACAGCGCCCCTCGGATGACTTTGGATTGGGTAGGAGAATTGGATGACAGTTTCTGTCCTGGTCGTTGACGATTCAGGGTTTTTTCGCAAACGGCTGACGGAAATACTGAGTAGTTCCGGACAGATCAAGGTGGTTGGTGCTGCCACGAATGGCCGGGAAGGTGTCGAGCTGGCTGAAAAGTTGCGTCCGGATGTCATCACCATGGATTACGAGATGCCGGTCATGGATGGTATCTCCGCTGTGCGTGAGATCATGCGCAAGCACCCGACACCGGTTCTGATGTTTTCCTCGCTGACTTACGAAGGCGCCCGGGTGACGCTTGACGCCCTTGAGGCCGGGGCTGTTGATTTTCTGCCCAAGAATTTTGAAGAAATTGCCCGGGACAACAGTCAGCTTCAGAAAATTCTGATCGAGCGAATTCTTGATGTGGCCCGAAGCCGCCCCGGAAACCGGTCCGCGGCGCCGGCCCGAGCTGAGCCGGCGGCGCCGGCTTCACGGTCACCGGGTACCTCAGCCCGTCCCCGGCCAGAAATTGCCTCGCGCCAACGTACCGACACCCAGAGCCCGGCCACGGCAGCCAGCTCCCCAAATGACGCCGAAGCCCCCCGACGTCATGCGCGACGGGGCCCGGCGAAGCATTACGCCGTTGTTGGTATTGGAACGTCAACCGGCGGGCCGGTCGCCCTGCAGCGGGTGCTGACGGCGTTACCCGCTTCCTTCCCGGCGCCAATTGTACTGGTGCAACACATGCCTGCCAGCTTCACGCCGGCGTTTGCCGAACGCCTGAACAAGCTGTGCCGGATCGAGGTCCGGCAGGCGGAGGATGGCGATGTGCTCCGGCCCGGGCTGGCGCTGCTGGCGCCCGGCGGCAAGCAGATGATGGTTGAGAATCGTGGAGGGCAGGCCAGGATTCGTATCCTGCCCGGAGACGAGCGGCTCAATTACAAACCCTGTGTGGATGTCACCTTCGGCTCCCTGGCCAGGAGCTTTCCGGGCAAAACCCTGGGCGTGATTCTCACCGGTATGGGATCGGACGGAAAAGAAGGCTGCCGCATGATGAAACAGAGCGGGTCGGACATCTGGTCCCAGGATGAGAAATCATCAGTGATTTACGGAATGCCCATGGCCGTTGCCAAGGCGGGGCTCACGGATGATGTGTTGTCGCTGGATGAGATCGGGCCGCGCCTGGTCGAAGGTGTCTGCTGATGGATATCCTGAGCCTGCTCGGGGTCATACTTGCCTTCGCCGCCATACTTGGCGGCAACCTGCTGGAGGGTGGTGCCCTCGGTTCCCTGTTCAACGGGCCCGCCGCCGTAATCGTGATCGGTGGCACATTGGCCGCGACCATCCTCCAGACGTCATGGCCCATGCTCAAGCGGGCCTTTACCCAGGTACGCTGGGTGTTCGTTCCTCCGTTCATCAATCTCGAGGATGGTATTGGAAAGGTCATTGACTGGAGTGTCAAAGCCCGCAAGCAGGGTCTGCTGGGTCTTGAGGGGCTCGCCGAGCGGGAGCCTGAACCCTTTGCCCGCAAAGGTCTGCAACTGCTGGTGGATGGCGCTGAAACCGAGACCATAAGGGGCATCATGGAGGTGGATCTTGAGTCCCGTGAACAGCGTGATCTGGAGTCCGCCAAGGTGTTTGAGGCCATGGGAGGCTATTCGCCGACCATCGGGATCATCGGGGCAGTTATGGGGTTGATCCAGGTGATGACCAATCTGGAAGACCCGCAGTCACTGGGTAGCGGTATTGCCACGGCGTTTGTCGCAACCATTTACGGTGTCGCCCTGGCCAACCTGCTGTTCTTTCCGGTCGCCAACAAGATGCGCGGTATTGTGCGGGAACGCACCCGTTACGAAGACATGATGATTGACGGCATTATTGCCATCGCCGAGGGTGAAAACCCGAAATCCATCGAATTGCGGCTGCGGGGCTTCCTGCAGTAAGCATGCTCAGGCCAATGTATGCGGCGCCGTAGGCAACCACAGGATGATCTGCACAACAAAGAGCGGTGGCTGATTTCCTATGCGGATTTCATCACCCTGTTGTTCGCCTTTTTTGTGGTGATGTACTCCGTCTCTTCGGTGAATGAAGGCAAGTACAAGGTGCTATCCGAAACCCTGACCGGCGTATTCAACGCACCCCAGCGGTCTTTCCAGCCCATTGAGATTGGCGACCAGCCCCAGCGGTCGCTGAATGCGCCTGCGGAAAACGTTATCCCTCCGGCAGTGACCGAGGCTCCTCGTAACCCCGAGATGGATGCCCGGGGTCGAACCGAAGCGCTGCGGACCATGGCAGACCAGCTGGCCATGGAATTTGATGAGCTGATCAACCAGGGGGTTGTGACGCTGGAAACCAGTGATCAGTGGCTGGAGCTGAACCTGCCGAACAGTCTGCTGTTTGGCAGCGGTGATGCGGAACCTCACTACGACGCTTTCGAGGTAGTGGAGAAGATTGCCACTGTCCTGAACAATCGGGACAACGCTGTCAAAGTGGAGGGTTTCACCGACAACCAGCCTATCGCCACCTCCCGCTTTCCCTCCAACTGGGAATTGTCTGCCGCCCGGGCGGCGGCCGTTGTCAGGATGCTGGTGATGGAAGGTATTGAGCCGGAGCGGCTTGCTTCGGTTGGTTACGGCCAGTATCAGCCGGTCGCCAGGAATGACACGGAAGAGGGGCGACGCAGAAACCGGCGGGTAGTGTTGCTCATTTCCCGTGACGCCAGTATTCGTGGTGCCATGCGCTGAACGGATCGTCGGCAGATGCGTATAGAGCCGTTGGCACGGTTCCTGTATTAATCCCCGGTAACAAAAAGGCGACGGCAACTGCTTGCCGATATTCCCTGTGCCACTTGTTCAAGTTGCCCGGGGACTGGCCGATAACCGGGATTGTGGCGTCAGGTGTTTGCCGGCCACACCGATGTGTTCTCTGGAGAGTCAAAGCGTGCGAATCTGGGCAGTAGCCAATCAAAAAGGTGGTGTCGGCAAAACCACGACCGTTGTTGCGCTGGGCGGCTTGCTTGCTGAGCGTGGCAAGCGTGTGCTTGTAGTGGACCTGGACCCCCATGGCTCGCTTACCAGCTGGTTCGGATACGATCCCGACACGATTGCCCACAGCGTCTTTGATCTTTTCCAGCATCAGGGCAAGGTGCCCGAAGGGCTTCCGGCCCAACTGATTACCGAAACCAGTTGCAAAGGTCTGTCCCTGTTGCCAGCCAGTGCGGCGCTGGCCACCCTGGAACGCCGGATGATCGGCGTGGAGGGCATGGGGCTGATCATATCCAGGGCCCTTACCCAGCTCTGGGATGATTTTGATTATGTGCTGCTGGATAACACGCCCTCTCTGGGTGTCCTGATGGTGAATGCCCTGGCGGCTGCCCAGCATCTGATTATCCCCGTGCAAACCGAATTTCTGGCCATCAAGGGCCTGGAGCGCATGCTTCATACCCTCAAGATGATCATGCGGTCCCAGAAAAATGAACTGGCCTATACCATTGTGCCAACGCTCTATGACCGGCGTACCCAGGCGTCTGTGAAAAGCCTCAACCTCCTGCGGAAAACCTACCGTGAGTCCTTGTGGCAATTTGCGATTCCTGTCGACACCAAATTCCGGGACGCCAGCCAGGCCGGACTTGTTCCTTCGGTGCTGGATGCGGAAACCCACGGTGTCCGGGCGTATAGCCATCTTCTCGATGACCTCATGTCGCGGGTGGGCACGGTTAAGGAGCGTCAGCATGGCTGACGAAAAATTGACAAGACTGGCGGATCCTGAAACCGCCATTGCCAGTTATCTCGATGAATTGCTGCATACGGCCACGGATACGGCGCTCCGCGAAGAAGCGGTCGCGCCCGAGCCAGTGACGCCGGCCCGTGAGGAACCCCGGGTGGCAACCCGAAGCAGACCGGCGCCGGTGACCAGCGCCGAAAAACCGGCGGTCAGACCTGAGCCGCCCAAACCGGCTCAGGGAAAGCCCGCTGAGACTGTCCGACCGGTGGTTCGGCAGGCGCCTGAAGTACCGGAACCGAAGACAAAATTGGTTGCCCGACCAGAGCCAGAGCCGGCCGCGCCACCGTCGCGCCCGGAGTGGTCAGATCAGCCCTTCGAGTGCCTTATTTTCACGGTGGCCGGTCTGCAGCTTGCGGTGCCTCTGATCCTGCTTGGTGCCATTCATCGTATCGAGGAAGAGATCAGGCCTATCCCCGGCAGTCCCCGGTGGTACATGGGTATCCGTCCGGATAGAGATCAGAATCTGCGGGTGGTGGATACCGCTGAGTGGATCATGGCAGGGAGAGTGCCGCCGGAGGCCCGCGATAACTACCGGTTCGTGATCCGCCTTGATAACAGTGACTGGGGGCTGGCCTGCGATGACGTGGCGCAGTCTTTCACGCTCCGGCCTGACGAGGTGCGCTGGCGGACAGCCCGAAGCAAACGGCCCTGGTTGGCGGGAACGGTGATTGACCATATGTGCGCGCTGATTGATGTGCGCGCAATGGCAGACTTGCTGGTGCGGGCAGAGAGGGAGCACCATCTGGATCTGAGCTGACGCAATCAACAGTTACTGAATGAAACCGAGCCGTGCTGGCACGGTTTGTGCCCTTAACTATAGTATTGGGCACTGATGATATTTTTTTGACGATCAGGTTGCCCGCCGGGCAGCCCAATAGGAGAAACATCGCTATGGCATCCCCGAGCGGACAAACCAATCAGGCCCAGGACGATCAGGTACTGCAGTACGTTACTTTCCGGCTGGATGATGAGACCTACGGTCTGGACGTCATGCAGATCCAGGAAGTGCTGAGATACACGGAGATTGCTCCGGTTCCGGGCGCTCCGGATTACGTGCTCGGCATCATCAACCTGCGGGGTAACGTGGTTACGGTTATCGACACCCGTCGGCGCTTTGGCCTGGCGGACGCCGAGGTCACCGATGCCACCCGGATCGTGGTGATGGAATCCGCCAACCAGGTGATGGGTATCCTGGTGGACTCCGTGGCCGAGGTGGTGTACCTGAAAGCCAGTGAAATTGAGACCGCACCGAACGTGGGTAACGAGGAAAGTGCCAAGTTTATCCAGGGCGTGTGCAACAAGGATGGCGAACTGATCATTCTGGTCGAGTTCGACAAGATGCTGTCAGACCACGAGTGGGCTGAAATCGCGGCACTGTAATCCGGGAAGACCCGATACGGCCCGCAGGTGGATGCCTTCCGTGGACATTAACGGGAGACATCCGTCATGTTTTCAGAAATTCCTTCCTATGTTCCCTGGGGGCTGACTGTTGCTGCCCTGTGTCTGGTCCTCGCTCAGGGTATTATGCTCGGGCGTCAGGTGCGTCACCTCAGAGCAACACTGAAAGAGCGTTGCGATACCCTTGGCCGGGAACTTCATGCCACAACCAGTGGCAGCATGGGGGTAGGGCAGCGGCTGGTAGCCTGCGAACGCCAGTTGCATGAATTGCGCAGTAGCCTGGATGAAATGCGTCAGAACGATCCGCTGCGAATTTCCTACGATGAAGCGTCACGGCTGGTTGATCTCGGCGCCGATATCGACGATCTTATGAACACGTGCGGAATTTCCCGTCCCGAGGCCGAGCTGGTGTCAGCACTCAGAAAACGTCAGGCGGCCTGATACCATGCCGTTACGGACGTTGCTGAATGAAGAGAGTTTATCCGAGGGCCCTTGAGGCCCTCCAATCTGTATCCCGCCATGATTTTGTGTCCGGTTCCGATCTGGTTCCCTCAATAACCGGTCACTCCATTCCCCGAGAAGACACCGTCAGTCATATCCTCTCTCTGCTCCCGGAAATCGAGCCGGATCAGGTTGTGATGCATGTGGGCGGTGGCTCTGGATATCTCGCCGCAGTGCTCTCAGGCCTGGCCCATCGGGTGATCTACCTGGAGAAGAATTCCGTGGTTGCGGAAGCTGCACGGGAGCGGTTTTTCCGGCTGGGGATGCACAATGTGGACGTTGTGGTGACCAGCGTCGAAGAGGCTCCGGAGCCCGATCCGTTGTGCGACCTGGTGCTTTGCACCACCTTTGTCAAAGAGCGCGGTAACCTTGTCCGCCTGTTGCGTGAAGGTGGCCACCTCGTATGCCTTGAGGGGCGTGCGGGGCCTGTGCCGAGTCTGGCGATGTTCGTAAGGCGCGACACCAGGCTGGAACGTGTCCGGACCCTGGGATGGGTGGACTTCAATCGTAACGTGGAACAGATCCTCATCGATCAGGGGCTTGTGGATGACAGGATCCTGGCCGAGTCGAAGGCGGAAGCGGCGAAGCAGAACTGCCGCCTGCTTGATGTTCTCCGGCGCAAACTGAATCTGGAAGAGACGGATCTTTACCGCTCCCTCGCCCGGCAGCGTGGCATGACCTTCACTGACGCGGACGAACTGCTGCCGGATCTTCATCCCGCGCTGTTCCGGCGTTTTTCCCGGACGTTTCTGGATCTGTCGCGCCTGATTCCCATCGCCCAGGACGATGGCAGGATCACTGTGGTTACTGACGATCCGGATGCGCGCACCGACCAGCTGGAGCGCATGAGCCCGAATCAGGTGGTTGATTGCCTGCTGGTGACGCCGACTGATTTCCGCCGTATCTGGTCAGCGCTGGATCTGACCGCCAAGGGCCGAAGCTTTGTAGCGGATCAAGGGTTGAGCCCGGATCCACAGCAGGACACGGCCGCCGGGGCGGATCAATTGCTGGGAAACGACCCGAAGAATAAGCATGTCAGCCCCTATCTGGTGTCTGTCTACGAGGCGATACTGCTTGATGCCGTGAGCGAAAAGGCCAGCGACATTCATATTGAGCAATACGGTGAGAGGATCCGCATCCGCCTGAGGGTGGATGGTGATCTGCATGATTTACCCCAGTATCAGTTGTCGCCTCGGGAAATCAAAGGCGTGATCAACGTGATCAAGCTCCGGGCGGAGCTGAACATTGCCGAGCATCGGCTGCCCCAGGGGGGGCGGTCACGGTTGCAACTGGGTGACATGGCCTACGACCTGCGTATCCAGACACAGCCCTCACTTCATGGCGAGCATGCTGTCATTCGGCTGTTGCCCCAGACCGGACGTGCCATGACCATCGCCGAGCTGGGTATGTCGCCGATGATCGGGGCCCGTTACCAGCGGCTGCTGGACAACCCGGCCGGCCTTGTGCTGGTCGTGGGCCCCACTGGCTCAGGCAAGTCCACCACGCTTTATGCCGGACTGCAGACCCTCGCCGATGACGGCCGAAGGAAAGTGATTACGGTAGAAGACCCGATCGAGTACTCCATCGATAATATCCAGCAGACCCGCGTGCGATCAGAGATTGGCTTTGGTTTTGCCGATGCCATGAGAGCGTTTGTCCGGGAAGATCCGGATGTGATTCTGGTGGGCGAAATCCGAGATCAGGAAACCGCGCTGGAAGCGATCCGGGCGTCCCAGACCGGGCACGTTGTTCTGTCGACCCTGCACTGCAATGACGCGGTGGATTCACTGCAGCGCCTGTACGATCTGGGCGTCCATCCGAATTCCATTGCTGGCGAGTTGCTGGCAGTCATCGCCCAGCGCCTGGCCAAGCGCATCTGCAAGCATTGTCGCCGGCCTGCAGAGCCGGACCCGGTGATTCTGTCGGAGGTATTTCCCGATGGCCCACCCGCGGATTTCCGGTGCTTTGAAGGCGCCGGCTGCGACAAGTGTAATGGTCGGGGTACCCAGGGCCGTGTGGCCATCGTTGAATACATGGAAGTCGATTCCGATATCCGCAATGCCATTTCCAGCCAACCGCCGATCGGTGAACTCCGATGGCGTGCTCTCGATGCCGGCCTGGTGACCATGCGGGACAGTGCTCTGGATCATGTGATTGAAGGTATTATCCCGCTATCCGAATTGCCAAGAATCCTGCCGAGGGAACGCATGGCACCGGAAGTTCGTGGCGGCCGCAGGAGTCAGTAATGAGCAGCAAGCAAACCAGATTAAAGGCCGCGCAGCGGGAACCGGTGGAAGTGGTCTATTCCGATGAGCTGGAAAAGCTCAGGGGGATGGATCACGGCCCGGTGCCGCCCGGCTGGCTGATGTCGCCCCGGGCGGTGGAAAAATTTGTGATGGGGGATGAGAAACTCGGCATCGAGCGGAAATTCGTTGCCGACCGGGCCATGGTGGTCCGGATCATCATCTCCCTGTGCACCAGTCGCGGATGCCTTTTGGTCGGAGAGCCCGGCACTGCGAAGTCCTGGCTGTCTGAGCTCCTGTCGGCGGCCATTTCGGGAACGTCTACCCTGACCCTCCAGGGCGGGGCGGTGAGCGACGTGGGACAACTGTTGTACAGCTGGAACGAAGCAGTCCTGCGCACAGAGGGGCCGTGTGTGAAAGCGTTGGTTCCCAGCCCCTTGTTACGGGGCATGATGGAAGGGCGCATGGTCCGTTTTGAAGAGATCGCCCGCTGCCCCCAGGCCCTGCAGGATGCGCTGCTCTCAGTGTTGTCCGACAGGGTCGTGGTGATTCCCGAACTGGCAGGAGAGGACGGCGTGGTGCTTGCGCGGGAAGGCTTTAACGTGATTGCCACATCCAACAGTATCGATGAGGGCGTTCACCGGATGAGCGCCGCCCTGAAGCGGCGGATGGACTTTGAGGAAATTCGCCCGATCCGAAACCTGGCGGATGAAATGGATGTGGTGCTCCGGGAAGTACGCAGGGCCAACAGTCGGGCAGGGATTGAGGTAGAGCTTGATGAGACGGTGGTTGAGATTCTGGTCACCATGTTCCACGAGCTTCGTAATGGTCAGACCCTGGATGGCCGAAGTACTGACCGGCTCGCGGGCTCGGCGCTGTCCACAGCGGAAGCGGTTTCGGTCGCTCACGCGGCAAGCCTCAATGCCTGGTATTACGGCGGCGGGAGTATCACGGTGGAGCAGCTGATGCACCACATCATCGGTTCGGCCCTGAAAGACCAGCCGGAAGACCGGCGCCGGCTGCGGCACTATTTCGAGACGGCCGTGGCCCCCAGGCGTGGTGACAACTGGCAGCAGGCCTGGGCGCTCCGGTCACTGATCCACTGAACCCTCTGGGGTTCCGGGCCTGCGGTCATCGGGTCTAAGTCCGCGGATATGGAAAGCAAAAGCCAGGATCTCGGCAACCACCCGGTAAAGCGATTCGGGAATCTCTTCATTCAGTGACAGGCGGGCCAGAATGCTCGCCAACTCCGCATTTTCGTAAAGCGGAACATTATGTTCCCGGGCGATGCGGATGATCTCTTCCGCCAGCTCGTGGGTGCCGGTGGCGCTGATGGTGGGTGCTTTCTCACCATCGTATTTGAGCGCGACCGCAGCTGTACTGGGATGTTCTGTTTCTGATGTCATGCCCGGGTATCCACCAGTCTGTGTTCAAGTCGGGTAACGCTGCTCTGGGGGGCTCCTCGACGGCAGTCCAGGTCGGTCACTTCCAGCCCCAGGTCCGTCAGGCTTTGTCGCAATGCGGGTAGCTCCCGATTCACATGGCGCAACGTGGTCTGTTTTTCCGCCCAGACCCGCGCGCTGACCGCCTGCTGTCGCAGGGCAACATCGAAGTGCAGGGGGCCCGCCTCATCCAGATCCATGGTCAGCGAAAGCCGCCATTCGGCTGTGGCGGTTGCCCGGGATGCCCGTTCCGACTCCCCCTCTTCCGAGTACTGTTCGATCCGCACCTGCGCCAGCCTCGGTTCGTTCTGGGGTGTCAGCCATGGCAGGTCGAGTACCAGGGTGGACGTGGGCGCAGGACCAGCCGCGTCGCCACCGCCTCTGGCAGTGAGCACCTGGCTGTGCAACTGATTGACAGTAATCCGGTTGAGCATGCCCGCCAGCAGGCGCAGCATTTGCCCCACACTGGGTGCTTCGCCATCGCTGCGAGCCTGGGTGGAAGTCAGCGGTTGCGGGAATTGGAGCGGTGCCTGCATCAGCTCCGGCGTTGACATGGGGGTTAGTCGGTTAAAGTGTTCCGGGGTGCTGCCCTGCTGGGCAAGCAATGCACTAATGACCCTGCCCAGTGCCAGCTTGAGGTCAGGAAGCTGGGCGGTGGGCGTCTGGGCCAGGCGGGATTCGGCAAACAGGCCGCTCTCCGAGAGCCATTGGCGAACCTGCTGGGCTGTGGTGTCCTGGCCGCCGGAACCGGGGGGCAGGCTGCTCCCTGAGGGCAGCCTGGCTACCAGTTGTTCGATAGCCAGCCTGGCCGCTTCCGGAAGTGGCTGGGTGCCTCTGGACAAGGGAAGCTGGCCCGGCAGCGGATCCTGCCGGAGCCCTCGTGTCAGGGCGTCCATCAGTTTGGCCAGCCCGGCATCCAGGGTTTGTTGCCAGGGCAGGCGCTGGGCCAGCGCCCGGGCGATACCGGCTTCCGGTGCGGGCGCCAGTTTGCCCATCAACTGCAACTCATTGCCGGCCCGCATCACTTTCACCCAGTCACCGGTCGCCAGCTCGGTCTTGCCGACTGCGGCCTGAACGAGAAGAGACTTGCCCCGGATGTCCAGTAACAGATCCGCGCTGTTGCCGCCCTGCCGGTTGATGATCTCCGCCACCCGGGCCAGCGTGGTTTCACGGTTCGTCAGTTGCAACTGGTCGAGCAATTGCCTGGCTGATGTGGCTACTGGCTCCCGTGCGTCTCCGGTTGTGGCAGCCGGCCGCGTTGCCTGTGGTGCAGGCTGGGCAGGAGGTGTTGTGGGCTGTTGTCCGCTGGGTAGTTTCATCGCCACTGATTTGATGTTGGACAAGAGTAATCGGCGGGCGCTTTCGTTATAATACGCCGCGCCGGCGGATCCTGGGTGAATATTGTTCACGGCCGCCGTTGTCACGAATGCACCCGATGCCGTCTACACGTGCATCGTCCTGGTTACGGGGCCCTGATGTCTGAGCCGTTATTACAGGCTGTCGATCTGCAGTGCGAACGGGATGAACGGATACTTTTCCGTGACCTGTCGTTCTCCATACTGCCCGGTACGGTCACCCGTGTCGAGGGGCCCAATGGCTCTGGCAAGACCACTCTGCTGCGGATGTTGGCCGGGCTGAATGACGCCTGGTCCGGTGATCTCCTCTGGTGTGGCAAACCGAGGTCCGGCCAGCGGGAAGAATTCCTCCGCAATACCCTGTATCTTGGCCATCGGCCGGGCATCAAACCCTTGTTGACCCCCATGGAAAATCTTCGGGCTCTGACGGCAGGACGCCGGCCACTGCCGGATCCGGTTTTGCGTCAGGCGCTGGACGGTACCGGACTGTCGGGGTTTCAGGATGTGCCCTGCCGGAATCTTTCGGCAGGACAGCAAAGAAGAGTGGCCCTGGCACGCCTTCTGATCGCCGATGAGCCCCTCTGGCTACTGGATGAGGTCTTCACCGCCATTGATGCCAGTGGTGTCAGTGCCATTGAAGATTTGCTTCAACAACGCGCTGGCGAAGGGGGTGCGGTGGTCGTAACAACCCATCACGACCTCAGGTTACCGGGTATGCAGCGTATTGTTTTGGGCGGAGGGGTAACGAATGAATGCTGATGCCCGGCCGGCCCTGGCCTTACGACAGGATGCGGTGGGTGCGCTGGCCGCGATGCAGGGTGTGTTTAGCCGCGACCTCAAGGTGGCGTTCCGGCAGCGGCAGGATCTGCTCAATCCTTTGTTGTTTTTTGTCATGGTCGTAACCCTTTTTCCCCTGGGGGTTAGCCCGGAAGTGTCATTTCTGCGGGAGGCCGGTGCCGGTATCCTGTGGGTAGCTGCGCTGCTTTCGGTGTTGCTGTCACTGGATCATCTGTTCCGCCACGATTTCGATGACGGTACGCTGGAACAGCTGGTGCTGCAGCCCCAGCCGCTGTTTTTGCTCGTGCTGGCCAAAACCATGGCGCACTGGGTTTTAACGGGGTTGCCTCTGGTGATACTGACGCCGGTTCTTGGCGTAATGGTTCATCTTGACGGGAACTCCATCGGAGTTTTGTGTCTAACGCTGCTGATCGGTACACCGGTGCTCAGTCTGATCGGTTCCATTGGCGCGGCACTGACCCTGGGGTTAAGGTCGGCGGGGGTGCTCTTGTCCCTGTTGATCATTCCACTGTACATTCCCGTCCTGATCTTCGGAACGGGTACCGTGGCTTCGGCTGCGGAAGGCGCTCCCGTAGGTGCCTATCTGGCCCTGATGGGGGCATTTCTGGTGCTGGCATTGACCCTGGCACCCTTTGCATCGGCAGCGGCGCTGCGTATCAGCCTGTCTAACGGGTAAAACAAGGTAACGGTAGGACGGTGACCATCTGATGTGGCAATTTTTTCACAAGCTGGGTTCTCCCAAATGGTTCTTCGGGATTGCAGCCCGGCTGATGCCCTGGCTACTGGCTGGCGGCATCCTGCTGCTGATGGCAGGCATAGTCTGGGGGCTGGCTTTTGCGCCCAAGGACTACCTCCAGGGCAACAGCTACCGGATTATATTCATCCACGTGCCCACGGCCTTCCTTGCCCAGTCCGTCTACGTGATGATGGCGGTGGCGGCTGTCGTCACCCTGGTCTGGCGAATGAAGCTGGCCGATGTGTTCGTCAAGTCTGTGGCCCCGGTGGGTCTGGTGCTCACCTTTCTTTCCCTGTTCACCGGTGCCGTTTGGGGTAAGCCGACCTGGGGAACCTGGTGGGTCTGGGATGCCCGGTTAACCTCCATGCTCATTCTGCTGTTTCTTTACGGCGGCGTAATTGCCCTGGACAGAGCCATTAACGATGAAAAGTCCGCAGCTCGGGCCGTTGCGGTACTTGTTCTGGTTGGGGTGGTGAATATACCAATTATCCAATACTCCGTTGAATGGTGGAATACGTTACACCAGCCGTCGACGTTCAAACTGACTGAAAAGCCGTCCATGCCGGCGGAAATGTGGGTACCGCTGCTCCTTTCTGTACTTGGGCTGTACCTGCTGTTCGGCTGGCTGGCCTGTTTGCGTATGCAGACCGAGATTCTTCTGCGCGAGCAGAGAACCCGCTGGGTTAAAGATTTTGTGTTGGCCGGGAGGGGCTGAGGTATGGCGTTTGATTCCTTTTCGGCGTTTATGGTGATGGAAGGCCACGGGCCCTATGTCTGGTCCTGTTATGCGGCCTTTTTCCTGTTGATGGTTGGCCTGATGATCTGGTCTGTGCGCCGCCGCCGAGCGGCCATTGAGGCCTGTCGTCGAGGTTACGAGTTCCAGGCCGGTCAGCAGAACCAGCAGTCCGCTTCGGCTTCTGCGGCTTCCTTCACCCGCGTCAAGGTTTCCCAAGACTGAATGGCAGGTATCTAATGCATCCAATCCGTAAAAAACGGCTGACTATTGTACTGTTCCTGTTGGCAGGGCTGGGTATTGCGGTCGCACTGACGACATACGCTCTGCGCCAGAACATCAATCTTTTCTACGATCCCAGCCAGATTTCTTCCGGCGAGGCACCGGTGGACGTCAGAATCCGGGCTGGCGGTATGGTCGAGGAAGGGTCGGTCAAACGGGATCCGGACAGTCTGAAGGTCGAGTTCCGGGTTACCGACTTCAACGCTTCCGTTCCCATCGAATATACCGGGATTCTTCCTGATCTGTTTGCAGAAGGGCAGGGAGTAGTCGCTATGGGCAGGCTGGACGGCAATGGACGACTCGTTGCGGATCAGGTCCTGGCCAAGCACGATGAAAATTATATGCCACCGGAGGTTGCTGCGGCCCTGGAAAAGGCCTCAAAGGGTCAACACAAGGCCAGCGACAGTGCGGAAACCGTTTCCTATTAAACGCAAGAACTGACAGCCTGGTTCTGGAGGGCTTTGATGTATCCTGAATTTGGACAAATTGCACTGATACTTGCGCTCTTGCTCGCCGTGTTGCTCTCGATAGTGCCCCTTGCGGGCTCACTTTCGGGGAGAGACAAGTTAATGGCCTTTTCCAGGCCTTTGTCCTCGGGCATGTTTGTGTTCGTTGGTATCGCTTTCGCCGTACTGACGCACGCTTTTATGGTTGACGACTTCTCCGTCGCTTACGTCGCCAACAACAGCAACAGCCTGCTGCCGTGGTATTACAAATTCAGTGCAGTCTGGGGTGGTCATGAAGGGTCACTGCTGCTCTGGATTCTGATGCTCGCAGGCTGGACCCTTGCTGTGGCCATATTCAGCCGCCGTCTTCCCGAGGTCATGACAGCCCAGGTGCTGTCTGTACTGGGTATGGTGTGTGTCGGTTTTCTGCTGTTCATTGTCATTACTTCCAACCCGTTTGACCGCACCTTGCCGAATGTCCCTGCGGATGGGGCCGACCTTAACCCGCTGCTCCAGGACTTCGGTCTGATTGTGCATCCGCCGATGCTGTACATGGGCTACGTTGGTTTTGCCGTGGCTTTTGCCTTCGCCATTGCCGCCCTGATCAACGGCCGGTTGGATGCAGCCTGGGCACGGTGGTCACGTCCATGGACAACGGTTGCCTGGGCATTTCTGTCTCTCGGGATCGCCCTGGGCAGTTGGTGGGCCTACTATGAGCTGGGCTGGGGTGGCTGGTGGTTCTGGGACCCGGTGGAAAATGCGTCATTGCTGCCCTGGTTGGCGGGTACGGCCCTCATGCACTCGCTGGCGGTCACCGAGAAGCGGGGCGTGTTCAAAAGCTGGACCGTTCTGCTGGCCATTGTCACCTTCTCCCTGAGCCTTCTGGGCGCTTTCCTGGTCCGTTCGGGCGTGCTCACATCCGTGCACTCCTTTGCGGCGGATCCGGAGCGGGGCACGTTCCTGCTCGGCCTGCTGGCAGTGACCGTTATTGCCAGCCTGGCGCTCTACGCGTTCCGTGCCCCTGTGGTTCACGTGCGGGCACGTTATGGCTCGCTTTCCCGGGAGGTCTTCCTCCTTCTCAATAATGTGTTACTGGTGTCCGCCACGATTCTGGTTGCCGTGGGTACTCTCTACCCCCTCGTCCTTGATTACCTTGAGCTGGGAACACTGTCGATCGGCGAGCCGTTCTTCAACCTGACCTTCAGTCCCCTGGCTGTTGCCACTGGTCTTCTGCTGGGCGCCGGGATTTTCTCCCGCTGGAAGAAAACGGATGGCGGCTGGCTCGGTCGTAAACTCCTGTGGCCCCTCGCGATCAGTACGCTGGTCACGGCTGCTGTACTCGTTGGTTACGGCGGCTTTACAACCTGGGCGTTCCTGGGGGTATTTGCGTCTGTCTGGGTGACAGTGGCGACTTTCTGGGATCTGTGGGACAAGTCCTCCTCCAGGAAAGGCCGTCTGCATGGACTCAAGCGTCAGTCGCGCAGCTATTACGGTATGGTGCTCGGGCACCTGGGGCTGGCGATCACCATGGTCGGGGCAACCGTGGTTTCCAATTACGGCATCGAGCGGGATGTCCGCATGGTACCGGGTGATGTGGCGTCTGTTGGCGATTATCAGGTGGCATTCAAGAGCATCGGTCAGCGCCAGGGACCGAACTTCACCGCACAGTATGGAACCTTTGATGTTTTGCTGGATGGCGAGCGGGTTGCTGTTCTGCATCCGGAGAAACGTCAATACACGGTGGGTATGAGCGTTATGACCGAAGCCGATATTGACGCCGGGTTGTCCCGGGATATCTTTGTCGCAATCGGTGAAAGGATTACGGACGAGGCCTGGGCCATCCGCCTGCAGTACAAGCCGCTGGTGCGCTGGCTCTGGCTGGGGTCCCTGTTCATGGCAGCCGGTGGCTTCCTTGCGATTGCAGATCGTCGGTACCGGATCCGGGAGCGGGCCGAGCAGGCCTCGAAAGCCGGCACTAGCGTGCCAGAGCCGGGGTCTGCAACGTCCGCCGGAGCAACATCATGAAGCGTTTCCTGCTGTTTCTGCCGCTGCTGATTGCCATTGTTGTCGGCATCGTGCTGTTTGCGGGTATCGGCAAGGATCCCAGCAAACTTGAATCGGCCCTGGTCGGTAAACCGGTGCCGACGTTCAGCCTGAGGGATTTGCACAACCCGGAGACCATGCTCGACCAGAGCCTGTTTCAGGGCGAGGTGACGTTGTTGAACGTATGGGGAACCTGGTGTCCTGCATGCAAGGACGAGCACGACGATCTGATGTGGCTGGCGGAGGAGAAAGGCGTTTCCATCATCGGGCTTAACTACAAGGACAACCGGGAGGACGCGCTTGTCTGGCTTGACCGGTTGGGCGACCCCTACCGGAAAACCATCTATGACCCCCGGGGTACACTCGGATTTGACTTGGGTGTCTATGGTGCCCCGGAAACCTTCGTGATTGATGCCGGTGGTGTGGTTCGGTATCGCCACGTCGGTGTGGTGAACGAGACAGTCTGGGAACAGACGCTCCTGCCGGTAATCAACGACGTTCGGGGGAATGGCTGATGGTCCGGATTGCTTGTTTGATACTGGCCCTGATTCTCCCGGCTCTCGTGGCGGCCGATGTGGCTGATGTCTACGATTTTTCCGATCGGGCGCAGGAACAACGCTACCGGAATCTGATCGCGGAACTGCGTTGCCCGAAATGCCAGAACCAGAACATCGCTGATTCCAATGCGCCCATCTCGAAGGACATGCGGGACGTGGTGTACCGGATGATGAACGACGGCGCCAGCAATGAGGAGATCGTCGAATCGCTTGTTGGCAGATTTGGCGAGTTTGTTCGATACAAGCCGGAATTCGACAGTCGGACCTTTCTTCTGTGGGCAACGCCAGCCATTGCGGTTTTCGGCGGGCTTCTGGTGGTTGCCGGTGTGGTCATCCGCTCCCGGCGGTCGGGCTCGGAAAGTCCGGCCCTGAGTGCCGAGGAAAAGGCCCGCGTCGACAAAATGCTTGCAGATCAGGACAGGCCGTCCTGAAACGGGCCTGGCCCTGGATGTTAAAGCCGCTACCTCATTCTTAATTCCGAACCTGTGACTGAAATTCCATGACTGAAACTTTCTGGATTGCCGCAACGGTATTGATCATTTTTGCCCTCTTGTTTGTGCTGTACCCGGTCTTTTTCCACCGGGTCGGTGCCCGGGAACAGGTGGACCTTAAAAACCAGAATCTGATGGCCTATCGCTCAAGGATGAAAGAGCTCGATAGCGAGTATGAGGCCGGTATCCTGGACGACGAAAATTACCGGCAACTCAAGGAAGAGCTGGCCGGAAGCATGCTGGACGATGTACCGGACCAGGAGCAGGCGAGGCCGGTGATCAGTGGTCGCAGGAGTGCCGTGGCAGTGGCACTGCTGTCGATTCTCCTGATTCCGGCGGCAACGTTTTACCTGTATGAGCGTTGGGGGGCGATGGACCGTGTCGAGCAATTCATCACCATGCAGGAAATGGGGGCAACCGACGGTTCCAGACAGGCCCAGATGATCGAGCTTGCCGGACAGCTCCGGGAGCGGCTTGAGGCCAGTCCCGATAATCCGGATGGCTGGGCCATGCTGGGGCGTACCTACATGCGGCTGGAGCGTTATGATGATGCGGCCTGGGCGTTCCGCCAACTGGCCAGCAACGTCAGTGATGATGACCGGGCGGAAGCGGTTGCCTATGGCCTGTCTGCCCAGGCATTGTTCTTCGGTAGCGAAGGTGCCATGACGGAAGAGGTAACCGCAGCCATCGAACAGGCTCGCCAATTGAACCCGGACGAAGTGAATGCCCTTGGTTTGCTGGGTATCAACGCCTTCAGCCAGCAGGATTACCGGCAAGCGATCGAATATTGGGAGCGGATAGAAACGGTCGCTCCCGATCACCCACAGATTGCCTCCATTCGTGAAGGTGTTCGCGGGGCCTACACTCGCCTGGGTGAAGAACCGCCAGGACAGGTTGAGGAACCCGAAACTGCCGGCACCGGTGTAACCGTGCGGGTGACGCTTGCCGAGGACTTGCGGGATCAGGTGCCTGAGGACACCACCCTGTTCCTGTTTGCCCGTGAGGCCAATGTCCGCCAGGGCGCGCCTCTGGCCGTCGCCCGGCTTACGGCAAACCAGCTGCCCGTCGAAATCCGGTTGGATGACCGGTACGCCATGTCGCCCCAGGCAACCATTTCGAGTGTTGATGAGGTTGTCGTGACGGCCCGTCTCAGTCGTTCCGGAAGCGTGAACGCCCAGGCAGGAGACTGGCAGGGGACCACAGACGTGCCGGTGTCGGTTAACGAGGGCCAGGAAGAACCGGTAGCAATCGTGATTGACCAGCAGTTGATTGACTGATCAGATCAAGCGGGCCGCGTCCGGCCCGGTTTTGTCACGGGATGCGAGTCAGGACAGCCCCTCCGGATAGAGAGGTGGCAAAGCACCTCTGGAGTTGTCAGGCGTCTGCTTCCGGATTTGCTCAAGGGCCCGGGCGCATGGGCGGCCATCCCAGGCGTCGTTGTCGTGCCGGGGTGAGAAGAGCCTGGCCTGCAGTCTTCTGAGTTCCGTTGCCAGTGTCTCGTCGCGAAAATGATTGACAACATCGGCTGCGGAACGGAACCCGTGGCCGGGAACGTGCAGGTTTGCCCATTCCACCAGAAGCTCCGGGGTTTCTGCGGAACCGTCCCTAACAGCCTTGATCAGTCGTTCATAGGCGGCATTTTCCCCCTGGTTTTCGATGAGGATCGCGGACTTCGGCCGATTTCTCCGAGACCACCACCATGCCAGTGCCGTTACTGCCCACAGAAGTCCCAGGGCCAGACTGAGCCATTGCCACACACCGGATGCGCCAGCTGCCGGGGGCGCAGTCGATTCGTCCCCTGAGGAATCCGGTTCCGGTGCGGTTTCGTCTCCGGAGCTTTGTGGTGGTTCTGTAGCGGCGACCGCATTCGGGTTTTTTACAGTGAGGGTTCTTTCCGGAATTTCGGCAACGCGCTCCCGGTCTGCTTCTGTGTCCCACCAGTGTATACGAATGGCGGGCAGGGTCATTTGACCGTCTTCAACCGGTACCAGCGCCACGGACTGGCTGAGCGACGAGGTGAGGCCCGCTGGTGTCGTCTCTGTACGCCGCTCAGGCTCCTCGGGGTAACTCCGCAAGCCCTCGGGCACGGCCTCCGGCAAAGGCGGCAGAGCTTCCGATGGCAGTCCCGCCGCAGTCAGCTGAATCTCGCGGGTAATGTTTTCGCCGGTGGCCACGTCGAGGCTCGGTGGAAGTCCGGATTCCTCAAGCGATACCCCGGTTGCCGGCAGCCAGGTTTTGCCGCTGAATTGGGGCGGGACATCCTTGACGGGCACTTCGAAGAGCTCCGCGCTGTCCCTGAGAAACCGGAGGCTACCCGAGGCATCTCTTGCCTGGCCCTCAAACCGGATCGGAGCAAGTCTGAGATTGCCGGGCCGCTGGGGGAACAGCGCATACCGGCGTTCCACCACGCGGTAACGGACACCGTCTCGATAGCGCGTGAACTCCTGCTGTCTGCCGAGAGACTCAATAATGGCATGGGGGTGCTCCGGTTCCGACAATTCCCCCCGAATCAGATTGCCGCGGAAGAAAAGGCGGACGGTCAGAATCAATTGCTCCTGAACGTACACTTCGTCCTTGTCGGCGGAAAGCTCAATAAAACTGTCGCGGCCGGGCGCCGCCTGATCTGGCGGTGTCCCATCCACCACTTCCACCGTCACAGGTTCGGAAACCGCATCCTTGAAGGTCAGGGCGGGAATGGTCAGTTCGCCCGTGGATTTCGGGGCGAGCTGATAGGTCCAGGTAATTTCTCCCACCATCTGGCTGTTGACGGTGCGGATACTGTACTGCTGGTTCCGGGCGAGGATCTCGAAATCCGGCTCCACCTTTTCGATATCGGGTTTGGGGAGGCTGGACATGTCGAAATCGAACAGGTTGCCGAGATTGATATCGATTTCCATGCTGCCTTTGACGGTCAGTGTCAGCACCTCGCCCTCGTAGAGCCGGGTTCTGTCCGGTTCGACGCTCAGTTGCTGTGACTGTGATTGTGCCTGGACCTGCGCCGGCAGCCAGAGGGCTGTTAGCAGAAACAGACAGACGGCAGGCATGATCAGCCGTTTTACCATGGTGTATCACCCTCGTCGGATGGAGTCTGGCGTTGTTGATATTGCTGCAGGAACTTGCGTTGCAACAACCCGCCCGGGTTGTCGGGCACCCGTCTCAGCCACTGTTCCTGGCTCTGGCTCAGGGGTGTTTCGGAAATCGGGGCGGGCGCCTGTGCCTGGCCCGACGGCGATTCCTTCTCGCCCGATGCCGGCTCGGGTTCGCTATCTTCCCGGGTCTCCTCCGGCTGATTCTGCTCGGTGGCCTGACTGTCCGACTGATCCTGATTGCCTTGAGAGGACTGACTGTTTTCGGGATTTTGCTGCTGATCGCTGCCCGAATTGCCGGAATTCTCGCTCTCACCGTTTCCGTCCTGATCCTGACGGTTCTGTTGCTGATTACCCTCGTTGTTCCGGGAATCCGAGGAATCCTGTTGGTCGCCGTCCTGATTCTGTTTCTGCTGATTCAGAAGCTCCTCGACAATTTGTCGGTTGTGACGGGCATCTTCCAGATCCGGGGCCTGGTCCAGAGCTGCATCATAGGCAGCGACGGCCTCCTCCAGTTTGCCGGCACGGGCCAGTGCATTGCCCCGGTTATAACTGCCGCGCGGGCCCCGTGCCCGGGCAAACGCATCGGCGGCGCTGTCGAACTGGCCAGAACGATAGAGTGCGGAACCTCGCCATTCCGGATCGTCCAGCTGGCGGGCGGCTGCTTCCGGGCTTTTCTGAATCAGTTCAGGGGCTCTCTGATCCTGTCGTTGCCAGAGCTCATCCCAGCTTATGGCCGCGGCAGGCTGCGGCCAGACCGGCAGGAGGGTCAGGATGAGCGCACTGAAGGCTCCGCGTCGCCAGCCAATCAATACCAGAGGCAAAGCCAGCCAGAGTAGCCAGTAGCCGTCGTCCTGCCAGCGACTGACGGTAAGCCCGTCCTCAGAGTCCTGCCAGTCGTCACTGTCCCGGGGGCTGAGCCCCAGGGAATCAATATCGGTGTCGTCGAGAGTCAGCTCATGGCTGCGGCCCCCGGTTCTGCTGGCGAGCTCAGCCAATGCTTCTGGGTTGGCACGGCTGATTACAATGTCGCCGTTTTCACGGATGAATCCGCGCCGGGCCAGGGGGATGGGGCCGCCTTCCTCCGTTCCGACAACCAGGGTATTGAGCGCGTACCCGGTTCCGGAGAGGGTATTCCGGATGGCATCCACGTAGCGGCTGCTGATGTCGTCGGTGATCAGCAGGATCCGGCCTTCTCCGGGCGCGCCCTGTTGCAGCAGTTCTTTCGCCCTCGCAACCGCAAGATCCGCCCGGTTACCAGTGGCGGGCATGATGACCGGGTCGAGCACATTGAGCATGCCGGCGATGGTGCGACCATCATCCGTCAGAGGGGTTACCACATGGGCGTCACCCGAAAAAACCAGCAGGCCGGTCAGGCTGCCTTCCCGCAGGGCGAGGATATCGCGGATCTTTCGCTTTGCCCGGGTAAGGCGGTCCGGCTCGACGTCCGTTGCCAGCATTGACAGGGAAAGGTCCAGTGCTATTACGAGGCTGTCGCCCGGCTGTTTCAGGGGCGTGGGCGCCTCCCGCCAGGCGGGCCCGGCCAGCGCCAGGGACAGAATGACCAGGGCAGCCGCCGCTGGAACCAGGGGCGAGCCGGGCGACTTCCCCGAGCTGCCTTCATGCCGTATCAGGGGGGAGAGCAGATTGGCCGGAATAAGGCGTGACCAGCCGCTGTCGCCGAGACGAAGCTGCCTGAGTGCCAGGTACAGGAGCGGCACCAGGAGGATCAGCAGCAGCCAGAGAGGTCGGAGGAAATGGAAATCAGCCAGCATGCCTGTTCTCCTCTTTGTCCTGGCGAGACGTGGTAGCCAGTTCGCTGCCGTGCCGAACCAGAAACAGGACGAGCCAGAGCATGACAGCAAGGCCCGCTGGCCAGACATAAAGTTCGGTAACGGGACGGTAGTACTTGCCTTCCAGTTCAATGGGCTCCAGTTGATCAATGCTCTCGTAGATCAGCTCGAGTTCCGGCAAACTGCGGGCCCGGAAATACTCGCCTCCGGTTTGCTGGGCCATCCGGGTCAACAGGTTTTCGTCCAGATCCCGGGAGGGATTGACCCGGCGCGAACCCAACAGGCCACGCTGAACCATGGATTCAGCGCCAATGCCGATGGTGTAAAGGCGAATACTGGCAGCAGAGGCAATTTCTGTCGCCTTGTCCGGCGTTATTTCCCCGGCGGTATTGGCGCCATCGGTCAGCAATACCACGACTCTCTGGTCCTGGGGTCTGTCCCTGAGCCGTTTGGTGGCAAGACCCACGGCGTCGCCTATCGCCGTGGCGCGCCCCGCCATGCCCAGACCCGCCTCGCGCATCAGGGTTCTGACAGTCTCAAGATCAAAGGTAAGTGGAGCCTGAACGTAGGGCTCTGTGCCGAACAGGATCAAACCGAGACGGTCACCCTGGCGGCGGGAGATAAAATCATCCAGCACCCGTTTGACGGCCTGCAGTCGGTTGATACTTCGGCCCTGAAGTACCATGTCCTGCTCATCCATGCTGGGGGAAATGTCCACTACAAGCATCAGGTCACGGCCGGATACCGGCATCTGGACCTGCTCACCCACATGCTGGGGCCTTGCCAGTGCGACCACGAGGAGCACCCACATCAGGAACAGCACCACTTGCTGCCAAAGCGGCACTGCATTGCCGCGGCGGCTTACGCCGGGCAAATCGGAAAGCCAGTGACCCACCGGCAGAACCGGTGCGTCAACGGATTGCCCCCGGGGTTTGCGCCATTTCAGGATCAGGGGAACGAGGACCAGAACCAGCACCCAGGGCCAGGCAAAACTCAGCATTTCTGCCCTCCCAGCCACAGCCGGGCGAACGCCAGAGCCTGAGCAGGTTCCGTGGAAACCGAGGGCCGCCAGGCACTGTGGACCAGTTCCTCTGCAACCGGTCTGGAGGCTACCCGGTCTTTCGGGGCGGTCGCCAGCAGGAATTCCACCCAGGCCTCGCCGGACAGGGCTTCCGGGTGCTGTTCCGGGTAGCGCTCACGAGCGGCCTGTTTGAGCAGTGTGTTCAGTTGAACGAACCACCAGGGTTCGGGAACGGCCGACCGTTCCAGCCTGGCAAGTTCGGCCCTTGCGGACCGGAGCCAGCGATTCCGTCTTCTGCGCCGGAGATAGAGCCAGGCAAGGGTGGCGAATGCGGCGAGCAGCAGGATGGCCAGAATCCACCAGCCGGGTGCCGGTGGCCAGAAACCGCCGGGCTCGGGCAGGTGAATGTCTCTGAGTTCGCTGAGCGGATCCTGCGCATTCATCCGATTCGTCCTCCGGGCCCAAGGAGCAGTTTCAGCGCGACGGCGGGATCGTCTGCGGTCGACACTTCTGCTGCAGTGACGCCCGAGGTCCGGAAACATTCCCTCAGCCGATGTTCATGGCTGGTCACCTTTTCGTGCCAGGCCTTCTGGAAACGTGAATTACCTGCGTCAAACCACACCGGTCCGTCTGGACCGGCCACCGCAAAACGGCCGCTCTTCGGCAGCTCTTTTTCCAGTGGATCGACGACTCTCAGAGCGCTGACAGCGTTGTGCCGGGCCAGTGCGCCGAGCAGGGCCCCGGTATCTTCCGAGATGTCCAGAAAATCACTGATCACGAAGATCCGGCTGCCTGTGTGGGCCACCCGGCGGGCTTCGGTCAACGCCGTATCCAGCCTGCTTTGGCGCAGTTGTGGCTCCTGTGTCGGGCCGTGATTATCCCGGCGCTGCTGTTCTGCCAGGGTGTCCAGCAACCGAAGAACAGACTTCTTTCGACGGGCAGGGCGCAGAACACTCAGGGCCTCGCCATTAAAGACGATGCCGCCCACCTGATCACCGGACCACAACGCCAGCCAGGCGAGAATGGCGGCAAGCTGGGCACAACGCACCTGTTTGAAGGCGCCAGTGCTGGCGAAAAACAGGCTGGGGCCGAGGTCGCACAGGAGCAGGACGGGCCGCTCCCGTTCTTCTTCGTAAAGTTTGGTGTGGGGCTCCTGGCGTCTGGCCGTGACCCGCCAGTCGATACTCCGGATATCGTCTCCGGGCTGGTACAAACGGACCTCTGCAAATGCCATCCCGCGGCCCCGCAATGGGGATCGTTGCAGGCCGGCCTGACGGGAACGCACTGGACGGGCCGAGGGCAGCTTGAGTGCCCGGGCATCCGCCTGCAAGCGGATAAGATCCGGTAGGCCAATGTGCGTTTTTGCTTCGGTGTTGCCCATGCCTGACGGCTCCCGTGTGTGACTTCCGGCGATGGCTTCAGGCGCTCACAGGGACACGTTCGATCAGCCGCTCGATCACCGTGTCGGCGGTCATGCCTTCGGCCTCTGCTTCAAACGTCAGGAGAATTCGATGCCGGAGCACATCGAAGGCCATGGCGCGCACATCATCCGGAGTGACGTAGTCGCGGCCGTCAAGCCAGGCCAGGGCCCGGGCACAGCGGTCCAGGGCGATGGTGCCGCGGGGGCTGGCACCGAACGCGGTCCAGCGCGCAAGTTCCGGATCCAGTGCCGCCGGGTCACGGGTTGCCAGAACCAGCGCCAGCAGGTATTGCTCCACCGGTTCTGCCATGTAGATGTTGGCGACTTCCGCCCGGGCGTCGAAGACCTGGTTTGCCGTCAGACGCAGGTCCGTTTTCGGCAGGCCATGGCGATAATCATTCCTTGCCAGCTGCAGAATGGCCTTCTCAGCTTCTGCTGATGGATAGTGGATAACCACATGCATCAGGAACCGGTCCAGTTGGGCTTCCGGCAGCGGGTAGGTGCCTTCCTGTTCTATCGGGTTCTGGGTCGCCATGACCAGGAACAGCCGGTCCAGCGGGAAGGTGCGCATGCCGACGCTGATCTGGCGTTCACCCATGGCCTCAAGCAGCGCCGATTGCACCTTAGCGGGTGCCCGGTTGATTTCATCGGCAAGGACCAGGTTATGGAAAATCGGGCCGCGCTGGAATTCGAACTGCCCCGTCTCCGGTCGGTAGATTTCACTGCCGGTGACATCCGATGGCAGCAGGTCCGGTGTAAACTGGATCCGGTGAAAATCGCCGTCCAGGTGGTCGGCAAGGGCTTTGATGGCTGTGGTCTTGGCGAGTCCCGGAGCACCTTCAACGAGCAGGTGGCCATCGGCGAGCAGAGCGATCAGCAGACGATCCACAAGTTTTTCCTGCCCGATTATCCGTTTGGCTAACTGCTCCCGTAACTCACCGAACGTATGCTGTAACGACATTGGAAATGACTGCTCTCTCTGTCTGGGGGATTCTCCGGAGAAACCCGTATCGTGCGTA
Source organism: Marinobacter sp. (assembly GCF_041687235.1). Lineage (GTDB taxonomy): Bacteria > Pseudomonadota > Gammaproteobacteria > Pseudomonadales > Oleiphilaceae > Marinobacter. The sequence goes on along the minus strand of NZ_JAWLCH010000004.1, from coordinate 114,786 downwards.
GGTAGTTGCCGAAGTTTTGGCGTCTGGCCGGCAAAAATCAAGGGTTTGACTATGCTTATGTGACGATACGCCGATTACGTTTATTTCACACTAACTGAGGTCGACCATGAATGCGCTGACAGTGGCCAGCAAGGATCAGTTCTTTGAACAGTTGGCTGACGCTTTCGCAAAGAAGATTACCAAAACCGAAGCCAAAAAAATCAGCGAGTTTGCCAAGCAACATTACGCGCATATTCCCCTTGAGGAACTGGTCAGCCGACGATTTGCCGATACCTACGGCGCCGTACTGGCGGCCTGGCAATTCCTCCAGAAGCGGTCCGCCGAAGAAACGCCGGTTGCCGTGTTCAATCCGGATCTGGAGAGCGACGGCTGGCAGTCGACCCATACCGTGGTTTTTATTCTGCATCCGAACATTCCCTTTCTGATCGATTCCCTGCGAATTGCCATCAACCAGCGGGAAATCGGTACCCACTCCATCCAGCATTCAATCCTGCAAGTGGAGAGGCAGAACGATGGCAAACTGAAAAAGCTGCATACCAGCAAAAAGACGGCGTCTGGCGCCGCCTACGAGGCCTTCATCGTTCTTGAGATTGATCGCCACAGCAACCCGGAGGACCTGAGGGAGCTGGAGGGCACCCTGCAGAACGTGCTGCATGAGGTCCGGATTGCGGTGGGCGATTTCCCGGTGGTCACTGAAAAGGTAAACGAAATCATCGGAGAGCTGGACAGTACTACCGCGGGTATCAATGACGAGCAGAAGGAGGAAGCCCGGGCGTTCCTGGAATGGCTGGCCCGGGATCATTTTACGTTTCTCGGCTATGACGAGTACGACTTCGCCAAGGATAAAAGCGGTATGGTCGTCCGGCGGGTGGAGAACTCCGAGCTGGGTATTTTGCGGGTTAACAATGAGCGCCCGGACCGGGTTCGCCTGAACGAACTACCGCAGCGCACCCGCCATGAGATGACCCGAAGCGACGATATTTTTATCTTCGCCAAATCGGCTCAACGTTCCCGGGTGCACCGTCCGGCCTACCCGGACTACATTGCGGTCAAGAAGTTCAACAGCAAGGGTGAGGTTGTCGGTGAGCGTCGTTTCCTGGGTCTTTACACGGCCCGGGTTTACAACGAACGGCCCGATGAGATTCCCCTGCTGCGGCGCAAGTTTCAGAGCGTGATGAAACGGTCCGGATTTCTTCGTGATGACTACGCCGGCAAGGAGCTGGAGCAGATCCTGACCCTGTACCCCCGGGACGAACTGTTCCAGATCGAGCCCGACGAGTTGCTCAAGGTGGCGAAGAGTATCCTTTACATCCAGGAGCGTCGCCGCATAGAGCTGTTCATGCGGGAGGATGTATACGGGCAGTTCGTCACCTGCCTGGCGTTCTTCCCCAGGGACATCTACAACACGGAACTGCGGCTGAAGGTCGAGCAGGTGTTGGTTGACCGGCTGGATGCTGAAGACGTGGAATTTGTGACGCACTTTTCCGAATCGGTACTGGCCCGTGTCCAGTTCACCATCCGGGTGCCTCAGGTCGAGAACCGGCAGCTTCCAACAGCGGAGATCCGGGAAAAAGTCATCGAACTTGCCCAATCCTGGCGGGACGGCCTTTCCGAAGCGCTGAACGAGGCCTGGGGCGAAGAGCAGGGCAACGAGCTTTATCGCCTGTGGGCTGGCGGTTTCCCGGCCAGTTACACCGACATGTTCTCACCCCGGCGCGCCGCGATTGATCTGGAACATATTGCGGCATCCGCGAACAACCAGGACCTGGCCATGAGTTTCTACAGGGCCCTGGAAGAGGATGAGAGTACGCTCCATTTCAAGCTCTTCTACCCGGACGAGCCTTTGCCGCTGTCGGATGTCATGCCGATATTCGATAATCTGGGTTTCCGGGTGATCGGTGAGCATCCCTTCGAGGTAACTGACCGGCACAACAAGACGGTCTGGATCCACGACTTCACCCTCAAGGCCCACACCGGCAACGTGGTGGATATTCACCGGATCCGGCCAATCTTTGAGGACCTCTTCCGCCGGGTCTGGTTCGGTGAGGCGGAGAATGATGCCTTCAACCGGATGCTGCTGTCGTCCTACATGAGCTGGCGGGAAATCGCTCTGTTGCGAACCTATGCCCGGTACATGCGCCAGATCCGGTTCTCCAACAGTCAGACCTTTATTTCCAACACCCTGGTGAACCATGTTGATCTGACCCGTTTGTTGCTGGAGTTCTTCGAGATCCGGTTCAACCCGGAGCGCTATCAGAGCCCTGGCAAAAGTCAGGCGGCCCAGCAGAAGCTGGAGATCGAGTTCAATGCCGGCCTCGAGAATGTTGATAATCTCAGTGAAGACCGTGTGCTTCGGCTTTACCTGGAGCTCATCCAGGCCACCCTGCGCACCAACTACTACCAGCTCGACGAAGCCGGAGGACCCAAGCCCTACATCAGTGTGAAGTTCGATCCCTCGCAGATTCCGGACATGCCGCTGCCCATGCCGATGTTCGAGATTTTCGTCTACTCACCAAGGGTTGAGGGGGTTCATCTTCGGGGCGGCAAAGTTGCCCGGGGTGGCTTGCGCTGGTCCGACCGCTTCGAGGATTACCGCACCGAGATCCTGGGGCTGGTAAAGGCCCAGCAGGTCAAGAACGCGGTCATCGTGCCTGTCGGCGCGAAGGGCGGGTTTGTTGCCAAGCGACTGCCCGATCCGTCAGACCGGGAGGCCTTTCAGGCGGAGGGTATCGAAGCCTATAAAACCTTCATCCGGGGTTTGCTGGATATCACCGACAATCTGGTGGATGCAGGGATTCAGTCGCCGGAACGGGTTATCCGTCACGATGAAGATGATCATTATCTGGTTGTCGCCGCGGACAAAGGTACTGCAACCTTCTCGGATATTGCCAACGGCCTGGCGGCAGAGTATGGCTTCTGGATGGGGGATGCCTTCGCGTCCGGTGGCAGTAATGGCTACGATCACAAGAAAATGGGTATTACCGCCCGGGGCGCCTGGGTTTCGGTGGAGCGCCATTTCCGGGAGATGGGGATCAACCCGGCCCTGGACGAATTTACCGCCATCGGTATCGGCGACATGGGTGGCGACGTTTTCGGCAACGGAATGTTGTGCTCAGAGAAAACCCGGTTAGTGGCTGCCTTCAACCACATTCATATCTTTATTGACCCGGCTCCGGACCCGGAGAGGAGTTACAAGGAGCGCAAGCGCCTGTTCGGGCTGCCTCGTTCCGCGTGGACCGATTACGACAGCAAGCTCATCTCCAAGGGGGGCGGGGTGTTCAGCCGGAATGCCAAGTCTATCCCGGTCAGCCCGGAGATGAAGAAGCTGTTGGGCATCAAATCCGACCGGGTGCCGCCAAACATGCTGATTTCACACATTCTCAAAGCCCAGGTCGACCTGCTTTGGGTGGGTGGTATCGGCACCTATGTGAAGGGCGCCAGCGAAACCCAAAGTGACGTGGGCGACAAGGCCAATGACGGATTGCGGATCAACGGCTCGGAACTGCGTTGCAAGGTGGTCGGCGAGGGCGGCAACCTTGGGCTGACCCAGCTCGGCCGGATTGAATTCGCGCTCCGGGGCGGGCGTCTCAATACCGACTTTATCGATAACTCCGGTGGCGTGGACTGTTCCGACCATGAGGTCAACATGAAGATCCTGCTCAACCGGGCCGTTGCCATGGGTGACCTCACCAACAAGCAACGCAATGTCATGCTTGAGGAGATGACCGATGATGTTGCCGAGCTTGTTCTCAAGAATAACTACCGCCAGACCCAGGCGATCAGTATTGCCAGTGAGGATGCGGCGAGCCGTCTGGAGGAGTACCGCCGGCTGATGAATACCTTCGAGAACGAGGGTAAGCTCAACCGTTCCCTGGAGTTCCTGCCCGATGACGAGACCCTGTCCGAGCGCAAGCTGGACAAAAAAGGGCTGACTCGGCCGGAATTGTCGGTTCTGATCTCTTATGTAAAAGGGGATCTGAAACAGACCCTGATTGACAGCACATTGCCGGACGATCCATTGCTCGCCGGTGAAATGTACAAGGTGTTTCCCCGTGATCTGACCCAGAAATTCTCGAAGGAACTGGGAGAGCATCAGCTACGTCGTGAAATCATCGCCACCCAGATTGCCAATGACATGGTCAACCACATGGGTATTACCTTTGTGGAGCGCCTGAACCAGTCAACCGGTGCCGATGCAGCGTCCATTGCGCTGGCCTGGATCATTTCCCGGGATGTGTTCCGCATTGATAACTGGTGGGACAGGATTGAGGATCTGGATTTTCATGTGCCGGCGCAGCTTCAGATGGAGCTTATGCAGGACCTGATGAGGTTGATGCGGCGCTCGGTTCGCTGGCTGTTGCGCAACCGCCGAGCCGAACTGAGCATCCAGAACCATATGGAGCGTTTCGCCGACAGCGTCTGGGCCATTACCGCAGGACTGCCGGAATATCTTGGCGATCAGGCCCGGACCACCTGGGAAAAACGGCACCAGGCCCTGGTGGATGCGGGCCTGCCGTCAGAATTGGCGTCCGTTGTGTCCGGTACCGGGCACCTGTACTCGTCCCTGGGTATCATCGAGGCACAGGAAGCAACCGGCATGCCCCTGAAGACCGTAGCCAACCTCTATTATGAGCTGGGTGATCGTCTGGATCTCAACTGGTTTGCCAATGCTATTGCTTCATTGACACCCGCCTCCCACTGGCAGGCTCTGGCCAGGGAGAGTTTTCGGGAGGACCTCGACTGGCAACAGCGCGCGCTGACCACCGGCGTACTCAAGCTTGCCGGGAAACCGGAAGACGTGCCCGCCTGTGTCGAGAACTGGCTCGAGCGGCACCACCAGATGATTGGTCGGTGGAAGTCCATGCTGTCGGAACTCAAGGGAGTCAGGGAACCGGAGTACGCCATGTTCTCGGTGGCGCTTCGCGAATTGCTGGATCTGGCCCAGAGCACCATGCACCAGCCACACGCAGAGGTGGACCTTCAGACCAACTGAGTATTGCTTTGGCAACCGCATTCCCGTTCAATCGGCAATCGGAAATTATTTAACGGAGCGGGATAATGGGTCAGCTTGACCATCTTCTGGAAAAAAACCGGGCCTGGGCGGATGGCATCAAGGCCCAGGATCCGCAGTTTTTTCATCGCCTGTCCAATCAGCAGGCGCCGGAATACCTCTGGATTGGCTGTGCGGACAGCCGTGTGCCGGCCAACCAGATTGTCGACCTTCTGCCCGGTGAGCTGTTTGTTCATCGGAACGTGGCCAACGTGGTTGTCCATACCGACTTCAACTGCCTGTCGGTGCTTCAGTTTGCGATCGAAGTGCTGAAAGTGAAGCACGTGCTCGTGGTCGGTCATTACGGCTGTGGCGGCGTGAGAGCCGCGTTGCTCAACGAGGGTTTTGGGCTGATCAGCAACTGGCTCCGACACGTTCAGGATGTCCGTGACCGGCATCAGCAAGTGCTGGATGCCGTGTCGAGCGTCCAGGACCGGGTGGACAGGTTGTGCGAGCTGAATGTTGTCGAGCAGGTCGGGCACGTTTGCCAGAACAACATTGTCCAGGAAGCCTGGAAACGCGGCCAGCCTCTCACTGTCCATGGCTTTGTCTATGATGTGGCCGACGGGATTCTCCGGGATATGGGGTTGTCGGTATCCAGCGAGGAAGATCACGAACGGGTCCGGCAGAACAGTATCGACGAGCTGATCCAGCGGCCGGTGCGGTCCGGGCGTCAGAAAACCGTCCAGTAAAGAATGTAAAATTGCGTCAAAGAATCGTGATGAGCGTCACTTTCTGACCCTCGGCGTCATCACAGTTGGTCACCTTCCGCTTTGATAGAGTAGATCGTGCAGTAAGCGAGGAGGTGGACCATGAAAGAACTGATGCAGAAAGCCCTGACGGCACTGAACCAGCGTAAACAGATGGCGGTCGGCTCGGAGCAGCGTGACCGGGGGCAGAAAGTGTCTGAAAACAGTCAGCCTGAAGACTGGGGTATGTCTCCTGAAGATGCCCTGCGGGTCGGTACTGTTGCCCGCTATAAATGACCCATCTGCCCAGGGCCTTTGTTTTCTGAAAGCCCTCAGAGCCTCACCTTTATAGGGGAGACTCGAGGGCGCATTCCGGTTAGAGTATCCCGTTTTCGAATAACCCACGCGGGATCAACCACGCAATGTCACTCCCAAATTCCCATGAAGCCCTTTTGCGGAACCGTCATCTCTTGCAGGGGCGGGTCGCCCTGCTGGGCGTAATCGCTGGCGAACTGCTGGCTGATCTGCCCATCGCTGGCATGGCCATGAGCGAGAATGCTGGCGTATGCGCCGGTCTTGCCGTGCGGGAAAAGTGGCAGGTCTGCTTCGGCTACGACGATCCGGCGCTGGTGGCCGGTAGCTTTGACACTCTGGTTGTGTTCCTGCCCAAGGCCCGGGCCGAGCTCGATCTTCGCCTTGCCCTGGCGCGGTGGCTCGCTTTTCCGGGTGCGCGGTTGGTGCTGGTGGGTGAAAAGAAGGAAGGCATTGCCGGTGCCGTCAAACAACTGAAGGCCGTGGCACCAGAGGCGACCAAGACCGACAGCGCCAGGCACTGTCAGGTGTGGTGTGCGGATGCTATTGAACCTCTGCCGGAGTTTACGCTTGAATCGTGGATGACCTGGACGCACATTGACTGCAAGTCGGTGGGCATTGACGTTGCCGGGCTGCCGGGCATTTTCAGTCTCGGTGAACTGGACGAGGGCACACGCCGATTGCTTGAAACCCTGGATGATTACCCGCCAGGAGCCGGCCCCATACTCGATTTTGCCTGTGGCGCCGGGGTTCTCGGTGCCTGGCTTCACCGCTGGTGCGAGCGGCAGGGCCATCCTCCCGTCACAGTGGACGGAGTCGACGTGCAATCCCAGGCAGTCATCTGCGCCAGGGCTACGTATCGGCGCAACGGGGTTTCGGGGCGTATATTGGCCTCGGATGGCCTCCCGGCGGGTGAGGGCACCTGGCCCGTCATTCTCAGCAATCCCCCCTTTCACAGCGGTGTCAGAACCGACCTGTCGATGACCGAGCGCTTTCTTCGGGAGGTGGTGCGCCATCTTGCACCGGGCGGTGAAGTGCGGCTGGTGGCAAACAGTTTCCTGCCATACGAGCCTCTGATGAAACGTTGCATAGGGCCGGTGGAGCGGCTGCAGGAAGACCGCCGCTTTACCGTGTACCGTGCTTTTCGCCGATCCTGAACGAAAAAAGCCCCTGGGGTGAGGGGCAAGAGGTTCGCGTCCAGAACAACGGAGCCAACCGGAAAAGGGATGTTCAGCGTGAACACCTACAACGTTAGGGTTAATTTCTAGAATAAACAGCCTAGAATGGCGCTTTTGTGACAAAAAGCCCCCGGGATGCCCGAAATGACAACTGCCGAACTGGTTTTTTCTCAAGGTACGCTGATCCTGAGCCGGCCGGGAGCCACCGATCCTACGCTTCGTGCCTGGGATGCGGCAGACGAGCTCCTGCTGGAGGAGGCTTTGAGTGCTGCCAGCGCCGTTAAAAAGCCTCGGGTGCTGGTGGTGGATGATCAGTTCGGCGCTCTTTCACTGGGGCTTGCCGCCGTGTCGCCAACCGTGGTTGCAGACAGCGCTGTGTTGCCGCCGGCTCTCTCGGAAAACAGCTCCCTGAATCCCGCCTTTACGGTATTGGGCCCTGTTCACAGCTGGATCAATCCGCCTCGGGGGCCGTTCGATCTGGTGGTGTTGAGAATACCGCGTCAGGCCGACTATCTGGCCTGGCTTCTGCGCTGGCTCAACGGTGTGATGGCCGATTCCGGGGTGCTGCTTGCGGGCGGAATGATCAAGCATCTGCCGGCCAAAAGTGTCGACGTGTTTGCCGAAACGGTGCAGACCGAGCAAGTGCTGCCGGCGCGGAAAAAGGCCCGGGTGATCCGTTGCCGCAAAGGCGTTGCGAATCTGGAAGATTGGTCAGGTACCTGGAAGGGATATACATTGGCCGGCCAGAATGGTGCTGTGGAGGTGGAGGCTTTGCCGGCGGTGTTTGCCCGGGAAAAGCTGGATATCGGGAGTCGCTTGCTTTTGCCCCATGTGGCCAAAGCCGTGTCGACGGCCGGTGCAGACAACTCCGTTCTCGATCTGGCTTGTGGCAACGGCGTGCTGGGGCTGGCGGCATTGGCTGCCAGGCAGGAACAGCCTGTGATGTTCAGCGACGTTTCAAGCCAGGCGGTGCTGAGTGCCCGTCATAATGCAGACATTGCCTTCCCGGACGCGCGGTTAATGTTCGCCCACAACGATGGCATTGATCCGGGCTCCGGTTCCTTCGATCTGATTCTTCTGAATCCGCCGTTCCACGAGGGTGGTGTCGTGGGCGATCACATTGCCTTGCGGTTGTTTGAACAGGCCTCTCGGCATCTGAAGCCTGCAGGCCGGTTGCTGATGGTCGGGAATCGGCATCTCGGCTATCACCGAAGCCTCCGCCGGTATTTCTCATCAGTGGAACAGTTGGATGCCAGCCCGAAATTCGTGGTGTTCCGGGCCAGCAACCGCTGACGCAACAGGCGGGTTACAGGGTTGGCGCCGGCCGGTCGTATCCCAGCCGTGCCAGGGTGTCCACAATGGTCTGGGTCTGACTGTCAATTTCAATGTTCACCCGCTGGCCCTCGGCGGCTGTGCCAAAGGTCGTGGCCCTCAGGGTTTCCGGAATGAGGTGGATGTTGAACCGGTTGCCCCGAACGTCGCCGATGGTCAGGCTGGCGCCGTTGATGGCAATGTAGCCCTTGGGAAAGAGGTAACGCGTCCACTCGTCGGGCACTTCAAACCACAGGGTGACATTGTTTTCCGGTCGCAGAATCTCGACGATCTTTGCCGTCGTGTGGATATGGCCCGAAAGCAGGTGGCCGCCAATTTCATCCCCGATCCGGGCCGCGCGCTCGAAATTCACCTGGTCTCCGGCTTTCAGGTCCCCCAGCGTCGTCAGTCTCAGGGTTTCCTGCATGGCATCGAAATAGAGCACGCTGTCTTCCTGGCGCGTCACGGTCAGACAGGTACCGTTGATCGCGACCGATGCGCCAATGGAAACGCCGTCCGCTTTGTTGGCAGGGAGCCGGATGGCAAAGGTGCTCAGACCGGGCCTGGCAGTGACGTCTTCAATGGTTGCAATGCCCTGAACAATGCCTGTGAACATAAGCCGGACCTCGTTATGTGTGGTGTGAGGGTGCCTTTCTGGCAGGTGCGCCAAGGATAGCGAGCGGACTGGCCGATGCCAAGGTGGAGGAGAGGGGAATTCAAGTATCTGACGTGACGGTCGATACTCTTAAAAACCCCGGAACCCGGACAATCTGTCATGGCGGAAAATCAGAGCAAGGCTACCCAGGCTAGCGAGCCAACGCAGGCCCCAGTGCTGCGGCCTGGCCGTGCGGCGGATCCTGTACCGGCGCCCGTAGCTGCTGATGGGGGGAATTCAGCGACGGTGCCAGCCAGGCAGGCTGAGGAAAATGCGGCAACCGGACCGGCTTCGGAGGCCGGTTCCGGGCCCGGTGCCACAGCGGGTAGCGGGGAAAACCAGAGCGAGGAAAACCAGGTTGCCGGGAGCGGCAAGCCCGAGAAAGTTTTGGCGGAATCCCGGCAACGTAAGCTCCGGCTGATGCTGCGCCAGTGTGACCGGGTACTGTTGATGGACTTCGATTTGCTGGCGATGAACGGTTGGCCGGACAACTTCGCGATGGCTGAGGCTCGCCGTAGCAGGGACCTTTGGCTGTTCAGTGCCTTGATTGCAGCGGCTATTTTTCTAAGCGGCTTAACCGGATTTGTGCCGGCCTGGATTGCCGGTGGCGGCTTCGGGGCCTTCGTGATCATACTTCTGCTCGGAATACCTGCGGTAAGGCGAGTCTACACAAACAAACCCTCGTATCTCGACCTGGTCATAACCCGCCAGCGGATGCTGCGGGAAGCACGGCAGCACGTCGCCCACCTGGAAGGCTCGGATGGCCTGATCTGGCAATGTGCGCGGATGGCTGATTTTAACCCTGCGCTTAAAAATACCCGGTTCAGTCATCTGCTGCGGTTGTCTGAAAACCGGATTCTTTCCCGTCAGCTGACGCGCCGGGAACACGTGCGTCTCTACCTGATCTATCTGATGGAAGCCGAGAAGGCGTACAGTCGGGTTCAAAAGGCTTTTTTCGAAGGCAATCAGCAGGCAATTGACCGGGGCTGGGAAGACGTGGCAGCGGCGCCAGAGCCCAGAGCTTGACATAACTGCGCTTCAAACGTATGTTTCAAACAGACGTTTGCTAGAGGCATTGATAACAAAATGGCGCAGTCTGATACCGTTGACCGGATTCTTGATGCAGCCGAAGAGCTGTTCGCCGACCGGGGTTTTTCGGAAACCTCGCTCCGAATGATTACCAGTAAGGCTAAAGTAAATCTTGCCGCTGTCAATTACCACTTTGGTTCGAAGAACGCCCTGATTCATGCCGTATTCGCGCGCTTCCTGACGCCGTTCTCAGCAACACTCGAAAATGCCTTTGACGAGCTTGAAGAACGCTGCGATGGGAAACCGCCCACACTGAATCAAACACTCTGGGCGCTCACCGAAAGCGCTGTGCGCATGCCTCAGCGTAACGAGAAGGGGATTTCCATCTTCATGCGCTTGCTCGGGCTTGCCTACACCCAGTCCCAGGGGCATTTGCGTAAATTCCTTGAGCAGGAATACAGCGAGCCCTTCAGTCGCTTCATGCGTCTGCTCAAGGAAGCGACGCCTCAACTCTCCTCGGTGGACCGTTACTGGCGGATCCAGTTCATGCTTGGAGCAACCGCGTTTACCATGTCCAGTAGCGATGCCCTTCGAGACATCCTGCAGAACAAGTTGGGTGTTGAAACCACCGTCCAGGAAATCGCTGCCCGACTGGTTCCGTTCCTCGCCGCCGGCATGCAGGCGGAAGACGCCATGCTGATCCCGCCAGCTGGCAGCAAGGTCTCGGTTGCCTGAGTTCCTCTCTCTCGGTTAGGCTTCCCCCTCAACCTTTCGGGGAGCCTGGCCGCTTTTGATTGATCCTGCATCCGTTCGCATTAACATTGATCTGACCCACCAGAGTCTTCAGCTTGAAACCACAGAAGGCCAGCTTCTTGCCGCCTATCCGATTTCCACGGGGCTCAACGGGCCTGGTGAAAACGATGGCAGTGGCTGCACCCCTCGGGGAAAGCATTATATTCGGGCCAGTATTGGTGCCGGATTCCCGGTCGGGACGGTATTTCGCGCCCGGCGTCCCACAGGCGAGACCTACAGTGCTGAACTTGCCCGGAAGCATCCGGACCGAGACTGGATACTGACCCGGATTCTGTGGCTGTGTGGCCGTGAATGGGGCAGAAACCGTGGCCCGGGTGTCGATACTTTCCGCCGCTTCATATACATTCACGGCACGCCGGACAGCGAGCCCATGGGTGTGCCGCTGTCTCACGGTTGTATCCGCATGCGTAATGCAGACATTGTTGCCCTGTTTGATCGCGTTGGGCCGGGAACGGCCGTTTTCATTCGTTAAACCTTTTGTGCAGAGGGATCCGATGATTGGGGATTTCATGGCCATTGTGAATGGCTGGATCGAAAATTTCGGACTGTTGTCTGAAGCCTGGCGCGTTGGCATTGTTGTATTTGCGCTGGTTTTTGGAACCGCCACAGTGGCGTATATCGCCAGCCATATCGTTGTTGCCCTTGAGCGTAAATTCAGCCAGACCAATAACCTCTGGGACGATGCCCTGCTCCACGCGGCCCGCAAACCGATCGTGGCGTTTGTATGGCTGCAGGGGGTCTACTGGGCTGCAGAGGTGGCTCATCATTATTCGGAAGCAGAGATCTTCAAGGTCAACGATTCGCTTCTGCAGCTCGGGTTTGTCTTCGTTCTGGTGTGGGCGGTCCTGAGACTGATCAAGGAAGCAGAGGCGATACTGGTTTCGCCTCTCAAGATGAAGCAGCCCATGGACTACACCACCGTAAACGCGGTGAGCAAGTTGCTCCGGGCTGTCGTTATTATTACCGCTACGCTGACTGCGATGCAGTCTCTGGGCTACAGTATTTCCGGGGTTCTGGCCTTCGGCGGCGTGGGTGGTATTGCCGTCGGGTTTGCCGCCAAGGATCTGCTGGCCAACTTTTTCGGCGGCTTTATCATCCATCTCGACCGGCCGTTCAAAGTGGGGGACTGGGTGCGCTCGCCGGACAGGAACATCGAGGGAACTGTTGAGCATATCGGCTGGCGTCTGACCACCATCCGTACCTTCGACAAACGCCCGCTCTATGTCCCGAATGCTGCGTTTACCACCATTGCAGTGGAGAACCCCTCCCGCATGACCAACCGCAGGATCTACGAAACGATTGGCATCCGGTATGCCGATGTCGGGCAGATGGCCACCATCGTTGCGGACATCAAGGCCATGTTGCAAGGGCATGAAGAGATTGACAGTGACGAAACCCTGATTGTGAACTTCCTGGCGTTCAACGCGTCATCGCTGGATATCATGGTTTATACCTTTACCAGGACCACCCAATGGGTCCGGTTCCACGAAGTGAAACAGGATGTGCTGCTAAAAATCAGCGACATCATAGAGGGCTATGGTGCCGAGGTTGCCTTCCCGACCCGAACTCTGCATCTTCCGGACGGTGTTCGGTTAGCGGGAGCGCAGGCGGAGGAATCCTCGGATCAGGACACCGGATCCTCCGCCGAGAAAAGCGCTGAGAAATCGAAGAATCGCCAGACGGTCGGAGATGTAGAAGATTCAGGAGATGCAGAATGATGTCACCGGAGAAGATTCACCCTGTTGGCATAATCGGCGGCACTGGCCTGACGACCCTGTCAGGCCTTGAGATAACGGGCGAGCAGGAGGTGAGGACGCCGTGGGGCATGCCCTCCGCGCCACTGGTGGAAGGACGCCTGGGTGACCAGCCGGTGATCTTCCTGTCGCGTCACGGCAACCCACACCGCATTCCGCCTCACCAGGTGAACTATCGGGCCAATCTTCGGGCCCTGTATGATGCCGGCGTAAGGACGGTGGTTGGTGTCAACGCCGTGGGCGGCATTCATCCGGACATGGGGCCCGCACACGTGGTCATACCCGACCAGATTATCGATTATACCTGGGGGCGTGCCAGTACCTTCTTCGAAGGCGACCTGGAGTCGGTAACCCACATTGACTTTACGTGGCCATATGATGAGAGCGCACGTCAGATTCTCATTGATGCCGCCGGCGCTGAAAACGTGCCATTCTCAGGCTTCGGCGTGTACGGAGCGACCCAGGGGCCGAGGCTTGAAACGTCGGCCGAGATCATCCGTATGGAGCGGGATGGCTGCGATCTGGTGGGGATGACCGGTATGCCGGAGGCGGCACTGGCGGCCGAGCTCGGGATGCGCTACGTCTGTCTCGGGCTGGTCGTAAACTGGGCGGCCGGCAAGTCCGACCACATCATTACCATGGAAGAGATCGAGGCGGCCATTGAGCAGGGGATGTCCGGCGTAAAGCGGATTCTCGAGGTTTCAATGGCCGGCCTGGGTGTGCTTACTCCGTCGCCTCAATCTTCTTGAAGAACACCAGTACACCGATGGTGGGGGAATCCAGAAAGTGGATTTCCTCACTCCGCATACGTCGCGTTTCGCGAATCCAGGTCAGCAGTTCCAGCGGCGCGGATTCCACGCTCAGGGGTAACGGTTGATCTGGCGAGTCGCCGGTGGTCGCCGAGCCGGAAGTTGAATCCGGGGAGTCAGGCTCTGGAGCTTCCGATGGCGTTGCCACGGCAATATCCGCTTCGATATCGGCAACCGGCTGTTCGATTTCGTCCCCCCGCTGCCAATGGTTCAGGTGAACGTCAACATGCAGGTAGCGTTGACGGTCGATGGTGATGTGGCCCTCGACCGAGCGGGTGCTGGCGTCGTCAATCCAGTCTCCGGCCTCGACCCGCAGGGGCGTTCCCTCGTAATCCGGTGGAAATGCTTCGTACCAGCCCGCAGCGACCAGCACCCGATACTTTCCACTGCGCTCAAGCCTTGTGGCTGCGCTGGCAAGATGGAGGTCTTCCTGGGGCGCCAGGTCCAGAGTGGTTTCCGTGGTGCCACCCTGGCCGACAGACCAGAGAATCTCCTCCGTTTCGGTGGCTTCGTCCACGGTCCGGTCAGACATCCGTTCGTTGATGGCTTCCGGCTCGATGATCCGCTCAAGAATGATAATCTCGGCCCGGTAATAGTCGTCGGGAACCGGCGCGCCCGGTTCAAGGGGCAGTTTGTCGCGGTCGGGCTGCTGGGCTGCGCCCGTGACTGAAAAGCTCAGCAGGAGGGCTGCCAGGATGGCCCGTGTCGGGTATCGGCACCAGCGAATTCCATCAATCTGCAAGGGTCGTACTCCACATGTTGATCGGCCGTTCATGAGCCGGACGCGTCGCTTTTTGCAGGCTCCAGCTCGCCAAGCATCCGGGAAATGCCGTCGAGTTTACCACCGGTTGTGGCATCCTTCAGCCGAAAACGGAAGCTGTTGGCGCCTTCAAGGCGATACTGGTCCGGTGCGGATTGCACTTTTTTAACCAGGACCAGCGGGTCCACCGGTGTCGAGCTGCCGAACTCGAGGCGCGCCCATTCCTTGCCGGCATCGACTTTTACAATGCCCAGGGCCTCCGCCTGAAGCCGCAGTTCCGTCTGTCGGATCAGATTTTTGGCCGGATCCGGTAATAATCCGAAGCGGTCAATCATCTCAACCTGAAGTTCTTTTAATGCTTCCCTGTTGTCGACACTGGCAATCCGCTTGTAAAGCATCAGTCGGTTATGGACATCGGGCAGATAGTCCTCGGGTATCAGTGCCGGGATTCTCAGGTTCATCTCGGTGCCATGGCTCAGGGGCAGGTCGGCATTGGGCGTCCGGCCCTCTCGGATGGCCTTGACGGCTTCGTCCAGCAGTTGCATGTAGAGGGTAAAGCCGATGCTTTCTATCTGGCCGCTCTGCTCTTCTCCGAGCAGCTCTCCCGCGCCCCGGATTTCCAGATCGTGGGTGGCCAGCATAAAGCCCGCCCCCAGATCCTGGGCTTCCGAAATGGCGTCCAGGCGCTTTTTCGCGTCAGACGTTATGGATTTCGGTGGTGGCGTCAGCAGGTAGGCGTAGGCCTGATGGTGTGATCGGCCCACCCGGCCCCGCAGCTGGTGCAGCTGGGCCAGGCCGAACTTGTCTGCCCGCTCGATAATAATGGTGTTGGCACTGGGGATGTCGATACCGGTTTCAATGATGGTCGTGCACACCAGTACGTTGAAACGTTTGTGGTAGAAATCCGACATGATCCTTTCCAGATCCCGCTCCCGCATCTGGCCGTGGGCCACACCCACTCGGGCTTCCGGAATCAGGTTGCGAAGATCCTGGGCGGTTTTTTCAATGGTCGCAACGTCATTGTGAAGGAAGTACACCTGCCCGCCCCTGAGGATCTCCCGGAGAATGGCTTCCTTGACCATGGCGTTGTCCCGCTGGCGGACAAAGGTTTTAACTGAAAGGCGTCGGGCCGGCGGTGTCGCAATGATGGACAGGTCCCTCAGGTGGCCCATGGCCATGTTCAGAGTTCGCGGAATTGGCGTCGCGGTCAGGTTCAGCATGTCGACTTCCGCACGAAGCGCCTTGAGTTTCTCTTTCTGCTGAACGCCGAAACGATGCTCCTCGTCAATGATGACCAGTCCGAGGTTCTTGAACCGGATATCGCCCTGCAGAAGCTTATGGGTGCCGATGACGATGTCGGCCTTGCCGTTTTCCACAGCTTCCAGGGCTTTGCTGGTCTGGCCAGCGGTGCGGAATCGGCTGAGCAGCTCTACCTGGACCGGCGTGTCCGAAAAGCGGTCCCGGAAGGATTCGTAGTGCTGCTGGGCAAGCAGGGTGGTTGGGACCAGCACGGCCACCTGTTTGCCGGACCAGGTCGCCATGAAGGCGGCCCGCATGGCCACTTCGGTTTTCCCGAAACCGACATCACCACAGACCAGGCGATCCATCGGGCGTTCGCTGGTCATGTCTTCAAAGACCGACTGGATGGCAACCTGCTGGTCGGGGGTTTCCTCGAACGGGAAGCCGGCGGCGAACGCCCGGTAGGCCTCTTTCGGATCCTCGAAGCTGAAGCCCTTGCGCGCTTCCCGGCGGGCATAGACGTCGAGCAGTTCGGCGGCGGTATCGCGGATCTTTTCCAGGGCTTTCTGTTTTGCCGTGTTCCAGCGATCGGTTCCAAGTTTGTGCAGCGGAGCGTGTTCGGTGTCGTTGCCGGCATAGCGGGAGATCAGGTGCAGGCTGGATACCGGCACATAGAGCTTGGAACCGCCGGCGTACTCAAGCATCAGGAACTCGCTGGCTTCGCCTTCAACGGTGATGGTTTCCAGGCCCAGGTAGCGGCCTACGCCATGGTCAATGTGAACCACGGGTGCCCCGATTCGCAATTCTGAAAGGTCCCGGAAACCGGCATCGTCGGTTTCGGTCGGCTTTTCCCGTCGGCGTCGTTGCAGAACCCGCTCGCCGAAAAGCGCCGTTTCGGTAATCAGTGCGATGGAATGTTCCGGAAGCACCAGGCCCTGCTCCATGGGAGCAATGGTAATGGCCAGTGGTGTCTGTTTGTCTTCAAGGAAGGCCTGCCAGCCGGGCAGGGTTTTCAAGGCAAGGCCCTGCTCGCCAAGGTTCTCCATGAGGGCCTCGCGCCGGCCGGAGGATTCGGCGCAGATCAGAACATGGCCATCGAAATCGGCGAGAAACCGCTTGAGGCGGCCGGCAGGATCAGCAGCCCGGCCGTCCATGGCGATGTCTGGCAGGGTTTGCGTCGGGCAATTGACCGATCCGGCGGCATCCGATGTATCGGTGGAGAGCGTTACCCTCGGGAAGCCCTTCAGGTGTCTGAACAGTTCTTCCTGCTGCAGGAACAGTCGGGTAGGCGGCAGGATTGGCCGGAGGCGATCGTGGCGGCGGTCTTCGTAGCGGTTCCGGGTTTCGCTGTCAAAATGGCTGACGGCATCGTTCAATCCGTCGGCCGTAAAAACATGGGTTGCCTCTGGCAGGTAGTCGAACAGCGTCGCCGTCTCGTCAAAAAACAGGGGCAGGTAGTACTCGATGCCGGGCGGGGTTATGCCGTGAGTCACATCCTGATAGATCGGTGTGTCCTTGTCGGCATCGGGGAACTGCTCGAACCAGCGGCTACGGAACCCGGAGCGCGCTTCCTTGTGCCATGGGAATTCGTAAGCGGGCAACAGCTCGATGCGTTCGATCCGGTCTATCGAACGTTGGGTTTCGGGATCGAAGGTCCGGAGGGTCTCGATCTCATCATCGAACAGGTCAATCCGGTATGGCTGGTTGGCGCCCATGGGAAAAATATCGAGTATGGCGCCCCGGACTGCATATTCGCCGTGTTCGTAGACATTTTCCGTGTGCCGGTAACCCGCCGCCTCCAATTGCATTCGCCAGCTGTCGATCTCCAGGGACTGGCCGACTTCCAGAAGCAGGGTGTTGCCCTGCAGGTAATTAACCGGCGGCAGTCTGTGCATCAGGGTTCGTGCCGGCACCACCAGCACGCCACGGCTGGTTGCGGGTAACCGGTGCAGCGTACGGATTCGCCGCGAGATGATATCCTGGTGTGGCGAAAACAGGTCGTAGGGCAGGGTTTCCCAGTCTGGCAATGAGAGCAGTTCCAGACCGTCTTCGCTGATTGCCGGGCCATCTTCCTCGGGAGGCAACCCCAGGAAGAAGCGCATGGCCTGCTCCAGCCGGATGGCGTCGTCGGTGCTTCGGGTAATGACCAGCGTCAGCCCCTTGTGGGCCCGGGCGCTCTCACAAATGGCCAGCGCGTCACTGCTACCGTGCAGCTGGCCCCATCTTTTGTGGTCGGCCGGCCGAGACGGGAACGCCGGGGCGATGATGGATTGGGGCGACGGGCGTGTGGTTGAACCTTGGCTCATGGGCAGTCTGGTTCTCCTGCTGTGGATATCCGGGCCGGGAGGCGGCGAGGCGCGTATTCTAACGCCCGCAGGTGATGCTGTCATGACGGTGATCCCGAGGGGCTGTTTCCGGGGAAAAGCCAAACCGGTTTGATACGAAGGTCATGGCCGCCGGTATTTGCGGTCGGCTGGATTAAGTTGGATAATGTGCGCCCAAATTTCCAAGTGCCAACTGCAGAGGTCCAAGCGTGAGTCACGAACAGATCAATCAGCACCTGTCCAACTGGACAGAAAGAGAATCCACCGCGGAAGCCATGATTCCGCTGATCGGCCGCCTCTACCGCAAGAACAATGTGGTTACTTCTGTCTATGGCCGCGCCATCATCAACCAGTCCGTTATTGACATCATTCGCGCCCATCGTTTCGTGCGCCAGGTTGAAGACAGCGAGCTCTCTGTTCACGACACCCTGCCGATCCTGCAGGCCATGGACACGCTTGATCTTGGTCGGGCCCATGTGGACATCGGCAAGCTTGCGGTCAAATTCAAGGAAGAAGGCGGCGATCTGACCGAATTCCTGAAGCGCGAAATCGGACCGGTAGTGGGGCAGTATGCTTCCCAGTCTGAAGAAGACGCCCATAACGACACCAAGGATGTGGTTCTGTACGGTTTTGGCCGTATCGGCCGTCTCCTGGCGCGTATCCTGATCGAGAAGGCCGGAGGTGGTAACAATCTGCGCCTCCGCGCGATTGTGGTTCGCCAGGGTGGTGCAGAGAACGATCTTGAGAAGCGTGCCAGTCTGTTGCGCCGCGATTCGGTCCATGGGCCGTTCGATGGCACCATCACGGTTGATGAGAAGGAATCTGCTCTGATCGCCAACGGCAACTACATCAAGGTGATCTACTCCGATGGGCCGGACAAGGTGGATTACACCGAGTACGGCATCAACAACGCCATCGTGATCGACAACACCGGTAAGTGGCGTGACGAAGCAGGCCTTGGGCTGCACCTGAAATCGAAAGGCGTCAGCCGCGTTATCCTGACTGCGCCGGGCAAAGGTGATATCAAGAACATCGTTTACGGCATTAACAATGACTGGATTACTGACGAAGACAAGATCCTGTCAGCTGCCTCCTGTACCACCAATGCCATCACGCCTGTGCTGAAGGCGATCGAGGATGAGTATGGTATTGAGGACGGTCACGTTGAGACGGTCCACTCCTACACAAACGACCAGAACCTGATTGATAACTATCACAAGGGCAGTCGCCGCGGACGCAGTGCCGCCCTGAACATGGTAATTACCGAGACAGGTGCAGCCAAGGCCGTGGCCAAGGCGCTCCCGGTTCTGAAAGGCAAGCTCACAGGTAACGCCATTCGCGTGCCAACGCCGAACGTTTCCATGGCGATTCTGAATCTCAATCTCAAGAACGAGGTTGATGTAGCGGGTGTGAATGACTATCTGCGGGATATGGCTCTGCACTCAGAATTGCAGAAGCAGATCGACTTCGTGAATTCCCCGGAAGTGGTCTCCACCGACTTCGTCGGTTCGCGTCACGCCGGTGTGGTTGATGCCCAGGCCACCATTGCCAGCGGCAAGCGGCTGATCCTGTACGTTTGGTACGACAACGAATTCGGCTACAGTGCCCAGGTGATTCGAGTGGTCAATCAGATGGCCGGCGTAAATTACCCGATCTTCCCCAAACGTGCGAGAGACTGATCGAATCGTACCGATTCGTTGAGGTTTCAGTCTTAAAAACCCCGGCAGCCGTCGCTGTCGGGGTTTTTTGCTTTTATGCCCGCGGGCTCGTGTGGTTTACGTTCGGGCACAATCCGATTCCGGTTTCTGGTGGAAATAGAATTCCTTAATCTCTATAATTGGCGCGATTTTGGGTACGTCTGGCATTCCGTTTCTCATAATTTTTCTGGGCCGCAGGTGTCGGGCGTTACGAATCCATTGATAAGTTTCTGATGATTGGATGAGGCTAATGATCAAGATCAAAAAAGGCCTGGATCTTCCCATCAGCGGCGCTCCCGAACAGACCATTACAGACGGCAAACCCGTTCGCCATGTGGCGTTGATCGGTTTTGACTACATCGGCATGAAGCCGACGATGGCTGTGAAAGAGGGGGACCGTGTCAAGCGCGGTACGCTGCTGTTCACGGACAAGAAGACCGAAGGCGTTCGTTATACTTCACCCGCCGCGGGCGTTGTGAAAGAGATTAACCGTGGTGAGCGTCGGGTATTCCAGTCGATCGTTATCGAAATCGATGGCGATGAGGCGGAGACCTTTGCACGTTACAGCGAAGCGGATCTTGCCGGCCTGGAACGCCAGCAGGTGGTTGATAATCTGGTGGAGTCCGGGTTGTGGACAGCGTTCAAGACGCGCCCCTACAGCAAGGTTCCCGAGATTGATTCTGCTCCCCACTCCATTTTTGTGTCGGTCATGGATACCAATCCGCTGGCGGCGGATCCGACTGTAATCATCGGCGAGAATAGCCAGGCGTTCGAAAAAGGCCTGACCATTCTCACCAAGTTGACGTCCGGCAAGGTGTTCGTTACCGGCAAGCCCGGCTCCAACGTGGCGGTTCCCAAGTCCGACGCTGTCGAAGTGCACCAGTTTGATGGTGTGCATCCGGCCGGTAACGTGGGTACCCACATCCACCATCTGGATCCGGTCTCCGGCAGCAAGACTGTCTGGAGCATCAACTACCAGGACGTTATTGATATCGCCAGGCTGTTCGAAACCGGTGAAGTGCCGGTTGAGCGGATCGTGGCGATCGGTGGCCCCAAAGCCCTCAAGCCCCGCCTTGTGCGAACCCGTCTGGGTGCCAGTCTTCCGGAACTTTTGGACGGTGAAGTTGCCACAGACTGCGAAGTGCGCGCGATTTCCGGCTCCGTTTTCGGTGGTCGCCGTGGCGATGGCCCCTGTGCTTACCTTGGCCGGTTTGCGAACCAGGTATCCGTTCTGGAGGAAGGTCATAAGCGTGAGTTCATGGGCTGGCTGTCGCCGGGTCCGAACAAGTTCTCTGTGCTGAACATCTATCTGTCCAAACTGGCTGGTGGCAAGCTGTTCAATTTCACCACCACCACCAACGGCAGTGAACGCGCGATGGTTCCGGTCGGTGCCTACGAGCAGATCATGCCCCTGGACATTCTTCCCACTCAGTTGCTGCGCTCCCTGATTGTCGGCGACACAGAGATGGCACAGAAGCTTGGTGCGCTGGAGCTTGATGAAGAAGATCTGGCGCTGTGCACCTTCGTGTGCCCGGGCAAATATGAATACGGTCCGATTCTCCGCGAGAACCTGACCCGAATCGAGATCGAGGGCTAATACGATGGCTATCAGACAGTTTCTCGATGGAATCGAGCATCACTTTGAAAAGGGTGGCAAGTACGAGCGCTGGTATGCGCTCTACGAAGCCGTGGACACCATTTTCTACACACCCGGCAAAGTAACGTCGACAACGGCTCATGTGCGTGACGGGGTAGATCTCAAGCGCATCATGATCACCGTGTGGATGTGTACCTTCCCGGCGATGTTCTTCGGTATGTGGAACATCGGTTATCAGGCCAACAGTTTCCTGGCGTCCAATCCGGATGCCATGGTCGCTGACGGAGGCCTGCGGACAGCCTTTATTCAGGCACTTGCCGTAACCGGAGCAGGCGCGGGCGCCTGGGATAACTTCGTTTATGGAATGGCCTACTTTGTACCCATCTACTTCGTGACCTTCGTGGTCGGCGGTTTCTGGGAAGTGCTGTTTGCTACCGTGCGCCGCCACGAGGTTAACGAGGGCTTCTTCGTTACGTCGGTGCTGTTCGCGCTGATTTGCCCGCCGACCATTCCGCTCTGGCAGGTCGCCCTGGGCATTACCTTCGGTGTGGTCATCGGTAAGGAAGTGTTTGGCGGTACCGGCAAGAACTTCCTGAACCCGGCCCTGACTGGCCGCGCGTTCCTGTACTTTGCCTACCCGGCGCAGATTTCCGGTGACACGGTCTGGACGGCCGTCGATGGCTTCAGCGGCGCCACGGCTCTGAGCTGGGCCGCCAGCGGTGGCCTGGAAGCCCTGGAAGCACAGATCGGCTGGATGAACGCCTTTGTGGGCACGATTCAGGGTTCCATGGGTGAGACCTCAACGGTCGCTGTGCTCATTGGTGGCCTGATCCTGCTGGCCATGAAGATTGCCAGCTACCGGATTGTCGGTGGCGTGTTGATTGGCATGATTGGAATGTCCCTGTTGTTGAACGTCATTGGTTCTGAAACCAACCCGATGTTCGCGGTGCCTGCTCACTGGCACCTGGTTATGGGTGGTTTCGCCTTCGGCATGATGTTCATGGCGACAGATCCTGTCTCCGCTGCGATGACCAATACCGGCCGTTGGTGCTTCGGCATCCTGGTTGGGGTGATGACGGTTCTGATCCGGGTGGTCAACCCGGCTTTCCCGGAAGGCATCATGCTGGCCATCCTGTTCGCTAACCTGTTTGCGCCGCTGATGGACCATTACGTGGTTCAGGCCAACATCAAACGGAGGCTTGCTCGTGGCTAAAGCTAAAGAAACCGTCTCCCGTACGCTGGTTGTTGCGCTGGTGTTGAGTATTGTGTTCTCGGTAGTGGTATCCACTGCCGCCGTAATGCTTCGTCCGGCCCAGATTCAGAACCAGAACCTGGATATCAAGACCAACATCCTTTCTGCTGCCGGCATGCTTGAGTCCGGCTCCAGTGCCGAGCAGATCGAAGAGGCGTTCTCGCGGTTCGATGTCCGGTTGGTGGATCTCGATACCGGTGAATTCGTCGAGCCTTCTGCCGTGGGCGTCGAGGATCCCATGAAGTACGACATGTACAAGGCAGCTTCGGATCCCCAGATGTCGACTAACATTCCCTCTTCGGAAGACAAGGCCGGCATCAAGCGTCGCCCTAATATCGCCAAGGTCTACACCATGAGCGAGAACGGGAAGGTCAACCGGGTGGTTCTGCCGATCCATGGCTACGGTCTCTGGTCTACGCTCTACGGCTTCATTTCACTGGAAGGTGACCTGAACACGGTTGAAGGCCTCGGATTTTATGCCCATGCAGAAACACCGGGCCTTGGTGGTGAAGTTGATAACCCGCGCTGGAAAAGGCAGTGGGTTGGCAAGGAAGTCTACGGTGAAGACCGTTCCGAGCCGCAGGTTCGCCTGGTGAAGGGTGGCGTAAGCTCAGATGCCCAGGATAAGGAGCATAAGGTTGACGCTCTATCCGGTGCTACCCTGACAAGCCGTGGCGTTGAGCAACTGGTCAACTACTGGATGGGCGACCGCGGTTACGCGACGTTCCTGAAAAAACTTCGTGAAGGGGAGGTCTGATCATGGCAGATGCATCAG
This sequence comes from Marinobacter sp., assembly GCF_041687235.1. Lineage (GTDB taxonomy): Bacteria > Pseudomonadota > Gammaproteobacteria > Pseudomonadales > Oleiphilaceae > Marinobacter. The sequence continues at coordinate 91,542 of NZ_JAWLCH010000004.1, read as the reverse complement.
CCAAACAGGTTCTCTTCGAACCGATCTTCAGTAATAACCCGATTGCCCTTCAGATCCTCGGTATCTGTTCGGCTCTGGCGGTAACCACCAGCATGAACGTCACCCTCGTTATGTGTGCGGCGGTTATTGCGGTTACCGCGTTTTCGAACCTGGCAGTATCACTGGTTCGCACACAGATTCCGGGTAGCATCCGGATCATCGTCCAGATGACCATCATTGCCTCTCTGGTTATCGTGGTAGACCAGGTGCTCAAGGCTTACGCCTACGAGATCTCCAAGCAGCTGTCGGTGTTCGTTGGTCTGATTATCACCAACTGCATCGTGATGGGTCGCGCGGAAGGCTTTGCCATGAAGAACGGCCCCTGGCTGAGCTTCCTGGATGGCGTTGGTAACGGTCTGGGCTACTCTGTGCTCCTGATCTTTGTTGCCTTCTTCCGTGAATTGCTGGGTGCCGGTTCCCTGTTCGGTATCTCTCTGATGCCGGTGGTGAACGAGGGTGGCTGGTACATTCCTAACGGTCTGCTGCTGTTGCCGCCAAGTGCGTTCTTTATTATCGGCCTGGCCATCTGGGGTCTGCGGACCTGGAAGCCGGAGCAGGTTGAAGAGCCGGATTACAAGATGTCTCGCCACGTCGCCAAGGAGGCCTTCTGATGGAACATTATATCAGCCTGATTCTCAAGGCCGTTTTCGTTGAAAACATGGCGCTGGCGTTCTTCCTGGGGATGTGTACCTTCCTTGCCATCTCCAAGAAGATCGAAGCGGCAACGGGTCTCGGTATTGCCGTTGTTGTTGTACTGACCGTCACCGTTCCGGTGAATAACCTGCTGTACAACAGCATCCTTCGCGAAGGAGCCCTGGACTGGGCGGGTTTGCCGAACGTGGACCTGAGCTTTCTTGGATTGCTGACGTATATCGGTGTAATCGCGGCACTTGTCCAGATCATGGAGATGGTACTGGATAAATATATCCCGACGCTCTATGCCGCTCTGGGTGTATTCCTGCCATTGATTACGGTGAACTGCGCCATTCTGGGTGCCTCTCTGTTCATGGTGGAGCGTGACTACACCTTCGGCGAGAGTGTGGTGTATGGCTTTGGTGCCGGCCTCGGCTGGGCCCTGGCGATCATCGCCCTGGCGGGTATCCGCGAGAAGCTCAAGTACAGTGACGTTCCGGAAGGCCTGCGGGGCCTGGGCATCACCTTCATTACTGTTGGTCTGATGTCCCTGGGCTTCATGTCCTTCTCTGGCATCTCACTGTAATTCACCCGGTGATTCGGTTTAACGAAAAGGCGAGACCATGAATACAGAAATTATTCTCGGCGTGGTCATGTTCACCGTTATCGTTCTGGCCCTGGTCGCAGTGATTCTTGCGGCCCGGTCCAGGCTGGTAAGCACCGGTGATGTGACCATTGAGATCAACGATGATCCTGAACACACGCTGAAGACCGAAGCCGGCGGCAAGCTGCTCGGTACTCTGGCAAATAGCGGTATTTTCCTGTCCTCTGCCTGTGGTGGTGGCGGCACCTGCGCCCAATGCAAGTGCAAGGTTCTGGAAGGCGGCGGTGCCATGCTGCCAACGGAAAAAACCCACTTTACCAACCGTGAAGAGAAAGAAGGCTGGCGCCTTTCCTGCCAGGTTCCTGTTAAACAGGACATGAAGGTGGAAGTGCCGGAGGAGTTCTTCGGAGTCAAGAAGTGGGAGTGCGAGGTTGTCTCCAACCACAACGTGGCCACCTTCATCAAAGAGCTGGTTCTCAAGTTGCCTGAAGGCGAGGAAGTTGACTTCCGTGCCGGCGGTTACGTTCAGCTCGAGTGCCCCCCGTACGAAATTGACTTCAAGGATTTCGATATCGAGGAAGAGTTCCACGAAGACTGGGACAAGCACAACATCTGGCGTTACAAGGCGATCAACAAGGAAGAAACCATCCGGGCCTATTCCATGGCGAATTACCCGGAAGAGAAGGGCGTTCTCAAGTTCAATATCCGTATCGCCACTCCGCCTCCGGGCACTGACCACCCGCCGGGCATCATGTCCAGCTACGTGTTCAACCTGAAGCCGGGCGACAAAGTGACCGTTATGGGGCCGTTCGGTGAGTTCTTCGCCAAGAAGACCGATGCTGAAATGGTATTCATCGGCGGTGGTGCTGGTATGGCGCCGATGCGCTCCCATATCTTTGATCAGCTCAAGCGCCTGAACTCGAAGCGCAAGATCAGCTTCTGGTACGGTGCCCGCAGTGTCCGCGAGATGTTCTACGTGGAAGACTTCGACGGACTGGCCGAAGAAAATGAGAACTTCGAGTGGCATGTTGCATTGTCGGATGCACTGCCTGAAGACAACTGGGAAGGCCCAACGGGCTTTATCCATAACGTGTTGTATGAAAACTATCTGAAGGACCATCCGGCTCCGGAAGACTGTGAATACTATATGTGTGGGCCCCCAATCATGAACGCGTCTTGCATCAAGATGCTCAAGGATCTGGGTGTTGAGGATGAAAACATCATGCTGGATGACTTCGGAGGCTAAGCAGTCCTGATGACATTCTGCATGTTGCGACCCGTCAGGGCGGCCCTGGTCAGCGCTTTTTTAGCGCTGGCCGTTGCCGCCCTGGCGGGTTGTTCGTTTGAGCCCGAAGAAAAAGTCTGGGAAATATCCGGCCCTGTTTTTGGTACCAGCTACCACATTAATGTCGTATTGACGGAGGATCCGGAAAGGCTTGAGACTCTGGCAGGCGGAATAGAAGACGTGCTCGAGGGGGTGGACGCTTCCATGTCGACCTGGCGAGACGATTCGGAGCTGTCCCGTTTCAATCAACGGGAGGACCAGTCTGACTGGTTTCCGGTCTCAGCCGGGTTGTTTGAGGTGCTTCAGAAAGCCAAAGAGGTTTCAACGCTGACTGAGGGTGCCTTTGATGTAACCATCGGCCCCGTTGTTAATCTTTGGGGGTTCGGGCCCCAGGCGAGGCCCGAGCAGACACCCTCTGAGGAGGCGCTCGCCGAGGTTCTCTCCGCAACCGGGTCTGACAAGCTTGAGCTGAAGTCAGAGCCACCTGCGGTGCGGGCAGTGCCGGCACAGTACGTTGACCTGTCGGCCATTGCCAAGGGTTATGGTGTGGACGCGGTGGCGAGGTTCCTTGAGAGGCAAGGCGTTCAGGCTTACCTGGTGGAAATAGGTGGTGAGGTTCGGGTCAACGGTCGTAAGCCGGACGGCAGCACCTGGCGACTGGCCATAGAGCAGCCGGTATCGGAGGGACGACAGGTAAACCGGGTCGTGGCACTGGAATCCCGCTCCATGGCAACATCAGGGGACTATCGTAACTATTACGAATCGGAAGGGCGACGTTATTCCCATACAATAGATCCTGAGACCGGTGAGCCAATTACACATAATCTGGCTTCAGTAACCGTGATTGCGGACGACTGCATGACCGCAGACGCCCTTGCAACCGGGTTTAATGTAATGGGCTACGAACGGGCGAATGCCCTGGCGGTAAGGGAGAATATCCCGGCCTATTTTATAGTCAGGACGGAAGAGGGTTTCGAGACGCACCAGACGCCGGCCTTTTCGTCCTACGTGACTCAATGAGGGGAGGGCAATATGGGTACCTTTCTTTTGGTTCTTTTGATCGTGGTGCTGCTGGTTGCGGCCATGTCCATTGGTGTGATCCTTGGGCGCAAGCCCATCAGCGGGACCTGTGGTGGTATTGGCGCCCTTGGTATCAGTCAGTCCTGTGATATCTGTGGTGGCAACACCCAGAAATGCGAGGAAGAAAACGAGCGGCTCGCCAAAGAAGGCAAAGAGCCCGAGGCGCTGGCCTACGACGCCAGCAAGACCAGCAAGCATTGATCTGTTTTAGTACCCGATAATTACAACCATTCTTTTCACGACGTAGATAAGGAGTCACTGCGCGCATGGCAGAACATCATTACGACGTCGTCGTTATCGGCGCCGGTCCGTCCGGCGAAGGCGCGGCGATGAATGCGACAAAACACGGCAAGCGTGTCGCGATCATCGAAGACAAGCCCATGGTCGGCGGTAACTGCACCCACTGGGGTACCATTCCATCCAAGGCGCTGCGTCACTCCGTCAAACAGATCATTACCTTCAACACCAACCAGATGTTCCGGGATATCGGTGAACCCCGGTGGTTCTCTTTCCCGCGGGTTCTTCAGAATGCCCAGAAGGTCATCGGCAAGCAGGTCAAGCTCCGGACCCAGTTCTACGCCCGCAACCGGGTGGATCTGATTAACGGCCGCGCGTTTTTCATTGACCAAAACCGGATCGAAATCCGGGGCAGCAAATCTGTGGAAACGCTGCATTTCAAACAGGCCATCATTGCGACCGGGTCCCGGCCGTATCTGCCACCGGATGTGGATTTCCGTCACCACCGGATCTATAACTCCGACACCATTCTGAACCTGTCTCACACTCCCCGGACACTGATCATCTATGGGGCCGGTGTTATCGGCTCGGAGTATGCCTCCATTTTCGCCGGGTTGGGCGTGAAAGTGGACCTGATCAATCCGGGTAGCCGACTCCTGTCTTTCCTTGACGACGAGATCTCTGATGCCCTGAGTTATCACCTCAGAAACAATGGGGTACTGGTTCGCCATAACGAGGAGTACGAATCGGTGGATGGCGACAACCACGGGGTGGTGCTTTCCCTTAAATCCGGCAAGAAGATCCGTGCCGATGCATTCCTGTGGTGTAACGGGCGTAGTGGTAATACCGAGAAGCTGGGCCTTGAGAACATTGGCCTGGTTCCCAATGGCCGCGGACAGCTGGCCGTGGATGAGCATTATCGCACCGAGGTGGACAATATTTACGCCGCCGGGGATGTCATTGGTTGGCCGAGCCTTGCCAGTGCAGCCTATGATCAGGGCCGCTCGGCATCTTCGGACATTGTCCAGGATGAATACTTCCGGTTTGTATCAGACGTGCCAACCGGGATCTACACGATTCCGGAAATCAGTTCAGTTGGTAAAACCGAACGCGAACTGACCGAAGCCAAGGTGCCCTATGAGGTTGGGCAGGCCTTCTTCAAGGATCTGGCCCGTGCGCAGATCACCGGCGAGGCTGTGGGCATGTTGAAGATCCTGTTTCATCGGGAAACACGCCAGATCCTCGGCATTCACTGCTTCGGGGACCAGGCGGCAGAGATTGTTCACATCGGTCAGGCGATCATGAATCAGGAAGGAGAGGCAAACTCCCTGAACTACTTCATCAATACCACCTTCAACTACCCAACCATGGCGGAAGCCTACCGTGTTGCGGCATTGAACGGCCTGAACCGGATTTTCTGAGGTTTACCTGAAGACCGGGTCAGATGACCGCTTTCATCTGACCCGGGTTCATGATCGCATATTCCGCATTTCACCCGGTGGACAGGGCTCCGCTGCCAGCCGACACAGTTTCGTGGCTCTGTGGTAGCGACAGCGCCGATCTGGCCCGGTTATCGAAAAACATGCGGGTGCTTGTCGGGTAATCAGTGATAATGCTGTCCACCCCCATCTCCTCCAGCTGCAACATGTCGTGAATCCGGTTCACCGTCCAGGTAGACACATGCATTCCCCTGCGGTGGGCCTGTTCAACCAGCATTTTCGAGCACAGCTTCCAGTTGATGCAGAGGTACTCGCAGCCGAGTCGGTTTGCCACGCTGAGCGGTCGTGGAAACTTTCGTTCTGTTACCAGGCCGATACGGATGTTCGTGTTGCGCCGCCGGATCTGTTTCAGGAACCAGCTATCGGAAGAGGTGATCGCCACCGTCTGGTACAGATTGCGCCGTTGTATCACCTCGGTCAGCCGATTGCTGAGAATGTTCAGCCGCTGGCGCGTGTCCTTTTTGACTTCCAGTTGCAGGTGTTCGATGTCGTCGAACTGATCAAGAAGGTCCTCGAGCGCGGGTATGCCGGTGGGTGTTGGCCAGGAGCTGGTGTTGCGCCGTGCGTCCATGGCAGCCAGCTCGGCGGCCGTGTACTGGCTGATGCTGCCCTTCTGGCTGGTTGTCCGGTCTACCGAAAGGTCATGCACCAGTACCGGCTTGCCGTCCTTTGACAGCACCAGGTCCAGCTCGAAATGCCGAATGCCATGCCGGTACGCGTGGATAAATCCCGGAAGGGTGTTTTCCGGGGCCTCTCCCTTTGCCCCTCTGTGTCCGTAGACAATCATTCCGCTGCGTCATCCTTCAGGCGTTGGTAAATGGCCTGGCGTTTCTTCCAGGTGTCATGGCAGAGACGGATGTCTGCCAGGTAAGCCGGCAATTCATGCATGAGCAGAGCCTGGGGGCCATCTACAAGCGCTTTTTCCGGTTTCGGGTGGAAGTCCACCAGTACCATGTTGGCGCCGGCAATCACGCCCTGGGCCGTCGCGTGCATGACATCAAGAATGCCTTCGGGAGATTGTTCACGGCTGCCCACCGAGTGTGACGGATCCACGCACACCGGCATACGGGTAAGGCGCTTGACCGCCGGCACATGGGCAAAATCCACCATGTTGCGGTGTGGCTGGCCCGCTTCGGTTTTCATGCCTCTGAGGCAAAAGATCACATTGGCGTTGCCTTCGCTGGCCAGGTACTCGGCGGCGTTCAGGGATTCGTTCAGGGTAATGCCGAACCCCCGTTTGAGCAGCACTGGATACGTGTTCTGGCGGCCTATCGCTTTCAGCAGCTCAAAGTTCTGGGTGTTCCGGGTACCAACCTGCAGCATCACGCCGGTTGGACGGCCGAGTTTCTCCAGACAGGTGTCGATTTCCTCAATGTGGCTCTCATGGGTGATCTCCATGGCGATCACCTTGATGCCGTGCTTGCCCGCTTTCTCGAACACCCAGGGCAGGCAGCCCTTGCCGTGGCCCTGGAAGGAGTAGGGGTTGGTACGCGGCTTATAGGCACCCATTCGGGTGCAGACTTCGCCGTTGTCCTCGAGGGCCTGCATCATCATGTCGACATGCTCGGGCACATCGACGGCGCAAAGGCCGGCAAAAATGTTCAAATTGGACTGATTGAACTCGACGCCGTTGTAGGTGAAGCCGCTTTGCCGGCGATCGTCCCGGTGGCGACCGAGAATGCGGTAGTCGTCCGAGATGCGAATGGCCCGTTCAACCGCAGGCAGGGCTTCGATTTCTTCCTTGTTCAGGGGCTTGGTATCCCCGAGAAGATAGATTTCGGTCAGCCTCTGGGTGGCACCCTGAACCTCATGAACCCGAACCGACACGTTGGGAAGATTCTCGAGGTAGTGCATGGTCTGTCTATATTCTTCGCTGTCCAGAGCGGTATTCGGATGAAGAATCGCTAGCATGCTGTCTCCTTTTAAGAACCGGCGTCTTGCGCCCGGTGCCGCGCCTGCATGAACTCCCGGTGATTAAGATGCAGCAGGTCTGCCATGCGGCGAATAAGGTGTTCTTCGTACTTGTCGATACGTCCGTCCGCAAAGGCCACGCGCCAGATACTCTCAAGCAGTGCCTGTTTGCCTTCCTGGTCCAGCTGGTCGTTGATCTGGCCGGTAAATTCATAGAGCGATGTTGCATCGTCTGCGTGGCTCAGGGCGTCCTGCAGAATCTCTTCTGCTTCGGCCCGGGTAACCTGGTGCGCTTTCACGGCCCCATCGACAATGGCCTGCAACTCTCGCTCGTCTTCATGCTGGTCGATCCGTGAAACCTGAACCATCAAAGCGGTTGCAGCCACGGCCAATTGGTGAAAATCCGGTTTCTCGCTCTCAGCTTCCGGTGCCGCAAACAGTTTTTTCAGGCTTTCGATCATGATCGGACAGTCCTACTCCTGTGTTTGGTTTGGGGCTTGACGTCAGGCGGCCGTGGCCAGCTGCCTGACCCGGTTCTCCAACTCTATCTGGTCTGCCGTGAACCGGCGAATGCCGTCAGCCAGCTTCTCGGTAGCCATGGCGTCTTCGTTGGACTCCCAGCGGAACAGCTTCTCGTCAATAGTGCCGAAACGATCCGGTGAGCTGGCGGTGTCGGCGACGAGTCGGCGCGGCAAATCGCCCTGGTCGTCCTGCAATTCCTGCAGCAGGGCCGGGCTGATGGTCAGACGGTCACAGCCTGCCAGCATTTCGATTTCGCCGGTATTTCTGAAGCTGGCGCCCATCACCACCGTGTCAAAGCCGTTGGCCTTGTAGTAATTGTAGATGCGAGAGACCGAAAGCACCCCCGGATCTTCTGCGGCCGGGTAGCTATCGCGGCCAGTGCTGGCAAGGTGCCAGTCCAGAATGCGACCGACAAAGGGCGAAATCAGGAACGCACCTGCCTGGGCGCAGGCGGCAGCCTGGATGAAGGAAAACAGCAGCGTAAGGTTGCAGCGAATCCCTTCCTTCTCCAGTTGCTCCGCGGCCCGGATGCCTTCCCAGGTGGAAGCAATCTTGATCAGCACGCGACTGGTGTCGACACCCTGCTTGTCGTACAGCTCAACCAGGCGGCGGGCGCGCTCCAGGGTGCCGGCAGTGTCGAAGGACAACCGGGCATCAACCTCGGTGGACACCACGCCGGGAATCAGATTCAGGATTTCACGCCCGGCAAGCACGGCAAGCATGTCCGTGGCCATGGTCAGCTGCTCGGCATCAGAGCCGCCCTGCCGGCGAGCCTCGGCCACAGCCTTGTCCAGCATGGGTCGATACGCGTCAGAGGCTGCCGCCTTGAGCAGCAGGGATGGATTGGTGGTGGCATCTTCCGGCCGCCACTTCGCAATAGCCTCGATATCGCCGGTATCCGCCACTACCGTGGTCATGGTCTTCAATTGGTCGAGCTTGCTGGTCATTCGTCCTGTCGTCCCGGTTGATTTGTTATTGACGCGCCCGAATCCCGGGCACTGGCTATACGCCTACAATAACGGGCCACTCTGACAGGAACAAGACAACAAAAGGTATGGTGGCGATTAACGGTGATTAAGCTTCAGCCATATCCGGGGTTGCAGGTTCGTGCACCCTCTCCAGCGCTGTCTCGATAACGTCGAGACCGGCCCCGGATTTGTGGGCGTTTTCGCTGATGTAGCGGCGGAATTGCCGACCGCCAGGCTGGCCGTGGAACAGGCCCAACAGATGCCTGGACATGTGGGTGAGGAACACGCCCCGATCAAGCTCGCTCTGGATAAACGGGAGCATGGCCCGGAGCGCCTGATGCCGGCTCTGCACCGGCGCAGACTGCCCGAAAAACTCCGGGTCAACGCCCGCCAGCAGCCAGGGGTTGTGGTACGCCTCCCGGCCAAGCATCACGCCGTCGGTGTGCTGGAGATGCTCGTGACATTCCTCGAACGTCTTGATGCCGCCGTTGATGATAATTTCCAGATGCGGGTATTTTGCTTTCAGCCGGTACACCCAGTCGTATTTCAACGGTGGGACCTCCCGGTTCTCCTTGGGGCTCAGGCCCTCAAGAATCGCGATCCGGGCGTGCACGATAAACGTCCGGCAACCAGCGTCCGACACTTTTTCCACGAACTCACAGAGATCGTCCCAGGATTCCCGCCCATCAATACCGATCCGATGCTTCACGGTGACCGGCAGATCGGTGGCCTCAATCATGGCGCGCACGCCCTCGGCTACTTTGTCCGGGTGGCCCATCAGGCAGGCGCCGATCATGTTGTTCTGAACCCGATCGCTGGGGCAACCGACATTCAGGTTGACCTCATCAAACCCGTATTGCCGGGCCAGCCTGGCGCAGTGGGCAAGTTCGCCGGCATCGCTGCCGCCCAGCTGCAGGGCCAGCGGGTACTCGGCCTCGTCATGGCGCAGAAAACGTGCCGTATCGCCATGGATCAGCGCGCCGGTGGTGACCATCTCGGTGTAGAGCAGGGTATGCCTGCTAAGCTGGCGCGCCAGATAACGGTAATGACTGGTGGTCCAGTCCATCATCGGGGCCACGCAGAAGCGGCGGGAGGGGCCGGATTCGTTCTTTGCGGCGGCGTGTGATGGTAGTGCTGGCATTACGGTTACCTGATTGGCTGAAAAAAGCGTGTACGACGAACGTTTCTGAGTGAACGATAGTTTAACAGGGTTGGCCGGTTGATTTCCGTAGGGCTTTGGCGAAACGGCTAAGCCATGTCCTCGAGCAGCGCTTCGCACACCGCAAATCCGGAGTGATCAAAGGAATCCGGATGGAGAAGGAAGTTACCCGCTGTCAGTCTCACAACAAAGAAGAATGAGTCTCCCCCTGATCCCCCCAGAACCCGCTCTGGAATGTTGGCATCACGGCGAACGAGGGTGCCAGTAAACTGAACAGTTTGGTCTTCGAGAGGAAGGTTGTCGTTCAGGATATCGATATCGAAAATTGAGCCATGAAAACCATGGCGCAACGCGAGAATGGCGTCCATGCCCTCGCTCTTCGGATCTGCCATAACAATGAACAGTTCGCCGTTGGGGGTAAGATCAAGAAGTTCACTGCTCAGAAGAGTCAACGCCTCTGTACAATCTGGATAGATTTCCATATGCGAATTTAACCAGCCAGCGGAGCTGGTCGCTGAAAATGCCAGGGAGGTTGAGAGTGCAGCGGCCTTTACAGGCCATGTATAGTTCATAACGCGTTCCTTGCGTTGGAGTATTCAAACAACGGGTGTGATCAACGCAATGTACAGATAACGTTGATCGGATTCATCTGGCAGTGATCTCGAAGGAAAAGTAACTTTGATCAAATCGATATTCGTAACCGGTGCAGGAGCCGGAATCGGCCTTGAAACAGCACGTCTGTTCGCCTCAAAAGGTTGGATTGTCGGCGCAGCAGACCGGGATCAAAAAGCGCTCGAGAGTCTGCAGACAGAACTGGGTCAGAGAGTATGCTCTGCTCATGTCGTCGATGTGACTGATGAAAAGGCTGTCGCTGGGGCCCTGTCAGAATTCGCTGAATTAACCGGGGGAACCATAGATGCACTGCACAACAACGCCGGCATTTTGAGAGTAGGTCCCTTTGAAAGCATTGATATTCAGGAGCATCGCGCGATCATTGAAATCAATGTGATTGGCCTGATGAATGTTCTGTACGCTGCCTTTCCTTACCTCAAGGCTGCCTCCGGTGCGGTGGTTGTGAACATGAGTTCGGCCTCAGCAGCATATGGAACTCCGGATTTCGCCTCCTATTCGGCCAGCAAGCACGCGGTTCGAGCCATGACAGAGGCCCTGGATATCGAATGGGAAGAGTATGGCATTCGCGTCTGCGACCTGATGCCGCCCTTTGTGAATACGGGTATGGTTCAGGCCAATGCCGGAGCGTCGCGTTTGTTCGATAGCCTGGGAGTTAACCTGGCGCCTTCTGAGGTTGCCGCTGAGGTCTGGAAGCAGGTGTGCTCACCGCAACTTCACAGGCCGGTTTCCAATCAGTTCAAAATCCTTTGGCCGATTGCCCGCTCGTCGCCCACGGCAGTGACTCGTGCCGTTATGAAAAAACTGCGTCGGAGTTAATAACTATGCCCCTGATGATACAGGCCCTGTTGCCCGTATTTGTCCTGATCATGCTCGGGCATGTGTTTCGCCGGATTGACTTTCCAGGTGGCGATTTCTGGCCCCAGGCGGAGCGGTTTACCTACTACGTGCTGTTTCCGGCCATGCTGGTTTTCAAGCTGGGGCAGGCCCGGTTGCCAGCGTCCGCCTATGGCGATATTGCCGTGCTGATCTGTGCCATGCTGATCGCGATGACGCTGCTCCTCGCATTTGCACAGTGGTTCTGGCGTTGGCCTGGCCCGGTGTTTTCTTCGGTTTACCAGGGGGCTATCCGGTTCAATTCCTATGTGGGTCTGGCAGCGGGTGGCATGTTGCTGGGGGATCAGGGCTTGTCGCTGACGGCGATTGCGGTGGCCATTATGGTGCCGTTGCTGAACCTGCTTTGCATACTGATGTTTTCCCTGGTGGCCACGGAAGGGCCGGTGAGGTTGGTGCCGGTGTTCAAGGCGATTGTCACCAACCCTCTGATCGTTGGCTCGGTGATCGGGGTGGTCTGGAGTTTTTTCGAGATCGGGTTTCATCCGCTGATCGGTGGTATTCTCGAGCCTCTCAGCAATCTGGCGTTGCCGATGGGGCTGATGACGGTCGGTGCGGGTCTTCAGCTTAAAGCCCTGCGAGGGGCATCCATGCCTTTTATCGTCTCGTCAGTACTGAAGCTGGTAGGGTTTCCGGTGATGACTGCGGGGCTGGCAATGTTGCTGGGCCTTGAGGGGCTGATGGTGCAGGTTGCGGTTCTGCTGGCGGCGCTTCCCACGGCCACGTCTGCCTACATTCTTGCCCGGCAGTTGGGCGGTGATGCCCCCCTCATGGCGGGCATCATCAGTGGCCAGACCTTGCTGGCCATCGTCACCATTCCGTTAATGCTCAGCATCCTCTGGTAGGCACTTGAGCACTGCGTCGACAATGCTTTGCTGGAAGTTGTTGTAACCGTCCGGTGTTACCTCGATGTCCGTGGCCAGAGGGTCCCAGGTGCTGAAGGTAACGTCCAGGTCTTCGGTGATTGAGCGCCACCACTGTCGGTTAAACTGGGGTTCGGTCAACAGGCAGGGGTGGTTGGCATTGCGCAGTTTTTCCTGAACCTCGGCAATATGGCGTGCCCCCGGCGAGAGCTCGGGGTTTAGCGTGAGAACGCCGTCCAGTTTCAGGTCGTAATGTTCGGCAAACCGGGTAAAGGCGTCGTGGTAGGCGAACAGGCTGATTTCATGGGCTGGCGCCAGGCGGTCGCGAATGACCCCGTCGGTCTTCCGAACGCTGTCTTTGAACTTCCGGAAGTTCTCGTTCAGGGCTGCAGTGTCTACGCCGTCCAATGCCGAGAGGGCATCACGGATGGTTTCAGCCATGTCGATGGCCAGTTCCGGGTCCAGCCAGATGTGAGGGTCCTCGCCGTCGCCGTGATCATGGCCGTGTCCGTGGTCGTGGCGCTCTTCTTTTCTGGTCTCCTCCTCGGGATCATGCTCGTGGCCATGATGGTCCTGAGCGTGCTCGTTGTGATCGTGACCGGTTTCCTCGCTTTCGTGTTCAGCGTCCATCAGGGCGACTGTTCGGCTGCTGAATTCCTGTCCGGCCAGAAGGCGATTGAGGAAGGTTTCCATGTCGGGCCCGACCCAGAAAATCACATCGGCATTTTCCAGTGCCCGACGCTGGGACGGCTTCATGGTGTAGTTGTGGGGACTTGAGCCGGGCGGGACCAGGCTGGTTGTCTCCATATTATCCGTGGCGATTGCTTTGACAATCAGCTCTATCGGTTTGATGGAGGTAACAATTCGGGATTCGGCCTGCAGAGCGCCGCTGGCAAGAAGGCTGGCACCCAGTGCCAATGCAAGTGCTTTTCCGGGAACGCGCATGGGTAAGGAGGTCCTGCGATGAGTTTTGTAATGTTATAATGTACCAAATGTTGGGTGTGTCAGCAAAAGAAACTTCCGGTTGGAGGTTTGCTTGGCTCTGATCATGCGAAACACGGCGATGGCCGGTATAATGCCGGCTTTATCAAACGGCCACCGATTTTTCAGGAAGGTTTCATGACTGTACGTACCCGAATTGCTCCGTCACCGACGGGTGACCCACACGTTGGTACCGCCTACGTGGCCCTGTTTAACCTGTGTTTTGCCCGTCAACACGGCGGCCAGTTCATCCTGCGGATTGAAGACACCGACCAGGCCCGGAGCACAGCGGAATCTGAACAGGATATCCTCAAGGCCCTGCGCTGGCTCGGCCTGAATTGGGACGAAGGACCCGATGTAGGCGGCCCTCACGGCCCCTATCGCCAGTCTGAACGCAAACATTCCTACCGACAGTATGCCGAGGATCTCGTTACGGCCGGGCACGCCTTTTATTGCTTTCGCACGCCGGAAGAGCTGGATGCGATTCGGGAAGAGCGAAAGGCCCAGGGGCTGAATCCTGGCATCAAAGGCGATCTGGAACTGCCTGAGGACGAAGTGAAGCGTCGCCTGGACGATGGTGAGCCGTACGTAATTCGCATGAAAGTGCCCGATGAGGGCGTTTGCGAGATTGACGACATGCTCCGTGGCACCATCGAGATCGACTGGGCCCAGGTGGATTGCCAGATCCTGCTCAAGTCCGACGGCATGCCCACCTATCATCTGGCCAACGTGGTTGATGATCACCTGATGGAGATCACCCACGTTCTGCGGGGCGAGGAGTGGATCAACTCGGCGCCCAAACACAAATTGCTGTACCAGTACTTTGGCTGGGATATGCCGGTGCTGTGTCATCTTCCGCTGCTGCGCAATCCGGACAAGAGCAAGCTGTCCAAGCGCAAGAACCCTACCAGCATCAATTTCTATGAGCGCATGGGCTTCCTGCCGGAAGCCGTCACCAACTATCTCGGGCGCATGGGCTGGTCCATGCCTGACGAGCGGGAGAAGTTCACCCTGGATGAGATGATCGAGAACTTCGACATCCAGCGTGTGTCTCTCGGTGGCCCGGTCTTCGATGTGGAGAAACTTCGTTGGCTCAATGGCCAGTGGCTGCGTGAGGAGCTCACCGAAGAGCAGTTCATGGAGCGAATGCGCCAGTGGTGGTTCAATGAGGACGCTTTGAGCGCACTGATACCGCACATCAAGGGCAGGGCAGAGGTGTTTTCGGATGTGGCGCCCATGGCCCAGTTCATGTTCTCCGGCATGCTCAACCTCAAGCCGGAGGACTTTGCCCATAACAAACTTGAAGAGGCCCAGGTCAAGCGGGTTCTGCAGTTTACGCTTTGGAAGCTTGAAGCCCAGCGTCACTGGAGCAAGGAGACCATCTTCGCGGACATTAAGGCCCTGGCCAAAGCCATGGACCTGAAAATGGGCGACTTCATGTTTTCCATCTTCGTGGCCATCGCTGGTACCCCCAACTCCTGGTCTGTGATGGACTCTATGGCGCTACTCGGCCCGGACATGACCCGTTCTCGTCTTCGGCATGCGCTGGAAGTGATGGGTGGCTTCTCCAAGAAGGAAACCAAGAAAGTGGAAAAGGAATACGCCGCTCTGGGTGTTCAGTAACCGCTTTGGTGAATTAATAAACGGCCTGGACAGGGATGTTCAGAAAACTGAAAAAAAGTGTGTTCAAAAGGTTGACGCCCATAGGGCGGATCCTTAATATACGCAGCCGTTGAGGGGCCATAGCTCAGCTGGGAGAGCGCAACACTGGCAGTGTTGAGGTCAGCGGTTCGATCCCGCTTGGCTCCACCAATTTCTAGTCCCCTTCGTCTAGTGGCCTAGGACTCCGCCCTTTCACGGCGGCAACAGGGGTTCGAACCCCCTAGGGGACGCCAATACGGCTTGTCGGTTTAGTCCACCGGAAAGCCATCAAAAAAACCGCCTTCCGGCGGTTTTTTTGTGCCTGTAAGCAAGGGGCAGATGAAAACGGGACTAGATCAGAAGAACTTTTCTTCTGACCCCGTTTTCATGGTTTCAATCAGCGCTCGGCAATGGCCCCTTTGCCAACGCCTTCATAAGCCTTCACCCGAATCGTGTCCGTCGCAAACTCCACCTTGAGTTTGTCGGCCATGTGCGCTGCAATCAGTTCCACCGTAGTGTCGGTGTCCAGCATGTACACCCGCTCCTCGGGCAGGGTCAGCGCAAACTCCCCCTGGTTGGCCTCGTATTCGAAGGTCACGTAGCGAACGCCGTCTTCGCCCACATGACGCCGCACCACATCCTCCTCGGAACCCACGTAAATATCCCGCCAGAGCTTCGCCCAGCGGCGCTCCAGATCGTAATCACGGTGGCCGTTCCGATCGATGCGAATCGGTGAGCGGTGGCCGTGGGCAATGCGCTGGCAGTTGCCGAGGTGCTTTTTCAGGCCGTGCACGTAGTGATAATAGGCACCGTCAATCTCCTCCTCCCGGAGGCTGATCTCCACGGAAATCACGTTGGCCGGAAGTACCGCCTTGATCTCCTGTTCCAGTAAGGCGGCAACGGCCGAGGGCACAACCCGGTCTGCAGACAGCCAGACAATGGCCTCGTCCGGCGAGCGGTGAACGATCTGGCTGCCATCGGTGAGCGCCCAGGTAAAGGTGTCTGGTTGTTCCTCGCTCCAGGATAGCCCCTGGTAGCCACGGGGAATCACCAGCCGATGGTCGACACGCTCATCGATTACCCTCTTGATGGTGCGTTTTACGTTACTGAAGTCGAACACCATGCCCTGTTCGTCCAGCTCCCCGCCAAGCACCACATCCGCAATCCAGCTTTCACCCACCAGCCCCCGGGTCGGATCCAGGTAGGCGAAATCGATAACGGTCAGGTTGTCTACAAACAGATGGTTCATCAAATTTCCAGGCGGGTATGGTTGATTGATGGCCGAATTCTAGCAAAAATCACCGAATACAGCAGTCTGGCTGCGTGCCAGCGTTCCATTTCTTTTCTGCGATCGGACTCATCATCTTAAACTTCGACAAGCGCAACGATCAGCAATTCCCGGTACTGATACTGGCAGCCGGGGCCTCACGCCGGTTTGGTCGGCCCAAAGCGCTGTTGCCACTGGTTTCCGGCAACAGAAATGGTCCGGATGGGCGCAATCGTGTGCTGCTGGATGCCGCTATCGGTCAGGGTCGGCTTCTGAGCCCGGATGTCAGGGTGGTGTGCGGGGCCTGGTACCCACTCATCCGCTTTCGAAGCCGGCGACAGCCGTCGGCATGGTTGAGAGTGCCGGATTGGCAGGAGGGAATGTCGGCGTCTCTGTCTGCAGGGCTCCGCAGTCTGGGGCCAGCGGTAAAAGGCGTTTTCGTACTGGTGGCGGATCAGCCGTTGCTGGACCTGAGCGCCCTTGAGGCCTTTGGTGAAGCTGCTCGCTGCGTTCCCAACCAGCCTATTGCAGCGGATTACGGGGGTAGGCCCGGCGTGCCCGCCTATCTGCCGAGATGGCTCTGGCCCCTGGTGCTGGATCTGGAAGGCGACCGGGGTGCCGGTCGTGTCCTGGCGGAAGTGAGGGCGACACGGGTAGACATTCCGGGGGTCCATGATGATGTGGACACCCCGGCAGACTGGTCCAGGATCCGGGAGTTACTCAGCCAAACAGGCCCGACAGCCAGGCAATCCCGACGCTGAAGATGCCCAGGCTCACAGCAAGCCCGATGGTGTAGACCCGGGACGAGGCAGAGCGCTGCTGGGCAACGAACAGGTCGATTGTGCGTTGGGCAATGTCTTCGGCGGTTTCCCGTGAAATCTCATGGGCCTGTTGGATGGCTTCGGATTGCAGGGTCTGCCAGAACTCGGTATCAATCGTCTGTACGCTGGTGATGTGGTCCTTCAGCTCTGCCATGTGTTCGCTGGTGAATCCGGAGTTCTTTTTCAGCTCCTTCTTCAGAACCGCCAGCTCACTTCCCAGGTTGAGGTTCACCTCGGCGGCAACCTCGTCGCGCAGATGTTTGGTGCGTTCCTGGACCAGCTCGGTAACGGTATTCAGGCGCTCTTCAATTGCCGCTTCCTGCTTGCTGCGGGATTCGTCGAGGGCCCGCTTGAGGTGGTCGAACTGTTCGTCGAAGAGGGAGCTGAGCAGCTCGTGCAGACGGTTGTTGATGTGGGTTTTGACCGCCGAACGGGCAATCTGCTCGATCAGTTCACTGGTAAGGGGTACCACATTGGCCTGGGGGTTTGCTCGTGTCGCAGAATCACCGGTCTTGGGGGACAGTTCCACCGAGGCATCCGCCGGAACATTCAGTAGCTCGTCGTCGTCCGCGGGTGAGGCCGAAGGTTCCGCAGGTGGTTCCGGCAAGGTTCCCTCGGTGACATCGCTGGCCAGCTGATCCAGAACCGCTTTGAGTCCCTCGGTCTGGGGCGGTTTGGTGAGAATATTGTAAACACCGAAATTCTTTGCCTCCTCCATGAAGGAGGACGATTTCTTGGATGTGCACATGATGATGGGTATGCCAGCCGTCTCGGGGTTGCCCTTGATTGCTTTGGTGGCCTCGACACCATTCATGCCAGGCATCAGGTGATCCATGAAGATGACATCCGGGCGGCCATGGCTGTTCAGGAAATCCAGGGCCTCTTCGGCCGAGCCAGCCATGTTGACTTCCATATCGCGACTCTCCAGAAGTTTGCTCAGGGCAAATCGTGCCACTTTGGAGTCGTCTACCAGCAGAGCGTTCTTGATCGCCATGTCACTACCTCAATCGTTTACTGCAAACGCGTTTGTTATCGGGCTGTCTTGATTACCAGCCTTCCAGTTTCGGGCATTCTGTGGCCCGGTAGCTCTTGTCCCGATAACAGACACCGGGTTCAGTGGTTCGGGCAGTGAAAATTTCCCCTGCCGCCGTGGTCAGGCGCACCTGTCCATAAGGCTCACCATGTCGGAAAGTGGCTTCGATCGAGCTGCCGTTGGGGTTCTTGAGCAGCCCTTTGCCGTGAAACTTCCCTTCGATGTACTCGCCCTCGTATTTCTTGCCACTGGCAAAGACTTCGGCCCCCGTTCCGTGGAAGTCGCCGTTGGAAAATTCACCTTCGTAATGACGACCGTCCGGGAAGGTCAGGGTGCCACTGCCGTGGAACTCGTCGTTCCGGAAGCCGCCTACATAAAGCATGCCATCGGCGGTGGTCAGGGAGCCGTGGCCATTCAGCTGACCGTCCTGCCAGTGTCCTGTCAGGATGTCTCCGTTTGCCAGGGTCAGCGTGCCCTTGCCGTTGAACTGGTCAGCCCGGAACTCTCCGGAGTAACGCGATCCGTCTGCGCTGCGCCACTCACCTTCGCCCTCTCGCCTGCCAGCCGACCATTCGCCTTCGTAGCGGCTACCGTCGGGGTACCATGCAGTGCCCTGGCCATGGAATTCACCATCCACAAAATGGCCCTCATAGCGCAGGCCATCGGCGTCCTGATAGGTGCCATCCCCGGTTTTTACACCGCCAATCCAGTCGCCGTCCCTGAAATTCACGGTGGTAAAGGCTTCCAGCTTGCCCACCAGCGTCATTTCGTTGCCGGCTTCCAGGGCAACGGAGCGGCTCCAGGGTTTGAAGCCCGGTTTGCTGATGGTGACGTCGTAGCGGCCCGGATCGAGTTTGAGATCGAGCCGGGTGGCGCCATATTCCTTGCCATTGATGGTGACCTTGTCGCCCACAACATTCGAACGGAGCACCAGAAGAGCCTGCGTGGGCGGCTCTGGTTGCTGTTGTTTTTCTGTCGGTTCTTCCTGAGTTAGTGGTACTGCATCTGTTCGGGTTGCCATCGCTCCCGCCGGTTCAGCCACTGCCAGAACCTCCGGGTTCTCCGGCATGGGGTGAATGGTAAACGGGGTAGTATCAACCACGGGTGAGCGGGAAACCGGGGCAGGCGCCTCGGCCTTGGTGGATGCAGGTGCGGCAGGTTCGGCGGGCGCGCTGGTTTCGGGCTCAGTGGGATTCGAAGCAGCAACCTGATCGGCGGCGGGCGGTTCAAAGGCTTCCGTCATCCGCAGGTCGTCCCGGACCGATGCGAACCCGGCGGTGACCAGCAACATAAGCGCCAGGGCGTTAATGAACAGAAGTGGTCTGAAATCGACCATGGCGGAACCTCTTAATCCTGCATTCTTGAAATTCTGTTTATGGCTTCATCTTAACCAGTGAGTGCAACGTTATGTAACAGAAAGTGTCTGGAGTTAACGAGAATGCAGGCCAAATCACACTTTATCCGGAAGCTGGTCATGGTTGAGTTGCTCCCATGATCTCATGTACACATCCGCTTCGTATTCATAGGGTGACTTGAACGGGGTTAGCACAAAATCAAACACCAGGAAGAAAAAGCCGATAGAGGCCCAGGCAATGACCAGTGTACTCATGGTGGTGGCCTGCACTTCCGGGTTGGAATTGACGAAATCCTGCAACAATGGAATCAGATCCGAGGCCATGACAACCGGATTGAAGCTGGCCATCACGAACGGGACCCAGAAAGCGATAAAGACCGGAAAGAATCCGAACGACCAGAGCAAACGGCGAAGCAGATAAACGGCAACTTCCCGCCAGAAACGTTGTCTGATTTCCGGGACTTTCCGGATTCGGTCAAGGTAACGGCGGCGTTCCGCCCACCAGGCGGCAACTTCCGGGGCGTCAACAGCCTTTGATTGAGGTGCGGGTGTTGTCATGGACGGGCGGGGTACCTTATGGCTACGGGAGTGATGCATGATAATCGATACTACGTGTTACCCTACAGTTCTCCAATTGTTTAACGACAGGATAGTTTGAATGGCTGCAGTGATCGACAACGCAACCCATCCGGCCTTTGAGAAGCTTCGCAGTCACCGGATCGACACACTCAACCTCGAGGTTGAGGAGTATCGTCACAAAAAAACCGGGGCCCGGCATCTCCATCTGGCTGCAGATAACGACGAGAATGTGTTCTTCGTGGCCCTGCGAACCTTCCCGATGGATTCCACCGGCGTGGCCCATATTCTCGAACACACCGCGCTGTGCGGGAGCGAGCGTTATCCGGTCCGTGACCCGTTCTTCATGATGATCCGGCGGTCACTGAACACCTTCATGAATGCTTTTACCAGCAGCGACTGGACTGCCTATCCCTTCGCCAGCATGAACCGGAAAGACTTTGACAATCTTTTGTCGGTCTACCTGGACTGCGTGTTCTTCTCCAAGCTGGATCCGCTGGATTTCGCCCAGGAAGGTCACCGCCTGGAGTTCGATAAACCGGAAGATCCCTCTACCGATCTGGTCTATCGCGGTGTCGTCTATAACGAAATGAAGGGCGCCATGAGTTCGCCCACGTCGCAGTTGTGGCAAAACCTCAGCAGTCACCTGTTCCCGACCACCACCTATCACTACAACAGTGGTGGTGAGCCAGACCATATTGTCGATCTAACCTACGAAGACCTGTTGAAGTTCTACCGCCACCATTATCATCCCAGCAATGCGATCTTTGCCACCTACGGTGATATTCCTGCCCACGAGCACCATGCAAAGTTCGAGGAGCTGGCGCTCAAACGGTTTGACCGGCTGAACATCGAGCTGCCGGTTCGGGACGAAAAGCGCATGTTTGCCCCGGTAAGGGTGGAGCAGGGATACGCTGTCAATGAAGGTGAGGGTACCGACAACAAGACCCACATTGTGGTTGGCTGGCTGCTGGGACACAGTTTTGACCTGCAGGAAAACCTTGAAGGCCAGCTGTTGTCAGCGGTGCTTCTGGAAAACAGCGCCTCGCCGCTGATGCGGGCCCTGGAGACGACGGAGCTGGGGCACTCGCCATCACCCATGTGTGGCCTGGAGGACTCCAACCGCGAGATGACCTTTGTCTGCGGTATCGAAGGCAGTGAGCCGGAGAAGCACAAGGAGCTGGAGACGCTGATCGAATCCACCCTGCTCAAGGTGGTGGAAGACGGTGTCAGCGAGGAGCGACTGGAAGCCATCTTGCACCAGCTCGAACTGCACCAGCGTGAAATTGCCGGCGACCAGTTCCCCTATGGCCTGCAGCTGATCATGAGTGCGATCGCGCCCATGGTGCACGGTGGCGACCCTGTGGAATTACTGGATCTTGAGCCGGTACTGGCATCGCTCCGGGAAAAAATCCGGGACCCGCAGTACGTACCCGATCTGATCCGCAGGAAGCTTCTGGAGAATCCTCATCGGGTCACTCTGACGTTGCGGCCGGATGAAAAGCTTGAGTCCCATCGGCAGGAGGCCATCCGTGAAGCCCTGGCCCGCCGTAAGGCTGAGTTGACCGACGATGAAGTCCGGATGATTGTTGATCGGGCAAAGGCACTGGAAGAGCGCCAGATGCAGAAGGACGATGACTCCATTCTGCCAAAAGTGGATCTGTCTGATGTGCCCCTGCAAATGCCAGAGCCGGAAGGCCGGTATGACGGCGATATCTCCGCAACGGTGTATGCCCGTGGCACCAACGGTCTGGTTTACGAACAGGTTGTTGTGCCGGTCCCGGCGCTCACCGAAGAGGAACTGCTGCTGGTGCCTTACTACACCACCCTGATCTCTGAGGTGGGCTGCGGTGAGCTGGATTATTTGCAGATGCAGGACCGCATTTCCGCGGAGTCCGGTGGCATTGGTGCGGCGTTCAGTGCCAAGGGCCGTATCGACGATGTCCAGGATCTGTCCGGATATATTATCTTTAACGGCAAGGCACTGGCCCGGAACAGAAGCGCACTGACCCGCCTGCTGCGGGACGTCTACACCGACGCCCGTTTCGATGAGAAAGAGCGGATCCGGGAGATCATTGCCCAGATCCGTGCCCGCCGCGAGCAGGCAGTAACCGGCAGTGGTCATGCCCTCGCGATGGGGGCCGCCTCCCAGGGCATGAGCCCGGGCGCCTGGCTATCCTTCCGTCTGGGTGGTCTTGCCGGTATCCGCGGCACCAAGCAGTTGGATCAGGCCCTGAAAGATCCGGAAGAATTGACTGCCCTGTGCGAAAAACTGGCCGCACTGCACGAGAAAATCCGCAACCAGGGCCGTGAGTTCCTGGTGATTGGCGAGGAAGAGCAGCTCCCGGCGATGGTCGATGACCTGAAGTCCTGCTGGCGTGACGCTTGTGATGCGTCCGTCGCAGGCTGGAAGATGGAGCCGGTCAACTACACCACCCGGGAGGCCTGGCTCACATCGACCCAGGTGAACTTCTGCTCCAAAGCCTACAGCACCGTGCCCGTGGATCATCCGGATGCGGCGGCATTGACTGTGCTGGGTGGCTTCCTGCGTAACGGTTACCTGCACCGGGCGATCCGGGAAAAGGGCGGTGCCTACGGTGGCGGTGCCGGACAGGATAGTGTAAACGGCACCTTCCGGTTCTTCTCTTACCGGGATCCGCGGTTGGAGGAAACGCTGGATGATTTCGACCAGGCGCTGGCGTGGCTGCAGGACAATGACCACGAGTATCAGGAGCTGGAGGAGTCGATTCTTGGCGTCATTGGCCAACTCGACAGACCACGGTCGCCGGCAGGAGCCGCTCGTCATGCCTTCCACAACAAGCTGTTTGGCCGTACGCCAGAGCAACGGGCGAGGTTCCGTGAGCGGGTGCTTGCTGTCACCCTGGAAGATCTCAAACGCGTTGCCAGAACCTGGCTGGTGCCGGATAAGGCCAGCACCGCCGTGGTAACCAGCCCGGAAAACCGGGCAAGAGCCGAGAAGCTGGGCCTGGAGATTCAGGAGCTATAAAGCAGGTCTTGAAGCTGGGGTCAGATGAATTTTTCATCTGACCCCTTTTTCATCTGACCCCAATCTAGCGATTTCGCTTCAGCCCCGTGGTTACCATGATCCGGGTGGAAATTTCCTCCACAGAGTAGGCTGTGGTGTTCAGGTAGGGAATCCGCTCCCGCCGGTACATCAGCTCGATTTCCTCGATTTCATGCATGCACTGCTTTATGGACGAGTACCGCGAATTGGGTCGACGTTCGTTGCGTATGGTGGCAAGCCGCTCCGGATCGATGGTCAGCCCGAAAATCTTCTCTTTGTGAGGTTTCAGGGCGGCCGGTATCTGCTGATCCTCCAGATCCTCTTCCGTGATCGGGTAGTTTGCCGCCTTGACGCCGTATTGCAGTGCCAGATAGAGGCACGTGGGGGTTTTACCGCTTCGGGAGGCACCCACCAGGATCAGGTCGGCTTCGTCGTAGTGTCGTGTGCGGGCTCCATCGTCGTTGTCGAGCGCGAAATTGACGGCCTTGATACGGCGCTCGTAGCTTCCTTCATTGTTGATGGCGTGAGATTTGCCAACGGTGTACGAGGATGACGACTGGAGCTCCTGCTCCAGAGGATTGAGGAAGGTGCCGAAAATATCCACCATAAAACCTTCTGCGGTGGCGATGATGTCCCGGACATCACTGTTCACAATGGTGTCGAACACCAGTGGGCGGGCACCATCGGTCTCGGCCGCCTTGTTGATCCGTTTCACCATTTCCCGGGCTTTTTCTTCGTCCGCAATGTAGGGAACGGTGATCCGTTCAAATTCGATCTTCTCGAACTGGGCCAGAAGGCTGTGGCCCAGTGCCTCGGCGGTGAGGCCTGTGCCATCCGAAATGAAAAAAGCAGTGCGTTTCATGCTGTATCGTCCGGTTCCTTGGTTCCTTTATTCCCCGAGCTTGGTGGCCTAGGTAATTTCCGCAGGTTACAGTATCATACACGCCAAGTTCGAGACTCCGCAGTGGATTTTACCGCTTGATACCGCTGGCCCGGTTTTGCTCTTTGCTTCACAGACTCAAGGGAGACATGCTTTGGAAGATTACATTATCTGGTTTGATCACCTGGGAATGTCCGATGTCGATCGGGTAGGCGGCAAGAACGCCTCACTCGGCGAAATGATCAGTAATCTCGCCAACGCAGGTGTTACCGTTCCGGGTGGCTTTGCCACCACCGCACATGCCTATCGTGAATTCCTGGCCACAGACGGTCTGAAAGGACGCATCGATGAGGCTCTGGATGCCCTGGACATCAACGATGTCAATGAGCTGGCCCGGGTTGGTGCAATGATCCGCCAGTGGATCATTGAAACGCCCTTTCCGGACGTTCTGGAAAATGCCCTGAAAGAATCCTTTGCCGCCCTGCAGGATGGCAATGAGCACATGGCGGTTGCGGTTCGTTCGTCTGCTACTGCCGAAGATCTGCCGGATGCGTCGTTCGCCGGCCAGCAGGAAACCTTCCTGAACGTAGTGGGTCTTGAACAGGTCCGCACGTCGGTGAAGGAGGTATTCGCCTCCCTGTTCAATGACCGAGCAATTTCCTACCGTGTGCATCATGGCTTCGACCACAAGATGGTCGCGCTCTCGGCCGGCATCCAGAAAATGGTGCGCAGTGAAACTGCAGCCAGTGGCGTTATGTTCACCCTGGATACTGAATCCGGCTTCCGTGATGTGGTGTTTGTGACCGCCTCCTACGGTCTGGGCGAGACGGTCGTTCAGGGTGCTGTTAACCCCGATGAATTTTACGTGCACAAGCCCACTTTGGAAGCTAATCGGCCGGCTGTCCTGCGTCGCAACCTGGGTAGCAAGGCCATCAAGATGGTCTATCACACCAAACCGGGTGAGGGTGAGTTTGTAGAAACGGTAAAGGTCGAGCAGGAAGACCGTAACCGTTTCTGCATCACCGATGCCGAGGTGGAAGACCTGGCCCGCCAGGCCATGATTATCGAGAAACACTACCAGCGCCCCATGGACATCGAGTGGGCGAAAGATGGTGACGACGGCAAGATCTACATCGTTCAGGCCCGTCCAGAGACGGTGAAGAGCCGCGCCTCGGCCAACGTGATGGAGCGTTACCTGTTGAACGAAACCGGCAAGGTGCTGGTTGAGGGTCGAAGTATTGGCCACAAGATTGGCAGCGGCCCGGTAAAGATCATTACCAGCATCAAGGAAATGGATCGCGTTCAGGCCGGTGATGTCCTGGTAACGGACATGACGGATCCTGACTGGGAACCGGTAATGAAGCGGGCCTCCGCCATTGTCACCGATCGTGGCGGGCGTACCTGCCACGCAGCCATTATTGCCCGGGAGCTTGGTATTCCGGCGGTTGTTGGTTGCGGTGATGCGACCGAGGTTTTGAAGGATGGCCAGGAAGTGACGGTTTCCTGTGCCGAGGGCGACACCGGCATGATCTATGAGGGTGCCCTGGATTTCGAGCTTCGGGAAAACACCGTGGATTCCATGCCCAATATTCCGTTCAAGATCATGATGAACGTGGGCAACCCGGACCGGGCCTTTGATTTCCAGGCACTGCCCAACGAGGGTGTTGGTCTGGCGCGGCTGGAGTTCATCATTAACCGGATGATCGGTGTGCATCCCAAGGCGCTGCTGAATTTCGACGGGCTGCCGCGGGATATCAAGCAGACCGTTGAAAAGCGGATCTCCGGCTACAGCTCGCCGGTGGACTTCTACGTCGACAAGCTGGTGGAGGGTATTTCTACCCTGGCCGCAGCGTTCGCACCGAAGAAGGTGATTGTGCGGCTGTCGGATTTCAAATCCAACGAGTACGCGAACCTGATCGGCGGCACTCTGTACGAGCCGGATGAAGAAAACCCGATGCTCGGCTTCCGGGGGGCTTCCCGCTACATTTCCGAAACCTTCCGGGATTGTTTCGAGCTCGAGTGCCGCGCCCTGAAAAAGGTGCGTAATGAAATGGGCCTGACCAATGTCGAAGTCATGGTTCCGTTCGTGCGCACCGTGGGTGAAGCTGAACAGGTGGTGAGCCTGCTGGCCGAGAACGGCTTGAAGCGAGGTGACAACGGCCTCCGTGTCATCATGATGTGCGAGCTGCCGGCGAACGCCATTCTGGCCGATCAGTTCCTGGAGCATTTCGACGGCTTTTCAATCGGCTCAAACGACCTGACCCAGCTCACCCTCGGCCTGGACCGTGATTCCGGGATCATTGCCCATCTGTTTGACGAGCGCAACGATGCGGTCAAGGCGCTGTTGTCCAATGCTATTCAGGCCTGTAAGAAGGCCGGCAAGTACATCGGCATTTGTGGTCAGGGACCGTCGGATCATCCGGATCTCGCCAAATGGCTGATGGATCAGGGTATTGATACCGTTTCCCTCAACCCGGATTCGGTACTGGACACCTGGTTCTTCCTGGCCGACGAAAAAATCGACTGAGTTCATTTCCAGGATTAGGAGAACGACAACGTGACGACGATTATTACCCCGGACCTGTGCGACGAATTTCCGGAAGTGCTGGTTGCAGAGCCTGGTTTCAATAACTATGGCGGCAACAAGGCGTTTGGCGGTGAGATTGTTACCGTAAAGTGCTTCGAAGACAATTCCGTGGTGAAAGAGCAGGTCGGCCAGCCCGGAAACGGACGTGTGATGGTTGTGGATGGTGGTGCTTCAAAACGCCATGCGCTGCTGGGCGATATGCTGGCAGAAAAGGCCGCCAGCAACGGCTGGGCCGGCCTGATCATTTATGGCTGCGTGCGGGACGTGGATGAAATTGGTAACACCGCGTTGGGTGTTCAGGCTCTGGGCACTCATCCGAGGAAGAGCGAGAAACGAGGCCTTGGCGACCTGAACGTACCGGTCACCTTCCACGGTGTGACCTTTCACCCAGGACAGTATGTCTACGCGGATAACAACGGCATCATTGTCTCCGAGAAGCCTCTGGTCTGAGGCTTTGTTCCGGAGATCCCACGAAAACAAAAACGGCGGCCAGTGGCCGCCGTTTTTCGTTCAGCGAGTCACTTCGCTGATGTTTGTCCCTAACAGGAATCCGTCGCCCTCAGGCTCACACCGAATGACTTCACAGACCGTTTCCAATGGTGGGAACTGATCACTGCTGGGGTGAAGGACCGTTTGAAGCTCCTCGCCCACAGCCACTTCCTGCTCGACGAAAAGCTGCATGCCTGTGGCACTCAGGTCCCGGCAGAGCCCTTTGAAGCGGTTGCCCCGGCTGTCGGTAATTTCAATCTCAGAGTTTACCTGCATGCGGTGAAAATCGCGTTTTTCCGAATAATCCTTCATGGTGTCAGGCCCAGTTGTCGGTTTTTCTTGTTGGTTTGAGCATCGGAATAATCAGAGCCAGCAGCACGCCACCGAGAACCAGGCCGGCTCCCAGCAACATGAAGTCGTATTCCTTACTGGCTTCGAGACGTTCGTTTTCCGCCGTGAGTACCTCAAGATCATTGCGAAGCTTCTGGTTCTCCTCACGAAGTTCGCCATTGCGGCGTTCCAGGTTAATGGAATCGGACGCGATACTTTTGATCCGCTGAAGTTCCTCCTGAAGCTCCTCGGAACGACTTGAGAGAGAGGACTCCGAGTTTTCCAGAGCGTCCCGTTCGCTGGTGACCTTGGCCAGCTCCTCTTTCACGCTGGCCAGCTCGGCACGGGTTTCTTCCAGCTGGCGGTTGGCTGTTCTGAGCTGGTCTGCAGCAATGGGCGTTTCGCTCAGGTACTGGCTGGAGACCCATCCCTCGTTGCCTTTTGGAGTGCGCACACGGGTATACCCGGAATCGGATGCCTCCAGGACTTCGAGAGGAGTCCCGCTTGGAACCGCGTTTTCGACGATCCTGTACTGGGAGCCTGCGCCGGATCTGAGCGGCAGGTACAGCTGGTCGTCTACCCAGACGGTCTTGGCCTGGGCAACGGCGATGGACGACACTGCAAACAATACACTGATGGCGAGACGAAAAAGCGTCACTGGTTACGTTCCCTGAAATTCCGCGGTTGAAATCTGAGCCTGATTAAAAGCGCAATTTTGTCACAGATGCCCCGCCGTGCAAGCAAGCCATCATTACAATAACCTCATGGTGCCCCGAGGTTCCACTCACGGCAGAACCGCTTTGAAGGGCTTTACAACGACTTTCTGGTAAACCCCGGCGTCTATGTATGGATCGGCATCAGCCCAGGCCTGGGCCGCCTCCAGCGAATCAAACTCCGCAACAACCAGGCTGCCGGTAAAGCCAGCATCGCCGGGTTCCGGGGTATCAAGCGCTGGATGAGGTCCGGCAACCAGTAGTCGGCCCTCGGCTTTCAGTGCCTGGAGGCGTTCGATGTGTGCAGGCCTCGCAGACTGACGCAACGGCAGGCTGTTCTCGACATCTTCACTGATAATGGCGTAATACATTCAGCTCTCCGGAATGGCATTGACTAGGTACTCAGGCAGGCAATCAGCGGTCGTGTCGCGCAAGGGTTGGCTGGTACACTGTAACGCAATGGCATGCCGCCAGTTATCTGATGATTCAGGATATTCCGTGACTATACCGCAAGACCCGGATTTGTGCATTGATCTGCATTGCCACAGTACCGCCTCTGACGGCGCGCTATCACCAGCGGCGCTGGTTGAACGTGCGGCCGGGCACGGAGTCAGTCATTTGTCGTTGACCGACCATGACACCGTCGCCGGACTTGCTGAAGCAGAAAGTGCCGCCCGCGAGTGTGGTGTAGTGCTGATTCCCGGGGTCGAACTCTCCTGTCTCTGGAAAAGCCGGACCATTCACATTGTTGGCCTGGATTTCGACCCTGAAGCGCCCGATTTTCGGCGGGCCCTGCAGGGGCAGAACGAGAATCGCTGGGCACGCGCACGAATGATTGCCGAGCGCCTGGGGAAACTCGGTATCGATGATCTTCTGGGAAAAGCCACTGAGGTTGCCGGTGGTGACGTTCCGGGTCGACCTCACTTCGCCGCGGTTCTGACAGAGGCCGGTGTTGTCCGCAATGCTGCCCAGGCTTTCAAGCGTTATCTGGGTAACGGCAAGACTGGTGATGTGAAGGCCTATTGGCCGGAGCTTTCCGAGGTTGTCCGTTGGATCAACGAGGCTGGCGGTATTGCGGTGCTTGCTCATCCGCGAAAATATCAGCTCACCGCGACCAAGCTCCGCGAACTGACGGCCGACTTCCGCCGGGCAGGCGGCAGGGCAATTGAAGTGTCGACGTCCGGGCAGTCCAGTGGCGATCTGGGGTTTCTGGCTGAGCTGTGCCGGAAAGAGAAACTGCTGGCTTCACAGGGTAGCGACTTTCATTTTCCAGGCGCTCCCTGGTGTGAACTCGGGCGTATCATGAAAATGCCAGACGGGCTTGAGCCGGTCTGGCATTCATTCAGGCAACCCATTCTGAGACCTGCGCCGGTTTAATCCGGTGCGTGAAACAGCAGGTACAGATCTGTCAGTGACTCCGGTATGGCGTCGGCCATCTGCCGGGACAGTTTGTCACTGTTGCGAACCTTCTGGAAATCCTCGTCATCGAACAGGCCTGAGAGGGTCAGCATAGGCAGCATCAGATCCGCGGTTTCTTCCTCGCTGGCGGCTTCCAGCCACTCCTCCTCGTGCTCGAGGAAGGTGTCCACGAACCCGGCGCACCAGTTTTCCAGAGCGTTCATCGGATCGCCGTCTTCAGGTTCCGGTAGTTCCAGAGCCTGCCCCAGGTCCAGGGCATGGATCATGTCATTGGCCAACTGGCCAGCACAGCGTCTGAACACCTCGGGGATCCCGGTGTCGGGCACCTGATCGGCGCCCGTAGCGAGGCGGAAGATTTCTTCCGCGCTCAGTTCAGCCGGGCCGACAACGCTGGCACAGACCACCCCGTGGAAACCGAAGAAGTCCAGGGCATCATCGCCCCAGGGCTCCGCAAAGAGGATGTCTTCCAGCGCTTCAATGTCGGAATTCGATAGCATCAGTTAGTTACTCCCGGCCTTTTTGGCCTCTTCCGCAGCCTTCTGGCGCTTGCGGACTTCTCTTGGGTCATTGTAGGCGCGTCCCGGGGTGACCGGAACATCAACTGCCGGTGCTTCGGCAGGCTTGTCCTTCGCTGATGCCTCGGTTGCTGAGGTCTTCTCGGTTTTCTCAGTCTCGGCCTTCTCAGGTTCGGCTGCCACAGAGGCGGTCTCCTGGCTGGCTTTTGACGCGTCTTTATCTTTCGCTGCAGTCTTGGCCTCAGCGGTCTCTGCCTGTTTGACAGGTTCTGCTTTGGGCGTCTGATCGGCACTCTCGGCTGCCGGTTTTGGCTCTTCCGCTTTGGCATCGCCCGTTTTGGCGGTGTCTTTTTCAACGGCTGGTTTCTGAGCTTTCTCGGGCGCTTTTTCAGGCTTCGCTTCAGTCTGCTGACGGGTTTCGGCCATTTTGTCAGTCTTGGCCGGCTCGGCTTTTTCAGACTTTTCGGCTTCAGGCTTTTCAGCGGCTTTGTCAGCGGCTTTTGCTGACTCTTCCGGCTTTGCCTGGGGCTTGCTATCCGAAGATGCCTTATCTGCAACAGCCTGCTCGGGCTTCTGCGCCTTCTTTGCTTCCGGTTTTGGCTCTTGCCCGGCTGCAGGGGCCTTGGGCTCTTCCTTCGCTGCAGGCGTTGTTTCAGTCCGGGTTTCGGCCTTTTCCGGTGCCTTGTTGCCGGCGTCCTTCGGTTGTTCGGCTTTTACTTCCGGCTTGGCATCTTCACGAGTTTGCTCCGGCTGGGTGTCTTTCTGATGCTTCTCGCTACGAGCCGCTTTGCGATCCGCGGGCGTGGATGCCGCAGCTTCAGACGGCGAGCCGTCACGGTTGCGCTGGCGACGTGGCTTGCGTCGTTTCTCATCAGAGCCGGGTTTGTCGGCAGCGCCGGATTTGGCTGCATTATCCTGCGGGCCCTGGTCTTTCTGTTCCTTCTGATCGCGGTTGTCCTTCTGGTCCCGCTGGGGCTTGTTGCGGCCACGACCCTGGTTGTCGCGACGGTTGTCACGGCGATTGTCAGCGCCTTTGTTGTCACTGCCCTTGTTATCGCCTCCGCGATTATCGGAGCCTTTGTTGTCTGCGCCCTGGCGATTCTGGTTGCCACGGTTCTGCTCATCATTACGGTTGCGCCCGCGACCACCACGGTTGTCATCTCCGCGGCTCTGCTGGCCACCCTGACGGCGATCGTTGCCACTGCGATTGCCACCTGAACGCTGGTCATCGCCACGGGCCACCCGTGATTTGCGACGATCCTGGCGACCCTGGTTGCGCCGGTCCTCGCGCTGGTTCTTACCCTGATCACGATTCTCGGTCTGTTGCTCTTCCTCGCCGCTGAAGAAGCAGGCTATCTTGCGGCCAAGCCGGCGGAACAGGCCTTCTTCCTGATCGGCTGATTCGACAGCCTTGGGCGCTGCCGGAGTGGGCGCAGGCGCGCTGGGCCGAATGGCCTTCACTGCGGCCTGTTCGCGAACCGGCTTTTCAGCGGCAGGGGCTTCGAAGATTTCCTCTTCACGCTCGCTATACTCCTGGGCCACCTGGTGGCTGGAGATATGCTCGGGCGTGGTTTCATCCTGACGCATCCGGACGATTTCAAAATGTGGGGTTTCCATGTGTGGAACCGGAACCACCACCACGCTGACTTCCTGTCGGGCCTCAATGTCGGCCAGCTGCTTGCGCTTCTCATTGAGCAGGAAGGTGGCAACAGAAACCGGCACGACAGCCCGGACTTCGCCGGTCTTGTCTTTCGAGGATTCCTCGTAGATCAGGCGCATGATGCTCAGGGCAAGAGATTCGATGCCACGAATCGTGCCCTGGCCTTCACAGCGGGGGCATACTTCGCTGCGGGTCTCACCGAGGGAGGGGCGCAGGCGCTGACGGGACATTTCCAACAGGCCAAACCGGGAGATCTTGCCTACCTGAACCCGGGCCCGGTCGATTTCCAGGGCCTCTCGCATCTTCTGTTCAACTTCCCGCTGGTGTTTGGCGGGCGTCATATCGATGAAGTCGATGACAATCAGGCCGCCCATGTCGCGCAGGCGAAGCTGGCGTGCGATTTCCTCGGCCGCTTCCAGGTTGGTCTGGAGCGCGGTCTCTTCGATGTCCTGGCCCTTGGTGGCGCGGGAGGAGTTGATATCGATGGAGACCAGGGCCTCGGTCGGGTCGATCACGATGGAGCCGCCCGAGGGCAGTTTCACTTCCCGCTGGAACGCGGTTTCGATCTGCCCTTCAATCTGATAGCGGCTGAACAGCGGGATTTCATCCTTGTATAGCTTGATCTTGTTTTCGAAGGTGGGCATCACCGCACGAACGAAATTCAGAACATCTTCATAGACCCCGTTCGAATCAATCAGAACCTCGCCGATGTCCTGGCGAAGGTAGTCTCGAACCGCACGGATGATCACATTGCTTTCCTGGTGGATCAGGAAGGGCGCCTTGCGCTCGCCTGCGGCCTGGGTGATGGCTTCCCAGAACTGAACCAGGTAATCAAGATCCCACTGGAGCTCTTCTGTACTACGGCCGATTCCGGCGGTGCGAACAATAATGCCCATGGATTTCGGTACCTGGACATCGTTCATGGCTTCCTTGAGCTGGGCCCGCTCGTCACCTTCGATACGGCGGGAGATGCCGCCGGCACGGGGGTTGTTGGGCATGAGCACGAGGTAGCGGCCGGCCAGGGAAATAAAGGTGGTGAGGGCTGCGCCCTTGTTGCCACGCTCTTCCTTGTCGACTTGTATGATGACTTCCTGGCCTTCGGAGACAACATCCTTGATGTTGATCTTGCCTTCAATCTGGCCGGGGGACTTCTTGAAGTACTCCTTGGAAATTTCCTTCAGCGGCAGAAAGCCATGGCGCTCGGCACCGAAATCCACAAAGGCGGCCTCTAGGCTGGGCTCAACGCGGGTAATGCGGCCTTTGTAGATGTTGGCTTTTTTCTGCTCGCGGGAGCTGGATTCGATATCAAGATCAAACAGACGCTGGCCGTCAACCAGAGCGACGCGCAACTCTTCAGGATGAGTTGCATTAATAAGCATTCTTTTCATGGAAAGAAAAAGTTCCTGTCGTTTAATTTGACAGAAAACCGGAGGGGATCGCACCAGCGAAGCAGGATGTGCGTGCCGCGGGCCCTGTTACATCAAGGGCGGACCGGCGGCCAGACGAATCAGACCCTTCTGGGGTTTGATCCTTTCGGTCTGAGACCAACGCCGACGATCCAGCTGCCTGTGGGCAGGGAGTGGTCGTGTAAGGTTCGTGTCTGTTGACGCATGTTATCCGTTTTTCAGGTTCACTCAGGTGCCTGGGTCTCACGTCGTATTCGTATGCTGGACGGCCCGGCCCTGGGTGGCAGTGATTCTTCGCGATGTCGCCCGCGGTTTTCCGCGCGGTTTTTCTTTCTCCCGGGTACAGGATGCAGCCTTTTTAAGATCTGTCCTGGTCCTCCGGGAGCATTTCTGTCGCCGTTCCCGGTAGTGATTGGGTGCACGGCGTTCAAACTCTCGAATAGTGTCGGTATACTTCTGCCGCTCCGGCTTCTGACTTGAGTTGGTCAGGCCGTAGACAAACGGCAGAGCACGCCGGAATATAACAGTATTCATGCAGTCGTTCAATCCTGCAGTCACTCCATCGTCCAAGGAACTTCATGTCCCGCAAGTCTGCGAGTAAAAAGCCAGCCCAAGCCAGGCCCGTAAGGCCGGTCAAGACGAGTCAGGCAAGCGGTGACAGCGCGGCTGAGCGTGGAGAGGTCCGTCAGGGAGTGCAGTGGGTGACTGTGGATGAGGACAACGACGGCCAGAGAGTCGACAACTTCCTTCTGGCTCAGCTCCGCGGGGTTCCCAAAAGTATTATCTATCGGGTGATCCGGAAGGGCGAAGTGCGGGTCAACAAAGGCCGGGTAAAACCGGACAGCCGTGTGAGAACCGGGGATCAGGTGCGCATACCGCCCGTAATCCGCAAGGAAAAGCCCCGGCAGGTAGCCCCGGGGTCCCGGGTTCAGGGCGTGATGGAGGCTGCGGTTGTCTTCGAAAACGACCAGATGCTGGTGGTCAATAAACCCTCCGGCATTGCAGTTCACGGTGGTAGTGGTCTGAGTTTCGGGTTGATCGAGGTGCTGCGGTCGGCTCGCCCGGCGGCAAAGTTTCTGGAGCTGGTGCATCGTCTGGATCGCGATACATCCGGATTGGTGATGGTGGCCAAGAAGCGATCTGCATTGCGCTATCTGCAGGATGAGCTGCGACAGAAACGCATCCGCAAGCATTATCACGCGCTGGTAGCCGGTGACTGGCCCGGGCGGGTCGATCGGGTTGATGTGCCTCTGTTGCGGTACGAAATGCCCAACGGTGAGCGCCGGGTGAAGGTAGACGAGGCGGGAAAGGCGTCACTGACGACCTTCCGCTGTCTTGAGCGCTATGCCGGGTACAGTCTGGTGGAGGCGTCCCCGATCACCGGGCGGACGCACCAGATCCGGGTTCACAGTGCCTGGGCCGGTCATCCGATTGCGGGTGACGACAAGTATATGGATGATGTCAGCCTCAAAGCGTTCCGGTCCATTGGTGGTCAGCGACTGATGCTGCATGCCCGCGCCCTGGAGTTCACTTTGCCGGTCTCCGGTGAGGCCATGCGCCTGGAGGCGCCCTACGACGATGCATTCAATGACGTGCTCAGAAAGCTTTCTGAACGTCTCAAAGGAACCGATCAATGAACGTCAGAGTGGTTATTTTTGACTGGGACGGGACCCTGGTGGACTCGGTTGAGCACATTGCCGACAGCCTGCATCAGGCAGCAACCGATCTGGGCTACCCCGAACTGGAGCGAGAGGCCTACCGGGATATCATCGGTCTTGGCATGGTCGAGGCGTTGGAAAAGCTTTATCCGGGCATCAGCCGGGAAGAAATGAACCGTATCCGTGAAGGTTACGCAGGCTATTTCTTCAGCAAGGTGACAACGCCCCAGAATGTGTTCAAGGGGATGGCCGATGTGGTTGCGGATCTGCGCGGGTCAGGGCGCAGCTGCTCCGTAGCCACAGGCAAGAGCCGTCGCGGGCTGGATTTTGCGCTGGTTTCCAGTGGCCTTGGCGACCACTTCGAAATAACCCGGTGCGCCGATGAGACGCGCTCCAAGCCTGATCCCGCCATGCTTGAGGAAATTCTCCGTTTCTATCGAATTGAGCCTGAGGATGCGGTGATGATCGGTGATACCCGTTATGACCTGGAAATGGCTCAGCGTATTGGTATGCCCTCTATCGGGGTTGAATGGGGTGTGCACAAGCGGGATGTGCTGGGTGATTACTCCCCGCATGCGATTGTTGATTCCGTGCCGGATCTCCGGCGGGTGCTGGGGCTGTAGTCGGGCCAAATTCATCGATGTTGCTGACAGGGTGTGTGCATGAGTGACTGGGAATCTGATAAGTCCCCGGAGTGGGGAGACAAGCCGGTGGAGCCGGAAAAGGAGAGCAGGCCATTGTTCGGGCGCCGATCACCGAAGCTTCCGCCGGAATCCGGGCGTGACTGGAAGCTTATCGAAAAACTGGTCATGTCGCTTCAGGCGGAGCAGCGCAGAAGCCGCCGTTGGGGGATCTTTTTCAAGTTCCTGACGTTCGGCTATCTGATTGCCTTGCTGTTCATGCTCAAGTTTCCCCTGGGTGACTCGCTGGAGGGCGTGGCAGGTGAACACACGGCTCTGGTTGAGATTAATGGCCCGATAGCCGCGGATGAGCTGGCCAGCGCAGATAATATCGTTGGCTCCCTCCGTGCAGCCTTCGAGGAGTCCAAGTCGGTTGCTGTAATTCTGCGAATCAACAGTCCGGGTGGTAGTCCGGTTCAGGCAGGATACGTCTACGACGAGATCAAACGCCTGCGGGAAGAGTACCCGGAGAAAAAGGTCTATGCCGTTATTTCCGATATTGGTGCCTCCGGGGCCTATTACATTGCCGCTGCTGCGGATGAAATCTACGCCAACCGTGCCAGCCTCGTCGGTTCCATCGGTGTTGTTGCCGGCGGCTTCGGTTTTACCGGGGTGATGGAGAAAATCGGCGTCGATCGCCGCCTGTATACTGCAGGCGAGAACAAGGCTTTTCTGGATCCTTTCTCTCCCGAGGAAGAAAGCGAGGTGACCTTCTGGCAGAGTGTTCTGGAAAACACCCATCAGCAGTTTATTGACGCGGTCAAGCAGGGTAGGGGTGATCGCCTGGCGGATGACGAGCGCCTGTTCAGTGGGTTGGTCTGGAGTGGCGAGCAGGCTGTGGAGCTGGGGTTGGCTGATGGTCTTGGCAGTGCATCACACGTGGCCCGGCAGATTATCGGGCAGGAGGAACTGGTGGACTACAGCCGTCGCAAGTCACCGTTCCGGGATATTGTTGACCAGCTTGGGGTTGCCGTTGGAGCAGGCTTCGCCAGTCAACTGGTTGAGTCCCGCCTGGAGCTTCGCTAGATCTGGCTGGTACCAGGCCGGTCCTCCAGCAGGGGGTTCCGGCCCCAGCGTCGCAGTAAGTCGCTCAGGGCGATCAGGGGTAATCCCACCAGACTGTTCGGGTCACGGCCCTCCAGCGCGTCGAACAATGCGATGCCCAGGCCTTCCATCTTGAAACTGCCTGCGCAGTCATAGGGCTGCTCCCGTTGCAGGTAGGCCTCTATCTCTTCGTTGCTCAGGTCCCGGAACCATACGCTGTAGGGTTCGCAAACGCGGTCGAGTTTTCCGGAATCAGCGTCCAGCAGGGCAAGGCCCGTGAGAAACAGTACCCGATGCCCGCTACTCCGGCGGAGCTGTCTTGCTGCCTGTTCATGGCTGCCGGGCTTGTTCAGCAAGGAGCCATCGGGCAGGCAGGCCACCTGGTCCGAGCCGATGATCCAGTGGCCGGGGAATCGGTCCGCCAGTGCGCGGGCCTTGGTTTCCGCTAATCGTGTAGCCAGCGACTCTCCGGATTCACCCCGGTACGGTGTCTCATCTATGTCTGGGCTGGCGCAGGTAAACGGCAGGGTCAGCCTGTCCAGTAGTGCCTTTCGATAGGGTGATGAGGACGCCAGCAGGAGCGGTTTTCGGGTCATGAATTGAATCCTCTGAAAGTCAGGGCAGTGTATCGGCCGTGTCGTTATCGTAAATTACACCTATCTGCACGGGAACCCTTGTGCAAAAAGCAACGAAGTCTTTGACAGCAGCGAGCTGCGCCCCTAAAATTGCGCGCCTATGTCAAACGCGTCCAACGCCGAGTTGCCTAAATCTGTTGATCCTTACCGGTTGGCGGAACAAAACAGCACACTGGAGGGAATTATTCCCATCAGCGGGCTTGGCCGTTTTCGTGAAGCCGTACTCGGGTTTTCCGAAGGGGCGGCGTGCCGGGTGAAGCTGTCCTTTTTCATGGATGGCGAGCGTCGTCGCGTTGTTTCAGGTGAGCTGGAAGCGCCGGTGGATCTCGAGTGTCAGCGGTGCATGGGTGCCATGAACGAGACACTGGTTTCCCGATTCACCCTGGGGCTGGTAACAAGCGACGAACAGGCGCAACAGTTGCCGAGAGAGCTCGAACCTTTTCTGACCGATGACTTCACGGCAGATTTGTGGTCGATGGTGGAAGATGAGCTCTTGCTGGTGCTGCCGCCGTTCCCGCTTCACGACCGGAACGACTGTCCGGCCCGGGAAGATCTGGAAGCTTATGAGCCTGACAGCTCTGCGGCAGAGCCGGTGAGAAAGTCGGGCGAGAATCCGTTCAGTGTCCTGGCGGATCTCAAGAAAACAAAGCATTAACCGGGCGCGGGTGTCCTTTCGGGAAGCCGGCGCACATTCAACGAACAGACGTTACTTATTCAGTAAGACAAAGTTTACGTTAACAGGTCAGGAGCATAATCATGGCTGTACAGCAAAATCGAAAGACTCGTTCCAAGCGTGGCATGCGCCGTTCCCACGATGCTCTGAGCACCGCTGCTCTGAGCACCGACGCGACCACCGGTGAAGTTCATCGTCGTCACCACGTGTCCCCGGACGGTTTTTACCGTGGCAAGCAGGTAATCGAAGCACGCGACGAGTAATCTCGTTGCCATCATGCACCGCCCCGAATCGGATGGCAGAACGGTGAAACCGGTCACCATCGCGATTGACGCCATGAGTGGCGACCGCGGAGCAGCCATTGTGGTTGCCGCGTCGCTACAGGCGGTGCGCGAAAACGAAGCCTTGAGCATCGTTCTGGTCGGAATCCGGAGCGAGCTTGAGGCTTTGTTGCGTGAAGGGCATGCACGAATTCGCATCGTTGAAGCGGCGGATGTGGTTCGTATGAACGAGCGCCCGTCCCATGCCCTCCGCCATAAAAAGAATTCCTCCATGGCCATCGCGCTGAGCCTCGTCCGTGACGGCGAGGCCCAGGGTTGTGTCAGTGCCGGGAACACCGGCGCACTGATGGCGTTCGGTCGCACCCTTATTCGCATGTATCCGGGTATCGAGCGTCCGGCCATTGCCAAGCTTATTCCCTCGTTGCGGGGGCGGTGCCACGTCCTCGATCTGGGCGCCAACGTTGATTCAACCGCTGAAAACCTATATCAGTATGCCCTGATGGGTTCCCTGATGGCGTCGGCTATTTGCAGTCAGGCCGAGCCGCGGGTCGCCTTGCTGAACGTCGGCGAAGAAGAGATCAAGGGCAACGAACAGGTCCGGCTGGCCTCCCACATGTTGGCCCAGTGTGACACCATCAACTATATCGGTTACGTGGAGGGCAGTGACCTGTTCCGGGACGTGGCCGATGTCGTTGTCTGCGACGGTTTTGTCGGCAATATCGCCCTGAAAACCGGCGAAGGCGTTGCCGGTCTGCTGATTGAGTTGATGGAGCAGGCGTTTACCAGGAATCTCTATGGCAGGCTGGTTGGCCTGCTCGCCCGGCCGATTATCGGTCGGCTTCTGCAATTAATGGATCCTTCCAGGCACAACGGTGCCAGTTTGCTCGGGCTGCAAGGCGTGGTCATCAAGAGCCACGGTAACGCCAATGAGCGAGCCATGCTTTCGGCCATCAGGCAGGCGGTCAGGGAAGTTGAGCTGGAAGTGCCCCGCCGTATCAATGAGCGCCTCGACGATCTCATGCTTTGAGTGCCTGAGACTAAAGTCTGTCCCTGTCTGGTCCTGCATTCGCGGATAATTGGCCTAACTTGTACTATTGGCTAATCTCACGTAACCCCTCAATGACGATAAGATTCCGCTTATGAAATCAGCCTTTATTTTTCCAGGACAAGGGTCGCAATCTGTAGGCATGCTTTCTGCAGCCGCTGAAGCCTGGCCCATTATCGACAGAACCTTCGCAGAAGCCTCCAATGTGCTTGGTTACGACCTCTGGCAGCTTTGCCAGAAGGGGCCAGCTGAGGAGCTCAACAAAACCATGGTTACCCAGCCTGCGCTGCTGACCGCCAGTGTTGCCCTGTGGCGTCAGTGGTTTGTGGCCGGTGGCAGCAAGCCGGATTTCCTTGCCGGGCACAGTCTGGGAGAGTACAGCGCCCTGGTCGCTTCCGAGAGTCTCGACTTTGTGGAAGCGGTAAAGCTGGTTCGCCTGCGCGGTGAGCTCATGCAGGACGCCGTGCCCGCCGGGGAAGGGAAGATGGCGGCGATTCTCGGACTGGAGGACGACGATGTGGTTGCGGCCTGCGAAGCCGCAGCGCAGGATGATGTTGTTTCTGCAGTGAATTTTAACGCGCCCGGCCAGGTTGTCATTGCCGGTTCTGCGGCGGCCGTTGAGCGCGCTATCGAAGCCTGTAAGGAAAAAGGCGCACGCAAGGCCATGCCATTGCCGGTGAGCGTGCCCTCCCACTGTGCCCTGATGAAAGGCGCCGCTGAGGAGTTGGCGAAAGCGCTGGAAGATGTACGCTTTAACGATGCTGTCATCCCGGTTATACAAAATGTTAACGCCGCCGCCGAGACAGAATCCGCTACACTGAAGGCCAATCTGCTCAAGCAGCTGTATTCGCCGGTGCTCTGGACGGACTCGGTTCGTACCCTGGTTGGCAACGGTGTGGAGGTTGCGGTCGAATGTGGCACCGGAAAGGTGCTGGCAGGGCTCGCGAAACGTATCGACCGGGCTCTGGCGGTTCACAGTATTGAAGATCCGGATTCGCTGGCGAAGGCGTTGGACGCCTTCGGCCAGTCCTGAAACGAAAGGGAGTTATTCATGTCTCTGGAAGGCAAAACTGCACTGGTAACCGGTGCAACCCGTGGTATTGGCCAGGCGATTGCCCGTGCGCTTGCCGCGCAGGGTGCCGAAGTTGTCGGCACGGCCACCAGCGCTGCCGGTGCCGAAGCCATCACCAATGATCTTCAGTCAGCCGGCTACAAGGGCTACGGTATGGTCATGAACGTGGCGGATCCGGCCAGTATTGAAGCTGGTCTGAAGGAGTTGACGGAGAAATCCGGTGCGCCGCTGATTCTGGTCAACAATGCCGGCATTACCCGTGATAACCTGCTGATGCGTTTGAAAGACGACGACTGGGCATCGGTTCTGGAAACCAACCTGTCCAGCGTATACCGCACCAGCAAGGCAGTGCTTCGCGGCATGGCCAAGGCCAGGTGGGGGCGGATTATTAACATCAGTTCCGTGGTTGCTGGAATGGGCAACCCGGGGCAGGGTAATTACTGCGCCGCCAAGGCGGGCGTTGAAGGGTTTACCCGCAGCCTTGCCAAGGAAATGTCAAACCGTGGTATCACCGCAAATTGCGTGGCTCCGGGATTTATTGACACGGATATGACAAAAAAACTGGACGACAAGCAGCGCGAGGCTATGCTGGAAATCATACCCGCGGGTCGTCTGGGTGAGCCGGAAGAAGTGGCAGCCGTGGTTGCCTTCCTGGCTTCAGATGCAGCCGGATACGTGACGGGCGAAACCATCAACGTAAACGGCGGAATGTACATGGGATAAGCCCCGGTCGGGGTTTGTGCGCAACTCCTTGTCGCACAACATGTTTAACTGAATCCCTGCTTGTTTGCAGGTAGGGTTTAAACTAAACTGGCAGCACTAGAGTTGCTTGGTTGACACACAAAGTGAGGACATTATGAG
The DNA here is from genome assembly GCF_041687235.1 of Marinobacter sp. GTDB lineage: Bacteria > Pseudomonadota > Gammaproteobacteria > Pseudomonadales > Oleiphilaceae > Marinobacter. The sequence continues at coordinate 50,572 of NZ_JAWLCH010000004.1, read as the reverse complement.
TACAGTTGAAGAGCGCGTGAAGAAGATCGTTTGTGAACAGTTGGGCGTTAAAGAGTCCGAAGTTCAGAACTCATCTTCTTTTGTAGAGGATCTTGGCGCTGACTCACTGGACACCGTTGAGCTGGTTATGGCACTGGAAGAGGAATTTGAAACCGAGATTCCTGATGAGGAAGCCGAGAAGCTGACAAGTGTTCAGGACGCGATCGACTACATCGTCGCGCACACCTGATACTCTGCATTTAAGTAAGCCAGGCAAAAAGCCGTCCTTGTGAAACATCGGGGGACGGCTTTTTTATTGCCTGAAAATCAGGTTCAATCTGCGTTCAGATTCATTCGGACAAGATCAGGTGCAAGGGGTTATGACTAAACGGCGAGTTGTCATTACAGGTATGGGCATGCTGTCTCCGGTCGGCAATAGCGTGGCGTCGTCCTGGGAAGCGATCAAGGCCGGGCGTAGCGGGATCAGTATGATCGACCGCTTTGACGCGTCTGCCTATAACACCCGGATTGGTGGAGCCATCCGGGATCTGGATATGGAGCCCTACCTCTCCCCTAAAGACGCCAGAAAGCTGGATGCGTTTATCCATTATGGTCTGATTGCCGCCCAACAGGCGGTGGATGACAGTGGTCTGGAATCGTTTGGCAGACTTGATCGGGAACGGGTGGGCATCGCCATTGGCTCCGGTATCGGTGGCCTTGAGTACATTGAGAAAAGTGTACTCACCATGGATAAATCCGGGCCGCGTAAAGTTTCGCCATTCTTTGTGCCGGCCTCTGTGATCAACATGATCTCCGGTAATGCCGCTATCCGTTTCGGCTATCGCGGCCCCAACATTGCTATTGTCACCGCCTGCACCACCGGGACCCATAACATCGGCTATGCTGCCCGGACCATTGCCTATGGCGATGCCGAGGTGATGTTGGCCGGCGGATCGGAAATGGCGACTACCCGCACCGGTATGGCTGCCTTTTCGGCCGCCCGGGCATTGTCCACCCGTAATGACGAACCGGAAAAGGCCAGCAGACCGTGGGATAAAGACCGGGACGGCTTTGTACTCAGTGACGGTGCGGGCGTGGTGGTTCTTGAGGAACTTGAACACGCCAGGCAGCGAGGTGCCACCATCTACGGCGAAGTCGTTGGCTTCGGTATGAGTGACGATGCCCACCACATCACTGCGCCGCCGGAAGATGGCGAGGGCGCTGCCCGCTCTATGGTCAATGCAGTCCGTGATGCAGGCTTGAAGCCAGAAGAAATCGACTATATCAATGCCCACGGCACGTCCACCCAGGTAGGGGATGTTGCCGAGGTTGCTGCTGTTCGGCGGGTGTTTGGCGGGCATGCCGAAAAGCTGGCTATGAGCAGTACCAAATCCATGACCGGTCATCTGCTTGGCGCCGCCGGTGCCGTGGAGGCGATCTTTTCGGTCCTCGCGATCCGCGATGGCGTGCTGCCGCCAACCATCAATCTGGACAACCCTGACGAGGGATGCGATCTGGATCTCGTTGCCCACAAGAGCCGGCAGGCCGATGTGCGGGTGGCGCTGTCCAATTCGTTCGGGTTTGGTGGTACCAATGGAACCCTGATATTCCGTCGCTACGAAGGCTGACAGTGACTGCGTTTCGTCTGTTCTGGGCCGATGAGGGCGGTCTGCCCGCCGATGACCGGGGCGTGGCCTATGGTGATGGGCTGTTTGAAACCATCCGGATGGCTGGCCAGAAAGGGGTTTTGCTTTCCCGTCACCTGGAGCGCATGGTTCGGGATGCCCAACGACTGGGCATCAACGTTACGCGGAAGGATCTGGCCAATGTTTGCCTCGAGGCGACGCAGCGTTTCGGCGAACGTTTCGGGGAGGAGGGCTGGATTCTGAAACTGGTTCTGACCCGCGGTAGCGGTGGGCGGGGCTACCGGCCCGATCCCGGGATGGAGCCTCACCTTCTGGTTGCCGGATCCCCTTTACCGCCAATGCCGGATAACAGTGGGGTGGTTGTCGATTTCTCGAAGGTGCCGCTTTCTGTCAATCCGCTCCTTGCAGGAATCAAGTCTCTGAACCGGATGGAGCAGGTCCTGGCGGCCGCTGAGCTTGGGCCCTCGCTGTTCGAGGTCGTTATGGCCGATCGTGACGGGAATCTTGTCGAAGGCACCCGTGCTAATCTCCTGCTCCGGCAGGGGGGTAGCTGGGTGACGCCGCCGGCATCGAGCCTTGCGGTGGCCGGAGTTCTCAGGCAGTGGGTACTGGAGCGTCTCAGGCAACGGGGAGAGCCGGTTGTAGAACGCCCGGTCACTGTCGAAGACGTGCTGGGTCCGGACTGCCAGGGGCTGTTTCTTATGAACAGTGTCCTCGGAATTGTTCCGGTTCGCACTATTGCTGGCCATGATTTGCCTGTCGATACCGGACTTGCGACAATCTTCAATCCTCTCGAAACACTGGAATAAATCGTTTGCTCAAGAAGTTATTGCTTGCGTGTGTTTGTGTCGCCGTCCTGGCCTCAGCGGGAACCGGTCTGTGGGTATGGCAGGGGCTGCAAGGCTTGAAAAAGCCGGTGACCCTCGAAGAGCCGTTGCTGTTCAATGTTCCCCAGGGCGCCTCTTTTGCAGAAGTGGTTGGCCGGCTGGAAGCGGAAGGTCTGGTCTCTGATCGCCTGTGGCTCCGGGTCTATGGTCGTCTGGACCCCGAACAGACCAGAATCAGGGCTGGCGAGTACGAGTTTTTCGATGGCATGAGTCCCAGTGACATGGTTGCCAAGATGGTGTCGGGTGATACCAAACACTGGTATGTACAGTTTATCGAGGGCTGGACCTTCAAGGATATGAGAGCGGCTCTGGCCCGCGCAGAGAAGTTGCAGAAGGTGACCGGCGAGTGGACCAGTGAGCAGATTATGGCGGCTGTTGGCGCCGAGGGAGAGCATCCCGAAGGACGATTTTTTCCCGATACCTACGCCTTTACCAGCAATGAGTCCGATCTGGATCTGCTCAAACGAGCCTTCAACCGCATGGAAACCGTATTGGCCGAGGAGTGGGCTGAGCGGGAAGAAGGCTTGCCTTACAAGACGCCCTACGAAGCGCTGATCATGGCATCTATTGTGGAACGCGAGACCGGCGCACCCCATGAGCGGGGCCAGGTCGCCGGTGTATTTGTCCGGCGCCTGCAGAAGGGGATGCGGCTGCAAACCGATCCCACGGTGATCTATGGTATGGGCGACAGCTACCAGGGGCGGATCGGGCGCAAGGACCTGCGGACCTATACGCCCTATAATACATACAGAATCAATGGGTTGCCTCCAACCCCCATCGCCTTGCCTGGCCGCGAGTCCATTCACGCCTCACTGCACCCCGAGGACGGCGACGCGCTTTATTTTGTTGCCCGGGGCGATGGTACCCACAAGTTCTCACGCACACTGGCCGAGCACCAGAAGGCCGTGCGTGAATTCCAGCTCAATCGTCGCAAGGATTACCGTTCCTCTCCGGCGCCGGTAGAGCCCCCTCCGGGCGATGGCGGGGGCGAGGGATGACGGCAAAAGGACAGTTCATTACCTTCGAAGGCACCGAGGGTGTCGGCAAGTCCACGCAGCTGGCAAATGCCGCCGAAACCCTCAGGAACCTCGGTGTCGAAGTGCTGGTAACGCGCGAGCCGGGCGGTACGCCCATGGCAGAGGCTATTCGCGAGCTGCTGTTGGCGCCCCGGGATGAGCCTGTGCATGAAATCACCGAGTTGCTTCTGATGTTCGCGGCTCGGGCCCAACATCTGCATACGCGAATATTGCCGGCACTCAACGCTGGCCAGTGGGTGTTGTGCGACCGGTTTACCGATGCCACATTCGCCTACCAGGGTGGTGGCCGGGGTGTTCCTGAGGACCGGATAGCGTTGCTGGAGAATCTTGTCCAGGGTGACGTCCGACCGGATCACGTTATTGTGCTGGATGCTCCCGTGGACACAGGAATGGCCAGGGCACGCAGGAGAGGCGAGCTTGATCGCTTTGAGCAGGAAGATCTGGATTTCTTTCAGCGAATCAGGAATGTCTATCTTGCCCGGGCGATGGCGCAGCCCTCCCGGTATCATATGGTCGATGCAGCACGTCCTCTGGCTCAGGTTTCTGGGCATGTTTCGGGGTTGTTGCGCCAGTGGGTAAGTGGTTCAGAGGTCCTCTGAGAGGCATTTGTTCACCCGGTGATTTCGTTCCATTCGTGCACTTTCTGTAATGTTCTGCTTTAATTGAGGAACATTCTCAGTTAAACGCTGGCAGTTTTAATGGTTAACGCGAAACTTCTAAAGCTTCCCATAGCCGCGCATCAGCACCGGCATGAACACCACCAGATTGTCATCGGTGTACGGGGCGAAGCCGAGTTGAGCGTCGATGGAGCAGGGGCTCATCTGGACACCTGGAGGGCCTATTTCGTGCCCACCGAAGCCCGACACGATTATTGCGGGAACGACAATAATCATGTGCTGGTTATTAATCTTGATCCCCTCACGCCAGCCGTGAACACGCCAGCCCACAACGATTACGAGCGCATGATGCGGGTTTTCGAAAGGCCGCGCACCTTGCAGATGGACAGCCGTTTGCACGGGCTCGTCCAGTTCGCCGCTGCCGAGTTTGACCGCGCGCCCGACCATATCACGCTTCAGCAGCATCTTGCGTCAAGCATTCTGTACTGCATGGCTGACCGGATAACGGATGGCCAGCCCTTCACTTCAAACCGGAACTCCATCAGCCCGGATGCAGTCCGACACTTTATCCTCAGAAATCTCCACAAGAAAATCACCGTTGAAGATATGGCAGGAGAGGCTTGCCTGAGTGTCAGCCGTTTCCACGAGGTGTTCAGGGAGGCCGCAGGCATTACGCCCCACCAGTTCCTGTTACAGACACGCCTTGATCAAGCTGCCAATCTCCTCGCAACAACGACCCTCACGGTGTCCGAAATCAGTTATCGAACCGGTTTCTCGTCTCAAAGCGCTCTGACAAATGCATTGCGGAAATACAAAGGGACTACGCCATCGAGACTACAGGTTGGTGAGCGGGTGGCCTGATTCGGCTCGCCGGTTTCATAGTCCCGTAGGATTGTGCAAAAGAATCGTAGGATTTCGTAAGCCTGGAGTCCGTACTAATACTAAGTTATAGCGACTGGAGCCCGGCCTCACGCATGTGTGCGGGGCGTGAGTCGCAAGCGTTAATTGCGCGCTCAGATTCAGGAACAAAAGAAGAACAGTGCAGCGAGTTGGCATGAGGTCAGCCATGTGCTTTGCGAGCGGATCTATTCCGACTCATTAAACCGGAGGAGCCCCTATGGCTATTGGTGTTTGGATCAGTCTATTTGCTTACTTTGCGCTCATGATTGCCATCGGCGTTTATGCCATGCGCAGAGCGACGTCTTCATCCGAGGACTATATGTTGGGTGGCCGAGCCCTCAGTCCGAAGGTGGCTGCGCTTTCGGCAGGTGCTTCTGATATGAGTGGCTGGCTGCTTCTGGGTCTGCCGGGCGCGCTGTTTGCCTCGGGTCTGGGATCTGCCTGGATTGGTATTGGCCTGCTCGTGGGGGCATTCTTTAACTGGACGCTGGTTGCGCCCCGTCTCCGTGAACAAACCGTTCACTATGGCAATGCAATCACCATCCCGTCTTTCCTGGCAAATCGATTCCCGACACAGGCCCTGTCGCTGCGCACCGTCTCGGCGATCGTTATTGTCATTTTCTTCGCGGTCTATACAGCCTCGGGCCTGGTGGCCGGCGGAAAGCTGTTTGAGAGCGCATTCTCCGGAATTTTCAACATCGGTGGCATGAGTGATTACGCAGCCGGCATTGTCATTACGCTGGGTGTGGTTCTGGCTTACACCGTTGTGGGTGGGTTCCTGGCCGTGAGTATGACGGACTTTGTGCAGGGCTGCATCATGATGCTGGCTCTGGTGATCATGCCCGCGGTTGTGCTGTTTGGTGAAGGTGGCGGAGGTTTCGCCCAGGCCTCTCAAACCCTGAATGAGGTTGATCCCACGCTACTTTCCTGGACGGAGGGGCTAACCTTCATTGGTTGGTTGTCTGCCGTTACCTGGGGGCTGGGTTATTTTGGTCAGCCCCATATCATCGTGCGCTTCATGGCAATCCGCACTCTTAAGGATGTGCCCATTGCCAGAAATATCGGTATGAGCTGGATGCTGATTTCCCTGATTGGCGCGATTTCTCTGGGCGTATTCGGCCGTGCCTACGCCATCCGTAATGGCATGGACGTACAGGATCCGGAAACCATCTTCATTATCCTGTCAGACATGCTGTTCCATCCGCTGATCACCGGCTTCCTGTATGCAGCCCTGCTGGCGGCGGTGATGAGTACCATCTCCAGTCAGTTGCTGGTGTCTTCCTCTTCGCTGACAGAGGATTTCTATCGTCTGTTCCTGCGTAAGGAAGCAACTGACAAGGAATGCGTAAATGTCGGCCGTGTGTGTGTTGTTATTGTCGGTCTGGTGGCAGCGGTTATCGCCTCCGATCCCGATTCTCAGGTTCTGGCGCTGGTCGCAAACGCCTGGGCCGGCTTTGGTGCCGCATTTGGTCCGCTGATTATCCTCTCGCTTATGTGGTCGCGTACCAATGGCGCTGGAGCCATCGCGGGTATGGTTGTTGGCGCAGCCACCGTTATGATCTGGATCTCACTGGGTTGGAACGGCGAGTTCATGGGTGGTCCCGGTGTCTATGAGATCATTCCAGGCTTCATTGCCTCCATGATTGCGATACTGGTAGTGAGCAGTGTCACGGCCGATGCCGGCGAGTATCAGCATATCGAGCGGTAAAGCAAAACAGCCGCAAGGCAGTCTGGGAAACAAGCCCGGGCATTTGCCCGGGTTCTCACCGGACCCAAAAAGGCTCCCTGTTTCGGCAGGGAGTTTTTTTATGCCAATTCGTGTAGGTGGTGGTCAACAAGGTACAAGGGTATCCGGCCACAAAAAAACGCCAGCCCGAGGGCTGGCGTTTTTGGAGCTAAACCTCAGAAGTTACTGCTCAGGCAACGTTCGCCTCAGAGGCCTTCTTGGTGTAGTTCTCCATCTGGTCGAAGTTGAGATACTTGTAGATCTCTTTCGACATGCTGTTGAGGTCTTTGGCGTACTCCATGTACTCCGCCGGAGTCGGGAGTTTGCCCAGTACTGCGCCCACAGCTGCCAGTTCCGCAGAGGTCAGGTACACGTTGGCACCATCGCCCAGGCGGTTCGGGAAGTTACGGGTAGACGTGGACAGAACGGTAGACTTCGCAGCAACCCGCGCCTGGTTGCCCATGCACAGGGAGCAGCCTGGCATCTCGGTACGAACACCGGCGGTGCCATAGGTGTTGAAGTAGCCCTCTTCCATCAGCTGGGCCTGATCCATCTTGGTGGGCGGAGACATCCACAGGCGGGTCTTCAGCGGTTCCTTGTTCATCTCCAGCAGCTTGCCGGCTGCGCGGAAGTGACCGATGTTGGTCATGCAGGAGCCGATGAATACTTCGTCGACTTTGTCGCCAGCCACTTCGGACAGGAACTTGGCATCGTCCGGGTCGTTCGGGCAGCACACGATCGGCTCTTTGATATCGGCCAGGTCGATTTCGACCACGTGAGCATACTCGGCGTCTTTGTCAGCACGCATCAGCTTAGGATCGGCCAGCCACTCTTCCATCTGCTGGGCACGACGCTCCAGGGTGCGAGGATCGCCGTAACCTTCGGCAATCATCCAGCGCAGCATGGTGATGTTGGAGCGCAGGTACTCGGCCACGGACTCTTCGGACAGGTTGATGGTGCAACCAGCGGCGGAGCGTTCGGCAGAGGCGTCGGAGAGTTCGAACGCCTGCTCAACGGTCAGGTGCTCGAGGCCTTCGATTTCCAGGATGCGACCGGAGAACTCGTTGATCTTGCCTTTCTTTTCAACGGTCAGCAGGCCCTGTTTGATGCCGTACAGCGGGATGGCGTGTACCAGGTCACGGAGGGTGATGCCCGGCTGCATTTCGCCCTTGAAGCGAACCAGAACGGATTCCGGCATGTCCAGCGGCATAACGCCGGTAGCGGCAGCAAACGCCACCAGACCGGAACCGGCCGGGAAGGAGATGCCCATCGGGAAACGGGTGTGAGAGTCACCACCGGTGCCCACGGTGTCTGGCAGCAGCATGCGGTTCAGCCAGGAGTGGATGATGCCGTCACCCGGACGCAGGGCGACACCACCACGGGTCTGGATGAAGTCCGGCATGGTGTGCTGCATTTCGACGTCTACCGGCTTCGGATAAGCGGCGGTGTGACAGAAGGACTGCATGACCAGGTCTGCCTGGAAACCCAGACACGCCAGGTCTTTCAGTTCGTCCCGGGTCATCGGGCCAGTGGTGTCCTGGGAGCCGACGGTGGTCATGTGCGGTTCGCAGTAGGTGTTTGGACGAACGCCTTTGCCTTCTTCCAGGCCACAGGCCTTGCCCACCATCTTCTGGGCCAGGGTGAAGCCCTTGGTGCCCGCTTCCGGATCTTTCGGCAGACGGAACAGGTCAGTCGGGCCCATGCCCAGAGCGGTACGTGCCTTTGCGGTCAGGCCACGGCCGATGATCAGCGGGATACGACCGCCGGCCTGAACTTCGTCCAGGATCACATCTGACTTGAACTTGAACTCGGAAATGGTTTCTCCGGCTTCGTTCAGGATCTTGCCTTCGTACGGGCGGATTTCGATCACGTCGCCCATGTTCATGTTGTCGACGGGTGCTTCGAAAACCAGAGCACCGGCGTCTTCCATGGTGTTAAAGAAGATCGGGGCAACCTTGTTACCGATACAGACACCACCGGCACGCTTGTTCGGAACGCCCGGGATGTCCTCACCGAAGAACCACAGAACAGAGTTGGTGGCAGACTTACGGGAAGAACCGGTACCTACGACGTCACCGACGAAGGCAACGGGCAGGCCCTTGGACTTGATTTCGTCGATCTGGCTCATCGGGCCGGTTACGCCGGGTTCTTCCGGCTTCAGACCGTCGCGCTCCATTTTATAGGCAGCGCGGGCGTGCAGCGGAATGTCCGGGCGGGACCAGGCATCGGGAGCCGGGGACAGATCGTCGGTGTTGGTTTCGCCGGTGACCTTGAACACCACCATCTTGGTGCTCTCAGGAACCTTCTTCTTGTTGGTGAACCACTCGCCGTTGGCCCAGGATTCGATGACCGCCTTGGCCACGGGGTTTCCTGCGTCCATTTTTTCCTTCACATCGTTGAAGGCATCGAACATGAGCAGGGTGCGCTTGAGCTGCTCGCCGGCCAGTTCGGCCAGTTCGGAGTCATCCAGAAGGTCGACCAGGGTCGCAATGTTGTAGCCACCCTGCATCATGCCCAGCAGCTGCACCGCTTTCTGTTTGTCCAGCAGCGGCGAGGACGCTTCGCCTTTAACAATGGCGGTCAGAAAGGCAGCCTTCACATAGGCGGCTTCATCGACGCCTGGCGGAATGCGGTTTTCCAGAAGATACACCAGGGTATCTTCCTCACCAGCCGGCGGGTTCTTCAGAAGATCGACCAGAGCAGCGGTCTGCTCGGCGTTCAGGGGCTTGGGAGGAATACCCAGGGCTTCACGTTCAGCAACGTGTTCACGGTAAGCTTCTAACACGATATGGACCCTCATCAGTTGGAATGTCCCGCGCCATTGGCATCATGCCTTGGCGGGAGGTTTTTGGCGGAAAGGCCGCAGGAGCCTCTGAATAATGCCTCAAATCACCGATGGGGTTTCAGGGTTTATTCAGAGACTCCTTAATCTGGCGCTGCATTCTATAGGAAACCCCTTATAAAGTTAAGTTGGACAGAGGTCGGAGGAATCTGTTAAGTGCGCTATACTCGCCGGCCGCAAATCAACCAATATACAGAGCCATGAACGACGCCCTGCAAGAGATTCACAATTTCCTGCCATGCCGGACTCCGCAACAATGGATCGATAATGCCCTGGCGAACCAGGATCTGATGCTGATCGATCACGCCCATTGCGAGAAAAAAGCCGCCTCCACCGCGCTCAGCCTGATGTACCGATACGTTGACAACACGGATCTGTTGAACAAGATGTCACGGCTGGCCAGGGAAGAGCTCCGGCACTTTGAGCAGGTGCTTGCCATCATGAACAAGCGGGGCGTGGACTATTGCCACCTGACACCGGCTCGCTACGCTGCCGGTTTGAGACAGCAAGTCCGCTCGGAAGATCCCGGCCGCCTTGTTGATGTGCTGATTGTGGGTGCCATTATCGAGGCGCGCTCCTGTGAACGGTTTGCCGCGCTGGCGCCGTTTCTGGACGACAAGCTGGCGGATTTCTACACCAGTCTGCTGAAATCCGAGGCCCGGCACTATCAGGACTATCTGTCGCTGGCTGAGCAGGCCGCGGGTGGTTCGATAGAAGCGCGCGTTTCGGAGTTCCTGGCGATTGAAAAAGCGTTGATCGAGGACCCGGACACGGAGTTCCGGTTCCACAGTGGGCCGGTATCAGCGTAGCTGCCGGCAAAGCTCTATCCAGGCGTCGATGCCTGCGCTGCGGTATTTCTGTTTGTGGAGGATAAAGTAGAACTGTCGGTCAAACCGGCGATGGTCAGGGACAGTCAGTGGCACCAGACTGCCGCGTTTGAAGGCATCGGCTAACACGACTTCAGACAGGCAGCCTATGCCCAGGTCTGCTTCTACCGCCCGCTTGATGGCCTCCGTGTGCTCCAGTTCCAGCAACACGTTCAGATCCGGCAGCAGGCCGTGCATACCTCGCTCGAAGCTTTGCCGGGTTCCCGAGCCAGGTTCCCGCATGATCCAGGTGGCGTTGCGCAGATCCTCATCGGAGAGTGAAGTTTTGCGTGCCAGGGGATGGCTGGGTGAGCAGAACACCACCAGCTCATCGCCGCGCCAGGGCAGGACGTCCAGTTCAGGTGATTGCAGTTCCCCCTCAATCAGCCCTATATCGAGTTCGAAATCTTTGACCCGTCTGGCGATGGTGCTTGTGTTGGCCACCTCCAGGGAAACACGGGGGTGGGTAGGGGTATTCATGTATTGGGCCATGACCCCCACGGCCAGATAGTTCCCGATAGTCAATGTGGCACCCACCTTCAGAGCACCCACTTCAGTGTGTTCGCTGAAGGCCTGCTCCAGCTCATTGGCCTGGGCGAGGACGGCTTCCACCTTCGGCCGGTACAGTCGTCCGAGTTCGTTAAGCTGGAGCCGTTTGCCAACGCGGTCGAACAGCTGGATATCGAACTGGTTTTCCAGCTCCTTGAGGGCACTGCTGGCAGCGGATTGCGACATGGCGAGCGATTCCGCTGCCCGGGTAATGTTCTGAAAATGCGCCGCTGCGAGGAAAACCTCCAGTTGTCGGAAACTGTATTTCATAACGTTTGGCTCTTAATCGGCTCGCTCGAATAAGGTTATGAGAATATCCCATTTTCCCGATAGGTTAGTGGCGGGTTACACTGAGCGCAATCCAAAGTTAAGACATTCGCCGTAAAAAGCGTAACGAACAGGCAAGAGGTTTTCATGAGCAACCTGATCAAAGAGAAAGTTACCAGCGTCCATCACTGGAACGACACCCTGTTCAGCTTTACTACAAGCCGGGATCCGGGGTTTCGTTTCAAGAACGGTCATTTTGTCATGATCGGTCTGGAAACCGATGGCAAACCATTGATGCGTGCCTACAGTATTGCCAGTGCTAACTACGAGGAAGAGCTTGAGTTTTTCTCGATCAAGGTCCAGGACGGTCCACTGACATCCCGCCTGCAGAAGATCCAGGTCGGTGACGAGATTCTGGTGAGCCGCAAACCGACGGGTACCCTGATTCTGGACAACCTTCTGCCTGGCAAGAACCTGTGGCTGATCAGCACCGGTACCGGATTGGCTCCGTTTATGAGCATCATCAAGGACCCCGAGGTTTATGAGGCGTTCGACAAGGTAATCCTGACTCACGGCGTTCGCTACGTGTCGGAGCTGGCCTACCAGAAGGAGATAGAGGAACTGCCGGAGAACGAATATTTCGGAGAGATGGTGAAGGGCAAGCTGGTCTACTACCCCACGGTGACCCGGGAAGAGTTCCGCAACAAGGGGCGGCTGACAGATGCCATGGAAACCGGGAAGATTACCCGGGATCTCGGTCTGCCGGATTTCGATCCTGAGCACGACCGGTTCATGATCTGCGGGAGTCCCAGCATGCTCAAGGACACCTGCGCCATTTTGAACAACATGGGCTTCAAGGAAGCCCGTGGCGGTGACATGGGCCATTACGTGATTGAGCGGGCCTTTGTGGAGCAGTAATCCCCGGCTGTAACGGCTTAAGAAAAACCGGAGTGTGATGCTCCGGTTTTTTTGTGCTTGTATCTGACAGAATGGCTCGTATAAACAGACATCAGTTTTGAGGGCGGCATCAATGGCAGGTAGGCAGGGAAATCTGAAAAGCGTTTCGGGGTTTGTGGTTGCGCTGGTAATCGGCGTGGTTTCTGGATCTGTGGTTCAGACTCAGTTCAACCTGTTGGCCCTTCAGGATATGGGTGTAGCGGTCGGACCTGACGCTCGCCTGTCCGCAACGATTCATGATCTGGGCTCCTTCGCCCCCCTTTACGGAATCCTTTTTGGTGTGAGTTTTCTCGCGTCGCAGAGCATTGCTGCGGTGGTGTCGCGTTTCGTGGGTCTTGGATGGCGAGCCCCGCTGTTCGCCCTCGCCGGTGGGGCCGGCCTTTGGCTTGCGCTAACGGTGGTGAATGCTCTTGCACCAATGCCGACGCTGATTGCGGCGACCCGCTCCACGGGGGGGTTGCTCGCAATGTTATTGACGGCGGCGTTTGCTGGTGCAGTGTTCGCCCGCATGGCGGCCAAACCCCGGGCAGGTGGTAGTGGCTCCGCCTCAACAGCCGTGTTGGCCTGTTGCCTGGCAGTTGGCCTTGGATGGCTGCCGGGTCCGGTTCAGGCTCAACCCTCCAGCGACTACACCGTCGAGACCCTTGCCTCGGGGCTCGAGCATCCATGGTCTCTGGCATTTCTTCCCGACGGTGGTGCCCTGGTAACCGAGCGGGCAGGGCGGTTGCGGCACATCTCCGGGGACGGACAGTTAGCCGGGGAAGCCATCACCGGGGTACCACCGGTTTTCAACGACGCCCAGGCAGGCCTTTTTGATGTCCTGTTGTCGCCAGACTTCGAGACCAGCCAGCAGGTTTTTCTTGCCTACGCCTGCGGTTCCGCCTCTGCCAATCATCTTTGCGTCGCCCGGGGCAAGCTGCAGGGCATGGCATTGGTTGACGTAGTCGAGATATTCCGGGCCGAACCTGCGAAGCGAGGCAGTGCCCATTACGGCGGGCGAATGGCCTGGCTCCCGGATGGTACGTTGATCGTGACCCTGGGAGACGGGTTCGACTACCGTGAGCAGGCGCAGGACTTGTCCAGTCATCTTGGCAAGATCGTTCGTCTGAATCCTGATGGCACTGCCCCGGCCGATAACCCCTATGTTGGTCGGGAGGGGGTGTTGCCGGAGATATACAGCTATGGGCACCGGAATGTTCAGGGCCTGTTTTACGATTCCGTCGAGGGTGTTCTGATTGCCCATGAGCATGGCCCGCGCGGTGGCGATGAGATCAATATCATCGAGCCTGGCAAGAATTATGGCTGGCCAGTCATCACCCATGGCGTCGACTACACCGGCGCCATGGTTACGCCTTTTGTCGAGAAAGAGGGGATGGAGCAGCCTGTACTCCACTGGACGCCTTCGATCGCCCCCTCAGGAATGACCCGGTACCGGGGTCATTTGTTCCCGGGCTGGCAGGGCAACTTGCTTGTTGGCGCACTGGCCGACAAAAGCGTGCACCGGGTGACGCTTGACGGCCGCCAGGCAATCGACGCCGAGACGATGTTTGAAGGGCTTGGTGAACGCATTCGTGACGTGGACACCGGGCCGGATGGCGCCGTGTATCTGCTCACCGACAGCGCGGATGGGCGGGTGCTCCGGATCCTCCCTTAGTCGCAGGCCTGGGGGCTTTGCGTTCGGCCGGTGTATAGTAGGCGGTTTTCAACAAAGGGAAGCCGCTATGTTTCATCTGGAACTGGAACCACGTTTCAGCGATACCGATGCCCTCGGGCATATCAGCAACACCACTTTGCCGGTCTGGTTTGAACAGGCCCGAACGCCGATTTTCCGGATTTTTCATCCTACGTTGGAAGTGGACACCTGGCCGCTGATTATCGCCCGGCTGGAAATTGATCTGATGGCCCAGAGCTACTGGCACATTCCAGTCAGAATCAAAACGGGCATTGGCAAGATCGGTAATTCTTCTTTCCATGTCATCCAGGAAGCCTGGCAGGGCGATAAGCAGATTGCCCGTGGTGTCGCCGTATTGATCCATTTCGATTATGAAAACGAGAAAGCCCTGCCGATTCCCGAGGACATCAAAGCACGGCTTGCCGAACATGTTGTAGAGTAGCCAGAACATTTCTGACTTTCCCGGAGGCGCTCATGTTTGGTAAACCGCTTGCAGTGTTCTGTCTGGTCAGTGTTCTCATGGTGGCCGGCTGTGATTCTGATGAAACTCAACCGGCCAGCAGCTCCGGAAGTGAGGTAAAAGAGAAGTCCGACTCACCCGCTGGCGATATTTCCCTGGCACTAAGCCCTGCTCAGCTGGACTGGGTCGGTCAGCAGATTTTCCACAACGAGTGCGCTGGTCGTTTTGACTGCCTGGTTCACTGGAATGAGGGCGAAGCTTTCCCGTCTCTGGGGATTGGTCACTTTATCTGGTATCCAGAGGGCGTGGACGGACGCTTCGTTGAGAGTTTTCCCGCTCTGATCGAATACATGCGCCAGCGCCAGGTGAGCATCCCCGAGTGGTTGAGAGCGATCGAGCCATTTGACGCCCCCTGGGACAACAGGGAGTCCTTTATGGCGGTGCTTGATTCGCCGGAAATGGCAGAGCTCAGGGAGTTTCTGGCGGGGACCCAGGGTATGCAGGCAGAGTTCATCTTTCGTCGAGCCAGGCAATCATTGGCGGATGTTATTGAAGCGGCGCCGGATCAAAAACAGGATGATATCGCGGAGCGCCTAAAGGCGCTCAGTCAGACCCCCGGTGGTGTCTACGCCATCATTGATTACGTCAATTTCAAAGGAGAAGGGCTTGCGCAAACGGAACGCTACAAGGGGGAAGGCTGGGGCCTGTTGCAGGTGTTGATGGCCATGTCTGGTGATCCGGAGGATGCAAGCCTTGAGCAATTCCGGAAGGCGGCTGTAATGGTGCTGACAAACAGGGCGGAGAATGCCGCCGACCCGATTGAACGGGAACGTTGGCTGCCGGGCTGGTTGAAGCGCCTTGAGACCTACAAGGAGCCTGCTGACTTCCGGATTTCTGATTAATTCCGCATAAAAACTAGTTCATTTCCCGAACCTTGTTCTACTTTTAAGGAGCACAGCCCAAACGTTGCCTCTTTTCGGCGCGCCGGGCTGCAGTGATGGCACTGTATCAGTGCATGAAGCAGCGCCACCTCGTGCCAGATCTTTCTGTAATGCTGGGGTGGTGGATAAAAACAAGATAAATCATTGGTTTACGGTGTGTGGCTCGCAAATTGCTGTGGACACTCGTCGCAAAAAAACCAACTGATGTTCGGAGAAAAGACAATGAGAAAGACGAAATCGATTGCCCTGGGGATCGCTTTGGCGGTGGGCTCTTTTGCAGCCACCAACACCATGGCTGCAACCACTCTGGAGAACGTCAAGGAAAAAGGCCACCTTCAGTGTGGGGTAACCACGGGTTTGCCTGGCTTCTCACAGCCTGATGATAAAGGTAACTGGACCGGTATCGATGTGGATACCTGTCGTGCGGTTGCCGCCGCCATCTTTGGTGACGCTGGCGCGGTTGAATTCACTCCGCTGACTGCCAAGGAGCGTTTCACAGCGCTGCAGTCCGGTGAGATCGATATGCTCTCGCGGAACACGACCTGGACCTTGACCCGGGATGCCTCTCTGGGCCTGAACTTTGCGGGCACAAACTACTACGATGGACAGGGCTTCCTGATCAACAAGGACATCGGGGTAGACGATGCCACCCAGCTTGACGGGGCCACCATCTGTATCCAGGCGGGCACCACCACCGAACTGAACCTGTCCGACTACTTCCGTGCCGAGGGCATGGAGTTCAAGCCGATCGTTTTCGATACCTCAGAACAGACCGTTCAGGGCTTCTCGGCTGGTCGCTGCGACGTACTGACCTCAGACCGTTCACAGCTGGCGGCACTGCGTTCAAAGCTGTCTGACCCGAGCTCCGCCAAGATTCTGCCGAATACGATTTCCAAAGAGCCTCTTGGCCCGGTTGTGCGTCAGGGCGATGACCAGTGGTTCAACATCGTCAAGTGGGTGCTCTCTGTTCAGATCAACGCAGAGGAACTGGGTATCACCAGTGCTAACGCAGACGACATGCTGAAATCCGACAACCCCAATGTTCAGCGTCTGCTCGGAACAGACGGCGATATGGGTGCCAAGCTTGGATTGCCCGATGACTTCGGTCACAAAGTGGTGAAACTGGTCGGAAACTACGGTGAAATGTACGATCGCAACGTAGGGCCGGATACCCCGCTGGGTCTGGACCGCGGTCTGAACGCGCTGTGGACCGAAGGCGGCATCCTCTATGCGCCGCCGGTTCGTTAAGACCTGAAGGCATATGGCAGAGTCTCCCCGGCGGAGGCTCTGCCGTAATCTCTGATGCAGTACACCACAGGGAAGCGCTTCAGGACATTTCATGAAAAAACAGACAGTTGATACCCGACCTGCAGGGCCAAAGCCCTGGTATGACCCCAGGGTCCGTGCTCTCTTCTTTCAGGCGATAGCCATATCCCTTGTGTTTTGGGGTGGCTGGGTCCTCGTTGATAACACACTTTCCAATATGGAAAGCCGTGGCATCAGCACCGGTTTCGGCTTTCTCAATGAGTCAGCCGGCTTTGGCATCATCATGAGTCTGGTGCCCTATGATTCAACCATGTCCTATGGCCGAACGTTCTGGGTCGGTCTGACAAATACCCTTCTTGTTTCCGCGATGGGTGTCGTCACCGCCACCATTCTCGGGTTCATCATTGGTATTGCGAGGCTTTCCAGTAACTGGCTGGTTGCCAAGATGGCGCTGGTCTACATCGAAGTTATTCGCAATATACCGCTGCTTCTGCAGATTTTCTTCTGGTATTTCGCCGTATTGAGCAATCTTCCGGCCCCACGCCAGAGCGTGGATGTCGGTGGGGCCATGTTCCTCAATAATAGAGGCCTCTATCTGCCCGAACCGCTCACACAGGATGGCTTTGGCCTCGTGTGGGGAGGCATCCTGCTCGCCATCGCTGCCGTGGTTGCCATCCGGACGTGGGCCAAACGACGGCAACTGGCGACGGGCCAGATCTTCCCCACATTCAAGGTGGGTGTTGCCATTCTGGTGCTGGTTCCGGTGGTTTCTTATGTGATCGCCGGTCGCCCCCTGGAATGGGATGTTCCGGCTCTCAGGGGCTTCAACTTTGGCGGGGGAATTACCATCATCCCCGAGTTGGCGGCTTTGTGGATTGCATTGTCGCTGTACACGGCCAGTTTTATCGCCGAGATCGTGCGCTCCGGTATTCTCTCGGTAAGCAAGGGGCAGACCGAGGCTTCTCAGGCACTGGGGCTTCCGCATGGCCTTACCCTCAGGTTGGTGGTTATTCCCCAGGCCATGCGGGTCATTATCCCACCGCTGACCAGTCAGTACCTGAATCTGGTCAAGAACTCATCGCTTGCAACGGCGATCGGTTATCCGGATCTGGTCGCCGTCTTCATGGGTACCACCCTGAACCAGACGGGACAGGCCGTTGAGGTTGTTGCCATAACCATGGCGGTGTATCTCACCATCAGTCTGTTGATCTCGCTGTTCATGAACATCTACAACCGGGCTGTGGCCATTAAGGAGCGATGATGACCGAGTCAACCATGAAAGCACCCAAAAAAGCGCTCAGGCCGGTCAAATGGATGCGGGAAAACCTGTTTTCCAACTGGTTCAACACCTTGCTGACAGTGGGGGTAGCCTACCTGATCGTCACCAGTGTCGGGCCATTACTGAACTGGTTCTTCCTCGATGCCAACTTTCTCGGCAGCGATCCAAGTGACTGCACGGGGGCAGGCGCTTGTTGGTTGTTCATCAGCCAGCGTCTGAACTTTTTCATCTACGGCTTCTATCCCGATGAGCTGCAATGGCGGGTCGACATCATGTTCCTGCTGTTGGCCGTTGCCTTTGTGCCGCAGTTTATCGAGCGGTTCCCGGGCCGGAAATGGCTGGGCATCTTCGGCATCTTCGGGTTGCCTGTGGTGGGGTATTTCCTGATTCCGGGTGGTTCGTTCGGGCTTGAGGCCGTGCAAAGTTCGAAATGGGGAGGCCTGATGCTGACCCTGATCCTGGCCTACATCGGCATCATTGCTTCCTTGCCGATCGGCATACTGCTGGCACTGGGTCGGCGTTCGGAGATGCCCATCATCCGTGGGATCTGTGTAATCTTTATCGAAGTCTGGCGGGCGGTGCCATTGATCACCGTGCTGTTCATGGCCTCGGTGATGCTACCGCTGTTTCTTCCGGATGGTGTGAATTTCGAGAAGCTGGCACGGGCGTTGATCGGCATCACACTCTGGCAGTCCGCTTACATGGCGGAAGTGATTCGCGGTGGCCTGCAGGCGATTCCTCGAGGCCAATATGAAGCTGCTGATGCTCTTGGGTTGGGGTACTGGCGGAAGATGGGGCTGGTCATCCTCCCGCAGGCTCTGAAGATGGTGATTCCGGGTATCGTGAACACCTTCATTTCCCTGTTCAAGGACACCACGCTGGTGCTGATTATCGGCCTGTTCGATGTGCTCGGGACGGTTCAGTCAACGGTGACCGATCCGGCCTGGCAGAATGTGGCCATAGAGGGCTATGTGTTTGTGGCGTTCTGTTTCTGGGTATTCTGCTTTGGTATTTCCAGATACAGCCAAAACCTTGAACGAAAACTCGACACCGGTCACAAGACCTGATGGGTAACTCTATGACAGACCAAACTCAAACTTCTGAAATGCAGATCCCACCGCAAGCCCAGCCGGATAAAAAGCCCGGCATTATACGGGTTGAGGCAATGCATAAGTGGTATGGGGATTTTCATGTCCTCAAGGATCTCAACCTGGCCGTTGATCAAGGTGAGAGAATTGTGATCTGTGGGCCGTCCGGTTCGGGAAAATCCACCTTCATCCGTTGCATCAACCGCCTGGAGGAGCATCAGCAAGGCAAGATCATTGTTGATGAGGTGGAGCTGACCGACGATGTTCGCCATATTGACACGGTTCGACGGGAAGTGGGCATGGTGTTCCAGCACTTCAACCTGTTTCCGCATCTGACCGTTCTCGAGAACTGTTGCCTGTCGCCGATCTGGGTCCGGAAACTGCCCCGGAAGGAGGCGGAGGCCACGGCGATGGAGTATCTGGAGCGGGTGAGAATCCCGGACCAGGCCAATAAGTACCCGGGTCAGTTGTCAGGCGGGCAGCAACAGCGTGTTGCGATCGCCAGGGCCTTGTGCATGAAGCCAAAGATCATGCTGTTTGACGAGCCAACCTCGGCACTCGATCCGGAGATGATCAAGGAGGTGCTGGACGTGATGATCGAGTTGGCGGGCAGCGGTATGACCATGCTATGTGTCACCCATGAAATGGGTTTCGCCAAGACGGTGGCGGATCGTGTGATTTTTATGGATGGGGGAGAAATCGTGGAACAGGCACCGCCGCACGAGTTTTTCTCGAACCCGAGAGAGCCGCGAACCCAGAAATTCCTTCAGCAGATACTGCAACACTAGGGGAGCGCTTGCGTTCCAGGGCAAGCTGCGTGGGAGAACCGGTGTTCGCTTCTTCTCCCATCAGCGCAGCCAGTTACGGACTTTCCATGCCAGAAGTTCGCCATCGGACATCCTGGAGCGCCGGTTCAGGATGTCCCTGAGCACATCGGGGCGGTCGGTGATGATATTGTCCACCCCCATGTCGATGAATCGCTCCATGTCTTCTGGCTGGTTTACCGTCCAGACATGTAATTCCCGGCCATTCTGGTGAGCGCGCGCAACCGCGGCGGACGTAACCCGGTTGAATCGGAGGCCGAGTATGTCCTGCTGCTCACGCCAGACCGGGCCAATAATAAACTGGGCCAGAAGCGCAGTTTGCACTTCCGGGCTCTGTTCCCGGACTCGACTGAGGGTGGCCCAATCCGCGGCAGCGACAATTGTGCCGTCGAGGGCATTTTGCTCCCGTAGAACATTGATCACTTCGGTGACAAGCTCCGGAGAGTTCCTGTCGGGTTTCAGATCAACAAACAGGTTCGCCCGGTCAGCCACCAGAGCAATCACCTCCTCAAGAGTCGCAATGCGTTGGTCCGAGAAATCCTCGCCAAACCAGCTCCCGGCATCCAGCGTGGCGATATCCGGGTAGTAGACGTCGCTGATCCGCTCCGTACGGCCGAAAATTCGCTGCATATCGGTGTCATGCCAGAGCACTGGTACATGGTCACGGGTTAGTTGAACGTCAATTTCAATGAAATCGGCACCGTCATCAATGGCCTGGTCTACTGCCGCGAGGGTGTTTTCAGGCGATTTGAAGGCGCTGCCCCGGTGCGCCGTGATGCTGACCGTGTCTTCAAGTTCGATATTGTGGATCAGCGCAGCCGCCTGGAATATGGCAAGACATACAAAGGTCACTTCGGCTATGGAGATCCTCGACCCGGTCATTAATGACGGGGGCTGATCGTCAGGCTGCGGGTGATCAGAATGGTTGGATACTCTCTGGAATACGCTGTAGACCAAGGTGCTGTATGCCGCCATCGTGAAAATGGTAACGGCCAGGCCGAGTAGCAGATAGCTGGCGACAAACAGCAGAACCACGGGTAAAAGGATGTCTTTTCTGGGGGGCAGGAGAGAAAACAGCAGTTCCCCGATCAAATCGAAGAAAAATGTGATGGCTACGGGCGTCAGGACCACGACCAGCAGCCCTGGTACTAGAATGCCGATCAACTGCCTCCGATGCCCGCGAATCAATGCTCGACTCTCAGACAACGCTCTTGATGCCGGTAACTTTTCCACGACCAGCAGTGGTACCGCCAGTGCCCAGTGCAGATATAGCCGCCCGTTGCAAAACAGAACGCCCACCATGGCTGGTACTGCGACTGCCATAAACAGCCAGAGATCAGCCGGCATGGTGGAAAGAAGATAGTGGCTGTCGTAATCCGACAGCAGAACCTGCCATGCCAGAGCCACTGCGGCAAGAAACGGTGTTGCAATAAGCAGATGGCCAAGGACCTTGATAACGGCCAGCTGGCAGAGGCCGCCGAGGTTACGAACACAGCTCCAGATGGCTGAAATCGCCCGTCGGTAATCCTTTCCTGGCGCAGTTGACGCAATCAGGGTCATCCCTGCTTGCTGAAGCAGGAGCAAGAGCACAGATAAGGTGACGGTGACCAGGACCCACGCCAACCCCCCGGCTGAGAGGATGAACGTCAGGATGCCGCCGGTGGTAATGGCGGCGTCGCCGGTGAGTGGTTCGATCAGTGAGAGAGCCACTGAAATGGCGGGCAAAACGACGACGACGGCCAACCCGGAAAAAAACAGATAGAAGCTGAGCATGCTTCGCCGATGGCGATGCAGGGTTTCCAGTGTCATGGTAAGCAGAGACTTCATCGTTCTCCTTTTCGGGGTCAGATGTGGCCGTCCTGTTTCCGGTGGCTGGGCACCTTCGGGCTATTCCGAAGGAAGCTGGCGAGTGGCGCTCTCGAACAGGGCCAGCCTTTCCTGGAGTGTCAGAAAAGGATCATCATTCTGTTCTTTCAGCGAGCCGAACAACCGCTTTGGCTCGAATGACCAGCTTGTGCAACGGGTCATTAACTCCGTGCAGGAAAGCAGAGAACCGGATTCATTCAGAAAATACTTCAGACCGGTATAGGTGTCCGCCAGGAGCAGGCCCCTCCGGTCGGGGTCGGTTCTGGCCTGCAGGCTCCGACCGACCATCTGGCCGGCCTGGCTGCCCAGGCCGGCGGCGTCCAGGATGGTCAGGGGAATGTCCAGTTGCGCCACCAGGGCATCCTGGTCGGCATAGCGCTCAAGGGAATCGTTCTCGGGCGGTCTGATCGCAAGGGCGCCGAGATTATTGTTCAAGGGCAGGTTTTCGTGGTCTTCACGGACGAAGCCTCCGGATTCATCGGAGGTCAGTATGATCAGGGTGTTATCAAGTACCCCGTCCGCGTCAAGTTCATCAAGAAACCGGGTCAGCGATTCGGCCATGGTTTCCATGGCTTTTCGTCGTGCCTTCTGGGGATCCAACGTTATCTCATTATTCTGCGCAGGCAGTGGTTTCTCTCCGGTATCGAAGGGATGGTGAGTTCCAACGTTCAACAGTGTCACAAACCAGGGGGTGTGTAAGCGGTGAAGGTTTCTTAACCGGACCGTGATCTGGGGGAAGAAGACCGGGTCTGCGGGCCCCCACCCGGAAAAATCCTGTCGTTTATCAAAGGCTTCAGCGCCGGTAACCTCCATGAAGCCTGCGTTGGGCATGAATTTGTCCTTGCCCATGTACTGGATTGGCGCGGCCTGCCAGTAAGCCGTGTGATATCCGTGGTCGCGGAGCTTGCCCGGCAGGCAGCCCGCGGTCTTGCCATTGCTTGCGACGTCGAGGAGTTTTCTGGATTCCCTTCGGAAATCGGGATACTGGCCGCAGATGATGGTGAAAGTGCCTCTGTCTGTTTGGCGCTCCATGCTGACCGTATTCCTGTAGAGGCGGAAGCCCCGGGCCTTCAGGGTGGCTTCCAGGTCATCAAGACTTACGGCAGGATCGAGGTCATGGTGCTGGCGGATATCCGGAAAATAACCACCGGAAAGGCCCTCAATCAAGATCAGTAGAACATTGGGTGGCGACTCCACCGGCCGGCTGGTGATCTTCTGGTGGAAGAAGTTCACCTGTTGGCTGATTATTTCGTCTTCCTCGATGACTTCGTCAGTGAGCGATGTGCCAAGGGGGGTGACGATAGCGCCGGGAATTTGGGCGAGGGTACTCGCAACAACATTGTTTGCCGGAGTGGTCAGGCTGTTAAACCCTGCTGTGTAGGCCAGCAGGGTGAGGGATACCGCGATCGCGGCCATGGAACCTGGGGCAGGCGGCTCCGGTACCAGGGCCCTGTGAAGCCAGTGAAGCAGCCAGGCCATTCCAGTGTACAGAGGCAGCAACAGGAGATATTTGTTCAGCAGGCTCCCGGTAATGAAGGTGCTGTCCATTCCCTTTCCGGCAAATGCCAGCTGGAACAGCGTGCCATGGGTGGTCAGATGCATGCCCGCAACGTATAGCGCACAACCAAGAGTGACAATCAGAATAGCTCTGGCCGGGCCGTGGGTCAGATTAAGCAGCACTGACAGGACGAGCGCTCCGGCAAGGTCGCTTGGAACCACAACCCAGGGCGTGGGCCAGACACCACTCTGGAGTACCAGGCCGAACCTGATTGCCAACAGCCATAGGAAAGCAAGTATGAAGGTTAGAACATGTCGGCGGTCAGGCCAGCCGGGCAGCCCCCTCATAAAGCCCCGTACTTGAGTTCCGGCGGATTGTCTCCTGTTGCTTCAATCCACCAGATCCGCTCGCTCCAGTCACCGAGAACCAGTCGGTAGGCAGGCTGTCCGTTGATGGAAAGCTTGTGTACTGCGGGGCGATGGGTGTGGCCATGGATCAGCCTCTGAACCCCGTGCTTTTTCATGTCCGTCACGACTTCCTCGGGCGTTACGTCCATGATGAACTCTTCCTTGCCCTGATTCTTCGCCATGCTGATTTCCCGAAGCTGGCGGGCCATCTGCTGGCGGTCTTCCAGGGGGCGCTGGAGTATCATCTGCTGCCACTGCGGGTTGCGCATATTGGCGCGGAATTTCTGGTACTCCACATCGGCGGTACACAGGCTGTCACCATGCATGAGCAGGGTAGGGGTGCCGTACAGATCAATCACCGTCGGGTCTTCCAGAAGCGTTGCGCCTGCCCGGTCGCAGAAATCCTGACCGATCAGGAAATCCCGGTTGCCGTGCATCAGGTAGATCTCGGTGCCACTCTCGTGCAACGAGCGCAGAGCAGCAGCAATCTGTTCCTGAAGCGGTGTGCGTTCGTCATCGCCGATCCAGGCCTCGAAGAAATCGCCGAGGATATAGAGCTGATCAGCACCGCTGGCTTTCCCGTTGAGAAAGCCCAGAAATGCCTCAGTGATATCCGGGCGGGATTCTTCGAGGTGAAGGTCTGAAATAAACAGCGTCGTCACGCGTCCTCCAGAACCTCGGCCTTCTCGATAACCACGTCATCCGCGGGCACATCCTGGTGGCCGTCGCGCATGGTGGTGCGTACGGCACGAATGGCGTTCACCGTCTCCATGCCTTCGACCACTTTGCCGAACACGCAATAGCCCCAGCCTTCGGCGTTCTTGGCGGTGTGGTCCAGGAAGCCGTTGTTCTCAACGTTGATAAAGAACTGCGCCGTTGCAGAATGCGGGTCCATGGTGCGTGCCATGGCGATGGTTCCCTGCATGTTGCTCAGGCCGTTATCGGCTTCGTTCTGGATGGAATCGCGGGTTTTGCGCGGTGTCATCCCCGGCTCGAACCCGCCGCCCTGAATCATGAAATTGCTGATCACACGGTGAAAAATGAGGCCATCGTAGAAACCTTCGCGAACGTACTGTTCAAAGTTTTTGGCGGTTTCCGGTGCTTTGTCGTAGTCCAGTTCCAGCTTGATGTCACCGTAGTTGGTTGTCAGCAGAATCATCAGGTTTTCCTGTTCAGAAAGGTTAGGTACGTTACGGGGACCATTGTACTCAAGACTTTCCCGCTATGCATGAGTCCGGCAAGGATTTGTGAGTATAATACGCGGTTTAAGATTCACTCCCCTTTTAACAGAGATTGTATGAGCGCCGAGTCGAAGAAAGCCCACAACTTTATCCAGAGCCTGATCGAAGACGCCATCGCCAGCGGAGAGCATACCGGCAAGGTGGTCACCCGTTTCCCGCCGGAGCCCAATGGCTACCTGCATATTGGTCACGCTAAATCGATCTGCCTGAACTTTGGCATCGCCGAGACTTTTTCCGGCGACTGTAACCTTCGGTTTGACGACACCAACCCGGAAAAGGAAAACCAGGAATACATCGACGCCATCAAGCAGGATGTGGAGTGGCTTGGCTACGAGTGGGCAGGGGACGTGCGTTACGCCTCCGATTACTTTGACGTCCTTTATGAATTTGCCGAGGAGCTGATTACCCGGGACAAGGCCTACGTCTGCGCCCTGACCGCTGACGAAATGGCCGAGTACCGGGGCAGCCTGAAAGAGCCCGGCAGAAACAGCCCCTACCGGGACCGCCCGGTGGAAGAAAGTCTGCAGCTGTTCCGTGATATGCGGGACGGCAAGTACCAGAACGGCGAGCTGGTGCTGCGGGCCAAGATCGATATGGCTTCTCCCAACATCAACATGCGGGATCCGATTCTGTATCGCATCCGTTACGCCGAACACCATCAGACCGGCAACAAGTGGTGCATTTACCCGATGTACGACTTCACGCATCCGATTTCCGATGCCATGGAGGGAATAACCCATTCCCTGTGCACGCTGGAATTTGAGGACCACCGGCCTTTGTATGACTGGGTGCTGGATAACATCTCCGGCCCGTGCCACCCGCGCCAGATCGAGTTTGCCCGGCTGAACCTGAACTACACCATCACCTCGAAGCGTAAGCTCAAGCGCCTGGTGGATGAAGGCGTTGTTGATGGCTGGAATGATCCGCGGATGCCAACCATTTCCGGCATGCGCCGGCGCGGTTATACGCCGGAATCCATCCGCACTTTCTGCGACATGATTGGCGTGAACAAGGCCGGCGGTACCGTGGACGTGGGCATGCTGGAGCACGCCATTCGGGAAGACCTCAACACTCGTGCGCCAAGGGCCATGTGTGTGATGCGGCCGCTGAAAGTGACGCTGACCAACTATCCGGCCGACAAAAGTGAAATCCTGACGCTGCCAGTCCACCCCCAGAACCCCGACATGGGTGAGCGCGAAGTGCCCTGGACCCAGACCTTGTACATCGATCGGGAAGACTTCGAGGTGGAGCCGCCGCGCAAGTGGAAAAGACTGGCACCGGATCAGGCAGTGCGCCTGCGAGGCGGTTACGTGATGACCTGCCGGGAAGTGGTCCGTGACGACAACGGTGAGATCGTCGAGCTCAAGTGTGAGTACGATCCCAACACCCTGGGCGTCAATCCTGAAGGCTACAAGCCCAATGGCGTGATTCACTGGGTTTCGGCCACTGACAGCGTTGAGGCTGATATCAATCTATACGACCGTCTGTTCAATCACGAATCCCCGGACAGCGACAAGGACGGTGATTTGATGGATCACCTGAACCCGGAATCGCTGGTGGTTCTGAAAGGTGCGCGGGTCGAGAAAAGCCTGGCGTCCCCCCGTACGGATCTTCCGTATCAGTTCGAGCGGGAAGGCTACTTTTTCTGTGATCCGGCCCATACCCAGGCCGCCGGCCGCCCGGTATTCAACCGCACGGTAACGCTCAGGGATTCCTGGGGTAAGGGGGGCAAGTGATCCGTATTTACAACACGCTTACCCAGCAGAAGGAAGAGTTCCGGCCGATTGAGCCGGGCAAGGTCCGCATGTATGTCTGCGGCATGACGGTTTACGACTACTGCCACCTGGGACATGCCCGGGTATTGGTGGCCTTTGATGTCATTACCCGGTACCTGCGTCACCGCGGCTACGACGTGAATTATGTTCGTAACATCACCGATATTGACGACAAGATCCTGCGTCGTGCCGACGAAAACGGTGAGGCCTACACAGAGCTCACGGACCGGATGATCAAGGCCATGCACGAGGACGAAGCCCGCCTGGGCGTGCTGTCTCCAGACGAGGAGCCCCGGGCCACGGCGTTCATCGATGAAATCATCGCGATGATCCACAAGCTGATTGCCGGTGGCCACGCCTACGCGGCGGACAATGGCGATGTCTACTTTGCTGTGGATTCCTTCGATGAGTACGGCAAGCTCAGCAAGAAAAAGCTGGAGGATCTTCTGGCGGGTGCACGAGTGGATGTCCAAGAAGCCAAGCGCAGCCCGGCGGATTTTGCCTTATGGAAGGCGGCAAAGGCAGGGGAGGTCAGCTGGCCTTCGCCCTGGGGTGATGGTCGTCCCGGCTGGCATATCGAGTGTTCGGCCATGTCTACCTGCTGCCTGGGCGATACCTTTGATATTCACGGAGGTGGTCCGGATCTGCTGTTCCCTCATCATGAGAACGAGATTGCCCAGTCTGAATGTGCCACTGGCCATACCTTCGTGAACACCTGGATGCATGCGGGTGCCATCCGGGTGAACAAGGAAAAGATGTCCAAGTCCCTGGGTAACTTCTTTACCATCCGTGAAATCATGGAGAAGTACCCGGCAGAAGTGGTCCGTTACTTCCTGGTATCCAGCCATTATCGCAGCCAGGTGGACTATTCGGAAGAGAATCTGGCCGAGGCGGGCCGCACACTCACCCGGCTCTATCATGCCCTGCGGGGTATTGTGCCTGCCAAGGCGGCGGATGTGCCGGAGTCCGAGCACGATCAGCGGTTTGCGGAGGCGATGGACGATGACTTCAATACCGCGGGCGCCATTGCGGTGCTGCATGCGGTCGCCAACGAGATCAATCAGCATCGTCGGGACGGTCGCGAAGAAGACGCTAAGCACAGCGCGGCGATTCTGGTGAGGCTCGGTGGTGTCCTTGGCCTGTTGCAGCAGGACCCCGAGGCGTTCTTCCAGTCCGACACGGGAAGTGAGCTCAGCGCCGAAGACATTGAGGCGTTGATCCAGGCTCGGGCCGATGCCCGCAAGGCGAAGGATTTTGCCGAGGCCGACCGGATACGCGACGAGCTCCTCGAGAAAGGTATTATCCTGGACGATTCCCGAGAGGGCACAACCTGGCGTAAAGCCTGAATTTCCGGGAACTGTTGGTTGGTCTTACCAGTTTTGCGCGTGCAGGAATGATCTTGTAAGGATTTTCCCTTACAATGCGGCGCTCAAATTAGAATGCCCCCGTCAGAGACGAAGGGGGAGTCGGGAAACGTAACCCACTGAGGCAGACAACGATGACAGAACGCGTACAAGTCGGCGGCATTCAGGTCGCAAAGAATCTGTATGATTTCGTGAACAACGAAGCGATCCCGGGCACCGGGATTGATGCCGATAAATTCTGGGCAGAATTTGACAAGATCGTAAACGAACTTGCGCCACGCAACCGCGAGCTGCTGGCCAAACGTGATGCTATCCAGGAAAAAATGGACAGCTGGAACCGTGACCACAAGGGCCAGAAGCTGGACATGGCCGAGTACAAGTCTTTCCTGAAAGACATCGGTTACCTGGTTGACGAGCCTTCCGAATTCAAGATCTCCACCTCCAATGTGGATCCGGAAGTGGCCACCATGGCGGGCCCGCAGCTGGTGGTTCCTATCATGAACGCCCGCTTTGCGCTCAACGCGGCGAACGCGCGCTGGGGCAGCCTGTACGATGCCCTTTACGGCACCGATGCCATTTCTGAGGAAGACGGCGCTGAGAAAGGCCGTGGTTATAACCCGGTGCGCGGTGCGAAAGTGATCGAGTGGGCCCGCAACCTCCTCGACAGCTCAGCGCCATTGGCCTCTGGCAGTCACAAAGATGCCGCCAGGTATCTGGTTGAAGGTGGCAAGCTGGTCGTCAAGCTGCAGAACGGGGAATCCACCGGTCTGAAAGACGAAGCCGGCTTTGTTGGCTATACCGGTGCTGCCGATGCGCCTACCGGCGTGCTGCTGGTCAAGAACGGCATGCACTTCGAGATCCAGATTGACGCCAGCCACCCGATTGGCAAGGACGACGGTGCCAACGTGAAAGACGTTCTGATGGAGTCTGCGCTGACCACCATCATGGACTGCGAAGACTCGGTAGCGGCGGTAGACGCTGACGACAAGGCACTGGCTTACCGCAACTGGCTGGGCCTGATGAAGGGCGATCTCCAGGAAACCTTCGAAAAAGGTGGCGAGCAGCTGACACGTAAGATGAACGCAGACCGCACTTACACCGCGGCAGACGGCAGTGAGCTCAGCCTGAAAGGTCGCAGCCTGATGTTTATCCGCAACGTTGGCCATCTGATGACTAACCCGGCCATTCTGCTGAAAGATGGTAATGAAGTGCCGGAAGGCCTGATGGATGGTCTGATCACATCGCTGATCGCCATTCACGACATGAAGGGTAACGGCAAGTTCCAGAACAGCACCAAAGGCTCCATGTACATTGTGAAGCCGAAAATGCACGGTCCGGAAGAAGTGGCGTTCACCAACGAATTCTTCGGGCGCGTTGAAGATGCGCTTGGCCTGCCGCGCTTCACCCTGAAAGTAGGCATCATGGACGAGGAGCGCCGCACCACGGTTAACCTCAAAGCCTGTATCCACGCGGCCAAAGAGCGTGCTGTGTTCATCAACACCGGCTTCCTGGACCGCACTGGCGACGAAATCCACACCTCCATGGAGCTGGGTCCGTTCATCCGGAAAGGTCCGATGAAGCAAGCGACCTGGATCAACGCCTATGAGCAGTGGAACGTGGACATCGGCCTGGAAACCGGTTTCCGTGGCGTTGCCCAGATCGGTAAGGGTATGTGGGCCATGCCTGACCTGATGGCTGGCATGCTGGAGGCGAAAATCGGCCATCCGAAGGCTGGCGCCAACACTGCGTGGGTTCCGTCCCCCACTGCCGCCACGCTGCATGCCACACATTACCACCAGGTGAACGTGGCTGATGTACAGAAGCAGCTGGAAAGCCGCACCCGTGCTGCGCTGGAAGACATCCTGACGGTACCGGTGATGGATGACCCGGCGTCCCTGGGTGCCGAAGAGATCCAGCAGGAACTGGACAACAACGCCCAGGGTATCCTCGGTTATGTTGTGCGCTGGATCGACCAGGGCGTTGGCTGCTCCAAGGTCCCTGACATCAATGATGTGGGCCTGATGGAAGACCGTGCGACCCTGCGTATTGCCTCTCAGCTGCTGGCCAACTGGCTGCACCACGGTATCTGCTCCGAAGAGCAGATCATGGAGACCATGAAGCGCATGGCTGCGGTGGTCGACAAGCAGAATGCCGGTGATTCGGCCTATCGCCCGATGGCCGGGAACTTTGACGATAGCGTCGCCTTCCAGGCAGCGCTGGATCTGGTTCTCAAGGGTCGCGAGCAGCCGAACGGCTACACCGAGCCGCTGCTGCACGCCTACCGTCTGAAGGCGAAAGCCAAGTACGGGCAGTAAGCGATGCGCATAAAAAACCCCGCTCCGGCGGGGTTTTTTGTGGCTTGTCGGATTACGGCTTCGCCTAATCCGACCTACCTGACAGACTGCTCCCTTCCGTAGGTTGGATTAGGCGAAGCCGTAATCCAACAGAAGTCGAATTCAGTCCTTGTGCAGCACGTCAGCGGCGTAGAGGGTATTCTGCAGCAGGGTCGCGATGGTCATCGGCCCTACGCCGCCGGGAACCGGCGTGATGTAGGCTGCCCGCTCAGAGGCGGCTGTGAAATCCACATCACCATGCAGTTTCCCGTCTTCCATCCGGTTGATGCCCACGTCAATGACGGTTGCCCCGGGTTTTACCCAGTCTCCCTTGATCAGGCCGGGTTTGCCGACGGCAGCCACCAGTATGTCGGCTTCCCGCACAAACTTTTCCAGGTTCGGTGTGAACCGGTGGCACACCGTTGTGGTGGCGCCCTTGAGCAACAGTTCCATGCTCATGGGACGACCGACAATGTTGGAGGCACCGACAATGACGGCATGCTGGCCCTTGTACGGGGTGTTGATGCTGTCGAGCAGGGTGATGACACCCGCAGGGGTGCAGGGGCGCAGGGTGGGCTTGCGCTGCATCAGGCGGCCAATGTTGTAGGGGTGAAAACCGTCAACGTCTTTGTCCGGGCGAATCTTGACCAGAATGGGGTCCGCATCCAGGTGATCGGGCAGCGGCAGCTGGACCAGTATTCCGTCCACGGCCGGGTTTTCATTCAGCTCATCAATCAGGGCTTCCAGGGCTTCCTGAGAGGTGTCTTCCGGCAGATCGTATGAGAGGGAGAGAATGCCTGCCTGGTCGCAGGCCTTGCGTTTGTTGCCTACGTAAACCTGGGATGCAGGATCGTTGCCGACCAGCACCACGGCCAGTCCTGGGGCGCGCAGTCCCTGCTGTGTGCGTGCTTCTACCCCGGCGGCGACCTGCTGTCTTACTTCGGCGGCAATTTCTTTTCCGTTGATCAGTTTGGCGGTCATGTCTCGTCTTGTCGGTTGGGCATCGGTAAATTGGAGGGCGGGCATTGTCTCATGCTTCCGTCGGAACTCCAATTGGACGGATGGTCGGCAGGCTTCAGAGGAACTTTCGTCCAGAGGGGATGTCACTGAAGAGTCTGTTGTTTCAGGGAATTTGGAAATCCGTGTTGACGGAACCCTCCGGCGCCGGTAATATGCGCGCCAACTTTGCTGAGGCACTTGTTGTTCAGTTCAAACGGGGTATAGCGCAGTCTGGTAGCGCGCCTGCTTTGGGAGCAGGATGTCGGGAGTTCGAATCTCTCTACCCCGACCATTTTCTGGATATTCAGGTGGGCGAACGGTCAAGCGCCCGTAGCTCAGCTGGATAGAGCATCCGCCTTCTAAGCGGATGGTCGCAGGTTCGAGTCCTGCCGGGCGCGCCATCAAGTCGTCGGCTTGGTCCGCGCCGGAGCGACCGTAACCAGCAAAGTTGAAAAGTAAAGGCATGTCCCGATGTGGTGGACGTAGCTCAGTTGGTAGAGCTCAGGATTGTGACTCCTGCGGTCGAGGGTTCGAACCCCTTCGTCCACCCCACTTTTCTTTCAGAGTTGATTCCGCGTTTGTTGAATAGATTGATGGCATCCTTGCCATCGGGCATTCTTCATTCTGTTGTGCGCGAGTGGCGGAACTGGTAGACGCGCTGGATTTAGGTTCCAGTGGGGCAACCCGTGAGAGTTCGAGTCTCTCCTCGCGCACCACCCCTTTCTTTTTTCTGTTTCGTCCCCATCTTTGTTTCCACACAATTTGCTGTCCTTGTTTTCACAGGGTGTCAAACTGCGCAGCAGGGTGATTCTCTCGGCGGGGCAAAGCATGATAAACTACCGGCTTTTAATTTTCGGTCCTTTTGCGGGAGTTTCCCCGGAAGCGGACTTTTAGTTTTAATTTCATTCACATACCGAACCTGTAATTTGAGGATCTTCCATGCAAGTGTCTGTTGAAACGACCTCCAACATCGAGCGTCGCATGACGATTGGTGTGCCCGCCCAGGAAATCGACCAGGCGGTCCAGAAACGCCTGCAGGAAACCGCGCGTACCGTGCGCCTGAACGGTTTCCGCCCGGGTAGGGTGCCCATGAGCGTCGTCAAGCGTCGTTTCGGTGACAGCGTCCGCCAGGAAATCGTTGGCGAGGTTATGCGCGACAACTACATCAAGGCACTGCAGGAACAGGATATCAACCCGGCAGGCTGGCCGAAGTTCGAGCCGAAGACCATGGAAGAGGGCAAGGACCTGGAGTTCGTTGCCATCTTTGAAGTGCTGCCTGAAATCGAACTGGGTGATCTGAGCAAGATCTCCGTCGAGAAGCTGACCTCCGAGATCACCGACAAAGATGTCGACAATATGATCGATAACCTGCGTCGTCAGCAGGCCACCATGAAGGAAGTCAAACGCAAGTCCAAGAACAAGGACGTGCTGACTATTGATTTCAAGGGCTTCATCGACGGTGAAGAGTTTGAGGGCGGCGCCGCTGAAGGTCACCGTCTGACTCTGGGTTCCGGTCAGATGATTCCTGGCTTTGAGAAAGCCATTGTTGGTGGTAAGGCCGGTGAAGACATGGAGATCGAGGTCACCTTCCCGGAGGATTACCACAACGAGGACCTGGCGGGTAAGCCGGCCAAGTTCGAGATCAAGATTCACAAGGTTGAAGAGCCGCAGTTGCCGGAACTCGACACCGAATTCTTCAAGAAGTTCGGTATTGATGCCGAAGACGAAGCCACCTTCCGTGATGAAGTGAAAAAGAATATGGAGCGGGAGCTCAAGCAGGCCGTTTCCAACAAGGTCAAGAACGACGTTGTTGATGGTCTTCTGGAAACCACTGAGCTGGATATTCCGGCCGCCCTGGTGGACCAGGAAATTGATCGCCTGCGTCAGGACGCCGTTCAGCGTTTCGGTGGCCAGGTGGATTTCCAGCAGCTGCCCAAGGAAATTTTCCAGGAGCAGGCGGAGCGCCGCGTGAAGACCGGCCTGCTGTTCCAGGAAGTCGTCAAGAAAAATGACCTGAAGGCAGACCCTGCGAAGGTAGACGAAAAGATCCAGGAGATCGCGTCTACGTATGAACAGCCTGAAGAGGTTGTTGCGCACTTCAACAGCAATCCGGAGCAGAAGGCCCAGATCGAGTCCTCAGTTCTGGAAGATGCGGTGGTTGACCACGTGCTGGAACAGGCCAAGGTCAAAGAGAAGAAGGTCAAGTACGAAGAGGCCGTGCAGGCCGGTCAGCCCCAACGCTGATTTGCCCGGGGCCGGAGTAGATTCCGGTCCTGCTGGCCGCACCCCTGAGAACAGCCGGCATGCCCGGCTGTTTTCATCTGGGGCCGCTGCTGGCAAAGTATGGGGTGCAACATCACAGAAACTGCCGTGGCGCGAGTCCACGACCCATTGTCCATAAGGAGTTCAGGCGCATCATGACGCAGAAACCAATTGATGGTCCCGCAATGGTTACCAATTCCGGACTGGTACCGATTGTTATCGAGCAGACAGCTCGCGGCGAGCGGTCGTTCGACATTTATTCCCGTCTGCTCAAAGAGCGGGTGATCTTCATGGTGGGCCCGGTAGAGGACCACATGGCAAACCTGATTGTGGCCCAGCTTCTGTTCCTGGAGTCTGAGAATCCGGACAAGGACATTCACCTCTACATCAACAGCCCGGGCGGCTCGGTAACTGCAGGCATGTCTATCTATGACACCATGCAGTTCATCAAGCCGGACGTCGCGACCCTGTGCGTGGGCCAGGCGGCCAGCATGGGCGCATTCCTGCTGGCTGGCGGTGCTGCCGGCAAACGCGCCTGTCTGCCCAATTCCCGGGTGATGATTCACCAACCACTGGGTGGTTACCAGGGGCAGGCGACGGATATCGAGATTCATACCCGTGAGATCCTGAAAATCCGGCACACCCTGAATTCAATTCTGGCGCATCATACCGGGCAGGATCTGGAGACCATCGCCAAGGATACGGACCGTGACAATTTCATGGATCCGACCCAGGCGAAAGAGTATGGCCTGATTGATTCAATACTTGATAAGCGCGTACCGAATAAATAATACTGGAAGTAATCGCATCATACTTGGCCGGCGTATCAGGCTGTGGCGCCGGCAAAACGAGATCAGAGGTATTTCAATGGCAGATGAAAGAAACGGCAGAGGCGACGATAACGGCAAGTTGCTCTACTGCTCGTTTTGTGGAAAGAGCCAGCATGAAGTCCGAAAGCTCATTGCAGGGCCCTCGGTGTTCATCTGCGACGAGTGCGTAGACCTGTGCAATGACATCATCCGGGAGGAAATCCAGGAGAGTGAGCAGGAAGAGCCGAGTGATCGCCTTCCGACTCCGGCCGAAATTCGTATTACCCTTGATGAATACGTTATTGGCCAGGATCGCGCCAAGGTGGTCTTGTCGGTCGCTGTCTACAACCATTACAAACGCCTTCGTTATGGTGAAGGTAAAGGTGATGTCGAGTTGGGCAAAAGCAATATCCTGCTGATTGGCCCGACCGGTAGCGGCAAAACCCTGCTGGCTGAGACCCTGGCGCGGATGCTGAACGTGCCCTTTACCATTGCTGATGCCACCACGCTGACCGAAGCCGGTTACGTGGGCGAGGATGTTGAAAACATCATTCAGAAGCTGCTGCAGAAATGCGACTACGATGTCGATAAGGCCCAACGGGGCATCGTCTATATCGATGAGATCGACAAGATTTCTCGCAAGTCTGACAACCCTTCGATCACCCGCGACGTTTCGGGCGAGGGTGTTCAGCAGGCGCTGCTGAAGCTGATAGAAGGTACCGTTGCCTCGGTTCCGCCCCAGGGTGGCCGCAAGCATCCACAGCAGGAGTTTCTGCAGGTGGATACCGGGAACATGCTGTTCATCTGCGGTGGCGCGTTTGCCGGGCTCGACAAGGTGATTCGTGAGCGTACCGAGAAAAACAGTATTGGTTTTTCTGCCTCTGTGGCCAGTCAGGACGATGCCAAGAACACCGGCGATGTCATCAAGGACGTGGAGACCGAAGATCTGGTTAAATACGGTCTGATTCCTGAGTTCGTTGGCCGTTTGCCGGTGGTGGCAACACTGAACGAACTGGATGAGGAAGCGCTGGTGCAGATTCTGACCGAGCCCAAGAACTCCCTCACCAAGCAGTATCAGAAGCTGTTTGATATGGAAGGGGTTGAGCTTGATTTCCGTGAAGATGCGTTGCGGGCCGTTGCCCGGAAGGCCATGGAGCGCAAGACCGGCGCCCGGGGTTTGCGCTCTATCATGGAAGCCACGCTGCTGGACACCATGTACCAGATTCCCTCTGAGCATGACGTCACCAAGGTTGTGATCGATGAGAGCGTAATCAGCGGGGATTCCGAGCCCTTCAAGATCTATGCGAGCAGTGATCACGCCAAGGCTGTGCCCGAGGATTGAGCGTGGCTCAGCGGTTGAATTGAAAAGGGGCGGCGACGCCCCTTTTCGCGTTTTGTATCCCGATATTCCTGCCCTGTTTCGTTTGGTAAAAATATTGCAATTTTTGCGGGCGCCCCAATGAAGGGTGATATGCTGAAGAAAATACCGTCAGAGGATTCCCAATGACCCGTATACCCGAGAATGCCGTGCAAGAGTACCCGCTGCTTCCGCTGCGTGACGTAGTGGTGTTCCCGCACATGGTGGTCCCGTTGTTCGTGGGCCGAGAAAAATCCATTCAGGCTCTGGAAGCCGCAATGGAAGGAAGCAAGGAAATCCTCCTGGTTGCCCAGAAAGACGCTTCCACCGATGAGCCCGGTCCCAAGGATGTGTTCGAGATGGGCACCCTGGCGACGGTGCTGCAGATGCTCCGTCTGCCCGACGGCACCGTCAAGGTCCTCGTGGAAGGCAACGCCCGTGCCACGATCAGCGATATCACCGAGGGCGAATATCTGTCAGGTGGTGCGGTCCTTATGGATGAGGAAGGCCTGCCCGAGCGTGAGCAGGATGTGCTCGTGAAGACGCTCATGGACGAGTTCGAGAAGTACGTAAAGCTGTCCAAGAAGGTACCCTCCGAAGTCTCCAATGCCCTGACTGGCATTGAGGAGCTGGAGCGCCTCGCCGACACCATGGCCGCTCACCTGGAAATGCGTATTCCCGAAAAGCAGGAGCTCCTTGAGGCGCTGGATATCCGCAAGCGCGTGGACCTGCTGCTGGGCAAGCTCGATGGCGAGATCGACCTGATTGAGGTCGAGAAGCGCATTCGTGGTCGCGTGAAGAAGCAGATGGAGCGTAGCCAGCGCGAGTATTACCTGAACGAACAGATGAAGGCTATCCAGAAGGAAATGGGTAACCTGGGCGAAGGCAACAACGACTTCGAGGAGCTTGAACAGAAGCTGGAGGAAGCCGGACTGCCTGAAGAAGCCCGCAAGAAGACCGAAACGGAACTGAACAAGCTCAAGATGATGTCGCCGATGTCTGCCGAGGCGACCGTTGTGCGTGGCTACATCGACTGGATGCTGGCCGTGCCATGGAAAAAGCGCAGCCGGGTGCGCCATGACATCGAGAAAGCCCGTGAAATCCTCGACAGGGACCACTACGGCCTGGATGAGGTGAAGAAGCGCATTCTGGAGTATCTGGCTGTCCAGAGTCGTGTGAAGAAGGTGAAAGGCCCTGTACTGTGTCTGGTTGGTCCTCCCGGTGTTGGCAAGACGTCGCTGGGGCAGTCCATTGCCCGTGCCACCAACCGGAAGTACACCCGCATGGCTCTCGGCGGCGTGCGTGATGAAGCCGAGATTCGTGGCCACCGCAAAACCTACATCGGTGCGCTGCCGGGTAAGCTTCTGCAGAAGCTGTCCAAGGTAGGCGTGAAAAACCCTCTGTTCCTGTTCGATGAAATCGACAAGATGGGCATGGATCACCGCGGTGACCCCGCCTCAGCCCTGCTTGAGGTTCTGGATCCGGAGCAGAATCACACGTTCAACGATCACTATCTGGAAGTGGATTACGATCTATCCGATGTGATGTTCGTGTGCACCTCCAACTCCATGGACATTCCGCCGGCCCTGCTGGATCGGATGGAAATCATCCGGATCCCAGGTTATACCGAGGACGAGAAGGTCAACATTGCCCTGCGGTATCTGTTGCCCAAGCAGATCAAGGCAAACGGTTTGCGCAAGGATGAATTGAAGCTGCCAGAGGACACCCTCCGGGACCTGATCCGCTACTACACCCGTGAAGCCGGTGTGCGTGGTCTGGAGCGCGAGATCGCAAAGATCTGCCGTAAGGTGGTACGCGACCACGTAGAGAGTGGCGAGAAGGCGTCTGTGACTCTCACGAAGGAAATGCTTGAGGACTACTCGGGAGTCAAGAAGTTCAAGTACGGCCTGGCCGAGGAAAAGAACGAGATTGGTCAAGTGACCGGTCTGGCGTGGACCCAGGTTGGCGGCGAGTTGCTGCATATTGAATGCGCGCTCACACCAGGCAAGGGCCGCGTGGTCAAGACCGGCTCTCTGGGCGACGTTATGCAGGAGTCCATTCAGACGGCCTTGACCGTGGTACGCAGCCGCGCACCCGGTCTGGGTATTGCGGATGATTTCCACGAGAAACACGATCTGCACGTCCATGTACCGGAGGGTGCAACACCGAAAGACGGTCCGAGTGCCGGTATCGGCATGTGCACGGCGCTGGTTTCTTCACTGACCAAGATTCCCGTCCGTGCCGACGTTGCCATGACTGGTGAGATTACTCTGCGCGGGCGTGTGCTGGCCATCGGCGGCTTGAAAGAAAAGCTTCTGGCAGCGCATCGCGGTGGCATCAAGACGGTGGTTATCCCGGATGAGAATGTCAGGGATCTCAAGGAGATACCGGACAACATCAAGGAATCGCTGGAGATTCGCCCGGTGAAATGGATTGACGAAGTGCTGGATATTGCGCTGGCTTATCCGCCCGAGCCTCGGACCGAGGATTCTTCCCCGGAAACCGGATCCGGCAAGCCGCGTGATGAGGAAGGTGACACGTCAGAACGCATAAATACACATTAAAGCCTTGATGAGTTGTTGACATGCCTGAGAGCCCGTTGGTATAACTGTTTCGCCGTGAAGCAGCCAATACCAAGGGCTCCCGCGCAGTAAGTGCCTATTCCGAATGCCGGTATAAAGCCGAAAGGAATAAGAAAACTGAAGAATGGAATTCTCCGACCGCTTATGCGATAGTCGAGAACGTCCGAGAAAAAACAAACCAACCTATAACATCTTCAACCTGAAATCGAAGGGGTTTAGTGTGAACAAGTCCGAACTTATCGATGCAATTGCAGAGTCCGCAGATATCTCCAAAGCCGCCGCTGGCCGTGCTCTGGACGCAATGACCAACTCCATCACCGGTGCCCTTAAAAAAGGCGATCAGGTAACTCTGATCGGTTTTGGTACCTTCTCAGTTAAAGAGCGTGCTGCTCGTACCGGTCGTAACCCGCAGACTGGTGCCGAGATCAAGATTCCGGCCTCCAAAGTGCCTGGGTTCAAAGCAGGCAAGGCCCTGAAAGACGCCGTTAAGTAACGGTTCTTTCTCCGGTGGCTCCTGTCACAGGGAGCCACCCACGAAGAATTCAAGGCGCATTCCGAACCGGGTGCGCCTTTTTACGTTAAGTCCGCCTGTACCAGCGCGCTGAAACGAATAACACTGCACGACCTTGAACAGGGATCCGGGAGAAACATGCTTCAAGATATTCGGAACAATGCCCAGGGCACGATTGCCAAGATCATCATTGGTCTTTTGATTGTGTCGCTATCCATCTGGGGAATGGACGCCATTGTTGGCGGATTCTCCGGCGAGCCTGAAGTGGCAACGGTCAATGGCGAGGATATTACTGAGCGGGAGTTTCTCCGCGTGGTTCAGATGGAGAGCCAGCGCCGGCTGTCCAGGATGGACAACCCGGATCCCTCCATGCTCGACGAAGATCAGATCCGGAAAGAGGTTCTCGATTCCCTGATCCAGGAAGAAGTTCTGATTCAGGACGCCAATGCCCAGGGCCTGGAGCTTAATGATGCCGATATCGATTCATTGATTACCCAGATGCCGCAGTTCCAGGTCGATGGTCAGTTCAATCGGGACCGTTTCGTCTCCACCGTGCGCAACATGGGTATGGGCGTTGGCGAATTCCGCGAAACCATGCGTAAGCAGTATGTGGTCAATCAGATACGCGCCGGTATTATCGAGAGCGGTCTGGTGGCCGATGAAAACGCCACCCAGCTTCTGCAGATCCAGAACCAGACCCGAAGCTTCCGGGTACTGGACATCCCCGCCAGCTCAGTAGCGGATGCCGTTACCGTAACGGACGCCGATGTCGAGGCATTCTACGAGGAGAACTCAGACGCGTTCCAGCAGTCAGAACGTGTCGATGCCGCCTACATCACGCTGTCGCTTGGAGCCCTCGCCGAGAGCATTGAAGTGGACGATGCGGAGCTGCAGGACTATTACGAACGCCGGGCGGCAGATCTGGCCAGCGAAGAGCGTCGCGCGTCTCACATCCTGATCGAAGAGGGTAGTGACGCAGACGAGACCATGGAGACAATCCAGGAGCGTTTGTCAGCTGGTGAGTCGTTCGCCGATCTGGCCCGGGAGTATTCCATCGATACCGTTTCCGCCGAGGAAGGTGGCGATCTGGGTTATGCCGGTCGTGGTATTTACGCTGAGGCCTTCGAAGAGGCATTGTTTGGTCTGGAGGAAGGCGACATCTCCGAGCCGGTTCGTACGTCGTTCGGGGTTCATCTGATTCGCCTGGACGATGTGCGGGAATCGGACGTTCCGTCTCTGGCCGAAATGGAAGGGCAGCTCCGTCGCGAGCTTGCGCGTGAACAGGCCAGGGAGCGCTTTGCGGAAGTTCGTGCCGAGCTCGCCGACTCTGCCTATGCAGCCGATGATCTGGCCGGACCGGCGGAAGAGCTGGGGCTTGAGGTGCGCGAGGCCACCGACATTACCCGCGATGGTGGCCAGGCCCCGTTTGATCATGCCGGTCTGGTTCGGCAGCTGTTTTCAGAAGATGTCCTGGAGGCCGGCTATAACACCGAGCTGATCGACGTTGGAGACAGCGTATCGGTTGTCGCCAGGGTCCGTGAGTATCATCAGGCTGAACAGCTGCCTCTGGATGAAGTCCGTGATGACATCCGTGCCACGTTGGAGCAGCGCAGGATCCGGGAAGCACTTGCTGAAAGGGCGGATACCATTATCGCCGGGCTTGAGGCTGGCGAGGCCCCGGAAGGTGTCGGTGAGTGGCAAAGTTATGAGGGACTTGCCCGGAATGCCTCCGAGGCGGGGCCTGCCATTCTCCAGCAGGTGTTCTCCCTGGCGCGTCCGGGCGAGGGCGAAACGCGCTTTGGTAAAGCGGTTACAGCAGACTCTGCCTCTGTGATCGCACTCGATGAGGTTGCCGACGGCGAAGTTGCCGAAGAGAGTACTGAACTGAACCAGCTTCGTGAGTTCCTGGCTTCGCTCGAGGGCCAGCGGGAGTATGCCGCTTACCAGCAGTTCCTGAGGAACCGGGCGGAAGTCGAGCGCCCGTAAGCTTCACGAAAAAAAGAGGGCGCCCTCTGGCGCCCCGTACCAGCTTAAAAGCCCGGTGCCTTGTGCCCGGGCTTTTCTGTTAGTCAGCCTTTTTGATATAGACCTGTGGCACTTCCCCGGATGTGTCAAAGTAAAAGCCGTACACCGCCGTTTCAGGTGGTGTGAAACGGAAGTTTTCGAACACTGCCGAACAGTTGGCGTTTACC
Source organism: Marinobacter sp. (assembly GCF_041687235.1). Classification (GTDB taxonomy): domain Bacteria; phylum Pseudomonadota; class Gammaproteobacteria; order Pseudomonadales; family Oleiphilaceae; genus Marinobacter. The sequence continues at coordinate 9,573 of NZ_JAWLCH010000004.1, read as the reverse complement.
GGTTTTTCCAGTTCTACCTCCTTGTCTTCTTTCTCTGAAAGATAACCACAATTGGTGCCGCTGCTCCAGTTGGCATCGCCAAACTTGAATTCATAGGGCTGACCATCTGCCTTCAGTTCCACCTCGGTGCGGTATAGTCCGCTGTCGATTTTTTTCACTTTGTATTCCGGCAGCGCGTCCCACCAGGCAAACTGGCCCCTGAGATAAAGTGAGTCGCTGTAGTCCCGCTCGCCACCGGTCGAGGCGCAGCCCGTGACGGCCAGAGCGGAGACCAGTGCGAGGGTGCTGAGTTTCATGTTCATGGTGTTCTCCTTCTTTTTGTAGAAGCCACCGGAAGGCCCGGTGGCTGAGTGGTTGTCTATGGTTTCGCCCATCAGCGGGCAAAGACGGCAACGGACAGGGCGGGTACGGAGAAATCGCCGCCTGCTGCGCTGGCATTGCCGGTTGGCGGCGTGTCCGCTTTAACGGCAAAGGTGCCCGTCAGCGTCGTGCTGAGGGTTTGCGGGGTGTTGCTAGCGTTGATAACGACAACAAGCTCGTCATTGGCTGCGTCCAGATCTGCCAGCCCGGCACTTTGATCATCCAGCAGGCTGAAGGCGATCATCCCGGGAATCTGTCCGGAGCCGGTATTCAGGAAGCGAAGGCGGTTCTGGATATCTTCGGCCGTCTGCAGTCGGAACAGCGGGCTGTCCCTGCGCACTGACAGAAGCTTCCGGATCTGTTCACTGGTGTAGGCAATCGCCCCGGGTGTCGGCTCGGCATTCGCGCCTGCGGATTGAATGACTTCGGTGATCAGATCCCAGTTCGAGCCATCCTTGTCCTGTCTGGGCAGCCCCCGGTTCCAGGCAGAGCCCTGGTAGCTGAAGTCCACTTCGTTGTACCAGTCGCCGGAGTCATAGCTGTCCCGTTCCATGGACTTCGAACGCAGCAGTTCCGAGCCCATATGCAGGAAGGGAATTCCCTGGCTGAGGATCGGTACGGCCAGGCTGACTACCTGCATTTGCGCCCGCTCCTGCGTGGTTGCGGCGAAATCAGCCTTGTACTGGTTGTTGTCCCACAGGGTCTGGTTGTCGTGTTTCGACACATAGTTGATGATTTCCTGGGGATCGTCGGTGTAGCCGGCACTCTGCCCGTTGTAGTCGATTTCGGCGCCGCTGAGGATCTCGTCATTGGCAGCTTCAAAGGTGTAATCCTTCAGACTGCCGGCAATGCCGATACGCACCCAGTCACTGACCTGCAGCAGTCGATTCTTTTCATCTTCGCTGCCGCTGTTGCGATCATTCGGGAAGGTGAAAAGACCGTTACCGAAACCCTGGTTGGCGCGGATGGCGTCACCGCCGTCAAAGGGCCCTCCGCCCCGGACAGCATCCCGGAGTCGGTCGTTGAAAGAGCCAATGCCGGTGCCTGCCATATTGGCCTGGATGGCATTGCGCCCCCGGGCATTATTGGCCACTTCTCCAAAGTTCCAGGCTTCACCATAGAAGTAGGTGTCCGGATCAACTGTCTGTACGGCCGCCAATGCTTTTTCCATATTGCTCAGCATATGGTGGCCCATGAGGTCGAAGCGGAAACCGGAGATCTTGTACTGCTCGGCCCAGGTCACCAGTGAGTCCACCATGAGCTTTTCCATCATGGCGTGTTCGCTGGCGGTATTCTCGCAGCAGGTGGATTGCTCAACCGCTCCGGTCTCCGGATTCCGGCGGTGGTAATAACCCGGGACCAGCTTGTCCAGGACGGAATTCTCGGCAATCCCGGATGAGTTGGTGTGGTTGTAGACCACATCCATGACTACGTTCAGGCCAAGTGCTGTCGCCGCCTGCACCATTTCCCGAAACTCCAGAATACGCTGGGTGCCGTCTGTATCGGAGGCATAGCTGCCCTCCGGAACGGTGAAGTGGACCGGGTCGTACCCCCAGTTGAAGCTGTCCAGGTCCCGGAAGGTGTTGTACAGAGCCTGGGCGTCGCCGGTCAGCGGATCAAATTCACCCAGCACCTGACGAATGGTTTTGCCACTGGCGCAGTGGGCCTGATAGGCACTGGCAGCCTCGTCGGACAGATCGCAAAGACGACCGAAGTCATCATTGATGTCGACCACCTCGGCGGGGTCCTCGTTGACGGTGGCAATGTCGAACGCGGGCAGCAAGTGCAGGTGAGTGACACCGGCATCGGCCAGGGATTTCAGGTGTGCGACACTGTTGACGCTACCGTCTGCCGGCGCGGTGAATGCACGGTATTTGCCCCTCAGTGCCGGAGCCAGGGTTTCATCGGTGGCGCTGAAATCACGAATGTGGGTCTCATAGACAACCACGTCCTCCGGAGCCAGCATGGCCGGCGTTGACAAAGAATCCCAGCCTGCCGGCTTGTGGTTGCTCTCAAGATCCACAACCTGTGCATACTGGCCATTGGTTGAGAGGCTAAGCGCATAGGGATCGGAAACCATGGTGGTTTCGATGGCCCCCGTTCTCGGATGGTAGACAGTCACTTCATATTGGTAGAACTGCTGATCCAGTTCCGCAAAGCTTCCGCTATGGGTCCAGACACCATCGGTTTCTGTCATGCTGACCGGATAGCCCGGGAGCAGGTTGCCCGAATCGTCGAAAGCGTGGAGGCGCAGAGACTGTGCTGTTGGTGCCCAGACCGCGAAGTCCACGTCTGTTCCGTTGATCACAGCGCCCAGCTTTCCATCGTAGCTGAGCAGGTCGTCCAGAACGCCGGGAATCTGCACTCCGGTCGCCATGACCAGATCGTCATTGCTGTTGAAGCCGGCCGCGACCAGCTGTCCTTTCAGCGCCGCTTTGATATCAGCGGTGTCTGCCCGGACCTCGAAGGCCGGCCAGGCACTCAGGTGCGGGAATTTTTCCGCAAGGGCAGGAGCAAGGGAAGTCGCTGAGAGTGCCAGGGGCTGTCCCCCGTCGAGCGTTTCGCTTTCGGTAACATTAATCTGCGCATTCTGGTCGTGCCGTAGTTCAACCCGGGCCAGGCTACCTGCGTCCTTGATCACAACCGTGGTTTCATCAAGCCAGTGAGCCTTCGCTCCGGCGATGGTGACGGCCTCTGCCTCAATCGGATTTTGTGACAATTCCTGGCTTCCGCTGAGGGTAAAGATGCGGTCGCCAAGGGCGCCGAAATGCCAGCGGTGGTCAAGGCCGCCCAGATCTTTTTCGTCGCCCTTGTGCAGGATGAAGTTCATGCACTCTCCGGCTTCACGCATCGGGATCAGGTACCAGGCTCCGTAAGTGTCGCTAACACCATCGGGCAACCGGGGACTGCTCCATTCTGTTGGAACCCCCTCTGCAAGGCCGTCGCAGCCATCTGCGGGGTTGTTCCAGAGGTGCAGACCCCAGCCGCTGTAATTTTCATCAGGTCGTTTGTAATAGAGCAGTGCTTCGTTCTCACCCGGCTCCAGCAGTGTGTCGGTCTGGCCGCCGCCACCACCGGTGCCGTCGTCCGGCGCAGGGCTGTCGCTTCCGGAATTGCAGCCGGCCAGCGCCAGCGAAAACGCCAGTGCCAGGCTGCCTGCAACCAGTTTTTGCTCAGGCATGGGAAATCCCCTTTTCCATTGTTTTTGTTTGGCTTTGAACCCTTCTGGGTCAGTTTCATAGTTGCGTGATAAAGCCGGAAGAACATCCTTCGGCGGGCAATTTTTCGGGGCGTAGATGGAATGGTGCTGGGGTAGTAGAAGCGGTTCAGCAGGCAAAAAAAGGGGCCAGCAAAAGCCGGCCCAGAGGAGGTCCAACGAGAGTGTGGGTTTTAGAGCCTTACCACCAGGCTTCGATCTGGGCGCCGATCTGGATATCTCCATCGACACCTTCGCCACCGCGCGCTCCTTCAGCTTCATCACCAAAGAAAGTTGCGGCGTAGGCACGGATAACCGGGCGCGCCCAGTATCCGGGGCCTGCTTGCCACTGCTGGGCGATCGCGAATTTACCGAGGTCCTGGGATTCGGTGAACCAGGGACGGTCGGTGTCGCTGTAGCCCACTTCGATTGCGGTGCTCATGACTGGCGACCAGTTGTAGATCGGGCGGGCAACAATGCTCAGGCGTTCGCCGTCTTTGGCGGACGGGTCATGAGACTCGGCCTGCTCGTAGACAACGGAGTGGCCGAGATCCCAACCTTTGCCAAGCTTGATCACACCGTGGTTGAGCACGCGCCAGCTCGATTCGAAATAGCCGGCTACGTTGCCATTGTCCACCCGGCCACCGCTGGCATTCTCCGCCAGGGCAAAGCCCATGGAATCGGCACCGTACTGAACCGCAAACTTGTTGAAACCGCCCATGACGCCGGAAGAGAATTCAGCAGTGAAGAAATAGCCATTCTCATCATTAACACCAGCGTCCTCCTGGGCGTCGGTCAGGTCGGCCATGGCATAGATACCGATCAGCTCCAGGTTATTACCGCCCGCCAGGGGGAAGGAGTAGCGAACGTCGACCTTGTTGTTCTGAACAAAGTTGTCACCGTCGCTGGTATCGGAATTGGTATAGGCCAGAGAGAGTTGGCCCGGACCGGCGGTGATGTTCTCAATACCGGCGCCGTAGCCGGCATTGCTGACATAGAACAGATCCAGCTGATGGATATCTTTCCGCTTATAGAATCGCTTGCCGGCCCAGAGGGTGGAACCGGGCAGTGATTCGATAACGTTATTGGCGGAAACATAGAGCTGGCGAAGGGCGATATCGCCACCCCCGTAGGGATCAGAACTGTTCGACGTCGTTTCCTGATTGCCGAAGTCTACACTGTTGATGTTGTTGAAACCGTTCAGGGCCTGATAGTCGTTACCCTGACGGTTGGCGCTGTAAGCCAGCATGGAATCAAACCGGAAGGTTTTGCCGTCCTGACTGAACAGTTCGTCGCCAAGAGATAGCTCAGAATAGGTGTCGCACTCATCGGCCAGCCGACCAACGTAGTGGCCAGTGGAGCCGCTGCCAAAACAGGTTTGTTCGCCACCGCTGCCGATGTTGGTGGACACGCCTGCCCGGGCATAGCCGTGGAAGTCAACGGCAACGGCCGGCGTTGCCAGCACTGCAGCGGTGATTGCTGCAGCCAGGGGAAGCTTGTTTGCAGTAAAGCGCTTTTTGTTTTGCATCATCTGTGTCCTGTGCTTTTTGTCATTTTTTGAATGTCAGGGAAGCGGAATCTCCGGTTTGCGAACTCAGGTCGGCAATGGCCGGATCAGGCTTCCGGTTCCCGCGATTGCAGCTTCTGCCAATCAGACATTGGGAAACCGGATTTCATAGTGTTGTAACGTAGGGGTTAGTACATCATCCGCCCCGAAGAATTTGGGGGGTGAGTTTTCAGGGGGAGGAGGGGCGTAGGAGGATGAGCCCCTCTGTTATTCGTTTTGCTATTTTTCCTGAAGTGGTTCTCAGTTCGGCGGGAAGCGGGTGGGCTTGAGGCTTTCCTTGATCTTTTTGAGATGGCCGAGGAAGTCCGCGCCGCGTTTCAGGGTTACGCCGGTTGCCAGAATGTCGATAACGCTCAGGTGAATGATGCGTGAGGACATTGGCATATACACCTCGGTGTCCTCCGGCGCTGTGACGCCAAGCACCACCGTGCAGCTTTCTGCCAGCGGGGAGTCGGGATTGGTGATGCCAATGACGGTAGCACCGTTGGCGCGCGCCAGTTGCGCGATATCCACGGTTTCCCGGGTGCGGCCGGTATAGGAGATGAGCACGATGACATCACCCACGTTGGCACCGGCTGCAACCATACGCTGCATCAAGGCATCGTCGTAGGACATGACCGGTATATTGAAGCGGAAAAACTTGTGCTGGGCATCCATAGCCACAGCAGCAGAGCCTCCCATACCAAAGAAATTGATCTGCTTGGCCTGGATCAGGTAATCGATGGCCGTGGCCAGGGCTTTCGGATCCAGCGCTTGCCGTGCCTTGTCCAGGCTGGCAATGGTGCTGAGCATGATCTTGTCGGCAAATTCGGCGACGGTGTCGTCCGGCTCCACGTTCTGGCCGATATAGGGGGTGCCGGTGGCAATGCTCTGGGCCAGTCGGATCTTGAAATCCGGGAAGCCTGTGGCCGAAAAGCCCCTGCAGAAACGGTTAACCGTCGGCTCGCTGACGTCAGCGGCTCTGGCCAGGGCAGCTATGCTGTAACGAGTGGCCGCGCTTGGATCACGGAGAATGGCTTCGGCCACTTTCCGCTCGGATTTGTTAAGGGTCTCCAGCCTGGACTGGATGTCCTCAAGCAGATTGTCGTCACGGTGCGCCTGGTTCGCGGCCATCAATGGTACTCCCTGAATCATGGGCGGTCGTTGTCTTGAAAACGCGGTGATTATACCGCTTTTTTACCGGTTTTGGGGTAGTAAAAGTATCACGAAATGCAGTTTTTTCTTGGAAAATCGATTTTTGGATGTCATTATTTGTTTAAAATTACTACATTGAGTCCTGTCGTGGAGTTTTTGCGACGGACTGCCCACCAGAGAGAAGGAACCAATGGTCAACCAGATCAATACCCGTTGTGACCTGATGCTATTCGGAGCGTTGGGTGACCTTGCCCAGCGAAAACTGTTTCCGGCCCTGTACCAGCTGGAGCGCGCCAACCTCCTGGCCGACGGTAGCCGGGTGCTGGCCATTGCTCGTACAGAGGCCGATACCGAGACCGTGCGCCAGCAGTTGTTTGACAAGCTGAAGCAGCATGTAAAGCCGGAAGAGTTCGATGCCGAACTGGCCAAGTCCTTTCTTCAGCGGGTTGATTACCAGATTCTGGATTTTAATGAACCCGACGCATTCGATGTGCTCAACGAGTGGCGTGATGACGCCAATAACCAGCTTATTGTCTATATGGCAACTCCGCCAGCCATGTATGGCGTCATCGCCCGCAATCTTCGGGCCGCCAGTTGCTGTACCGAGAAGACGCGGGTGGTGGTAGAGAAACCGATCGGTCACGACCTGGAGTCGTCGAAGGTGATCAACGATGAGCTTGGTGAGGTCTACAACGAGAACCAGCTGTTCCGGATTGATCACTACCTGGGCAAGGAAACCGTCCAGAACCTGATCGCGCTGCGATTCGCCAACAATCTGTTTGCCTCCCAGTGGGACCAGAATCACATCTCCCATGTCGAGATTACGGTGGCGGAGAGTGTCGGCATCGAAGGGCGCTGGGGTTACTTCGACAAGGCTGGCCAGATCCGCGATATGATCCAGAACCACTTGTTGCAGCTGCTGTGCCTGATTGCCATGGATCCGCCTTCGGATTTGTCCGCGGACAGCATTCGCGATGAAAAGGTAAAAGTACTCAAGGCGCTGAAGCAGATAACGCCGGATATGATGGACAGCTACGTTGTGCGTGGCCAGTACACCGCCGGCACCAGCAACGGCAAACCGGTGCCCGGTTACCTCGAAGAAGAGGGGGCGAACAAGGGCAGTGCCACCGAAACCTTTGTTGCACTGAAGGCCGAGATCGACAACTGGCGCTGGTCCGGTGTTCCGTTTTACATCCGCACCGGCAAGCGCCTGCCCGAAAAGCTGTCGCAGATTATCATTCACTTCAAGCCGGCGCCGCACTACATCTTTGATCCGGACCAGAAGCACCTGGCTAACAACAAGCTGATTATCCGCCTTCAGCCGGATGAAGGTATGGCCCTCAAGATCCTCACCAAGGACCAGGGTCTGGACAAGGGCATGCGCCTTCGCCAGGGCCCGCTGGAGCTGACGTTTTCGGAGACGTTTGCCACTGATCGTATTCCCGACGCTTACGAGCGCCTGCTGTGGGAGGTGATGAAGGGCAACCAGTACCTGTTTGTCCGCCGCGACGAGGTGGAATACGCCTGGCGCTGGGTAGACCAGGTTATCCGGAACTGGAAAGACAGTGGTGAGCCGCCCAAGCGGTATGCCGCTGGAACCTGGGGGCCGGTTGCCTCCATTGCCATGATTACCCGGGACGGAAGGAGCTGGTATGAAGATGTCTGATCTTCGCTTGCCCGAGGGAGTTAACGACCGTTCAGGTGAAACGCCGGAGGAAGTGGCCCTGAATCTTGCGGATGCGGTCGCCGGGTTCCTGAATGCCCGCCTTAGAGAGGCGCCCAGGGCGAGCCTGGTGGTATCCGGCGGCTCCACGCCGCTGCCATTTTTCAAGGCGCTTTCCGGCAAGGATCTGGAATGGGGCAGGGTAGATGTGCTGCTGGCGGATGAACGTTGGGTGGATGAAACCGACGACGCCAGCAATACCCGCCTGGTTCGCGAGCATCTGCTGCAGAACAAAGCTGCCTCGGCCCGATTCCTGTCCCTCAAACAGCCCGGCGCCACGCCTGCCGAGGGCCTGGAGCGGGTGAAGGCCGAGCTGGCGGATCTGGCCCTGCCTATCGACGTGCTGATTCTGGGCATGGGTAACGACGGCCACACGGCGTCGCTGTTCCCGGACGCACTGGAGCTGGAGGGCGCCATGGATCCTGAGTGTCAGGAAATCGTTGCCGCCGCCACGCCCGCGTCGCAACCCCAGAAACGCATCACCCTGACCTGGCCACCCCTGAGAGATGCCCGCTTCACCGCCTTGCATCTGAAGGGCGAGGACAAGCTGCAGACGCTCGAGCGGGCCATGTCCGAACCGGAAAAGGTGCTCGAGATGCCCATCAGAGCGTTCCTGAAGCCTGGCCTCCAGGTGTTCTGGAGCCCCTGAAACGCCCGACCTTTGTTTTGGAGAAGATCATGAACCAACTATCCGACTACCATCGCGAGCGCGTCAGGGCCGTACTGCAATCCTCACCCCTGGTGCCTGTCATCGCTATTCAAGATCTCGAAGACGCCGTGCCACTTTGCCAGGCGCTGGTTGATGGCGGTATCACCGTCCTGGAAATCACCCTGCGCACCGAGCATGGCCTCAAAGCCATCGAACAAGTCCGCAAAGCCATCCCGGATGCCTGGGTGGGTGCGGGCACTGTCACCAGCATTGCCCAGTACCGTCAGGTGGAAGCCGCGGGCGCCCAGTTTGTTATCACCCCGGGCGTGACCGAAGCCATCCTGGAATTCGGCGTGACCTCCGAAGCCCCGCTATTGCCGGGCATTGCCACCATCTCTGAACTGATGGTCGGCTACAATCTCGGCTACCGCGAATTCAAATTCTTCCCCGCCGAAGTCGCCGGCGGCATCGAGGCCCTAAAAGCCTTCAACGGGCCGTTCCCGGACGTCACCTTCTGCCCCACAGGGGGCATCCGCCGCAACACCGCGGCAGATTACCTGGCCCTGGGCAACGTCCAGGCCGTTGGTGGCACCTGGTTGACCCCTGCGGATGTGGTGGCGGCCAAAGACTGGGCTCAGATTACGGAGATTGCGCGTGGGAGTTTGGCGGACCTCTGACTTCGGTTCTGTTCTCGCAGCCTGAGGGTTTTGGAGTTTGCGCGCTTCGGGGCAGGGCTTCCGGGAAACGCTACGAGCACCCCTTCGGGGTCCAGCCAGCAATCACAGATTGCTGTCGTTCGTCTGTCGCATGAAGCTTCGCTTCATAAACGCTCCGCCTCACCCATTTGCGCTTGGCGCTGGCCATCCATGGCCAGCGACATTCCCGGAAGCCCTGCCCCAAAGCGCTAGTTAAACCTTCCGATAACGCCGGTAGTCACCATGATT
>NZ_JAWLCH010000003.1:298536-369206 GCF_041687235.1 Marinobacter sp. | reverse complement strand
CATGTCAGGAAGGCAATTCGAAACAGTCCTGTTGCCGGGGTTGAATTTACGGGCCTTCCCACGCATGTCTATGGTACGAAGCATTCACAGTGCGCCATTGTCTCCAGATGATTTTCAAAACAGCGGATCGAGGGCTAGTCGCTGGATAAGGAAGCAATGGCCGCCATCGATGACATTCTGACTCGGTGCATTGAGGACCCTGTCGGGCCCGAGTTCATGGCGCCACCGACTCGGTGAGTTTCGGGCATGGCCGGGTTCTTTGTTGCAGTCGATGAACTGACTGCAGAGAGCCCGGTAGCCTGCATCTCTGGCGTATCTGTCCTAGTCTGTAGTAATGGCAATGTCGTACATTTCTCCGGGCATTGAACGGTGTGTGAGCCATTGCCCCGAAATATCACGATAAGAGGATTGGATATGCCTCAGCTTCGTTTTACCTACCTGATGTGTTCTGCTGTAATTGCTGCTTTTCTCACTGCCTCTGCCGCGCAGGCCCATCACGGTTGGGCGTGGGCGACCGACGAGGAGTTTGAAATCACCGGTGTCATCCAGTCTGTGCGCCTTGGCAACCCCCATGGCGAAGTTACCCTGAGCGTGGATGGCGAGGCCTGGACTGTGGAAGTGGGTCAGCCCTGGCGTAACGATCGTGTCGGGCTCACCAAAGAGATGTTGAGCGAGGGTCGGGAGATTACCGTACACGGTCATCGCTCTGCGAAAGAACGCGAACGGCTGGTCAAGGCTGAGCGGGTTGTGATTGACGGCAAGGACTACGATTTGTATCCGGGCCGTAAGTCCTGATCCCGGGGATGATTGAGCAAGCGCTGGTTTCCATCGAAAATCTCGCCTTTGTCTCAGCTCTACGCAACTCGACGTACATGTACCCGTTGGTCAATGCCGGGCATATTCTCGGTGTTGCTCTGCTGGTTGGGGGCATTGTGCCGCTCGATCTGCGTTTGCTTGGGCTCTGGCGCAGGTATCCCGTGATGGTGTTTGTCGATGTGCTTCGAATGACAGCCGCGACTGGTTTGGGGCTGGCGGTGGTTTGCGGCGCGTTGTTATTTGCCACCGCGGCCGCAGACTACGCCGGCTCAACGCTGTTTCAGGCGAAGATCACGCTGGTCTTGGTGGGGGTGTCGAACGCGTTGATTCTGGCGCAGGTGGTGAAGCGCCGGGCTATCCGGAGCCTTCCGATGGAGGCTCCCATGCCTCCAGCCTTAAGGGGAGGGGCCGTGTTGTCTCTGGCAGTCTGGATCAGTGTTCTGATTCTTGGCAGGCTGTTGGGGTACTTCTGATCTTGAGCTTGCGTCCATTGGACGGGCTCCCATCTATCGTTTCGGCGTCATTTTCAGCAACTCTTTGCCGTCGCTTTCCGCCGTTCTGAAGATCAGCGCGACGGACGCTCTGGCGAATCGGCGCCGAAACGGTATTTTTTGAGCGCGCAAATGGCCTACCCACGATTTCGAGCTCACGAAAGTCTATCCTTTGGTAGTTGAGGGTGTAGTTAAACACATCCTTCACAGGCCAGACGCAACATTGAGATGGGAGAGTGTAATGCAGTTTGTGATCGGTGGGATTTTCGTGCTGATAGTCGCGTTTCTGGTCTGGCGAAGTAAAAAGAATACCGACCCTGTAGATCAGGCCTGTGCTTCGGAAATAGGCGCACTGTTCAAATCAAGCCGGGATCCCGCGCCTCAGGCCATAGCCGATATTTTTGTGAAACATAATATTCCCCGTTCGCAATGCCCGAGGGTGGGGCGAATGGTGATCGCGCAACTGAACAAAAACGGGCTGGAACCAGACGATTCAAGGATCGCGATGATTAAGGTCCGGGAAGCTTACACGCGGGTTCCGTAGTAGCCAAAGGGCTGGCACAGTGTTGTTTAAGCACCCGACAGGAGGCCAGATGACGTTCGAGCACATCGTTCAGATAAACGATCTCACCAAACCAGAGCTTCCGGTCCTGACCCGGTTCCAGGTGTGGGAGGGGCTGGTGCTCAGGGCCCGGCGCCCGGATAAGTTCCTCGTTGGTGTTGACGATTACGAGATTCTGGATCAGGGCCCTGCTTATCTGAAGCGCAGCCTTCAGCTGCCTGGGCTGCAGGTAATCGATGAGGTCACCTTTTGGCACGAGGCGAGGATAGAGTATCGGACTCAGCCAACGGCCGCACTTCCGGCCGCAACGCTTGTTATGGATATCGAAGAGCCTGAACCGGCATCGCTTTTTGTTCGCTTCCGGTATGAAACAGCGAGCATCGAGAACTGCGGTGATTCGATGCCCTATGATCAGTATCTCCACGAGGCCTATGTGGCCACAGACGTGGAAACCATTCAGATCATCCGGCAGCTGGCGGAGACGGGTGTGTTCTGAGGTTAGGTGATAGAACATGGGACAGACAAAGATTGCAGGCAGAGGGAGAGCTTAGTTGGGAACAATAAAACCGGGTGGCCTGGGGATCAAAACGCGCCTGTTTCAGGTCATTTTTGAGTCAGATACCCGATTGGGGAAGGCTTTTGATGTTGTTCTGGCGTTGCTGATATTTCTCAGCGTGGGGATTGTTCTCCTGGACAGTGTGCCGGAATATCACGCTCGCTTCGGTGACCTTTTTTATGCGCTGGAATGGGGTGTCACTCTGTTGTTCACTCTTGAGTTGGCCCTGCGCATCTATTGCCTCGAAAAACCAAAGCTTTACCTCAAAGGCTTTTACGGCGTTATCGACGTTCTGGCCATTATGCCTACCTGGCTGGCGCTGTTGTTCCCGGGCGCGCAGACCCTTGTGGTTGTTCGTCTTCTGCGGACCCTGCGTCTGTTCAGGGTGCTGGAAATGATGACGGTAGTTGGTGAGGGCCGTTTGCTGATGGACGCCCTGATTCGAAGCCGGCACCAGATCCTGCTTTTTCTCTTCACAGTGCTGATGCTGGTGACCATCTTCTCTTCGTTGCTCTACCTCATTGAGCCAACTGAGGCTGGCTTTACCAGCATTCCTAAATCCATTTACTGGGGAATCGTGACACTGACGACAGTGGGGTATGGCGATATAACGCCGGTGACCGCCTGGGGACAGTTCATTTCCATGATGATCATGTTGACGGGCTACTCAATAATCGCACTTCCCGTGGGTGTTTTTTCCGCGGAAGTGATTCGAGCCCTTCGAGCGGAACGTTACTCTGATGAAGCCTGCCCGGGATGTGGAAAACATCGCCATGAAAAAGACGCAAGATATTGTAAATACTGTGGTACCTGGCTTGACGAAGAGACCCCCGAACCAGGCAGCTCCGGGTGATGCCTCTTTGACGGGCGATGAAGCCGAAACAACCCTACTTTTTGAAGAAGGCCAAAAAAGCGCCCGCAGCCGTCGCAGCGGCACCGCCAATCAGATACCACATGGTTTCGTCGCTAAAGCGACCGGTGACAGTCTCGGACAGCTGGTCCCCGATAGACTGTGTTGACTGGTAACCGAAAAAAAGCAGTCCAATGCCGACCACCAACAGTACGATACCGACCAGTTTCGAGCTTCCCATTGAATTCTCCTTATAGTGGGCGCTGTCTTTTGAACATGGCACGCAACTGGTGGATGCGCAACTGTCAGGTGTGTTTGTGAAAAGACAGTAACCGGGTATTCATTAAATCTCGATAAATCGCGGTACCAGCATCAACCCGATGCCTACTGCCAACATCTCCCACGCACTGCTTGCTAGATACGGGTACAGAATCATTGCAATTCCGCAATAACGGGCCACGATGTTCTGTTTGCGCCGGCCATACATGAAGTATCCGAAACCAATGCAGCCGAAAAGTAGCGCCAGGACGATGTCAGCGGTTTCCATTCGGTGAAGTCCTCCGGTAAGTTTGCACGTATAGACTGATTATTAGAGCCCGAAAGTCAGGAGCAAGCAAAAGTCGGGACCGATCGATTTTCTATTGAATTTCTAAATTATGATTCTGAGGAGGTACCAAACTGTGAGATTCCCATTTCGATTTCGGGCCGGCGCCCTGCTGTTGGCTCTGGTGATGCCGCTGGCGCAGGGTCAGGCTGCGGAGGATGACGGCGAAGCAACCGTAGAGTCATTGCAACAGGAGGTGCAGAGGCTCAATGACGAGTTGGCGGATTTCACCACGGAGCGGCGGGATCGATTGATGACGGATGTTGAGGAAGTTCTTGACGCTATTGATGGCCGTATCGCGACGCTGGAAACTCGCCTGCAGGACGACTGGGAGTCTGCCGACCGAGTTGCCCGGGTTCAGGCGCAGACCGCGCTGGCGTCCCTGCGTCGCGAGCGTTCACGGGTGGCGGAATGGTATCAGCGCATGGAAGACAGCGCTGACTTTACCTGGGAATCCATGAAGGATGGCTTTAACGATGCCTTCGACGAACTCTCAGACGCCTGGCAGGATGCAGAGCAAAATGTCCGCAAGGCCCGCGAGAAAACCGGAACCGATGAGTCCGATTGATGGCATCTCCAAACAATTTTTTCCTGGTTGGGATATGATGGTCGTTTGTTGTTGGCGAATAAGCCAACAATTAACCAGGAGAATGTCATGAGCAAGAAACCCGAAAAAGCGACGTTAACGTCTGCCGCGATTGAGGAACAGACCGCTGCTTTTCTGAAATCAGGCGGGTCCGTTGAGTACGTGGGTAAGGGTAAAACCGGACAGGTTGCCTATCAGGGATCCAAGCAGATTAACCTGAAAAAGTAACCGGGCAGTAGACACAGGCCCGGTTCTTAAGGGGCTTTAACGGGTGGGGAGCAACGTCCACAACCTGTCCGTTTCTAACTCAGGCAAAGTCGTAGTCACCGCCTTTCTCCAGCGCCTTCTGAAAAGCCGGTCTGGCGTGAACCCGTTGCACCCAGCCGGTGATATGAGGGCGGTTTCCGCCGACGATACCTCTGGCTACCGAGGCTTCCAGCGGAAAGCTCATCTGGATATCCGCGGCGCTCAGGTTGTCGCCGAGAAACCAGGTGTTCTTCGCCAGGTGGTCTTCCACAAAATCCAGGTGGGTTTTGATCATCGGGCCGATGAAGATCTCGTTGGTCTTGTCGGAAATACCTTTGGCCACGGGCTTGATAAAGAACGGCATCGGGCTGGTTTTGACCTTTTCAAATACCAGCCGCATCACCAGCGGCGGCATCAGGGAGCCCTCGGCGTAATGCAGCCAGTAGGTGTAGTCGAGCCAGGCCTGGCCGCCGCTTTCGGGCAGCATAGTGTCTTTGCCGTACGTGTGGGCCAGGTATTCGATAATCGCGCCGGACTCGGCCACCACCAGATCGCCGTCGGTGATTACCGGGGATTTGCCCAGCGGGTGTACCTTTTTCAGGCTTTCCGGTGCCAGCATGGTTTTGGGATCACGTTGGTAGTGCTTGATCTCGTAGGGCACCCCCAGTTCTTCCAGCATCCAGAGAACGCGTTGTGAGCGGGAATTGTTGAGGTGGTGGACTGTAATCATGCGCAAGCTCCGTTCGCGTAGGAAAATGATCGGGTGTGAAGAGTAGTCTCTGAACCGGGTTTTGGTTCACATGGATTTGTGATGGAGTCGTTAATTCCGGTTACGGACAGCAAATCCGTGGCGCTTCAGTTCCTTGAGAATCTCGGGCACTTTGAAAGGCATTAGTGTCCGGGTTGTTTTCAGAAGGCTGATAGCGAGATTCATCCGCTTGTACCAGAGCACCCGCCGAATCTTTTTCTTCATGGGGTGATAGCCTTCCAGATAGAGCTCTTCCACACGGTCTGCGTTGTTGGTGAGGCTATAGCCGCTCAGGTCCAGCGGTACTGCTATGTCGGCGTTCCTGAGCTGTTTTCGGGTGTTGAAATCGATGCCAATGTTGATGGCGTTGGTGATGACATCGAAGGTGTTTTCCGGTTTCGGATACCGGCTCACGTGGCTCAGGTCAATGGCCACGGTAATTCCGGCGCCCATTTCCGCCAGGGGCGAAATCGGCACATTTTCAACCAGACCGCCGTCCACCAGAATCCGGCCGTCGATCTCCACCGGCACGAACAGGCCAGGTACGGCCATGGACGCACAGACCGCCTCCGCCAGGTTTCCCTCCCTGAATATCAGTTGCTCGCCGGTTTCGATATCGGTTGCGCAGATCGCCAGGGGAATCCTGGCATCCTCGATCCGTACATCCCCCAGATCCCGGTGGATCATCTCTCGAATGGCATTGGTGCTGAATAGGCCGCCGCGCTCGAAGGTAAAGTTGATGATTTTCGACAGGTTCAGGGTTGAGCAGATGGACAGGATGGATTCTGCCGGCCGGCCGAAGGCGTAATAGCTGGCGATAAGTGCCCCGGCACTGGTGCCGGAAATGCAGTGAATCTTGATGTGTTCTTCTTCGAAGGCTTTCAGGGCGCCGATGTGGGCAATGCCCTTCGCAGCACCGCCACCCAGGGCCAGGCCGATACGGGTGTTGAAGGGATTGAGTTTCATGAACATGAGCCTGCAGGTGTATCCGGGAGCAAGGTAGTGGCCCAGTCTAACAGAGTTCGTGGGGCTTTAAGGCCCGCTTTCCGGGACGGCGTTGGAAATTTTAATTCTTAGAGTTCAAAATATTGGCGTAGCACTTAAGGAGGTAAATTTTCCAACAGACTGCCGGGTTATGCAGTCATAGGAGTCCTCACATTGGGTGACGTCATCAAAGATGATTATCAGACCGACTACGTGGCTGGTCAGGATAATATCGAGAAGTTCGGATTTGATATCCACAACATCGTTTTTCCACTGACCGCCTTCCTGATCGTTGCGTTCGTTGTCGGAACACTCATTTTTCCATCGGGTGCAAAGGAATTGCTTGATAGCGCCAAAGATGGTGCGATCGCTATTTTCGACTGGGGCTTTCTCCTCAGCGCAAACCTGTTTGTCCTTTTCTGCCTGGCGTTGATTTTCATGCCGGTGGGCAAGATCCGGATTGGCGGTGTTGATGCCAAGCCTGAATTTTCGCTGCTGTCCTGGTTTGCCATGCTGTTTGCCGCCGGCATGGGTACCGGCCTGATGTTCTGGTCGGTTGCCGAGCCTGTGGCCTACTACACCGACTGGTATGGAACTCCACTGGGTGTCGAGCCGAACACTGAAGAGGGGGCCCGCCTGGCGATGGGCGCGACGATGTACCACTGGGGCCTGCACCCCTGGGCGATTTACGCGATTGTCGGGCTGTCACTGTCTTTCTTTGCCTTTAACAAGGGCCTGCCGTTAACCATCCGCTCTGCTTTTTTTCCAATTCTCGGGGACAGGGTCTGGGGCTGGCCCGGTAATGTTATCGATACGGTGTCCGTTCTGGCGACGATTTTTGGTCTGGCGACCTCGCTCGGTTTTGGCGCCCAGCAGGCAGCATCGGGTATCTCCTACCTGTTCGACATTGAGGGAGGTCTGAACACCCAGGTGGGTGTGATTGTGGGTGTCACTGCCGTTGCAACCTTCTCCGTGATTCGGGGCATTCACGGCGGTGTGCGGATTTTGAGTAACGCCAACATGATAATGGCGGGATTGCTGCTCCTCTTTGTCATGTTCGCCGGGCCCACGCTCGCTGTTTTTCAGTGGCTTTGGGATACATCGGTGTCTTACGCGTCGAACATGTTTGCACTCAGTAATCCGTTCGGTCGCGACGAAGACACCACCTGGTTCCATGGCTGGACGGTATTCTACTGGGCCTGGTGGATTTCCTGGTCGCCGTTCGTGGGTATGTTTATCGCCCGGGTTTCCCATGGCCGCACCGTGCGCGAATTTGTCACTGCGGTGCTGATTATCCCGACGATTATCACCCTGTTCTGGATGAGCGCCTTTGGCGGGGGTGCACTTCACCAGGTGCAGAACGACATTGGCGTGCTGGCCTCTGAGGGGCTCACCGAGGTATCGCTGGCCATGTTCCAGGCACTTGAGAATATTTCACTGTCGGGGATTACCTCGTTTATCGGGATCACACTGGTGTTGACCTTTTTCGTGACCTCCTCGGATTCAGGTTCACTGGTGATCGACAGCATCACCTCAGGTGGCAAGACCGACGCCCCGAAAGCTCAGCGGATTTTCTGGGCGGTCATTGAAGGCTCCATTGCCGGCGTGCTGCTCTTTGTGGGCGGAGAGGAAGCGCTGAGCGCCTTGCAGGCAGGTGCCCTGAGTGTGGGGCTGCCCTTTACTCTGGTGCTGTTGGTCATGATGTACAGCCTGTTCAAAGGCCTGCATCATGAACGCCGTTTGCTGATCGCTGAGGGTAAGATGTAAACGGCAGACTGATTGCCGCAGTACTTTCAGTGATGTCAAAGGCCCCTCACCGAGGGGCCTTTGTATTTTTCGGGTTCCGTCCCCATAAAGCAGATAACAGCCCTAACAAGAGGAGATCAGCAATGACGGCACCAACCCTGAAGGAACAATTGAGCAACGCGGTGAAAGAGGCCATGCGGAACAAGGATAAAACCCGGCTCGTTACCCTGCGCATGGCCCAGTCTGCGGTGAAACAGATCGAAATTGATGAACGCCGCGAGCTCAACGATGAGGATGTCCTGAAGGTGCTGGACAAGATGCTCAAACAGCGCCGTGATGCCGCCAGCCAGTACGATGACGCCGGTCGTGAAGAGCTGGGCGATAAAGAGCGTGCCGAAATGGTGATCATTGAAGAGTTCATGCCTGCGGCCCTGAGTGAGGATGATCTGGACGGTTTGATCCGGATGGCGATCAGTTCAACCGACGCCCAGGGTATGCAGGACATGGGTAAGGTGATGAACGAGCTGAAGCCCCAGGTGCTTGGCCGGGTTGATATGCAGCATCTGAGCAAGAAGGTCCGGGCTGCGCTGGCGGGCTGAGCACTGACGGTAACGCCTGCTCGCGGGCGTTAATGGCCAGTTTACCAATCGAGCCTGAGGCTGCCGAAGAGGGCATCGCCCAGGCTCAGATTCGCGGTGCCCGTGTCCAGGTCCTCATACCGGACACGGGTATCCACGCTGGCGCCGATGCCAACAACCACTGCCGGCCAGGATCCTCTCCCCTCATGAATCCGGTACGTCAGTTCTGTCCTCCACTCCTGTAAATAGAGCGCGCTTTCAACTTCCCTGGCCTTATCCAGCGTGGCCCAGCGATCCCCGTTTCGCTCCGTTCGGAATTCCCACAGCTGTCCGGGGCTTTGCCATTGCAGTAATACCGGCAGGTCTACCAACCACTGTCCGTGTTCATCGCTTTGTTGCCAGCGTACCCTGGGAAGCCAGCGGAAAGAGCCGAAGCGATGGTCGCCACCGATGCCTAGGCTGACGTCGCTGGTCTCATCGAGGGCCCGGAACAGGGCGAGGCGGCCGTTTACTACGTCACTGTGGATGTCCTGATACTTGAACATGTTGGAGGTGCCGGCAACGCCGGCCCGGGCTTCCAGGCGGTAAAGCTGGTGCTGCCATTCACCACCGAAGGTCAGCCTGTGGAGGTGTCCGTTGTGCGCCGGGTCGCCGGTACGGATGCGAAGAGGCTGGTAATCGTAATCGATACCGAACGAGCTGGCAGCACCCTGTTTCTGCCAGCCCAGTCCGCGCTGCGAGCGGGTCAACTCGTTGGCAGAGGGCAGATTCACCGGCCAATCGTAAGGCTGCCAGTGGCGATAGAGCAGGTAAACATTGGTTGAAGCCTGCGCTACGGGTGGTGGCGCGATAACAGCGGAAAGAAACAGCGCCGGAAGCGCAAGCCGGAATCCGGCCAAACTCCTGATTCGATACCAACGCCCTGTGTTCACCATGCGTTGCCTCTTGCCAAGCCTGTGAATTGCGCGGTCTATGCCCTACTATTTTAGCGTTAGATTCTTCAGCCGCCGGGATTTTCAGAAGCCTATGTCCGACAAAGAGCTACGCACCCGATCCGACAAACAGGCGATTGATCAGTTTATCAACGAGGTTCGCACGCTGCCGAAAGAGGGTGGCGGGCAGGGCCGGCTGATTTTCGCGCTGGATGCCACCGCAAGCCGCGAAGCGACCTGGGATCAGGCCTGCCACTTGCAGAGTGAGCTGTTCATGGCCACCCGCGATCTGGGTGGGCTGTCCATTCAGCTTTGTTATTACCGGGGCTTTGGTGAGTTCAAGGCGACGAAATTTGTTACCGGGACAGGCCAACTGCTGGATCTTATGAATGGCGTTTCCTGCCTGGGCGGCCGCACCCAGATTAGCCGGGTGTTGGCGCATGCTCTGAAAGAAACCCGCGAAAAGCCGGTCAAGGCGGTAGTGTTTATTGGAGATTGCTGTGAGGAGCCGGTGGATGCGTTGTGTCACACTGCTGGCGAGTTGGGTATGTTGCGAACGCCAGTGTTTATGTTTCACGAGGGCAACGATGCCCACGCCAGAGCGGTCTTTCAGCAGGTAAGTAAGCTGTCTGGAGGCGCCTATGCGCCCTTCGATCGCAACAGTCCTCAGGTTCTGAGGGATCTTATGGCGGCGGTTGCGGTCTATGCTTCCGGGGGAGCCAAAGCCCTTGAGGACTTTTCCAGCCGCAGCTCCCCGGAAGTGAAGCGCCTGACCAAGCAGATCCGATAGCGCTTGTCGTCATCCACTGGTGGGCCAGTGAGCCCGGGGTATTTGAGTGCCATTAACGCTTGTTGCCATTGTTGTCGCGGTTGTTGCCTGGATCTGGTTGCGTAACCAGCCGGCCAGCCAGCGCAATGCCGCCATTCTCAAGCTCGCTCTGCTCGCCGGTATCGGGGTAGTGGTTTTACTGGCCGCGACCGGCCGTCTGCATTTCCTGTTCGCTGGCTTGGCCTTTCTGTATCCGCTTTTGCGTCGATTATTGCCCTCCCTGTTGCGCGGAGGTATTGGCGGCATGGCTGGCGGCGCTGGTGCCAAATCCGGCAACCAATCCCATGTGTCCAGCGACATTCTGGAGATGAGCCTGGACCATGATTCGGGAACCATGAGTGGCACGGTTATCAAAGGCCCCATGGAAGGCCGAGATCTGGCGGATCTGAGCGAGAGCGAGTTCCTCGAATTGCTGAGATACTGCCGGGAGCAGGATGCGGATTCTGCCCGGCTTCTGGAGACCTACCTTGACCGCCGGTTCGGTGATTCCTGGCGTGCAGATGACAAGACCGGCGCTGATGGCGGCGAATCCGGCGAGCGCGGCGATGCCAGTGGTCCTCTGACCGAGAGCGAAGCTCTGGACATCCTCGGTCTGGAACCCGGCGCCAACCGGGAGGAGATCATCAAGGCCCATCGCCGGATGATGCAGAAACTGCATCCCGATCATGGCGGCAGCAACTACCTTGCTGCCCGGATTAATGAGGCCAAGGAGTGCTTGTTGGGCTGACGACCGTTTCTGCTTCCGTCTTCTTCAAGCCGTGTGTTCGGAGCTCACTGCTATACTTGATAAAAATCCAGGCTTGCAGGTAGGGAGTGCTATGGGAGAGGAACGCGAGGGCCCTAAGTACAATTCAAATCGCAGAACGAGTCCTGCGGCCTTCTTTCGTGGATTCCTGAGGGAGCCCCGTCAGGTGGGTTCGGTTATCCCCAGTTCGCGATTCCTGGAGCAACGGATCGTTGAGGCGTCCAACCTTTCTGCCGCCAGGCGGGTAGTGGAACTGGGGCCGGGCACCGGTGGGACAACCCGAACATTTCTGAGGCATCTTGGCCAGGACGCGCGCCTGCTCTCGATTGAATTGAGTCCCTTCTTCCACGAACTGCTTGGTGACATTGCAGACCCCCGCTTTATTAACCATTTGGGGAGCGCAGAGGATCTTGGCGAAATTCTGGCGTTGCACCAGATGGGCCCGCCGGACGTGGTGATCTCTGGTATTCCCTTTTCAAAAATGCCGGAAGCGGTTGCCACCCGGGTGGCCCAGTCGGTGAAGGACAGCCTGACCGAGGGTGGGCGCTTCATTGCCTACCAATTTCGCCGTGATGTTGCGAGTATCACCGAGCCGATCATGGGAACGGCAACCAGCAGCACACTGGAGATCCGGAATATTCCGCCAATGAGAGTGTACAGGTGGTGCAAGAGTGGGGGCGGCTGAGCGCCCCGCTCGTTTCTCGGGCGCTTTACTGCGTGACTTTCTCCGGTGATGGGACTTTCTGGCTATCAGAAGCCGATTTCCTTCGTGACGTTTGCCGTGGCTTCCGTACTGCCGGGGTCGGAGGTGCCGGCTCGTTGCGCAAGTAAGCCCCCGGTGCGGGCTCGATCACGGGCAGATTGCCCTCTCCCGGGACTCGTGCCTTCACTTCGCCACCACCGAACTGTTCTGCCCAAGCCACCCAGTCGGGCCACCAGGAGCCTTCAAACTGCTCGGCGCCTTTCAGCCATTCCTCGGGATCCTGCGGGTTTTCGTTGTTCAGACGATAGCCATACTTCTTCTTCTCAGGTGGATTGATGATGCCAGCGATATGTCCTGAACCGCCGAGCACAAAACGCAGTGGCCCGCCCAGGGTGCGTGCCCCCCTGTAGCAGGAAACCCAGGGCGCGATGTGATCTTCAATAGCGGATGCGAAGTAGCTCGGAATCTTCACCTTTCTCAAGTCGATCGGCGTGCCCGCCAGGGTAATGCCACCGGGTTCACGCAGCCGGTTGTTCAGGTACATATTGCGCAGGTAAAAACTGTGCATGGCCGCTGGCATGCGGGTAGCGTCCGAGTTCCAGTACAGCAGGTCAAAGGGGGCCGTATCGCGGCCGAGAAGGTAGTTGTTGACGAAAAACGACCATATCAGGCTGTTTGCCCGCAGCATGTTGAAGGCCGTTGCCATAGAGGCACCCTCAAGATAGCCCTGTTTGTGCATGGCCTTCTCGATGTTGGCGATCGAGTCCTCGTCGATGAAGACTGCCAGATCTCCTACGTCTGAAAAATCCATCATGCTGTTGAGAAACGTTGCGCTTTTTACGCGATCATCCCCGCGAGCGGCCAGCCAGGCCAGAGTGCAACCGAGCAGGGTTCCGCCAATACAGTATCCGACGGTGTTGATTTCTCGCTCACCCGTCGCCTGCTCAATGGCATCCATGGCGGCGATCGGACCTTCGAGCATGTAATCCTCAAAGCTCTTATGCGCCAGCTCTGGCCCGGGATTTACCCAGGAAACCACAAACACGGTGTGCCCCTGTTCCACCCAATAACGAATGAAGGATTTTTTCTCGCCAAGATCGAGGATGTAGTACTTGTTGATCCAGGGCGGTATCACCAGCAAAGGCCGGCGATGAACGGTCTCAGTGGTCGGCCGGTATTGGATGAGTTGCATCAGATCGTTCTGGAACACCACGTCGCCGGGTGTGTTGGCCAGATTATCGCCCACCTCAAAGGCGTCCGGGTCGGACATGCGGAAAGGCATCGGGCCTTTCCCCTCGTCCAGATCACGCAGCAGGTTCGCCAGGCCTCGCAGCAGGTTCTTGCCCCGTGTCTTGACGGTTGTGCGCAACACTTCCGGATTGCTCAGAATGAAGTTGCTCGGGGCGAGGGCGTCGGTCATCTGGCTGGTAAAAAAACGGACTTTGCGCTTATTTTGATCGTCCAGATCTCTGACATCGTCAATGGTGTCCATCACCCAGCGAGTTGACAGTAAATAGGCCTGCTTGACGGCGTTGAAGGCTATGACGTCGTTCCATGCCTGGTCCCGGAAGCGGCCATCACCAGGTTCCGGTTCGGCTACGGCCAGTGGTTTCTTGCCGATAGTGCTGGTCAACAGGCCAGACCAGAACCGCGTGGTGTCTCTGACCAGACGCATCTGCGCGAAAACAAGGGTGTCCGGCTGGGTGGCCAACTTGCTGGTCATCGTGACAAACGGTTTTGTCATGCTTGCAATGCTGGCGGGGTTTGGCGGGCCACCGCGTAAACGCCGCATGATAGAGCGCTTGAGCAGGTGCCCGCCATGCACGCTCGCTCGTACCAGTGAGCGGCTTACCACGTCGGGTTCGAAGTCAGGCGTTGATTGCTTTTTTATTGGTTTATCAGCCATTTTTCGCCTCTGCCTTTCGCGTGTTACATGTAAACGCCACCATTCACGTTGATCTGCTGGCCGGTGATGTAATCCCCTTCAGCTGCCAGGAAAACAACGGCGCGGGCAATTTCCTCCGGTTTGCCAAACCGGCCCATCGGCACCCGGGCAATGATCTGTTCGCGGATGTTCTCGGGGACCTGAGCCAGCATTTCGGTTTCGGTGAAGCCCGGGGCGATGGCATTGACTGTAATGTTGTGCTTGGCCATTTCCAGTGCCAGGGTCTTGGTAAACGCAATAATGCCGCCCTTGCTGGCCGCATAGTTGGCTTGCCCGAAGTTACCGGCCTGCCCGACGAAAGACGTAATGTTGATGATGCGGCCGTACTTCTGGTCCATCATGATCTTCAACACTTCCGAGCAGGTGGCGTAGACGCTGCCGAGGTTGGTATCCAGGACGTCGTTCCAATCGTCGTCGGTAAGCTTCTTCATGGACTTGTCTTTGGTGATGCCCGCGTTATTCACCAGGATATCTACGCGGCCCCACTTTTCTTGAACCTGACGGACCAGGCTCCGTGCTTCCGGCATCTTTGAGAGGTCTGCTTTGAAGGCAAGGGCCCGGACGCCGGTCGCCTCGATTTCCCTGGCAACTTCGTCGCCTTCAGGCTGACGGGAGCGGTAATTGATCGCGACATCGGCGCCGCGCTGGGCAAGTTGAAGTGCGATATGACGACCGATGCCCCGTGAGGCGCCGGTTACGAGGGCGACCTTGCCCTTGAGGTCTTGCATGACATGCTCCCTGGAGCGGTAGCTCGCTCTGAGTGTTATTCCTTATTATTGATAACCTCATTCAAGCTAGCAGAGCTCCTGAGATGCGACAAGAAAATGTGATGCCTGTCACGCTTCGCGGATGAATGTTTTTAGCCGGGGCGCAATGGATTCGCGCCATTGACTGCCGTTGAAGACACCGTAATGGCCAACACCCTTTTGCAGATGGTGCAGACGCCTCGCGTCCGGAATATTCACGCACAGGTCATGGGCGGCCCGGGTTTGCCCGGGGCTGGAGATATCGTCTTTCTCGCCCTCAATCGTCATCAGTGCGGTTGTCTCGATAGCGGCCGGATTCACTTTTCGGCCGCGATGCATGAAGCAACCCCGGGCAAGATGAAATTCCTGGAAGACACGCTGGATAGTGTCCAGGTAATAAGTGGCCGGCAGATCCATGACGGCAAGGTACTCGTCGTAGAACTCACGATGACGCCTGATCTTCTCGACTTCCTTGTCACGCATGGACTTGAAGAGCCCCCGGTAGGCGTCAACGTGTCGGTCGAAGTTCATGTTCACGAAGCCGGTCAGTTGCAGAAATCCGGGATACACTTTCCGCATGGCTCCCGGGTAAGGCGCCGGGACCGGGTGAACCAGGTTGCGCCGGAACCAGGCCAGATTGTGTTTGGTGGCCAGTTCACACGGCGCTGTGGGATCAATACGCCCGTCGATGGGGCCGCTCATGAGAGCCAGTGAGCGCGGCGTTGCCGGATTCTTATCCTCGGCCATGATGGCAGTAGCTGCCAGCACCGGCACGACGGGCTGGCACACTGCCAATACGTGGGTGTCTGGCCCGAGCTGTTCGATAAAATCGATAACGTAGTCGATGTAGTCGTCGAGCCCAAAATCGCCAGCGGACAGAGGGACCCGGCAGGCATCGCGCCAGTCGGTGATGTAGACATCATGGTCTGGCAACATTTCCTTTACGGTACCCCGCAGCAGCGAGGCAAAGTGCCCCGATAAGGGCGCAACGATCAGGAGCTTCGGGTCATCGGGCCGCGATACACTGCGCTGGAAATGCTTGAGCTGGGCAAAGGGTTTTCGCTGGATGATGACTTCACTAACGTCGACCTGCTCGCCATCGCACACTGTCGAGTGAAGATTGAAGGCGGGTTTCGGGTAGCGCCGGGTCAAGTCGCCAAATACGCCATAGGCGGACGCTATACTCCGGGCGCCCGGCAAGCGGGAGAGAGGGCTTAGGGGGTGCCGGAGCAGTTTACTCTGTGCGTCTGTCATCATGCGCAAGGGCATCAGCGCAGCGCGGCTCATTTCATGGGCAAAATACATCATGGCACTGTCCTGCTTGGGTTGTGGAGTCCGGAAGTCAACGCAAAGCTCAGTAGCCATCGATTTCCGCGCTCGATCTTTGATACCCGATGCTGATAGAGATCCGGGCGAAACAGGTACACTCTCCCGAAAAGGTTGAAAATGTTCTTCTCGCAGATGAACTCACCGCCTGCCTTGGGCTTGGCCAGAACACAATTGAGTTTGTAAAGCCGGCCCTCGGACACCATGTCCACGTGCGGCCCTACCTTATGGCCCTCTGGATACCGGACCAGGTATATATTCAGGCGTCTGGAGTGAAACAGGATCCGGGTTTTTACGTTTGCAGGCATCGTAGAAGTGCTCGCTCTCGCAGAGTCTCTGAATCCAGTGTGCGCGGTCTGCAGCGCACGGTCAATTGTGCTCGGTGCGCTTCGATGTGCAAAGATAGTAGTGAAGAGTCGACGCATCGTAATGGTATTGTCCAGCACCGTGGCCACTGAAACGTTTCCAAAGGATTTTAATCATGTCTCTTTTCCCCGACGACAACGGCGAGAACGATCTGTTCATGTCACGAACCGACCCGGAAAACCCGCTAGGCACCCATGCCCCCTACAGTTTTGAGCTGGAAGGCAAAGTCTGGCCAACCGTGGAACACTATTTCCAGGGCATGAAGTTCACCGACGACAACCGCCAGGAAAAGGTGCGTAACGCCGATACGCCCGGCAAGGCAGGAAAGCTTGGGCGCAAGCGCCACAAGAGCCTGCGGAGGGACTGGAAGCAGGTGCGCGAAACCGTTATGACACGGGGGATCTACGTGCGCTGCCGCACCCATCCCGAGCTGGCAGAGGCTCTGCTGGATACCGGCGATACGAAAATCGTTGAAAACAGCAATTTCGATTATTTCTGGGGCTGTGGTCGGGACCGGCGGGGCGAAAACCGTTATGGGAAAGTGTTGATGAACGTGCGGGCCAAGTTGCGGGAGGAGCAGGCAGCGCGGGATTGAACTTCAACCTGCGCGCCACCTGCCACACCCGTAGTGCAGGTTAATCGCTCTGCTTCAGGCCCATTTCCCAGAAATCGATTTCAAGCCGGGTGGCGTCGCTGAAAATCCGGGTTAGTTCCTTGAAGCGGGCAGGGGAGACATCGGCCAGTCGCTCGTTGAGCCAGCCAATCTCGGCTCGCATCGCCTCCTGGAACTCGTCGCTCTCGTACATGGCGATCCAGGCATCGTAGGGGTTGTTCTCACCCCGAATCGTTTCCGCCCGGCCGTTGAGCCAGTTGGCGATTTCCCCGTAGCCCACCATGCAAGGCGACAGGGCGACGTGCAGATCCAGCAGATCGCCCCGGTTGCCGGTGTCGAGAAC
Organism: Marinobacter sp.; assembly: GCF_041687235.1. Taxonomy (GTDB): domain Bacteria; phylum Pseudomonadota; class Gammaproteobacteria; order Pseudomonadales; family Oleiphilaceae; genus Marinobacter. Next base: position 351,891 of record NZ_JAWLCH010000003.1, on the reverse strand, counting down.
GTAGCGGGTATAGGCGAGCGTGGCGCGGGCTTCCGGCAGGTTGGCCAGCTCCTGTTCGGAAATGCCCCATTCCTTGCAGTAGCTGATGTGCAGATCCAGCTCTACATCCACGATGGCCTGCAAACCTTCCTTGGCCTGGCGAAGGTCCGACAGCGTCGGGCTTTTGTAGGCGGCGAGGGCGAAGGCTCGGGCGAACTGGATCAGGAACAGGTAGTCCTGTTTGAGGTAGTGCTGAAACGCCTCGGGCGCCAATGACGCATTACCCAGTTGCTGTACAAAGCTGTGCTCGATGTAGGCCTGCCATTCCGTCTGGCAGCTCTTTTTCAGGTCTTCGAACTGATAAGGCATGCTTTCTCCTGGAGGGCGGTCGACTCAGTAACAGGAATTCGGTGACGAGTCCGGGTTGATTTCGCCGGAGACTTCCTCCGGATCGATACCGTGACTGATCAGTACTTCCCGCACAAAATTCACCTGAGCCAGAATTCTGTCAGCATCATCTCCGTATTCAAACCGGTTGATCTCGACCGGCTGGGGCATGAAGGTAAAGGCGGTTTTCAGGGCGGTGAGTGTATCTTCGTCGGCCATTGGGGTGGTCCTCTACGGCTGTTAAAGGTTGGTTCTGAGGAGTATACGTGAACGTTCGTGTTAGGCTAATTCATCTTCCTCAACCCGACGGGATTATCCATGCCACGAATCCATATCGACATCGTTTCAGATATTGCCTGCCCCTGGTGCGCGATTGGTTATGCCCGGCTGGAGCAGGCCATGGAACAACTGACACCTGAGTATGACTTTGGTCTCCAATGGCATGCCTTTGAACTGAACCCCGATCACGCTGGTGAGGGTGAGCCCATACTTCCCGCTCTGGCCCGAAAATACGGCCGCAGTGAGCAGGAAATGCGTGCCAGCCAGAACCAGATGATGGCCATCGCCAAAGATCTTGGCCTCAACTTCGAGAAAATGCAGGAACGCTTCACCTGCAATACCTTCGATGCTCACCGTCTGGTGAAGTGGGCCGGTGAGCAGGGCAAACAGACGGAGATGAAGCAGGCGCTCTTCGAGGCCTATTTCGGGAGGGCGGAGGATGTGTCTGACCACCAAGTGCTGCTGAGCTGTGTTGAACGGCTGGGGCTGGACCCTGAAAAGGCTCGAGACATTCTGGAATCCGATCAGTACGCCAGGGTGGTCCGGCAGGATGAAGCAACCTATCAACGGGCAGGCGTTTCTGCCGTCCCGGCGTTTATCATCAACGGGAAGTACCTTATCTCCGGCGCCCAGGAGCCCGATACGCTGGTGCAGGCGTTCGAGGAAATCGGCGCAAAGCCCGAGTGAAATCTCGAACTGGAGCGGACATGGCGAAACCTTCCGAGGCCCGACAGCGGGCCATTCTGGCGCGGCTGGACAAGTTCAGCCGCTTTACCGACAGCAGTATTGAGCTTCCGTTTACCAAGATCCGGATCGGAGCAGATGCGGTTATCGGCTTGTTGCCCGTGGTGGGGGACGCGGCTGGCCTGGTGCTATCCGGCTATGTGCTGATTGAGGCACAGCGGGCCGGCGCCAGTAAGGCCGTAAAGCTCCGTATGCTCCGCAATATGGGTGTCGACTTCCTGGGTGGCCTGTTGCCCGTTGTGGGTGATGCCTTTGATGCCGTCTACAAAGCCAACACCCGCAACACCCGCCTGCTCAGAAACTATCTGGAAAAAGAGTTGGCGATTGAGCCACCCCCACCACCGTTTCCCTGGATGACTGTTTTCTGGTTATCCGTGGTGCTCGCTGTTGTGACCGGTGGACTTACGCTTGTGTTCTGAATCGGCTAGACACTGGTGCTGGGTCGAGGAATCTGTTTAGATCTGGCTGGTACAGGGAATAAAGTGCGCCGTGAGCTCTACTTTTATGCCGACTCCTTCGGTTGAATCAAATACCGTATCCCCCCGCGACATGCTTATGCTGCGCCTCTCCATCGTGGTTGGCGGTATTCTGATCTCTCTGTTCATGATTGGTGACCTTCAGTTGATTCCGCCTGAACTGGCGGGTTCTTACATCACCAACAGAGCCCTCATTCAACTTCCGATTCTTGCTGGCTTGCTTGCTTTCACCTTCGTGTCGCAGTTTCTCCGCTTCGCACAAACGGCCTTCCTGGCGACCGTTCTCAGCATCACCTACGCCAATTACTACCTGATCCATGTGGCCTGGGAACAGGCGGCATTCAGTTTTCCCTATGAGGGGACGCTGCTGTATGCCTTCTTCGGTTTCTTTGTTTTCGGAATGAAGTTCTACTACGCGTTAACCGCGATGCTGATCAGTTCGCTCGGCTTTGTCGGTTTGATGGCGCTGGATTCGGTCTACGGTGAGCGAACATGGATGAATGCCGGGTTCGTGGTTGGCTCACTGTTTGTCGGTGTGATTGGCAGGCACAGGATTGATCGATTGCTGGGGAAGCTGGAGGATGCTAATGAGCAGTTGGTTGGCCTGAGCACCGTCGATGGACTGACGGATCTATTCAATCGCCGGGCTCTGATGAGTGAATCAGAGCGCCTGTTTGCCTTGCAGCGGCGTTCCAATCAGCCGCTCGCCGTATTCATGATGGATCTTGATAATTTCAAGCAGTTCAACGATCGCTATGGCCACCAGGAGGGCGATCGAGCTATTCGTTTGCAGGCGGACATCATGAGGCAGGTATTCAAGCGACAGACGGATATTCTCGGGCGCTACGGTGGCGAGGAATTCATGGCGGTGATTGAGAGCGAGCATGCTGACCGTTTAGAACGGCTTGCGGCAGAGATTCTTGAAGAATGGCAAGAGCGTGCTGTGCCAAACGAGGGTAGCCCCGACAGCAGGGTACTCAGTTGCTCGATCGGGATTTGCCAGGGACTTGCCAGCGAATTCGATTCAATCGACGACATGATCCGAAGGGCCGACGAAGCCCTGTACTGTGCGAAAAAACAGGGCAGGGCGCGCTACGTAATGGCTTAACCCTCAGGCATCTTCTTGAATAGGTGCCCAAGCCCGTCCCGAGGTTTCAGTTTCGCGCACAATCGCAGCGCCTCCCAGAAACTGGCCTGATTTGCGGTAAGCACTGGCTGCCCGATTGCCTTTTCCAGATCCTCGAGCCAAGCCGCAGAGTGGAGAGCTGTGTCTGGAATCAGCAGGGCATCGGCCTCTTTTCTGACGTTGGCCAGCGCGAATTCGATAACTGCGTCTTTTTCAAGCAAACCGACTTCCGCGGCTGTGATAATTCCGCGGCTGGCCAGATGCACGACTTCGATATCGAAATGATTGAGGAAAGCCCTGAAACGCTGCGCGACCTCCTCGGGGTAGGTGGCAGCAATGGCCACCCGCTTGGCATCGATGGCTTTTATCGCCCTGGCAAATGCCATTGCGGTTGTGGACGCTGGTACACCAAGCTCTTTCTCGAGCGTGTCGATCTGGTGGCGAATGCCGTCAAGGCCAAGAACAAAGCTCGCACTGGTGGATGTCCACATCACCGACTCAATCCCTGAATCAGCCAGTGCTTCGGCGCCTTTTGAAAGACGACCGATGCTGCCCATCTCACTGAGGGCTTCAACGGTGTGGGCGTCCTCCAGGAATTCGGTGTGGACGAGAGTTACCTGTGCCGGGGGCTCTATCATGGAACCCATCAGGGGGTAATCGTCTTCGGCTGCATGGCCCGGGTAGAGGAATCCGAGCCTTGCTGGAAGTGGGCTGTGGCTCATTGGTCGCTCCCTCACTGTCAGTGATTGACGTGCCTGTACAATAGCCCAAAACTGGCAACTCAGCAGTCTTTGGAGATTAGCGAGTCTTTGGAGAGTAGCGATGGACAGCCAATGGTTACTGATTTTTGCTGATGCGCTTCTGGTCCTGCATACGATGCTAGTGGTTTTTGTCATCGTTGGGCTGGTGGCGACCTTTGCGGGCTATTTCCTGCAGTGGCAGTGGGTTCGCAATTTCTGGTTCCGGCTGAGCCACCTGGCGGTTATTGCTATTGTCGTTCTGCAGTCCTGGCTGGGCGTGTTGTGCCCGCTTACGAGCTGGGAAATGGCGCTTCGGGCAAAGGCCGGAGAGGCGGGTTACGAAGGATCGTTCATCCAGCACTGGCTGCAGTCCATCCTGTACTACAGTGCGCCGGAGTGGGTGTTTATCGTGGCTTACACGGTTTTTGGAGCGCTGGTCCTGGCCAGCTGGATTCTGGTCAGGCCCCAGCGTTGAAAAAAGTGGTGAGGCTTATTTCTTGAAAAACAGAAGGAAGGCGCCCGCTGCCGCCGAGGCTGCCCCGCCAATCAGGTACCACATGGTCTGGTCTGTAAAACGCCCAGTGACGGTTTCGGTCAGCTGGTTCCCCAGAGACTGGGTTGATTGGCGCTGAAATACAGCTTGCCGTGGGTTCAGGGAAGCTTGCCATCCGCTTCTGGTTTTTCCAACAGTTCTTTCCTTTCGCGCTGATATTTATCAAAGGGTTTGTTCGTGCGTTCCAGGCATTCGAAGTAGGTCGATGGGGGTTCGTTGGCGCAGTCATTCCGTTGATTTATTTGAGCGTTCTCATAGACAGCTCTGTGGCTGCAGCCGGTGGTCAATGCGATGAGGGCGATTAGGGAAAGTGTTGTCTTCATTGGTCGACATTGCTCTTCTGATGATGACCTCAGTCCTATTCTGGTTTCCTGGCGATCAGGAAGTAAACGTCTTTTGAGGTTTCAGGCACCCAGCGATAATCAATCTGGAATCCGGCGCACTCCAGATGCCTCTCTAACTGACAACGGGACAAGAAATTTACATAAGGCGCGAGTCGCAGACCTCGGGCCAGGGAAGCGACTGGTTTCAAATAGGGGCAAGTATCTTGAAGGCAGGCGGTATTGCTGACGAACACACCGCAGGGTTTGAGCATGTTGAAAACCTGGTTTATGGCGCGCTCCGGGTCTCGGAGCAGGTGCAGGATGTTCAATCCCAGAATCGCGTCGAACGCTTGCTGCCGATGTTGCATGTCCTCAAGCGTGGCAACGACGAAACGAAGATTGTGGAGAGCATTTTCTGCCATCCTCTCCCGGGCAATGTCGATCATTCGGGAGGAGGCGTCGGTCGCAAGGTAGCTGCGGACTTTGGGGGCATGGATCAAAGCTGTGGACCCGGTGCCGCAGCCGAACTCCAGCACGTCCATTTCAGGGTGGAAGTACGTTTGGGTAAGGACGATCTTTCTCAGATAGGCGTTCTGGTCTGCAATAGGGCGCCGGGCGTAACGGGCAGCACTTCGGTTCCAGAAATTGACAGACGAGCTCATGAACTCTCCTTTCCAGCCTGGCGGCATAAATTCAGTGAACCTATTCTATCTGTGCAAATCTGTTGGTAGTATTGCCATAAATGTATTGCTGATATGCAATATTGAATGAATTGGCAATCTGTGAATTTCGATTGGAACCGGGCTCGAGCCTTTCTCGTGACTGCCGAGGAAGGATCTCTGTCTGCTGCCGCAAAAGCTCTGGGGGTATCTCAGCCAACCCTTGGCAGGCAGGTTGCTGCGTTGGAAGAAGAACTGTCCACCGCGCTTTTTGAGCGGGGTGGTCGGGGGTTGGAGCTAACGCAGGCGGGTCTCGATTTGCTGGCCTATGTTCGAGCAATGGGTGAGGCTGCCAGCAGCCTATCGCTCGCGGCAACCGGTCGGGCAACGTCCATTGAAGGCGAGATTGCGATTTCGGCATCGGAGATCACAGCGGCCTACATTCTGCCGCCGATTATCCACAGACTCCGACATCAGTATCCGGGCGTTCGCGTCAATCTTGTTGCCTCCAACGAGGCTAGCGATCTTCGACGCCGTGCAGCAGATATTGCCATACGTAATTTTCGACCTACCGAACCTGATCTGATTGCCCGCAAGGTAGGGGAATTCTCAGCGACTCTCTACGCCAGGCCGGAACTCCTTGCCACTGTGCCATCGCTTTGCAATGGAGACTTTTGTGAGGGGCCGTTCATAGGCTTTCTGTCGAACAACGCGGCTTACGTGGGCGCATTATCGACGCGTGGCATCAGGCTTCGGGAGGAGAACTTTGTCGCAAAGACGGACAGTCACCTGGTGCATTGGCAAATGACTCGGGCGGGTATCGGTATTGGCATGATGCCCGTTGAGTTGGGCGATGCAGAGCCTGATGTTGAGAGAGTCTTCGAGGATAAGGTGTTCGGCGGCGATGTCTGGCTCGTCTCGCATCGGGAACTCAGGATGAACCTTCGGGTTCGGACGGTCTTTGATTTTCTGGCTGCTGAACTTACCGAGTATTTTGAACCACAAAAATGATCGATTGGGGTGGTTGGCCCCCGGTGTAAGGTTCCCTGATCTCCCGCAACGTCAATCCCGTTTTCGTGAACAGGTTCAGCCAACCAGAGAGCGTTCGAAAGTACCAGGGAGCAGGCTCACCGAAATCGCCAGGAAGGCCAGCCCAGGTGCCAGGCTTCCACCCATCCGAGTATTCCCCCTCATGGAAAAAGGCGACAGGGTGCAGAGTCTGTATGACGCACACGCCACTCGGGTTGAGAAGCTCGGGCAGAGCTTTGAGAAACGCACAAGTTGAGGTGTTTCCCAGCAAGGCAAAGTTGTTCACGACAAGGTCAAACCTGCCCAATCCGGTTGTTTGGAGTTGTTCGTAGTCGAGGACCCTGAACGTTTCACTTCCCTGGCGCCGGGCATGGTCGATCAATTCTGGCACGGCATCTATTCCGGTACTCCGGTAGCCAAGGCGGGTCAGTTCCCTGACCAACCAGCCCTCGCCACACCCCGCGTCCAGAATGGAGCCGCCTGCAGGCGAATAATCTTCAATCACGCGTAAAACAGCGCTGGTGGTCAGAGTGCCCGGCGCACGAATGGCTGCTTGTTCCACGGCCCTGATCCAGGGACCGGCATTTGCATTCCATGCGGTAAGAATCTGTTTTTCGTGCTTTGATGTCATGGTTTGGCGAGCCCCGATCGCAGGCTGTTGACGCATTCTCTGATCTCGCGCTCATTGGCGCTGGCAAACCCCATAACCAGCCCGGTTCTGGCGGAATCTCCCAGGAAGTGCGCGCTCAGCGGTGTACTTCCAAATCCCCTGGTTTTCAGCCATTGGCTGACCGTCAGGTCGTCAAAATCTCCTTCAAGTACGAGGTGCATCCCGGCGCTTTCCGCCACTGGTTGAGCAAGACCGCCGAGCTTTTCCGTAACCTCACGCTGGAACAGTTGCCACTTGTCCCGGTATAGCTGGCGCATGCGCCGCAGATGGCGTGTGAACTGACCACTCTCAATGAATTCGGCGATGGTTGCCTGGGTAAGAAGGGGCGTTTCGCCGCCGCTGATCTGCTTCGCCCAGAGTAAGGGTTCGACCACTGGCTCTGGGACCACCAGATAGCCTACCCTTAATGCCGGCAGCAGCGTTTTGCTGAAACTGCCCATGTAGAGCACGGGCGCATGCTCGAACAGGCCCTGAATGGCAGCGAAGGGCTTGTTGTAGAAGTGGAATTCGCTGTCGTAGTCGTCCTCGATGATCCAGCACTCATTGCGGTGGGCCCATTGAACAAGCGCCATGCGCTGGGACAGGTCCAGAATGCCGCCCATGGGGTATTGGTGCGTGGGTGTGCAGAACAGGAGTCTGGCCCTGGCAGGCTCAAGGCCAGGCAACGCTTCCACATCCAGAACCTGGTTTCTAAGGGGTATTGGAATCAGTGGGTTGCCAAAACGGCCAAGTGCATTTCGGGCGCCACGGTATCCGGGGTTTTCACACAGGATGCTGTCATCCCGCTGCAAAAACACATCCGCAAGCAGCGAGAGTGCCTGTTGTGCGCCGTTGGTGATGATGACTTGATGCTCTTCGCAGCGAACACCGCGGGAGGTGCTCAGGTAGGCGGCGATGGCGCGTCTCAGGGGCTGATATCCCTGGATACTGTCATAACCCCGGAGTGACCGGCGGCTTTCCTGATGGTGCATGATCCGGTTCCAGGTCCGGATCGGAAACGCATCAAGGTCCGGCAGGCCCGGCTGGAACGGCAAACTTGCGTCCTCAGCAGGCTTCGACTTCCCCCGTGGAAGTGCAGGCAGTGGTGGCAGTTCCATGGAGACACCACCAGGTTTGCTAAGGCCCGGCCCTGATGGGTTCACGGCCGATTTGATATCTTCATGGACGAAAATACCCTTGCCAGCACGGCTTTGAAGAAAGCCCTCGGCCTTGAGCTGTTCGTAAACCGCGTTCACCGTGTTGCGGCTGATGCCCAGGTCCTGCGCCATCTGGCGGCTGGGCGGCAGTTGGCGCCCGGCTGGGTAACGCTGGTCGAGTATCCGTTCGGACAGTCGTTGATACAGTTGGTGTTGCAATGGATGCCTGCCATCCAGCCGGATATCGTCGATCACATCAACTGGTCCTATTAAAATTCATAATCTGGATCTTTTGATGGTATCAGAAGTGCCTTTCAATAGACGTACATTTTTGAGGCGCAGGACCAGAAAGGAGCTTCTGATGACGACGATTGAACAGGCGGGAACTATGGCATCACTTCTGACTTCCTGTCCTCGTAGCAGGGTTCAGAGGGCGGCAAAGCGGGCCAGCTATGACCGTGAAACGGCCTACAGGCTGATTGATCGGCTCAAAACGGCTCACGTGGGATTTGTTGAGGAAGGCGAGCCTCGAATCATTCCGATCACTGCCTGGCGACTTGGTGATGATCTTTATCTACACACCTTGAACGGGGGACGCTTGTCCCGGCGCCTGGGGTCTGGGGCATTGCTGTGTATTTCGTTTGCGGTGACGAATGAGTGGGTGATGACCAAATCCGCGTTCCATCACAGCGCTAACTACGAGTCACTGGTGCTGTTTGGGCGGGCTGAGCCGGTAAATGACGATGCCGCCTTTGACGCTGCGTTCCGTGCGATCATCAACCAGCTAGAGCCAGGGCGGTGGGAGCAGGTGAGGACACCGAATGACAAGGAGCGAAAGGCAACTGCGTTGTTCCGGATACCGATTGAAGAAGGGGCGTTCAAAAGCCGCACCGGCGGTCCGAATGACGATCCGGAGGATCTGGCACTGCCGGTCTGGCATGGGACTCTGCCTGCCGGGGGCTGATTCCGGATTATTCCCGGCTGAGCACCTCCGGCCAATCCGCTCTGGTGGTCGGTGGCGCTCAGCCTGGATATCACTTTGAGGTCAACGCTGTGTAGCTGTTCATCAGGTTCCGGTAATCCGGAATGTGGTTGGAGAACAGCTGGCCGAGGCCCTCAATGTCGTTTCTCCAGTCCCTGTGCAGTTCGCAGGCCACGCCAAACCAGGTAATCAGCTGGGCACCGGCTGCCGACATGCGATCCAACGCGGAATCCCGTGTCAGTTCATTGAATGTTCCGGAGGCGTCGGTTACAACAAACACATCGAAGTCTTCAGCAAGTGCCGACAGTGTCGGGAAGGCCACGCATACCTCGGTCACTACGCCTGCGATGATCAGTTGTTTCTTACCGGTTGCCTTGACGGCCTGCACGAAGTCTTCGTTATCCCAGGCGTTGATCTGGCCGGGACGGGCAATGTACGGGGCGTCCGGAAACGTCTCTTTCAGTTCTGGAACCAGTGGGCCGTTCGGGCCGTCTTCAAAGCTGGTAGTCAGGATTGTCGGCAATTGAAAGTACTTTGCCAGATCCGACAGAGCGAGAACGTTGTTCTTGAATTTGTCCGGGTCGATATCGCGCACCAGGGATAGCAGGCCGGTTTGGTGGTCTACGAGGAGCACCGCGGCATCGTTTTTGTCGAGGCGAACATAGGGCTTGCTCATGATTATCTCCTTTCAGATGTTGGGGCCAACCCGCTGGTAATAAGACCAACGGTGGTCACATTCAGGCTAAATCAGAGTTGAATTGGTGATAAGAGTGCTAAAATAGGCTTCAGTGTTCCATTTTTAGAACAGCGGTTAGGCCATGCAAGATCTGAACGATCTTTATTACTTCGTGAAAGTCGTCGAATCCGGTGGTTTTGCGCCGGCGGAGCGGGCCATTGGCATTCCAAAGTCAAAGCTCAGCCGACGCGTTGCTTCGCTTGAGGATCGGCTTGGCGTAAGACTCTTGCACCGATCGACCCGGCGGTTTTCAGTTACCGATATTGGGCAGCGGTATTACGAGCACTGCCAGGCGATGCTGGTCGAAGCGGAGGCGGCTGAAGAGGCGGTGGACCAGGTGCGGGGAGAGCCCTGTGGAACAATAAAAGTAACCTGCCCGGTGGGCCTGCTGCATTTTCATGTCGGCGAAATGGTGGGTGAATTCATGAGTCGCTACCCAAGGGTGTCGGTCGAGCTGGAAGCAACCAACCGCCGTGTTGATGTGCTTGCGGAGGGTGTGGACGTGGCACTTCGTGTTCGCCCTCTGCCACTGGAGGACAGTGATCTGATATTGCGTATTTTGTCGGACCGCGGGCAATGTCTTGTAGCCAGCCCGGCCCTTGTCGACCGAATGGGCGGGCTACCTGAGGATCCAGCAAGCCTTTCGCAGTGGCCGGCCCTGACTCGCTCCGGCTCGCTTGCAGAGCAGGTATGGACTCTGTATGACAAAACCGGCGAGCGAAAGGACGTCGCTTACACCCCTCGCTACGCAACCACGGATATGGAAGCTCTCAAGAAGGCGGCCCTTTCTGGAGCCGGCGTTGTCCAGCTCCCCTTGCTCATGCTTAACGAGGAACTGAGCAGCGGTGCACTTGTCTGGTTGCTGCGCGATTGGGAGCCGCGGCGGGAAGTCATCCATTTGGTGTTTCCCTCGCGCCGGGGGATGTTGCCAGCGGTGAGAGCCTTCATCGACTACCTGGCCGAGTGCTACTCTGAGATCAGTGAGAACTGAGCGTTTGTCTTTGCATAAGGATTCCGATGTCTGAAGATCCATTGAAAACCCTGTCCGACCTTGCCAGCGACGCCCATGCCCGCATCCAGGCAACCCACCAGCACATCAATCCGGTGGTGGAGGTTCGCCGTGGTATGCGCGACGCCGGTATACCGGCCGATGTGATGACCATTGACTGTCTGCGCACTCGCCGAAGGATTACGCTTATACTGCACGATGAACAGCCCGGCATTCTTCTTTACCAGTTCGTGACCATTGAGGACGAAGTGGGGAATGATTTCCAGCAGATGGCGCTTGGCGACATGACGGCGACCAAGCTGTTCGATTGGATTCAGGAGTATTTCGCCTGATCAATCCTTACACCCTGACGAGTACTCTATGAAATCTGTTGCACTTCTTGATGGCGGCCTGGGCCAGGAAATCTATCGCAGGGCTATGAATGTCACTTCACTGCTCTGGTCAGTGGCGGTAATGCGGGAGCAGCCGGACGTTGTTACCGATGTCCATGCCGATTTTATCAGGGCGGGCGCCCGGACCCTGACACTGAACACCTATGCCGCAACGCCCACGCGACTGGCCAGGGAAGGTCTTGGTGACGAGATTGGTGCAATCCATCAACGGGCCTTCGAGGTATTGGAGCGCGCCATCGCGCTAACGGGCGCCGACGTTGATATCGCCGGCTGCCTGCCGCCCCTGGTCGGAAGCTATCGGAGCCAGCCTGCCCGGACCTTTGAGGATTTGAAATCGGAGTTCGATATTCTCGTTAAACTTCAGGGTGGGGCGGACGTCTTTCTCATCGAAACCATGACGAACTCGCTGGAGGCAAGCGCCGCTTGTGCAGCCGCCAGTGAATCAGGCAAGCCCTTCGGGGTGGCATTCAGACTGGAAGCCAATGGCAAGCTTCGGTCCGGAGAAACCCTCGCAGAGGCTGTCGAAGCGGTTACGCCCTCAGCGCCAACGGCTATCCTGCTTAACTGTTGCGATCCGGAGGTGATTTCGCAGGCAATGCCTGAGCTGGCAGGCCTTTTCCCCTTGACGGGAGGCTACGCTAACGCGTTCAAAACCGTCGAGCCGATGGCCAGCGGAGCATTGGTGGATGAACTGGAAGCCAGGCCGGATATTTCCCCCGGTGCCTACGCGCTGCGGGTGAAACAGTGGCTGGACGATGGCGCGAGCGTGGTTGGCGGCTGCTGTGAGATTACGCCCGAGCACATCCGCCATCTGGCCGATGTGCTTGCAGGCGACGTTGATCTGGTGTCTTTCTCGCAGCTGGCTCGACATTAGCCAGCAAGCCGGGACTTCCTGTTGGCGGGGTTACAACCCGGTGAATCAAGCCCTTTTATCGTGTGTGATGGCTGCTTTTCAGAGTCTGAGCTGGAGGCTTTCGGGGATATCATCCGGGATTGTTCTATGCTGTTAGGCAGATGTATTGTCGGCGAAATGAGGGCGGTATGGCGTTCCGGAAAGCACTTGTCGTTTCTGGGCTGACGTTGGCCTGGCCGTGTTTCGGGGCGGAATTTTCCAGTGAGGAAGGTTGCGTTGCCAGCCAGATTCAGCCCGAATCCATTGACCTGGATAAGCCAAGGGATCAACTTGCCCGCCAGGATGATCTGGTGATTCCGGAGGGCGCGCGCATTGGCAGCATCCGTATTCTTCGCCGACCCATCTTTGATACCACCGATCCGGAGCAGGATAACGCGCTGTATCGAACTTTGAACGCACTCAATACGCCTACCTGGGAATCTGCCTTGCGTGCGCAGTTGGTATTCGAGGAAGGCGATGTCTACGAGGCCGAGCTTATTTCCGAGTCCGAGCGGGTGCTGCGCCAGCGGGAGTATTTGACGGCGGCATGGGTGGGCGTGACACGCGTTTGTGGGGACGAAATCGAGGTAAGTGTTCTGACGCGGGATACCTGGACACTTTTTCCCAGCGTTGGCGTGTCGCGATCAGGAGGTGAGAACACCACCAATTTCGGACTGTCTGATCCCAATTTTGCCGGGTCAGGCAAGAGCCTTGGTATAGGCTACGCGAAGGACCCGGACCGCACCGAAACCAGTCTGTATTTTGATGATCCGAACGTCTTGGGCTCCCACTGGCAGGCGGGCTTTTCCTTTGATGAGCGCAGTGACGGCCGGGGCCGAAGTGCCTATCTCGAACGGCCGTTCTTCAGCGAGACCACGTCGTGGCGGTTCGGCGTCAGCGGCCTGGACGATGTACGGGAAGAATCCCGATTTGTCGGGGCCGAGGCCATTGCGGATTACCGTCGCAGTCAGGAATTTTTCAGCATCGACGGCGGCTGGCGGCTGGCAGAGCGTGATGACAGGCAACTTCGCCTGCTGGCGGGTTACCGTTACGATGCCCTGGAGTTTGAGCGGGTGCCTGGCGAGCCCAACCTGGACGTCCTTCCCGATGACCGCACCCTCAGTTACCCATGGGTAGGATTTGATTATCGCCAGAACCGCTTCCGCGAGATGACCAATCTGACGCGTCTCCAACGGGTGGAGGATGTGCGGGATGGATTTGTCTGGCGAACCGAGTTTGGCTATTCCGGTAGCGGGCTGGGTGCCACCGAGGACCGTGTGGTGCTGAATATGGATTTCGAGGATGCCCTGCATGCATCGGAAACCAACTACGCCAGCTACGCCCTCAGCCAGAGTGGCACTTACCGGCTTGGTGACGACCGGGTGGAGAACCTGCAGGGGACAGTGAGCGTTCAGTATTTTCACGGCGGCTCCGAGCGCTGGAATAGCTGGTACACCAACCTGGCGTTCACGGCAGCGCACAATCTGACGGCCGACCAGCAACTGCTCATTGGCGGTGAGAACGGTTTGCGCGGCTACCCCAGTGAATACCAGCAGGGTAACCGTCGTGTGCTATGGACGCTCGAGCGCCGTTATTTCCCGGACTGGCATCCATTCAAGCTGTTTCGTGTGGGTGGTGTGCTGTTCACTGACGTAGGCCGAGCCTGGTTTACCGACGACCGGAACAGTGGGCCGGATGAAGGCGTGCTGAAAGATGTTGGCTTTGGTATGCGGCTGGCGTCCAGCCGTATCGAGGTGCAACGAATGCTGCACCTGGATTTTGCCTTCCCCCTGGATGGCGATGACAGTATTGATGATGTCCAGATTCTGCTGCGAGGGAGAAGTCAGTTCTGAGGTTGGCCATCACCAGGTATCGACAAACCGCCGCTCTCCGCCAGAGCCCGGATTTCCGGCGGATGTGGAATCGAGCCCCCTGACCAGCCACGCTCGTGTTTCCTTAGGGTCGATCACTGCATCAATCTCCAGATAGCTGGCCACGTTGATGGCCTTGCCCTGCTCGTAGGCCTTGGCGACAAACGCATCGAACATCTTCTTGCGGGATTCCTCGTCGGGCTGGGCGGCCAACTCTTTGGCAAACCCCAGCCGCACGGCGCCTTCCCAGCCCATGGGCCCGAACTCACCGCTGGGCCAGGCTGCGGTGAAAAAGGGTGTGACCATGCTTCCCGCTGCCATTGCCTGTGCGCCAAGACCATAAGCCTTGCGCAGAACCACGGTGAAGAAAGGCACGTTGAGCTTGGCTGCTGTCACGAACATGCGCGAGACATGGCGAATAGTGGCCTGCTTTTCGGCTTCAGGCCCGACCATGAAACCGGGTGTATCACAGAGGGACAGTATTGGCAGGTCGTGGGCATTGCACAGCTGCATAAAGCGGGCGGCTTTGTCACCTGCATTGGCGTCGACGGCACCACCCAGATGGGCGGGATTGTTGGCGATCAGGCCCATGGGACGGCCTTCAATACGCACCAGAGCGGTTATTAGCCCTGGCGCAAATTGCTGGCGAAGTTCCAGAACACTGTCCTGATCGGCCAAGGTTTCGATGACCTGGCGGATATCGTAAACCCGCATGCGATTTTCCGGGATCAGGTGGCGGAGCAGGCGTTGATCTTCACACTGCCAGCCCTCCAACGTGCCCTGAAAGTAAGACAGGTATTGCTTCGCCGCGCGGACTGCCTCGGCTTCGTTCTCAACCGGGATATCAATCACTCCGTTGGGGCCCATAACCGAGACTGGCCCGATGTCTTCCGGGCTGAACCGCCCAAGGCCGCCGCCCTCGATCATCGCGGGCCCTGCCATGCCCAGGTTGGCATCTTCGGTGGCGATGATGGTGTCGCAACAGCCCAACAGGGCTGCATTGCCGGCGTAGCATCGGCCGGAGACAATTCCGAGCGTGGGCACTACGCCGGAGAGTCGTGCCATGCTGACAAAGGTATGGCAGTCCAGAAAGGACACGCCGTTGGTGTCGGTGTCGGATGGGCGACCACCCCCGCCTTCCGCAAATAGAACCAGTGGAATTCGCCATTGCTCGGCCAGAGCCAGGATGCGGTCTGCCTTGCGGTGATTGGCCAGCCCCTGGGTGCCGGCGAACACGGTGTAGTCGTAGGCCATGGTGGCGCAACGGCCAGCCTCGGGGCCAAACTCCGGCGCGTTCACGGTGCCGATAGCGGTAATCAGGCCATCCGCCGGGCTCAATTCAACCAGCTTGTCCACGGAACGTCGGCGACGCTGTGCCGCCAGTGCCAGGGCCCCGTATTCGTTGAAACTGCCCGGATCGAGCAGGTCTTCAACGTTTTCACGAGCGGTTCGTTGTGCGGATTTACGGCGTTTTGCGACGGCTTCCGGGCGGCGGTCATCAGTCAGCCGGTTATGGCGCTCCAGAACCTCTGTTAAATCGGCCCGGATGTACTCCAGATCAACTGTCTCTTCGCTCTGAATACTACTGGCGTCCACGTCGGCTGGTTCCAGAAAGGCCAGCGCCTGCCCTTCGTTCACCGTTGTCCCTGGTTCTGCGGCAAGTGTATGGATGATGCCGGATCGCGTTGCCTTGACCACGAATTCCATTTTCATGGCTTCAAGCACCGCGATCGGGTCGCCGATGGCGACTGAATCTCCCGGTGTAACATCAATACTGACAACAGTGCCTGAACTGGGTGCTTCGATGCCTATGGTGCCGGCCGGTGCGGGTGTGGTGCCCGGGCTGTCGGTGTCCTCCGCGGCAAATGTGTTGCCAAAGTGCAGGTGCGGATGGCTTGTACTGGTCTCTTGCGGGATCAGGGCTTCCAGGTTGTCTTCGACAAAACGGGTAGTAACCGCCCAGGTTTCAACGCTCGAGTGGCGGACCAGGTTCTGGAGCAGGCCAATATTGCTGCTGACACCGGTCAGCCGGAACTCGCAAAGGGCCCGATACAGCCGTCGGAGTGTTGATGGATAATCGCTGCCATGAGCAACCAGCTTGGCGAGCAGGGAGTCAAACGACGGGCTGACGGTATAGCCGACGTAACCATAACCATCGACTCGTAAACCCGGGCCCGACGGTGGCTCGTAGGTGCTCAGTGTGCCGGTCGCGGCGGTGGCACGACCATCAGGGCGCAGCGTTTCGCTGTTGACCCGTGCCTGGATCGCGAATCCCCGAACCGTTGGTGCAGACTCAAGGGCCAGATCCGCGAGGCTGTGGCCCGCAAGTAACTGCAGCTGGGTTTGCACAAGATCAACACCCGTGATCTCCTCGGTGACGGTGTGCTCAACCTGAATGCGGGGATTGGCCTCCATGAAATAGAAGCGGCCGGGCTGGTCCTGGTCCACCAGAAACTCAAAGGTACCGAGGCCACGGTAGTTAACGGATCTGGCCAATTTCAGGGCGCAGTCGATCATGGCGTCCCGGATCGAGGCGTCCAGTGAAGGACTCGGCGCAATCTCGATCAGCTTCTGGTTGCGCCGCTGGAGGCTGCAGTCGCGCTCCCAAAGGTGGCTGACAGCCCCGGTACCGTCGCCAACTATCTGGATTTCAATATGTCTCGCTCTATCAATCAGCTGCTCAAGGTAAAGTGATCCACTGCCGAACGCTGCCTCAGCCTCGGACTGGCAGCGCTGGAAAGCCTGCTCGAGCTCTGTTTCGGAATAGACCGCCCGCATACCTCGGCCGCCACCACCGGCAATAGCCTTGAGCATAATAGGGCCATGCTCCCTCAGGAAAGTCCGGGCTTCGCCAAGGCTCACCGGTTTGTTGATTCCCTTGATCAGAGGAACGTCGCAGCGCTCTGCCAGAGCCCGGGCTGCCGACTTGTCGCCAAACCCCTCCAGCACGTCCGGCGACGGGCCAATAAAGACCAGTCCGGCCTGCTCGCATTCGCGGGCAAAACCGGCGTTCTCCGCCAGAAAGCCGTAGCCTGGATGGACCGCCTCGCAGCCATGGGCCTTTGCAGCGTTTATCAGTTGCGCCCCATCAAGGTACGCCTTAACGCCACGGCCCGTGAGAGCCACTGCCTCATCGGCCATACGGGTATGCAGACTGCCGGCATCGTCTTCAGAGAATACGGAGACTGCCCGCAAACCGAGTTCGTTGCAGGCTCGGGCAATACGGATCGCGATTTCGCCGCGATTGGCAATCAGTACGGAGCGGAAAGTCATGGTGCCTGGTTCCCCGGGGTGTGATTCTTATTATGGGTGACAGAAGTCACCATCCTAGGAATGGTACCCGGATGAGGCAAATGAATTTGTTTGAGTGCTGGTTATGAATCTGGTTGATGATTTCAGGTTGCGGTGGTTTGCGCGGTCTTCCTGTTGCTGATCCTGAGCCCAAGGATCACGAGGAAGGCTCCCAGCCAGATGGTTAACGAGTAGTTTTCCTTGAACCAGATAATCCCGATCAGCAACCCGAATACGGCCGCTACGGCACCGAGCTGACTGTAGAAAACCGGGTTGGAGCGACGCTGAAGTTCAAAGGCGCAAAGGTAGGTCAGCGCGGTTAGCAGGCCCTGAAGCATGACAATGCCCGGAAGATGAAATCCTGTGCTTTCCGGAAAAAGGGAGGTCCCTGTCAGACCTGCGAACAGGCTAAGCGTGAAAGCCGACGCCAGCAGTGTACCCGATGCAAGGATCATCGGTTTCACATCATCAGGCCAGGCGACTGAGCGATAGACGTTACCGATGGATAGCATGGCCGGGATAATCAGGCCCATGGCAAACCAGAGTATGTTCGGGCTGCTGATCTCAGAATGACGTTGCAGCACAATCCAGGCGCAGGCGACGACCGCCATGGATAGCCCGGTCAGTTTGATCCAGCTACGCTTTTCCAGGCCGATGCTGGTGGCGAGCAGGAACGTAAATATGGGTGGCAGGGCATACATGATCCCCGTGAAACCGGCTCCGAGTTTGGTGACCAGATAAAACCCGATGGCATTCGGGACCGCGATACCAGTCAAGCCGCTGATGAGAAAATAGCGGGTCAGGCGACGTTCCAACAAAGAACGGCGTTTTTGGGTGCACAGCACCAGAACGGCTCCTGCTATAAGTGTTTGCCAGAATGCGTACGTGATGGCCGGCATGCCCTGGGATGTTGCCGCTTTTGCCAGCGCCAGCATCAGCGCGATCAGAAATCCGTTGGCCAGCAGAAGTCCCCAGACTGCGGCCTGGGGCGGGAGAATTACACGCTGCATTGAGGCTATCATCACCAAGTGCTCCGGGTTGTGGAGGGATATCACCAGGAGCCAGTTTGCCGCAATTGATTCAGTTGATAACTGGGCGCATTCGAACAATACTCCTTCCAGATCAGAAATAATCGGGAGATTTCAGTGGCCACCGACAAGCTGGTAGCGATGACTATCTTCAGGCGCGTTGCGGAGCTGGGTAGCTTTACCCGGGCTGCCGATGACCTCGAGATCACCGCGGCAACGGTCAGCAAGCACATTGCCTTTCTGGAGCGGGATCTGGACACGAGACTGATCAACCGGACCACCCGTCGCATGAACCTGACCGATGCCGGGCTGGCCTTTCTGAAACGCACCCAATCCCTGTTGGATGAGCTCGAAGACGCAGAGCTGGAGGCGAGAGGGTTTCAGGCGGAGCCGCGAGGGACGATAAGGCTGAATGTGCCCATGTCGTTCGGTTTGACCCACATAACAGAGGCGATTGACAGTTTTCTCCGGGACTACCCTGAAATCGATATCGACCTTCAGCTCAGTGATCGAATGGTTGATCTGGTGGAGCAGGGCGTTGATATCGCTATTCGGGTTCGAAGCTCCCTGGCCGATTCGAGCCTGATGGCCAGGCCACTGAGGACGTCCAGAAATATTGTTTGCGCATCGCCGGGGTATCTGGAAGGTGCCCCGGAGATCCACGATCCGGAAGACCTGACACAGCACAACTGTCTGACGTTTTCACTGCATGACAGACCGAGAGTCTGGGAGCTGGGCGATCGGGAGGTACGGGTCAGCGGCAACTATCGAACGGACAGCAGTCTGGCGATCCGCCAGAGTTTGTTGAGAGGGACTGGCGTCGGCCTCGTACCACGCTTTCTGGTGCAGGGCGATATTGAGAAAGGCGCACTGATTCCCCTGCTGCCTGACTTCCCGCCCAAACCCTACACTGTATTTGCCCTGTTCCCGCCGGGGCGCAAGCAACCCACCAAGGTCCGCCTGCTGCTTGACCACCTGGACCAACATCTGGGCGAGAAACCCTATTGGGAATAGCTCTGGTCTCGTGGCTTTTCCTCTGTCTCTTTCCATTATGGAAACTATGTAGTTCTATTTTGCCCATTTTTTAGGGTCTCGTAATTCCATAGAGTTGCTACCTCAACGCGAAGGAGACAACTCTATGAACATACATGAAGCCCTGGACTGGCGTTACGCCGTCCGTGAATTTTCACCAGAGAAGCTCAGTGCCCACACGGTGGAAACGCTGGTCGATGCGGCCCGCAAGAGTGCCTCTTCTTACGGGCTCCAACCCTATAAGATTCTGGTTATCGAGAGCAAAGCGGTTCGGCAGGACCTGTTGGCTTACTCTTTTGGCCAACAGAAGGTGTTGGACTGCTCGCACCTGATTGTGTTTGCGGCACAGACAGACATTGGCGATCATACCGTCGACAGGTACGTCACACAGTTTGTGAAGACCCGAGGCGTGCCTGTTGAAGATATCTCTGGCTATGTTAGACACATGAAACAGGCCCTTGAGGCCAAGTCCCGGTTGGAAAAGCAGGCGTGGGCTCACCAGCAGGCCTACATTGCTCTGGGTACCCTCCTTACCGCAGCAGCCTCAATGAGAATCGATAGCTGCCCCATGACCGGTTTTGATCACAGGGCCTACGATGAGGTACTCGGATTGGCAGAGTTGGGTCTGGAGAGTTCGGCCATTGTTGCCCTGGGCTATCGCAGCGCCCGTGACAAAAGTTCCGGCTTACCGAAAGTGCGTTTTGATTATGATGATCTTGTGATCAGGATGTAGGTGTGATCTGGACCGATTGATTTATCCGGCTGGTGTTCCTCTGCTATAGGGTATAGGTTCGTGGGAGCGGCAATTCATTTTCAGGCACACTGCCGTTCAAAAGGAGCACCAGCTCTATGAAGGTTTTTTCCAACCCGGTTGGTCCCGGAAATCTATGGTTTGACAATTTAACCAATGCTGAGGGAACACCGGTCGCTTACGACCCACAGGCCAGGGCGTTCGTCCCCATGCCTCCCTTTTGTGTGAACCGGGATATTATCGGCTGCAACTGGATTGCGCCCGAGCAGGGGGCTTTCTGTCGGTCCTGCGCAATGACCGCTCTGGCGCCAGATCCCAATATTCCGAATGCCATGCCGAACTGGGCTGCGACCGAGGCTGCCAAGCGCTGGGTACTGGATAATCTCGGCCGATGGCACTGGTTCCGGCCGGAAGATCCAGGCACACGCCCGGTGTTCCATATGCTGGCCGAAGGGCTGACCCCGGTTGCCATGGGGCACGCTTACGGTGTGGTGACAATCAGTGTCGCCGAGGCTGACCCCGTGGTTCGTGCGACCCGGAGGCAGGCCCTGGACGAACCCTATCGAACCATGGTCGGCCATATGCGCCATGAGATCGCCCATATGCTCTGGTGGCGTCTGAGCTTGCGGGACGACTTTCTGGATGCGTTTCGGGAGATGTTTGGTGATGAACGCGCTGATTATGCGGCGGCGCTTCAGCATCACTACCATAACGGTCCGCCGAAAGACTGGCGACTGTTTTACCTGACCAGCTACGCCTCGGCACACCCTCACGAAGACTGGGCCGAGACCGCCGCGCATCTGTTGCACCTGACCGACATTACCGACAGTTTTGTGTCATCTGGCCTGACATCGCCGGAGGTGCCGCGACATGGCTGGGATCCATACTCAGAAGCGGATACGGCAATGCTTATCAACGTCGCCGCGTCGCTGGCTATTCGGGTTAACCACGTGAACCGCTCTATGGGTCTTTCCGACCTTTATCCTTTTGTCCTTTCGGAAACGGCGCAACGCAAGCTTGCGTTCGTGCATGACTGGTTGCGCCGGGGAGCCCAGGGCCTTTAATCCGTTCGAGCGCCGGGTTTTCAGGCAGGCGCCACGCCAAAGAGCCACTGGTGGGCCCAAACTACCATGACCACATACACCGCAAGGCCACCGATGACGGCAATTGCGTCATTGGCTTTGGTCGCTGGCAGGGTGGGAATGGCCCGCTGGGTTCGGCGCTTCATGGAGATCCGGTCGGCCACGGCCCAGGCCAGGAAGGCGCCGAACAGCAGAAGATCGTGGAGCATCCCGTTGGCCAGCAGGTGTGCCAGCGCCCAGAGTTTGACGGCCGCCAGCATGGGGTGTCCCACCTTCGCCTTGATCTTCCCCGGGAAGTAAGTGGCGAACAGCAGCGGGAATACAGGTACCAGAAGCAGGAAGGACACATGTTTGAGCCAGCCAGGTGGCGTGTAAATCACGGTTGGATCCATCCGCGCGGCGCCGTAGCCCCAGACGATCAGAATCAGGCCTGCCAGGGATACCACGGAGTAGAGTCCTTTGAAGGCTCCCTCGCCCATGGACGCGTTCAATCGGTTACGTAGTGGCTCGTTCACGATGGAGAGCGAATGCACGCCGAGAAACAGAATCAGACCAACAATCAGTATGGTCATTTGCAGAACTCCTTGAGGCTTTTGAGAATGGTGCGTAACTGGCAGGCCCGTTGTCCGTGGCGAGCCCTAATGTATTGAATCCCCGATAGTATAGGAAACCGGGACAGAAGATGCCTGAGCGTTTATCATCGGCGACCTTAGTCACCGGATTGAAAAGGCGCCCATGAAGTTTCCCAAGGTCACTGTTGCACTGGTATCTGCCGCCCTGCTGTTTGTTCTATGGGACCAGACCCGAGAACAATCCGAACCAGTTGATGCCAGCCGACTGAACAATCTGCGTGCCAATCCGGTAGAGCTGAGTGCTGCAGTTGACTGGATCTTTACCCAGATTCCGGCCTTCTGCTCAGACGTCACGGACGAGGCCATTGAAACCAAAGCCCATGCCGATTGCGTCGAAAAAGCCGAGGCACGAACCTCCACGTGCCGACGGATGCTTTACGATCGATTCCCGAGTGTCGTTGCCTCGGAGGTGGTATTCCGGGACGTTTCGCTCACGGCGATGGGGTGTCTTGTGCCAAGATCGGGCTTGATTGAATGACCGGTCGGTTCTCAATTATTTCTTGAAAAATCTCGGATTTCGTTCAATGAAAGCGTCAATCCAGCGCTCCAGAAAGGAGCGTTGATCAGGGTTCTTCAGATAGCGCCAGCCCAATATGGAAATGACCAGTGCCCCGGTCGCATCGACGATCAGGTCCCACATGGTATCCGTCAGCCCGGAAGGGTCGCCCAGCATGGGCTTTTGCATATTCATGCCGAAGACCGAGTCCATGGTGAACTCGAAAATTTCCCATAGCGCGCCCACGCCCAGAGCAAACATGAACGCGAAAAAGGCGACGAAGCCGGGTTTCATGTGCACGTGAATCTTTTCCGTTTCGTTCATTATGTGCACCAGCAGAAACCCGAGAATACCCAGCAGGAAACCCGACGTGGTGTGGAGCGCCATGTCCCACCACCAAAAGCGCGTGTAGTAATCGCGGATCTCTCCGAGAAACAGGGACGCAAAAACAAACCCTATGGCGGCCAGCTGCAGTTCCGGTGGAATGTGGATGCGGAAACGGCGTTCAAACAGCAGCGGGAAGAACGTGATGGCGATAATCATTGCTGTCAAAAAAGCGGTGAACCATCTTTGCCCGAGGACGGCAAGTACAGCCTCACCGAGCAGTATCAATTGCAGAACAAGAGTTATCCTTTGATGCGTTACGCGAATGCGCATAGGTCTCCGAAGTCAGTGGTTAAAGTGCGCTTCTGCACGGTAGGCCGATGGGGTAGTTCCGAATCTTGATTTGAACGCCCGGCTGAATTGACTGGAATCATTGAATCCACACATCAGTGCAATGGCAGTGATTTTGTCTCTGTCATTACGAAGTAGGTCTCGGGCCCGGATTAATCGCTGTTCCTGGACATATTGATACGGCGCGCAACCGAACGTGGCCCTGAAAAGCCTGGCAAAATGATAGGGGCTCAGGTTGACCCAGCTGGCCATGTTGGCGAGCGTCAATGATTGGTCCAGTTCTGCGTTGATGCGTTCCTGCAGAAGCCGGCGGCATCGAAGTGATAGCTGCCCTGTGACTTCCGGAAGGGGCTGACGAATGCCAGAGTGGCGGCTGACGACCTGGAGCAGAAGCCATTGTGCGAGGTGATCCATTGCCTTGGTCTGGCCAGGTGCTTGCCAGTCGCTGAGCGCAAGAAGCTTGCCGGCCTGGGCGAGAACCGGGTCCTCGGCGTGGTACAGCTCGGAAAGCTGGCGCTTGTCCGGATCCGCATCCCATGTCTGTTCGGCGCACCGGGCGACGTCCAGATCATTGAAATAGAGATGAAAAAACTCGAACTGTCCGCTGATTTGCCAACTTGAGCGGCTGCCTGCCGGGAACAGGCATACGGCACCCGGAAAGCCCTGACTGACAACCTTACCGTTCAATACCCTTCGGGCCTGCTCGCCCTTGTCTATGTAAATGCTCAATGCATGGTGACGGGGCCGTTCGTAACGCACTTCGCCCTGACGATTCTGCCATTGCGCCAGAGCCCGCCCCTGATCCAGTTCAAGCATTCTCTGGGGGGCGACGCCAGCGGTTCTCAGGGTATCGACAATGTCGCGGTTTGCCGGGCGCGATTGCGTTGGGCATTTGGGCATGGATTCAGAATCGGTCTGCATAGGGAGCCTCCGCAAGAATCATCCATGGTTCAGCAGGATCTGACAAGTTTTGGTGTTGTTTGAGTCATATGATGAGCCCTGCTCAACGATTGTTCCCGATAGCAACAGGAATCACTGCCATGCCTATCTCTGTTCACTATGGTTTGACGGTACTGATCTGGGGGCTCACCTGGACAGCGATTCGTTTGCAGGTTGAAGCGGCGCCGGTCGATATATCCGTTTTCTACCGATTCGTCATGGCTTCTGTTGTGACATTGGTGGTTCTTGCCCTGGTGCGCAGACTTGAGAAACTGACCCTGAAACAGCATGGCTGGCTAGTGCTGCAGGGGGCAACCCTGTATAGCCTTAACTTTTTGCTGATTTATCGTGCGGCAGAATCGATGACAAGCGGCCTGCTGGCGGTAGTATTTTCGCTGGCCGCCCTGTTCAACGCCCTCAATGGCTGGCTTTGGTTGCGGTTGAAGCCTACCGCTCGGCTTTATCCGGCAATTTCTCTGGGTATTACCGGTGTGGCCCTGTTGTTCTGGCACGATCTGCAACTGGGTAACGCCACAGCCACCAGCATTCTGTTTGCCATTGGCGGTACCTTCTGGTTTTCCATGGGTAACCTGGTCAGCATCAAGGTGCGGATGTCTCAGGTGCCGCTGTTACTGGCCAATGCCTGGGCCATGGTTTACGGTGCTGTGATTCTTGGCATCTGGTGCCTTTTGCAGGGTGTTGAGTGGGTAGTCCCCACCTCAGCGACTTTCTGGGGCGCAACTGTCTTTCTGGCCGTTCCCGGCTCAATCATCGCGTTCTATTGTTACATCACGGTGATTCAGACGCTCGGCGCCGACAAGGCCGGCTATGCGACGGTGCTTTTTCCCGTGGTTGCCCTCAGCGTTTCGACCTGGCTCGAGGGTTTTGAGTGGACAACAACGGCGGTACTGGGTGCCACGCTGGCGCTGCTGGGAAATTACGTTTTGTTCCGACCGGCCAAAGCATAGCGCTTGTGAAGTTCGCGCAGGGCATCTGAAAGCGCAGGGAAAGGACCCTCAGTGGGGATACCCGGAACGACCTGGTTGATCGGAAGCGTTGCCACGGGTGGTGGCGTCACGTGCAGCTCGTCCAGCCAGCTTGAAAGCTGTTCTGACGAGCTTGCATAAACGATGCGCCCAAGGCCGACCCAGCCATGGGCTGCCGCGCACATCGGGCAGTGTTCGCCTGAGGTATACACCGTTGAGGCGGCTCGCTCATCCGGGGTCATGTTGGCGGCAGCCCAACGGGCTATTTCGAACTCGGGGTGCCGGGTTTCATCGCCACCGGCAGTTTCATTATGCCCTTCGTATCTGACCGCGCCGGTTTCATCCACCAGCACAGAACCAAAAGGCGGATTTCCGCTATCAACCGCCATTGAAGCCAACTCAACACAGCGGGCAAGATGTTTCATCTCGGTTTCGTAGATCACAATTCCTCCTTCACTGACCTCGGGCGTCCAGATAATGCATCCAAAGCATGCGGGCTGCTACCGCTCGCCACGGCGCCCATTGTTTGGCAAAGCCCAGTTGCTCATCGTTTGTCGGTCGGGCATCCAGATTTTTGATGTCCTGTATTGCGGATGCCAGTGCCAGGTCTCCCTGAGGCCAGGCATCCGGCCGCCCTAGCGCCATCATGTAATAGACGTCGACGGTCCAGGGGCCCAAACCGGGTACTTCTAAAAGGTGACTGCGGCCCTGCGCATCGTCAAGTGCTTCGAGCTGGGAGAGATCCAGCGCACCGCTGGCTATCCGATTGGCCAGCTCAACACAATACCGGGATTTCTGCCGTGTGAGCCCGACACTCCTGAGTCCAGACTCGCCGGCTCTCTTTACTGAATCAGGAGCGACACACGAGTCTTATTTCCATAAGGATATGGTCATAGAGTCGCAAGGGATCCTGGTGTGGTCAGGATGCGAAGCTCCGGACGCGGAATTGCGTCGTATGAAAAAGATCGTTCAAGTGCCGTCGAGAGGTATTTTCGTGCGAACTGATCCTGGCTATCCCGACCGTGTCACCAGCGCGTTAAAAACGCAATTCATTGCCGATGCCCTGGCCATGCCGGTGCACTGGTATTACAACCCCATGGATATCGAAAAGGCTTTCCCGGGTGGGATCCAGGGATTCGAGGCTGCACCTGAATTTCACCCGTCGTCGATCATGTCCTTGCACTCGACCCGCAGTGGTGGTCGGCGCTCAGGTCATAATCGTGGAGACGAGCCGCAGATTGTCGGGGACGTCATCCTCAAGGGCAGGGCTCAGTTTTGGAATGTACCGAATGTTCACTACCATCATGGTATGAAGCCGGGCGAGAACACACTGAATGCGCTCTGTAGCCGCATTCTGATGCGTTGCCTGGCCGAGGATAACGGGCAATACGATTCTCAGGCGTTTCTTTCAGCCTACATCGGGTTTATGACCGCCGATCCCCCGGCGCATTCTGACACCTATGCTGAATCCTACCACCGCGGATTTTTCGCCAATTACGCGAAGGGATTGCCGGCGGAACGGTGTGCCATGACGACCCATGACACGCCCTCTATCGGTGGCTTGGCGACGATTGCCGCGCTGGTGTTTGCAGAGCGCCTCCGTGGCATGGACCTGCCTGACATCCAGGCGCATTGTCGGGATCATCTGGCGCTGACTCATCCGGATGAGAGTCTGATGAGGGTGTGCGACCGCTACGTGACACTTCTCTGCGGTCTGCTCGAAGGCCCGGATGAAGAGGGGATCAAGGTGCTACTTTCAGAGGCTGGCAAGGGAACCGGCGGGTTGGATGTTGCGGATCTGGTCAAGCGAAACCTGCCCGACCACCAGGTCGTGGGCCGGATGTATTCGCCGGCGTGTTATATCTCCGACTCCTGGCCTGTTGTTCTCTATCTGGCTTACAAGTATCGCAACGATCCATGGTTGGCGCTGCGTGTGAACACCAACCTGGGGGGCGATAATGTTCACCGGGGCATTGTGCTCGGAACCCTGTTGGGCCTGACGAGCAAGGAAGTGGCCACCAACTGGTTCGATCAGTTGGTGGACCATAAGGCGATCAGCCAAGAGATTGCCGCGCTGATCAGCGCGGCAACCGCTCCCAGATAGTCACTTCCGAGAGGGTATGTTGGAACTTGTGCTGGGTTTCGCGGATTACGAAAGGCACCTTTCTCGGCTCACTGACTAACCGGAAATGCTTTGAGAGGTGTTCTTTCAGGCCATCGAGGGTGGTGTGGTTCTCACCATCCTTTTTGAAACCGCCAATCCACTCTTCTTTCGGCGTGTGTTCCTCCAGCCAGGTGTAAGGAGAGGCAATCACCAATAAGCCGCCGTCGTTGATCCTTTCGTGAATGCTGTCCAGGAAACGCCTTGGGCGGTAGAGGCGGTCTATCAGGTTGGCCGCCAGAACAAGGTCGTAGCCCGAGTACTGCGGTTTCAGATTACAGGCATCGCCCTGATAGAAGCTTACTCTTTCTGAGCACTCCTCAAGTCCCAGCTCTTTGAGGGTCCGGGTGTGATAGCTGACCAGTTCGCCTTCCTCTGCAAGCGCATAGCGAATGGAGCCTTGCTCGGCCATTTCCACGCCCAGCCTGATAAAGTTGGCCGAGAAATCGACGCCTTCGACCTCGTCAAAGCGCCTTGCCAGCTCGAAACTGGATCGGCCACAGGCACAGCCAAGATCCAGTGCTTTGCCGGTGGGCTTGCCATTCATGGCATCCAGGGCCAGATCCGCCAGGGCCTTCGGAAAGTTTTCCACACCAAACCAGGTATCGCCGAAGTGGAACTCCGCGTATTCAGTCAGCAACCGGTCGCTTTCATAGTAGGCATTGGGTTGCACCGCTTCGCTTTCCGAGGCGATGTAGCGGAAGCCGGCATGCTGGAAGAAATGCCTCCGGAAAGCGTAACGAGCCGATAATCGGGCCTCGTTGCCGCAGGAAATCCACGAACCGCCTTTGATCAGGTTGTGCTGCCCATCGAAAGTGGGTGTTGTGAAATCGTCGTAAAGCGGGTGAACTTTAAAATTATCGAACGGGTAGGTGGGCGTTTCCATCCATTGCCAGACATTGCCCACCACATCGAACCATTGGCCATGCTTGAACCGGGTGACCGGACAGGAAGAGGCTCCATGGTCCAGGTGCAGGTTGGCGTTGGCGGGGTCGTTGTCCACCTCTTTGATTCCGGCTTCCGAACACAACCGATACCACTCGTCCTCCGTGGGCAGGCGGATGGGTTGGCCGGTTTCCTCCCGTTTCCACTCGCAAAAGGCTTTCGCTTCGTGGTAATTGACTTCCACCGGCCAGTCCCACGGCATCTCCACTTCTTCGGTCATCAGTCGCAGGTGCCACCCGTTCTGCCAGCGCCAGAACGTTGGATGCCTGGCCTTGGCGAATTGGCGCCAGGCGCGGCCTTCCTCGCTCCAGAACCGGTCTTCCTGGTAACCGCCGGCTTCAACAAACGCCAGGAATTCCTGATTGCTGACCAGATACTGACTGGCCCTGAACTCATCGACCTCCGCCTCATGCTCGCCGTATTCATTGTCCCAGCCGTAGTAGGCGTCATCGTAGGCTTTGCCGATTGAAACTGTGCCGGCAGGCACGGTAACCAGTTCGTTTTCCGGCGCTTCACCGGTTTCACGAATCGGGGCCCACTCCGGCTGCGGGCGGACCCTGGCCAGATCATGCTGGCGGATCAGCACAGACGAGGTCTCCAGATGGATACGCTCGTGCTCGACGCCCATGACGATGGGCCACCAGGGGCTCTCCCAATTGATTGGCAGGCTGAGCGGGAGTGTTTCGATCAACTCGAGAACGGTGGCCCGGACTTTGGCCCGGTAATCCATGACTTCGGCTACCGTGGGCCAGTCGTAATGGTCTTCGTCCAGATCGTCCCAACTCATCTCATCGACACCCACTGCAAAAATCGATTCCATGTGCGGATCGATGCGCTCGGGTAGCAGCTTGGCCAGTACCAGCTTGTTCACGAAGAATGTTGCGGTATGGCCAAGATAAAAAATGAGGGGATGTCTCAGGGGGATCGACTTCTGGAAGTATCCGGCGTCATCGGCGAGACAATTGAAGAGACGGGTGTAGGTGTCAAAGGTGTTGATGAAATAGGCAGCGATCTCGGCGCGTTTGTCCTCCGCGGACCCGACGCTCAAATCCGGCGTTCTCAGGAGGCCGGCTCTTTGTGTGATTGCTCGGGTGCGGGACTGCGCTTCCGGTATTGGCATCGTCATTTCTGGACACATCCTTTGTTGTGTTTGCTAACAGCAATACGTCTTCTGTGTGGGGGATGGTTCAATTTCCCCCGAAAATGGTTCAGACGATCCCTGTGCTGAAATTGTTACAAACCGGATTCTTTCGCCAAAGCCACCGCCCTGGGTGCGCCCAGGGCTAGAAGAACGGCACCCGATGAACAGGCAAGCATTGAGACGGCGATGGTCAGGAGAGTCTGGTCTCCATAGACAGAGGACAGGGTGCTGACAGCCCCGGCAATAGTGAACTGTGATGCGCCCAGCAGGGCCGCTGCAGTGCCGCTGAGATTCGGGAAGAACTCCATGGCGTTGGCCATGTTGTTGGGCACGATGCCGCCCTGGCAGCCGATGGCAACAATGATGCAGCCCGCCACCAGCCAGAGGGGCCCCTGGAACTGAACGCTGGCAACCAGAGCAACCAGAGCCAGGCATTGGGCGATGACCTGGGCGCGCACCAGCTGCACCGAGGAGAAGCGCCTCAGTAGCGGGCGGTTAATCAGGTTCAGGGCAGCCATGAACACAATGTTGGCGGCGAACAGCATGGCAAACGTGCTGTTGGAGAGGCCGTACCATTCCTGGTAGATGAACGAGGAATGGGTGATGAACAACAGCATGGTGCTGAAGCAGAGCACCTGTATCCCGATAAAGCGCATGGTGGTCTTATGTCTGAGCACCAGCAGGTAGTTGGTCACCAGGGACCGAATCGGTGTGGTGGTCGGTGCTCGAGGCCGAAGCCTCGGGAACAGCGCAAGCTGCAGCGTCAGGACAAGAAACGCGGCGTAGCCCGCCAGCATAAGAAATATCCACTGCCACTCACCAAACGCAAGCATCACTGACCCCAGGGAGGGTGCTGCAGCGGGCGCTATGAACATGATCAGACCAATGAGGCCGAACAGCCGGGCAGCGTCCTGACCACTGACTTCGTCCCGGACAATGGCGGGAACCGATACCGCACAGAATGCCCCGCCGATCCCTTGGGCAATTCGCCAGAACACCATGTCAGACAGAGTCTCTGCCAGCGACACCATGACGGCACCTGCCATGAAGATGACCAGCCCGCCAAAGAGCACCGGCTTGCGACCGTATCGATCGGACAGGGGGCCGCCGACCAGTTGTGCCAGTCCCAGCGTCGTGACATAGGCGCTGAGCGTTAACCCCACGTGCCCATGATTGACGCCAAGGCCGTCAGCAATGTCCGGGAAAGCCGGCAGATAGGCATCAAGCGCCAATGGCCCGAGTGCCACGGTCATGCCCAGCAGTATAGCCAGGTGCAGATGCGACAAGAGTGATCTCCTCGAAAGATAGAATCCTAACAATACGGTGGCATATTTCATCGGACCATGCGTATTTTCAGAAACCCTGATGCGTGACTGGTCCGCTTCTTTCCCGGTTCATTCCTTGGCCTGAATGGGGTGAAAGCCGCCAAACTGATGGCACTGGGGCAGCGGCTAGTCTAGGCTATTTTTGAAATAGGGCGGGCCACAACGGTGTTTCCGCGCTGGCGACTTTTTGAAAACTCTCGGAGGGCTGATGCTGGAATCGTTTGAAGCGGGTTTCACGGCGTGGTTGTGGCCGGGCTCCTCGGCGATTTTTGCGGTGGCGGCCACTTACGTCATTTATCGGCTGGCTCTCGCGATCTTCCGTCATTTTTCAGAATCAAGAACGGTTCTGAGACTGTTTCTGGACGCTTCTGCCCGCGCTCTTGGGGTGGTTTTCTGTCTACTAACCCTGGCAGCTGCGCTGGCGGCCGCCCCACCGGATCTGCCCTTGATGGCGGTGGTTCAGCAAATCACCACCCTGTTACTGGTTCTGGCGATCACATGGGCAGCCGTTCGACTGACCTCGGCCATAGGCGAGGTCATTGTCGCGCTCAATCCGGTGCTGGAAGGCCAGTGGAAGCGCGCGCGCAAGGTCGAAACCCAGACCCGTTTTCTGGTCCGCGCACTTAACATTCTCATCGTGATCATCGGTCTGGGCGCAGCATTGATGACCTTTGAGTCTGTCCAACATATGGGGGCCAGCCTGCTGGCCTCCGCAGGTGTTGGCGGCCTGATTCTCGGGTTCGCGGCCCGC
Organism: Marinobacter sp.; assembly: GCF_041687235.1. Classification (GTDB taxonomy): domain Bacteria; phylum Pseudomonadota; class Gammaproteobacteria; order Pseudomonadales; family Oleiphilaceae; genus Marinobacter. The sequence continues at coordinate 320,673 of NZ_JAWLCH010000003.1, read as the reverse complement.
CCCGTCCTGAGCAACCTTCTGGCGGGCATGCAGATTGCCCTGACTCAGCCCTTCCGTATAGACGATGTCCTGCACGTGCAGGGCGAGTGGTGCTGGGTGGAGGAAGTGACAGCGACCTACGTGGTCTTGCGGGTCTGGGATCTGCGCCGTCTGGTTGTTCCACTGCAATGGTTCATCGAGAACCCGTTCCAGAACTGGTCGAGAAATACCTCAGAATTGCTGGGAGCAGTTTTTATCTGGGTGGACTACACCATGCCGGTTGAACCGCTCAGGCAGGAGTTCACGCGTTTGCTGAATGAGTCAGGCTTGTGGGACGGTGAGTTTTCCTCGGTTCAGGTCACTGACTCCAGTGACCAGGCCATCCAGGTGCGTTTTTTGATGAGCGCTGCCGATTCCAGCAAGAACTGGGACCTGAGATGTGCCATTCGGGAGGGCGTGGTGACCTTCATCCAGGAATATTACCCGGCCCAGCTGCCGAGGCTCAGGGCTCGGGTAGTGGAGAACTGAGCCCTGGTGTGGCGCTTGAAGGCCATGCCGGATCAGAACTTGTAATTCAGTCCTACTGCGAACAGGTACGAGGATTCATCGTAAAAGGTCAGGTTGGATTGGGTGTCGCCAAAGCCGGCAAACGAAATAAACGACCAATCCTTCCAGCCCATGAATTGCGGGTACTCGTAGGCCGCAAACAGGCCGAGCTCATCATCCGAGCGCTTTTTGTTGAATAGTGTGCTGGCTCTGTCGTAGTCCCTCTGTGTGAAACCTGCGGTCAGTACCAGGTTGTGCCTGCCCAGAATATTGAACCAGCTGACTTCGGCGCCATAGGCATCGAAGCTGCTGGCACTGCCGTCGGCGTCATGTTGAATGTAAACGACAGAGGGTGAGACGAAGCTGGTCGGCGAGAGGGTGAAACGGTAACTGCCCTTGGCGTAGTAACTGTCGGCATCGCGAGCCAGATCGGTTCCTGCGGTCAGATCGTCCTCGACATCCGCCGTCGCAAAGGCAAGGTCCAGGCTAAAGTTCGAGCCGGAAATGCTGTTCAACTGCAGGCGGTAGGCGTTGCCCGAGACGTCTGTTTCTTTCCTCGGCGTGTTGAGCTGATAAGGGTTCTGCCAGGTTTCTCCGGAAATCACCGTGGGCAAAAAGGAAACATCTACCACCGTGCCTGAACTGAGTTTGTGTTTATACCCCAGCTGCACGGCCAGGGTGCCGACGGCAATATCTTCCCGTGTGGTACCAAAGTAAATCTGCTGTTTCAGCCCTTCGCCAAAGGTGTAGGCAACGTTGCCAAGTGGAGCGATCAGGCCCTCTGACTCACTGTCTGCCTTGCTCTCCAGGGAACTGATGGTTGCATCGCCATCGACGTTGAAGTTGGACGTTGAAGAGATGATCCCCGCATTTAGCGAGACTTCACCACTGAATCCCTTTTGAGGCCCCGGTTGCGCGAAGCCGGGCAATGCGATTAGCAGGGTTGGAAGCGCGAGGTACTTTTTCATTTGTAAACCCTGATAATGGAGAAGTGAACCTGTTCGCTATCCTACAGCGACACTTTAAGGTTTTATGTACGCGCAAGCACGGCCCTGCGGTTCAGTCAGGCTTGCCCGTTATACACGAGAGGACAGAATAGTTGGCTAGGCGACCGTTAATAGCGTTCCCCCTGGTTTACCTGGGGTGGGCGTATCTCTTCTGGATGCCGGTGCTGCTTTCAGAATCGTCGGTTTGGGCATTTCCAAACCTGATCTGGTTCTTGATCGGCGGGGCCAGCCCTGTCGTTGCCGGTCTTGGTCTGGCCGCTGTGAACGGTGGAAAAGAGCAGTTGGGAGACTTGTGGCGGCGCCTGACGGACTGGCGTCGAATTCCCGGGCGCTGGTGGTTGATCATCCTGTTTTTCTGGCTCGCTTACGATCTTGCCATGGCCGGCCTGGCCGTGCTTCTGGGCGTTGCTGGCGAGCCCCTTGATACCAACTGGCAGTTGTTTGTTAATCCCGGGCCCTTGCTGTTTTTGTTGGTTCTTTCCTTTGTGTTTCCGGCAGTAGAAGAGGTGGGGTTGCGCGGTTTTTACCTGGAGGCCCTGCAACAGCGTTTCAGTCCGGTCGTGGCTGGCTTGGTGAACGGTGCGGTCTGGGCGCTCTGGCACGCAGCTTTCGTCTTTTTCCCTGGGTATTACGCCAACACCACGTTTCACCCCGAGCTTTACTGGTGGATGCCGATGATCATCTGCCATACATTGTTGATTGTGCTCGTTTATAACCGCACCGGTCGAAGCATTCTGGCGGTGCTGATTTTCCACGCCATGATGAACTTCACCGGTGAGTGGTTGCGAATCTCCCCGGAAATGTATCCCTTCATGCTCTTCGGCAACCTGGCCCTTGCAGCGCTGCTGGTGATGTTTTGGAAAAGCGGCCGCCAGTCTCCGCCGAATACGTGTTAGTCTCGGTCGAATACCCAAAAGCAAGCGACTGGAGTGGCGTACCTGACATGAGCAGTGAAGACCTCAATCAAGTAATCGAAATGGATGGTGAAGAGCGGTACGACTACTTCCTGAGCCAGGTGGCCGAGGAACGGGAAATCTGGATTCTGGTTAACAGCGAGAGCCGGTTCCTCAAGATCGCCTCGGATGATGGCGACGTGGAGTACCTGCCTGTTTGGCCGGCTTCGGCGTTTGCCTCCGAATATGCCAACGGCGGCGATGAACTGACGCCCCGCAGCATTTCATTGCCAGATTTCTTCCGCAAGTGGGTGCCGGGTCTGACCAGAGACGGGCTAGATGTCGGCGTGTTTCCTGGCCTTGATCAAACTGTGTGGATAACCGAGCCGGAAGAGCTCAAACGGGATCTCCAGGACGTAATGTCCGATTTCTAGCGGCGGCTTTTATCGTCGGGTCGGTCTGGCGATAAGGGCGTGACAAGCGCCGCTTGATTTCTCTCCGTCCGCCCTGATCATTTCTACCAGTACTCACACTGAGGGAAATCAATCATGACTGACATCCGACACCTGGTCTGTCCCCACTGTCACAAGGTCAATCGCGTACCTGTTGATAAACTGTCATCCGGTGGAAATTGCGGCGCCTGCAAACAGCCGCTGTGGCCGGATCAGGTGCTGGAACTTACAGATCAGAGTTTCGCTGCCCATACCGGGCGCAGTGATCTGCCGGTGCTGGTGGACTTCTGGGCAAGCTGGTGTGGCCCCTGCAAAATGATGGCGCCCCAGTTTGAGCAGGCCGCGAAAGACTGGCAGGGCAAAGTGCGCTTTGCCAAGCTCAATACCGAACAGGCCCAGGGCCCGGCCAGCCAGTTTGGTATTCGCAGTATCCCTACCATGATCCTGTTCCAGAACGGCCGGGAAGTGGCCCGCCAGAGCGGCGCCATGAATCAGGCACAGATCAGTCAGTGGCTGCAGTCGAAGGGTATTCGCTAGCCTGACAAGGCTGTTTATTCGCTGGCCGGTCATTAAAACGCCACAATTGCTGAGGCCCTGCCATTGCAGGGCTGAAGGCACCTATCCGAGCTGTTCCCACAAAGTTATCCACAGTTTTTGTGGGTAAAGCTGACTTTGCAGCGACATCGACTTTCTCATGGTATGTAGCCAGAATTCGAGCCAAACTGTCTTTAACCAGCAAGGCAGAGTCGGGCAAGCGACGGCCTTGCCCGACTGATCATTTCAGCGAGGACCGAATGAGAATAGGCCTGTTTATCATCATGGCATTCTGGTTCCTTCCAGTTTCTTCCCAAACACTCAAGATTATGGGTTCGGACGAGAGCTTTCTCCCGTTTTATTACGGCAACAGCCTCAACGAGGGCATTTTGGTCGAGGTGATCAATGAGTTCACCATACAGACCGGTATCGCAGCTGATTTCCTCCCGATGGCGCGTAAACGCCAAGCCTGGGCGCTGAAACGAGGACTGGCCAACGCGGTTTTCGCCAACCCGCTATGGATGCCTTTGCCGGACCAAATGCATGCCGTAGGGCCGCTGTTAACCTGGCGTGACCGCGTGTTTGCACAACCTGGCCGACAACCGGACGCCTTCGATGACCTCAAGGGAGGCATCTGTCTTCGCAGATGGTTTGTCTACAGTGATCGACTCGAGCGGCGGATCGGGAGCGATCTGGTTCGCCATGACGCCTACAACGCCCAGCAGATGCTGCTCATGTTTCTGCGCAAAAGGTGCGATTACATCGTCATGAACGAAATGGAGTTCCGTTTTCTGGCACAGTTGGGGGATGTCGATCCGGAGCGTTACAGCACGGAACTGATCGACGGCGAGTGGCCGGTTTATCTTGGAATACTCAAAACCGAGGCGGCTCTGATTGAAGCGGCGGAAGCTTTTTTCGCTACCTACACGATTGACATGGAGGCCATGCTACCCAAGTTGCCGCGGCCGGATCGTTGAAGAGATTGACGGTCGGTTTGCCCATACGCCAGGCATGCAAGCGGTTTTCCAGGCGTCGGACCAGAATGTCCGCTTTGTGATCGAGCTGCATCCAGGGCAGTAACTAAAAAAAAGTGAACACTCGGATCTTTGGATTGTTCGGGCTAGTTTCTGACACCTTTGACCACTACAGCTTAGGATAAAGGCATTATCTAACCCCGCATTAAATGCCCAGATGATGCTTCAGGACATCCCGATAACGTCGCCCCACCGGCAACGGCTCGGGCAGGCCCTTCAGGTACAGCGTCCAGTGTCCGCCAGAGCGACTCAGGCGATCGATTTCACGCAGGTTCACCAGTACCCCGCGATGCACTCGGCAGAATAGCTCCCGAGGCAGACCGGACTCCCAGTACTTGAGGCTGCGGAGCTCCACGGCCTCATGGCCATCGCGGAACCTCAAATAAGAATAGTCTCCGGAGACACGGACGACGAGAAGATCCTCCAGCGCTCTCGCTTCATGAGCCAGGAACCTGCGCAAAACTGCCCGAGGCTCTGTGGGCACGCAAGGCGGGAAATCCATTGAGTCCTCAGCAGTCTGCCCCCGATTTCCATAAAGAGCAACGGTGAGAACCTGCGTGACAGCGCTCAGCAACTCGATATCCGCAGGTGCCCAAGCGCGCTGCTCATGTACGCAATCGAAACCGACCTGTAGCACCAGCCTGCCCTCCCATAGCCCCGGCGCGGCCAGAAGGCTCCGAATACCCTGTCGCTCCCACTCCTTGCGCAGCACACTGGCCGAACGAGGCATTTCCCGCAGATCGTTGATGACGCAGGTGCGCCCTTGCTGCAAATTCTGGTGGAGCCAGTGGCCTAGACTGACCGGTATGCCCTGCAGATCGTGGACAAACTGCGGCACGCCGGGGCGCACCCATTCTTGGACATTCCAGAAATGTGTGAAGGCGTCGTTATAGCGGATGATCCAGACCCGATCCACACAACAAGCTCGACCCAAACGCTCTAGGATCTGATCCACGGCCTGCCGGCGAGGCTTGCTCAGCAGCGCTTCAGTGACCGCGGCCCAGTCAGAATGATGAAAGGTAGAGGGCATGCGCATACCCAAATGATGTTGTTTATCGAGCCGGAATTGTCGTTCATCGAATTAAGATTGTCGACAGGTATCTCTCAAGGTGTAATTCAAACCGACCAGATGGTCGCTTTATCGTTTTAATAATGTGAAAAGTCATCTATTCGATGATGACAGGGGCGTTGGCTGTAATTTTGTTGTGCTGACACGCAGTACCCAAACCTGCCGCCGGGACGCCAGACAGGGTTAACCCAGTAAAGGACTTGCGCCATGAATGTACGCTCCAGGCACCTCCCCGTTCGTCAACAAAAACGGGAGGGCCGGCGGTTTGGCAGGCTTGATTTCCCTTCAGTCAAGCATCCCCTGGCGTCCGCCATTGTGGCGGCGCTTGGCATTGCGCCCGGGGTAAAGGTAGCGGCCAATACCATCGAAATCAGTGGCCGCACGGACACGACTGTGGATGTAAGTGGATCCTTTACGGACATTCGCACAAACACTATCCGGGGTAACAGCGGCTTCAATAGCTTTAACCACTTTCAGGTTGCAGCCGGCAATACCGTCAACCTTCATCTCCCCGCAGAAACGCGCAACCTGATTAACCTGGTTCACGACACCCAGGCGGTGATCGACGGCACACTTAATGGTTTGATGGATGGGAAGATTGGTGGCCACATTGTGTTTGCCGATCCCCACGGAATTGTTGTTGGTGGTCAGGGCGTTCTGAATGTAGGCAGTGTGCTGTTTGCCACCCCGACCCAGGGCTTCATGGATGAACTGATCAATCCCGATGGTGTCATCGGTGATGAGGCAGTCTCTGATTTGCTGGGCGGCAATGCACCGCAATCCGACACCGGCATAATATCGATTGAAGGTACCATCAACAGCGCCTCCACGATTGCCATTTATGGCACGGACGTTGCCGTTAGCGGGTCTCTGCGGGCGGCAACGGACGATGCCAGAGCAGCCCTGTTTGAGGCGACCGTGAATACAGAAGGCCTGAAGGTGGGCACCGACATTGATGTCAGGGATGGCAGCATTGCCATTCTGGGTTCCGGAGATGTTTCGGTAACCGGGCTGGCGGATGCGTCTTCGGCCGAATCCCGTGGCCGGGGTGGCCAGGTTGCCATTGCGGCGGAAGGTAGCGTGACGGTCGGCGCTGACGGAGAGGTACGTGCCGACGGCGCGGTGGACGGCGGCAACGGCGGTCAGATTGATCTTGCCGCCGCTGGCAACATTAACCTGGACGGTGATCTGTCCGCCTCTGGCCGTGGCGCTTTAGGCAATGGCGGTAACGTTACCCTGACCTCACGGCAGGAGATCAACATTACCGCCTCTGCGTCGGTTCGTGCAGCAGGCGCAGATAATGGCGGTGATGGTGGAAACATTGCCATGGAAGCGTTGGGAACCAACACGGTGGACGGCACTGCGCTGCTGGATGCCTCGGCAGGTGCAACAGGAGACGGCGGACGGCTGGAAACTTCCGGCAACAATCTGTCCCTGACCGGCCTGAATGCCGACCTGTCCGGAGAGACCGTCGGGGAATTCATTGTTGGCAACGCCAACGTTGCCCTGGCATCCACCGCCTACTACACCAACGGCGGCGATGTGTTGATTAACGCCGGCGATCAGGTAACCATCGAGGCAGGCGCCACCATTAATACCCGGCGCATCGACAGCACGAAAGAGGCCGTTTCGATAAACCCGGCCAGCGACCTTTCGGACAATCCGGCAGGGTTGGGTGACGCAGCAGCAGCGGATTTGTACACCACCGCATCACAGGGCGATTCCGGCAACGTCACCCTGCAGGCGCCGAACATCACGGTGAAAGGGGAGGCGAAGATCCTGACCTTTGCCACCGATGGCTTTACCGCGGGTGATATCAACCTGCTCTCCGGTGACAACTTCACCTGCAACATCTGTGAATCCCAGAACCCCGGTGAATACTTTACCAGCGCCGGCAATGTTACCAACACGGTGAGGTTTGCCCAGACTGCGGATGTCTCCATCAACGTGGAAGCCGGGGCTGTGCTCGATGCCCGCTATGTTGACCGCGACGGATACAGTGGTCCGGTGGGCGAAGCCGGTGATATCACTCTGGAGGCACGGGCCTCGGATGTGAAATTTGCGGGCGTATCAACCGCCAATGCCGATGTCACAGTGAACGGTGCCCTGCGGGGCGGCAACATTGATGTTTCAGCCATTGCCATCGGTGAAGTGGATTTCGGCTGGTTGTCATCCCTGGACCCTGCGGATCCGACCAGCGCGCTGACGGTTGCCGAGGAAATAGCAGACATTGAGTCTGAAGACATTCAGGGCAATGCCCTCGAGAGTTTTGATGATCCCTGGGATATCACAAACCTGCTGGCGCTGGGTTTCCCGATCACAACGGCGATCGTCAACAGCAATGCGGTGGTCGAGATTGGTGACGGTGCGCTGCTCGACGCCAGCGGCAATGTGAACGTGACGGCGGACGCACAACGCAAGTCGATCGGCGGTACCGGCGGCTTGGCGACCGCTTCGCTGCCTCCGTTCGGGGTTGGTGTCATTTACGGCGAAGTGTCTGGTACCAGCGCCGCGCGGATTTCGGGCAATGCCGAGGTGAACGCGGCCGATCTGGCAGTTGTTGCCGAAAGCCGGAATACCCTTGAGTTAGCCTCCGAGGCGGAGATTGAGCGGGCAAAGCGGGGCAATGCCGGCAACACTGTTGGTGCGTTTTCGCTGGCCATTGGTGTCGCCGCCACCGATACCGAGGCAACGGTAGGCAACAACGTGCAGCTGGCGGCGGAGAACGTTGAAGTGCGCGCCAGCAATCTCGACACGTTTGTCACTGAAGCCAGCAGCTCGGCAGGCAGCACAGCGGCGAACGCGCCGTCTCAGGGTGCGCTTACGCTGGCCATCTCGGCCTGGAACACCAATGCCCATGCTGCGTTCAATGCCAGTATGGCGGACGACGCCGGCCTTAACTCGCTGGATGTGGTTGCAGACAACCTGAGCGATGCCCGGGTCACCAAGGCCGAGGTCCAGAATGGTTTCAATGCCATCGACTACCTGGTCGGCAGTAAGCGCCAGCGGAGCCAGGGCATTAATGCGTTTGTGCAGGGCCAGGTCAGCAGGACTGGCCAGCCGGCCGATCTGAGAATCGCCGCCGCCACCAGCCTGACGTTCAGCCAGCAGAATGCCCGTGCAGAGATCGGCGAGGGTGTGTCTCTGAACGCTGACGGCAACGTGTCGGTGCGCTCCCGGGTGGTCAATCAGGGTGTTCGCAGCATCGCCGATAGCCGTGCGAATTCGCTGTCCGAGAAAGACGGTGCCCGAGTGGCTGGGAGCGTTGCTTTCACCTATGGCGACTATCTCCACTCCAGCCAGGCGATCATTGGCGACGGTGCGGATATCACCGCCCGTAACATCGGCGTAGGCGCGCGCAGTGCCTTACCGATCGACAACGACTACGATGAGATTTTGTCGACCTTCAATCCGGAGGACTGGGACGGCCCTCAGGATTTCTTCGCGGCTATCAATGAGATCGCGCAGCTTTACCTAGACCCAGACGTGGCGGCGCTCGAGAACTTTGGCCTCGCTGATAACCTGCTGACCAGCTACGCCAACGCCTATGCCAACAGCGTCGCACAAACCGGCGACACCTCTACCGCTGCCTATGGCAGCTTCAATGGCACCTTCGCCAGCCACGACACTAAAGCCTGGGTCGGCGAAGGCGCGAAGCTCACCACCACCGGTGTCGATGAAGACTGGTCCAGCGAGTTTGCGGTTCCGTTTGACCCGCCCGAGGGCGAGGATGACCACGACCTGAGTTTTGTTGACGACTGGAACTGGGGCGGTGGCGTGGACATTGATGCCCGTTCTTTCTCTGAAACGGCGGGTGTCACGGGTAACGTATCGTTCCTGACCTGGATTACCGCCCGCAACTCGCCCTCTGGCAACTCCCTCGGTGGTTCAGTTGGCTGGACAGAATTTGCCAGCAGTACCATCGCGGGTATTGGCGATGGTGCGCTCATAACTACTACGGATCTGAATGTTAACGCGAGCACCACGGAGCTGATGTACGTGGTGGCACCGTCTGCGGGTCAGGGTGAAAGCATTGCTGGCAACGGTATTGTCAGTTACGCCAACGTGGATGCGAGCACCCGGGCGAGCATCCACCACGGCGCCAGAGTTGAGGCCAGAGAGGTCAATCTGGGTGCTGATTACAGCGTGAATCTGTGGACCATCGGCGGAGCCGTGGCCATTGCGCCGCCAAGCACCGATGGCTCCAGTTCGTCGAAAACGGCCGTTGGCATCGCTTTCGCCTACAACGATGTTCACAGCGATACTCGCGCTTATATCGGTGACAACAGCGACGACCGGGCGCTGGACGAAGGCGAGGAAGCCGGCTCAACCCCGGCTGATGTGCCGGTTGCAGGCGGTGAAACTGCCGGCCTGGTGGTAGACGACCTGAACGTGGATGCCACCAGCCAGGGCACAGTGGGCGTTATCGCCGCTGCAGGCGCCGTTGCCGTTAACTCGCCAGCCAGCGGTACGCCGCAACCACCGACACCCTCTCCGTCAGCCACCGCGACCAGAGCCCAGAATGGCAGCTTCACGGCAGCGCTTTCCGAGGCTGGCAGAGCGTTCGGTGCAGCCGCAGGTGGTCAGCCCGGCAGTAGCATTGCCGGGGCCGGGTCCGTCACCCTGAACATGGCGCAGATGGACACCATAGCCGAGGTACGGGATACCTCGCTGATCAGCGGCCGTGATAATGCCGCCAGCAACGTTAACGTACGGGCGATTGGTGATGTAGATCAGATCAGCGCAGCCGGTGCCGCGGCCATTGCAATTGCCGGTGGTAACGGCAGTGCTGCTGCCGTGGCAGCATCAGCTGCTTTTAACGATATAGATAATGAAGTCCGTGCCGGGCTTTACGGTGTGGATGGTCAGGTCAACCTGCTGGATATTCTGGCTGCGGGTTCCGGCGACATTCTGTCGATCGGGCTGGCCATGTCCGCCAGTTCCTCATCGAGTGGCGGCGTCAGCGGCGCGGGTTCGTTGTCGGTGGCTTCTGTTTCATCCGATTTCGATGCGGAGATCGAGGGCAGTGATCTGCAAGGCCAGGGTGATGACAGCAACGCCACTGTCACCGGTTATGACCGTTCCAGAATCCTAACCGGCGGGGGCTCGCTGGCTCTGAACCTGGGTTCAGGCTCTGGTGGCAGCGTTGGCCTGGCCGCCACTTACGGCAGGATTGATAACGACGTCAGTGCCATGATCCGCGGCAGCAGCCTGACCGGGTTTGATGAGGTAGGCGTGAGCGCCCTGGGCGCCGCACGCATCCTGGGTGGCGCCTTTGGCGGCAGCGTTGCGACGGGCAGCGCTGCTTCCGGGGCCGGTTCGGTCTACATTCTCACCGTCGACAGCGACCTGGAAGCCGGAATCACGGGGATGTATGGCACGGAAGACCACGACGGTGATTCTGAAACGCCGGAAGTGGTGGATTATGACGAGTTGCTTGCAACGTCTACGGTCGACGCCTCAGGTGACGTGACGGTCACTGCTCGCAGCGACTCCGGAACTGCGGTACCGGAAAACCTTTTCCGCATGGATACCGCCGGTTCGGCGGACGATTTCAATGGCAGCGCGCTGTTGGGGCTTGATGAGAATCAGACCGGCTTGAGCCTGGACGCCGAGGGCCTGGCATCCGGCGAAGTAGTCCTGGGTTTCGCCGGTTCGTTCAGCGTCAGTGGCGGCAATGCGGCGGCCGGTGCCTCGATTGGTTTCACCGACCTGCGCGGCAGTTATGTGGCGGAAATTCGCGATGCGGACGTGACGGCCACCGACGGCGACGTGGACGTGTCGGCCCGCAATTCACGGCAGGCCATTGGTGTGGCGGCCGGTGCCAGCGTCTCTGGCGGCAACGGCGTGTCGGCCATGGGCTCTGGCGCGATCACGCTTAGCAGCACGGAGGTCGCCGCCCGGGTGCTGGGGCAGAGCTCCCTGGAGGCTGATAACGTGTCCGTGAGTGCGGCGGGCGATGGCAACTTCTTCTCTTTGGCGGGCAACGTGGCCGTGAGTGCGGGCGGTCAGGCGGCGGTTGGCGCTTCGGCCAGTTACAACGAAATTGGCGGCACCGTTTCTGCCGAACTGGGCGGCAACACCGTCGTCACCGACGGCGGCGTGCTCAGTGATAAAGGCAGAGTGTCTGTCACGGCTGATCAAGACGCGGACATTGCCTCTATCGCGGTAGCGGGTTCGGTCGCGGCAGACCAGGAAGGTGTCGCGCTTGCCGGTTCCGCAAGTGTCAACATCATGACCCTGGGCACAAGTGCTCTGATCAATACCGGCCAGGTGACGGCTGGCGATGTGGCAGCAATGGTGCGCACGGGTACCGAAGACAACCGTGCGAGTATTTGGTCGCTGGCCGGTGCTGTAACGGCCAGTGGTGCCGCGGGTGTCGGGTTGGCATCGGCCACCAATACCATCACCGGCGCCTACGATGCAGGGGTTGAGGGCACAGAGTTTCTTCAAACTGATACGCTGGCGGTTAACACCAGTGGTCACTCGGAGATCAAAACGCTGGGTGCGTCTGCCGGTGGTGCTGCTGGGCTTTCGCTAGGTATTTCAAATGCCAACAGTTTTATCAATAACTCGGTCAGTGCGCGAGTTGAAGACGCCCGGCTGACTAATGAAGCTGCAGGCGTTTTTGTCACATCGGCCGATAACAGCACGATTGACAGCCTTGCAGGCGCCATCCAGGGCGGCGCGTCAGCCGTTGGCGCAGCCGTGGCAGTCAACCGGATTGGTAATGATATCGAAGCGTCTGTTCAGGGCGGGCAGCTCAACGTTGCTGATCTGCGGGTTCAGGCGCAATCAGATGCCCGGATTGGCACGGTTTCGGCGGGCCTCTCGGTAGGCAGTACGGATGGATTGAGCGGCTCTGTGTCGGTGAACCTGCTCAACACCAACACTCTGGCTGAGATTGCCGGTGGCGCCCAGGTGGTGGCCCAGAATAATGTGGGTGTGCTGGCGGGCAACAATGACGTTCTGGAAGTGTTTGCCGGTGCCGCTGGGGTAAGTTCTGGCAACTTTGGCGGCGGCGCGTCGCTGGTTGTGAATCATATGCTGGCCAACACTGAGGCGTTGATCGCCGGGCCGGACACGTCGGTCAGTGCCCTGGCGCTGGGTGACCCGAACGGTCTTGAGGTGGCCGACGGCCGCCTGGCCGAGAAGCCAGAACTGCTGGCCCTGGAGGAGCTTGCCGATCTGACCGCCACTGACCTCAATGGCAGTTCCCATAAGGTCCGCGGTGTTGCGGTCAATGCCCAGTCTTTACAGAGCGTGTCTACGCTGGCGGTAACCGCTGGGTTCAGTTCCGGCACCGGTGCCGGCGCGGCCACGGGTACCACCAATATCGTCGGTGGTAGTACACGAGCCGGCGTCTCCAGTGCAGCAATTAATGCCGAAACCGGTGCCGATGCCGCCCAGAAACTGGATGTGCGCGCATCCAGCCATGCCTATACCAGCAACATGGGACTGGGTATCGCCGGCAGTGGTGGCGGTGCCGGTACTGGCGTGCTGGTGGCGGATATTGTGAACCGCCAGACCGAAGCGTTCCTGAGTGATGCTGACGCAAGTGCAGCCGGTGATGTCACCGTCGACGCCTATACCGGCATCGGTTCAACGGTGCTGTCTGCCGGCGCAGCTGGCGGTGCGGGTGGGGTTGCCGCCGGCAGCGGTACCTTCGCACTTCACGATGCCACCACGCTCGCTTACTTGGATAGCGGTGTTTCGGTGGCCGCTGGCGGGCTGAGTGTAAACGCAGAGTCTGACAACCAACTGCTGCTGGCAGCCGGTGCTGTCAGCGGTGCCGGTACGGTTGCTGTCGCGGGGGCTATGAACCTGGCGATCAGCTCTTTGACCACCGAAGCGTCTATTGATGGCGGTACGCGGGGCAGCAGCGGTGCCGGCGAGCGCAGCGCGATTGACGTCAGCGGTGAAACTACAGTTGAGGCCCGTACCGGCAGCAAGATCGATACGGTTGCAGTGGGCGCCTCAGGCGCTGGCGCCGTGGGTGTGGCCGGCAGTGTGGCGGCCACCGTCGGAGAGAACAGAACCATTGCCCGTGTCAGGGATGCCGATGTGGGTAATGCGGGTACCACCGGAGCAATCCGGGTGGCCGCCGAAGACAATATCGATGTGAACAGCCTGGCCGGTGCTCTGGGTATCGGCGCTTCTGCTGCCGGGATTGGCGTGGGTGCAGGTGGTAACGTGTCTGTTGTGCATTCCACCGTTGCCGCTTCCGTCGAGAACAGCCGTCTCGAAACAACGGGCGATGTTGCAGTCGATGCGCTGAGCAACACCACCGTCGACTCCGTCAGCGTGGCTGCGGGGGCTGGTGGCACCGTCGGTATTTCCGGTGCGCTTTCGGTCACCTTTATTGGTAATGGCGACCGGGGTGATGCCAACCAGGAATTGAACAAAGACGACGCGGGTACCCTGAATGAGCTGAACGTTCTTGCCAATGCAGATCGCGATGCCGCGGCGTCAGAGTTCCTGGCGGCTGGCGAGTCTGAGGCGATCTCGGCCAATGCAATCTATGACGTTTATGCCGGCACTGATGCCGCACTGGCGGATACCACAACCGCAAGGGTTGACGACTCGGCGATTCGGGCTCGGGATGTTTCGGTAACCGCAACGGATAAAACCGGCATTCTGACGACTGCAGGAGCCGCCGGTGCCGGCGGGATTGGCGCTGGCGGTGCCGTTGTTATTGATCGGGCGTTCAACACGGTTATCGCCGAAGTGACCGGCGCTTCGACCCTTGATCTGCGGGGTAATCTTGCGGTCGAGGCTCACGCGCTGGCCAGTGACGACTACGACCATGCCCTGTGGTCCACGGCGGTCGCCGGTGGCGCGGGGCTGGTGGGCCTTGGGGCCTCGGTGGTTGACAGCCGTATCGACAACCTGGTGCACGCAAGGGTTTCTGGAACGGTTTCCCGCAGTGCGGGTGGCGCTACGAATTCAACCGTGGCGGTCAAAGCCGAAGACGCCACATCCGTCGAGGTGGATGCCGTTGGCGCGACAGCCGGCGCGGCGGCTGTCGGGGTGGTGGTGGCGACCGGCAGCAAGGAAAGTGATGTCGACGCCAGGATCGAAAACGGCACATACGATGACCGCTTTGGTACCCGGGTAGAGGCGCTGTCTTCCGGGGCGGTGGATGTCCATGCCATCGCAGCGGCCGGCGGCCTTGCAGCCGCCGGTTCGGGCGTGAATTCAACCGCTCTGGACAGCACCAGCGTTCACGCCGGAGTTTACAACAGCAAGCTGCAGGTTCAGGGCGCCGGGCTGGAGGTGATTGCCGGCGCCACCACCGATACCACCGCGTATTCACAGGGCGTCAACTTTGCCGGCGGCCTGTCTATCGGGGCGTCCATTGCCAACGCGCAGACCAGCGCGGATGTGGGCTCCACCGTGGATGGTGACAGCGTTGTTGACGGTATCGGCGGCGTGTCGGTCAACGCCAGTGTTGATAAAACCAGTAGCAGTGCCAACAGCGCGGAAGCCATTGCCGAGGGCTCGTCCGGCGGTATTGGTGTTGGCAACAGCGCCACTGAAGCCAACGCCATTGGCTCGTCCGATGTGGCGGCGGTTCTGGATGCGACGGTGTCTGTGTTTGGCAACGTTGAGGTCAGCGCGGCCAATACCAGTGGGCAGTACGCCAAAGCCGATGGCTTCGCGGTGGGGCTTGCCGGGTCTATCGGCACCAACAAAGCCAGTGCGACGGCCGATGGCACCACCACAGCACGTTTTGGCGGTGCTCTTGATTTTCCCGTCCGCAATAACCTGACGATCCTGGCTGACAGCGAAACTCGCAACCGTATTGATGCCGAAGCCGGAAGCGGCGGTCTGATTGCGGGTGCGTCCACCACAGCCAATACCAGCGACACCAGCACAACGACGGCTGAGTTGGCTAACCGTGGTCTTGCCATACTGAACCGGCTGGCCATCAATGCCAGCCACACGTCTGACTTCAACGCCCAGGTCAGTACGGTTCAGGCATCAGCCCTGGGCGCCAGTGGCGGAACCTCCTTCCACGATTTGGAAGCGACAGCGGAGGCAATTGTTGCCGATGGTGCCCGGGTAGACGCTCGGAACATCGATATCGACAGCCGGGCTGAGGCAAAGAAAACCGGTGATGGCTACAACCTCACAACCGGGTCTGGCGGCATAGCCAACGCAGCAGCAGCCACGGTTACCACCAACGTAACACTGAACAGTCTGGTCAACATTGGCACCAACGCCGCCCTGGATGTCACAGGCGACTGGCGCGCGCCCGGTGAATTCCAGGTTGATGCTGAAACGGCCTTTGACATCGATGACCGACTGTTGATCGATGCCGGCGCGGTGTTGCCCAATGGTCGCGGTGAAGCCTATGCCACGCTGATTTCTGTGGCCGATGTGTCAGTTGGTGAAGGTGCCCATCTGACCTCCGTAGGTGAGCTGGCCATGGGTGCGCGTACCGACGCGCGGGCCGACATTGGTGTCAGCGTCAAGACCTACGGCTTCTCGGGCGCTGCATCAGGCCTTACTGATCTTGATATGACAGCGGATAACACGGTCACCATCGGTTCGGGTTCATTCCTGAAGGGGTACGGCGACGTCACGCTCAACGCCGGTATGAGTTCCGAGGGCGTAGACGGGCGTTATGAGCTCACCGGCCGCACCGACCTGTGGAACAACACCGCGCTTGCGATGAATAATCCTCCGGTCGCGAGTACTGAACTGGAAAACCGTTCCCGGGTAACCATTGAAAGCGGCAGTGTGGTAGAAGGCGTTCGCGACATCATCCTGAATGCGCGCCCAGGGCGCCAGGATCTGGTTGGCCGGGGCACCGGCACCGATCTGGCAACTCAGGCCGTCGAGGGTATCATCAACGGTATCAGTGATCTGGTGGGCGGTGAGGAGATTTCCCTCCAGACGGTGACCGGGGTGAGTGAAGCAACCTCGGATGAAGTGGTTACGGTCAACGGTACCCTCAGGGCGGGCGTTCACAACCGCGAGCGCCTTGATCTGGGCTACACCATCGAAGACGACAAAATTGTCATCGTTGAAAACGAGCGCACTAATGGCATCAATTACCGCATCGTGGAGGGCTCTTACAACCAGACTATCCAGGACCGGATTGACGAACTCGCCGCCATGCAGGCGGAGTACGCAGCCTCACCCACCGAAAGGGCAGCCTTTCAGTCTGAGATCAATCTGCTGAGGGAAGCCCTGGCGGACTTCTATGTGGAAGAGCTCGGTTACGACCGGGAGAAAATCTTCAATAATGGCCGGTTGATCGCGCCGCAAGACCTGCCCATCCAGATTGTCGAGGTTGACCCGGTGATTGCCCGCGGCGGCAACATCAAGGTGACGGGTGACGCGCTGGTTGGTTCGGGCTCACTGAACGCCCCCGGCGATGCCACGATTGAGATCCAGAACAGCAGCCCGGCCTTCCTGCGCCTCAATGGTCTGGAAATCCCGAACGACTCCACCGGTGACATCACATTCAACGACTCGCTGGTCGAAACCAACGCGGACCTTGCCTCGCTGAATACCGGCGACCATGGCAGCGCGGCGTTCGGCCAGTTCATCAGTGGCGCGAATTCGGATGCGCCGTCGATTACGGTGAATAACACCTTCAACCCGTCAGATGTGGATCTGCCAAACACCTCGGAAACCGGGGATGCTCTGTTCAATGGCCTTCTTCCCACCGATATTTTTGTGCAAGGGGACATCCTGAATCTCGGAGGCAGCATTGAGCTGGAGAGCACTCAGGGCAGTCTGTATATCCAGGGTGATATCAGGGGTGATTCCCTCGACATCGGCGCTGGCGCCAACATTCTGTTGAGCTATGTGGACAGTTTCCGGCACGTGGGCAACGACCCTCGCGGTGCCGATTTTAATGCGGCCGGCTATGACCCAGGGACCTTCATTGCGGGGAATAATCTGGTAGCCAGCGCGCGTTACCTGAACATCAATGGCACCATCCAGTCGGGCATCGCAGACTGGTCGGTGGTGATTGATGAGGCTGCGTTGGGCTTGATTGACAGTAATCGCCCGGCCAACCCCGTTGCGGGTGAATGGGTACGCATTACCGATTCCGACCCGAGCGAAGGCATCATCGGCTTCCGCTACGACTACGCCAACGAACGCATCGTACTGGACGAAGTGGATGTGGCGGGCGGTTACATGGAACTCACTGGTGAGATCATGAGCACCGGTGGCGGTGAGATCCGGGTGATGGATGGTTATGGCCGGGTGAATATCCAGAACACCACCGGCCGGGACCTGCGCCTGGCAGACATCAGCCTGGGTAACGACATCGAGGGTGTGCTGCGGATCAATGACACCGATGCTGAGGGCGGCGAGACCGTCGTCAACAGCACCATCTACACCCGCCTGGGCGACGATGTTCAGATCTACAAAGGTAAGTATGACCAGATAGCCCGGACAGAGGCGTTCCTCAATGAGACGCTCAGCAATACCCGGCAGGCAAGCTACTCGCCGTCTGAAGGACTGGATTACGTCTGGCTTGAGGGTCAGAAGACCTCACAAAAGCGAGTCATAACCAAGTACTGGGACACCATCATTGGATTCATTGATGGCGGCGAAGCGACCAGCACTACCATCGGGGATTGGGTAGATCAGGGCAGCGCCACGCCGATGGATGGCGCCGAATACGTTGACTTCAATGTGGCGGAACTTGACGGTGAACCGTTTGAAACCGGCGAAAACCCGATCACTGGCGACCGTAGCACCTGGACAGAGTGTGTTACCCGGGTTCTGATCTGCATAACGGAACGTTATTACGAGGAGTACACCGAAACCAAGGGCGGGTTCAGTATTTCGAGGAACGTGGTCGATGCGGACCACGACATTGCCATCACCTTCAGTGGTTACGACAGCGGCAGTCTTTCTGTTAGCACCAATTCGGATCTGACCCTGGCCGGTGAGCTCAACAACGCCGACGGCGTTACTCGCCTGGCTGCCAGCAATGGCAGCATCAACGCGGTCAGCTCGGACGTGGTCATAGATGCCGACCGTCTCGAGCTTGATGCGTTCACCGGGATTGGAAACGAGGGCACGCTGGCGATTGATGTCGGGGCAGGCGGCCTTAACGCCATCACCGCCATCGGGGATGTCAACCTGGATGCCATCCGTGGTGATCTCCTGGTGGACAGGGTCGACAGCAATAACGATGTGTTGCTCTCAGCTCAGGGCAACCTGGTCGGTCTTGGGCCTGACTCTCTGGTGCGGGGCAACAACCTGACGTTCACCGCACGGGCGGGTTCGATTGGCGCCGTCGGCAGTGCATTTAACATTAACAGTAACCGGACCCGGTTCCGCGACGGCACTGTGACGGCTGCGGCACAGGGCGACATTACGCTGAACGAGACGATTGGCGATCTCCGCGTGGTTGAGATTGCAGCGGGTGGAGATGTCAGCATCTCCGTTGCCGACGGTGATCTCGTTGATGCCAACACCAATGATGTCCGCGACGAGCGCCGGGCTGATGAATTGCTGGACGTCTGGAACAACGCCAACCTTCTGGGTGCAGGCGCGGAGGCGTCGCTCGAGCAGCAAAAAGAAGCGCTGCAGAACGCCGGCCAGGCTCGCTATGAGCGTTACTGGCAGTTGCGCCTGAGCCGGGATGAGGCGGGCAATCTGGTGGTCGCGGATTATGATCCGGACTATCGGTACACCCTGGACAGCTCTGAGCGTGCCTTCCTGGTGAACGACAGTGGCTGGACAGACACTCAGTTGGCCGATTACGAGGCGGGTCAGAGCCAGGCCTACCACGACCTTCACGAAGAGTTCGGTGGCGCGGCCTACGATGAAACCTTTGTTTACGAAGTCGATGCGGATGTGTTGACGGAAGTCGCCGATGGCGCCATCTGGACCGAAAGTCAGCTTCGCAACAGCGTATCCCGGGCCCTGATTGAAAAAGACGCCGGTGGATCGGTGGTCAACGAAGACGCCAACATTATCGGCCAGAACGTGACCCTGAGTGCCGCTAACATCGGCCGGACCCTGGCGGACGATGTGGTCATTGATGTGACCGATGGCCTCGACGGTATCAGCGAAGACGATTTGCTGGCGCTGGCGTCGGCGGAGTTCGATGACGTCATCTTTGATTTGGACAACCCCAAGCTGATTCGTGTGATTCAGCGCGAAGACCTGGATATTCAGGCCAGCGGAACCATCACGGCCACCGCGGATGAGGACATCTTCCTCGGCGGCGAAACCGACTTTAACCTGTATAACGTTGATGGCGGCTCCGTCCGGATTGCCACCGATGGCGCCATTACCACCGCTCGGCCGGGCCAGACCGTGGTCAGCGGCCGCGATGTCGTCCTGGAGTCCGCCACCGGTAATGTTGGTTCTGCGGCCGCACCCATCCAGACCGCGATCACCGGTGACCTCAGTGCCCGGGCGGCGAAGGCTCTGCACCTGGACCAACAGGGCAACCTGAGCCTGGGACGGGCCTTTGCCGGAGATAGCATCTGGTTGTCCGTTGCGGACGGCAACCTGGTCGGTGCCTTCGATGACACGGGTATCAATGTGATCCAGGGCGGGGCAGTGAACCTGAACGTGGATGGCAACATTGGTTCCTACACGCGCAGCCTGAATGTCTTGACCGGCGCGGGAGAGACTCTGAACCTGCAGGCCGGGGGCGACGTTTGGCTGGGGGTCGAGGCCAACGACCTGTTGATTGGGCAGGCGGAATCGGCTGGGGCCATGGCATTAACCGCCACCACCATCCAGGGTGATGGACCGGACCATCGGTTCACCAGCGGTGGCCAGCTGAGGCTGACCGCGGTTGGTGATATCGGCAGTATTGATGAGCGCCTGAATATTGCATCCGCTGAGCCTTATGTGCTTAGCGAGACTGGCTCGCTGTATTTGTCTTTCCTGAACACGGTGACCGGCGGTGGATTGGCCTCGCGGGAGGGTATCATCCGTTTCGACAGTCTGACGGACGTGACGCTCGACCTTGTGTTGGCAACCGACGGTGATATTGCCGGCACCTTTGGCGGCAATGGGGCCCTCGGCATTGTCGAGACCCGGACCTTCCTTGATCTGGCAGGTGGCGGCAACCTGGCCGTGAGCAATGCGAACGCCGGTACGGTGATCAACCTGGCTGCCAATGGCAATGTCACGGTGAGGGAGGCTACCTCCGAAAACGATCTGGTGGTGAATGCCGGCCAGAACGCTGAATTGCATCGGGTTGAGTCTGTCAGCGGCAATGTCATTGTGGATGCCGCAGATGCGGCGGTGGAATTTGCCAACGCCGATAGCGCTGACGCCGAGATTCGCATCCGCACCAGAGGTACCCAGACACATGGCCAGAAGGATCCTGCGGCCGAGGGTTACCTTAGCGCGGACGGCCGGGTGGAGCTTGTCTCCGACGGCGACATCAGTTTCCGGCAGGCCCTAGTCGGAAAGGACAGCAACACGGTTGACCTGGGTGGTGACATATTCCTTGAATCCGCGAACGGTAATATCACCGGCAATCTGGTTCGGGCCAGCCGTGACGTGATTACCCGGGCTTTGCGCGGCGAACTGTTCCTGGATCGCATTGACGCCGGCCGGGGTTACACAATCAGCGCGGGACGGGACATCAATATCGCCCTTGGGGGAAGTTTTGATTCCCGCCAGGGGTCTATCGAGGCAGGGAGGAGTATTTCCCTGGCGACGCTCGGGGTCGATGGCTCGGGCGGCGACATTCTGCTTGGTGGTCTGCTCGCCAGAGAGGGAACCGTCAACCTGGATGCCGCGGGCGATATCCGTGTTGAGGTATATGACGGCGGATCCGGAGCCACGTCAGGACGCATCGATGCAGGCCAGGACATCATTGCCAAAGCGGGTGGGAGTATCACGCTCGGCAATGGCCTGAATGCCGGTGCTGATATTGTTCTGGATACTGCGGATGAACTGGACATCGGCGGTGCCATCACGGCAGGGAATGACCTTGACGCTGCCGCCGGTAGAGGCCTCTCAATAGCTGACGGCATGGCTGTGGGCGGCTCCGCCACCCTGACGGCCGGTGAATCCCTGGAGGTGGCAGGCGGCGTAACCGTTGGTGGGCAGATGAACGCCACTGCGGGTCGCAATATCACTCTTGAGAGCACCCTGGACGCCGGTGGGGCGGTTCAGGCAAGAGCCGGTGAGAGTATTGCGATGCTGGATCTGGTGTCTGCTGGGACAGGAGTCAATCTCGATGCCGCGGAAAGTGTCCGGGTCAATGTCATCCAGTCTGGCGGTGATCAGAACGTGAGTGCTGGTGTCGACATTGAGTTCGAGCGATTGGCTGCTGGTGAACAGCTGCTGTTATCTGCCGGAGGCAATATCACGGGCGGACGACTGGAATCGGCTGAGGATGCGGATGCTACTGCGGACGCTGGAATAGCGATCACTGACGGCATGGCTGTGGGCGGCTCCGCCGCTCTGACGGCCGGCGAATCCCTGGAGGTGGCAGGCGGCGTAACCGTTGGTGGGCAGATGAACGCCACTGCGGGTCGCAATATCACGCTTGAGAGCACCCTCGACGCGGGTGGGGCGGTTCAGGCAAGAGCCGGTGAGAGTATTGCGATGCTGGATCTGGTGTCTGCTGGGACAGGAGTCAATCTCGATGCCGCGGAAAGTGTCCGG
>NZ_JAWLCH010000003.1:36200-298436 GCF_041687235.1 Marinobacter sp. | reverse complement strand
GGTGGGGCGGTTCAGGCAAGAGCCGGTGAGAGTATTGCGATGCTGGATCTGGTGTCTGCTGGGACAGGAGTCAATCTCGATGCCGCGGAAAGTGTCCGGGTCAATGTCATCCAGTCTGGCGGTGATCAGAACGTGAGTGCTGGTGTCGACATTGAGTTCGAGCGATTGGCTGCTGGTGAACAGCTGCTGTTATCTGCCGGAGGCAATATCACGGGCGGACGACTGGAATCGGCTGAGGATGCGGATGCTACTGCGGACGCTGGAATAGCGATCACTGACGGCATGGCTGTGGGCGGCTCCGCCGCTCTGACGGCCGGCGAATCCCTGGAGGTGGCAGGCGGCGTAATCGTTGGTGGGCATATGAACGCCACTGCGGGCGGGAACTTGTTGATGGCAGAGACGATTGATGTTGCTGGTGACCTGGTGGCAGAGGCGGGCGACAGCATCTCCATGCTGAATGTGGTTTCGTCAGGGGCGGACGTCAGCCTGCGGGCAGTCGACACAATTCTCGTCGACGTCATCGAGTCAGTCGGTAGCCAATCACTGTCAGCGGGTGAGGGTGTCGCTTTCAGTCAGCTGCGTGCAAGTGGTTCGGTTTCGGCTGCGGCTGGCAATAGCATCACTGGTGGAACGATTTTTGTCCCGGGGGAAGTCACATTGGCGGGCAGTGTGATCAACACTGTCATCAGTCACACGGGCCAGAACCTCACTGGCAAGGTTACTGGCTACGATGGGGGCCTGGCCGGCCTTGTGGCTCTTAACATCGAAAGCGAGGGCCGTGTTGACCTGACACAGATGCATGCTGAGCAGGCCTCCGTGACCACCAATACCAGCGAGTTTGCCATCGATTCCGGCTGGATCGGTACCGAGCTGTCGGTTCTGACCGGCACCAATAGCCTGTACATGAACAACCGGGACGCCTCGGTTCGGGATGTGGACGTTCAGCTGTTCGAGCCGGACGCCCGCTTCAGCCTGCAAATGCGCGATGGCTGGACCTGGACCGATGCCTACGTCAGCCACTATAGGCCGGGGCATGATGTGCAAAGCCCGAATTACAACGCCGAGCGTGAATACACCGGTATTGAATACAACGGCGCCAGCGTTGCCCGTGACAACGATCGTTTCATGCAGAGCGGTGTGGACGCGGTTACACGCGGCCTGATGCAGGCGTTGGGTATGCCATTGCAACGCGCGCCGGCAGTGATCTTCGAGACTGACAGTATCGGTGGCAGCGCGGTCAATCTGGACGACCTTCAGGCCGCAAACACAACGGAGAGCGCGGATGACGAAAAAGATGTCTGATTGCCTGCGGGTTGCCCGTCAGAGCTGGATGGTTGTCGCAGGTGTCGGGTTGGCCGTGGGCAGCAGCTTGGTGGCTGCCCAGCAGGCGCCAGCCCCGGACCTCAGAACGCTGGACCCAAGCCTGCAACAGGAGCGTGCGTTTGAGAGCGAGGAATACTTTCGGGAACAGCCTCGGGAGCGGGAGCAGGACCCGCTGGAATTACCGTCGGACATTAACGGCCAGGGATTGCCAGAGTCCGATGTCACCTTCGAGCTTCAGGAAATCCGGATCAACGAATCTGAGCTTTTGCCTATGGATATCATCCGTGGGCAGATAGCACGCTACGAGGGCCGCGAGGTCAGTTTCGCTGACATCAATGCATTGGTGGATGCCCTCAACGAACTTTACGCCGAGGAAGGCCTGGTCAATGCTCGGGTCATCGTGCCGCCCCAGCAGATCCAGAACGGGGTTGTGACCCTTCAGCTGGTGGAAGGGCGACTGGGCAAGGTGGTCGTCGCTAATGAGATCTACAACCGTGAAAGTGTGGTGCGTTGGGGTTTGCCAGCCGAACCCGGAGCGGTAGTCGATATCCGGGAGCTTCGCCCCGCGTTGACTCGGATTAACCGAACCTCGAACTTTCAGCTTAGGGCGGCACTGGCCGCGGGTGAACAGCCGGGGGAAACCGACATCCGCCTGAGTGTCGACGAGCAGCCACGGCTGATCGGCCAGGCCTTTGTCGACAATGCCGGTTCCGAAACCACCGGCGAGGAGCGGCTGGGTGCATCGCTGGTGGTCAATGGGCCGCTGCGTATTGATGATCGCATGACGCTGTTTGTGGTGGGCTCAAAAGGCTCCCTGAACGGCCTGTTCAGCTACGACGCTCCGGTCAACCGCTGGGGCGGTCGTCTGGGCGCGCGCTTCAGCCAGGGCGACATCGAGATTGTAAAAGGCCCGTTTGAGGCCCTGAACGTCACAGGCGACTCGCAGGAGATTGCCCTGCGCTGGGACCAGCCGTGGTATTCCGGTGACACGGTGCTGGTTCAATCCTATCTGGAGAACGCCGCGATCGAGTCCACCACGGAACTCGAGGGCCAGGCGATCAGTGAATTTGATGTCGACCGCTGGTCACTGGGGGCACAGATCAACGGGTACCTGGCCAGCGCCAACTGGAGCTTCCGGCAGGGCGTGGTTCGGGCTGAGGTCGAAAACGTGTTCGGTGTCACCGATGACTACCTGCTTTACGAGGGTGACGCTTCCTGGGTACAGGCGTTTGGCGGCGGGTTTCTCGGGCTGTTTCGTGGCGGCTGGCAGTTCGCTGACGAAGACACCGTGCCCCCAACCCTGCTGTTCCAGTCCGGTGGTGCTGGCAGCGTTCGCGGCTATCCGTCCGGGGCAGTGGCTGGCGCTGACGGCCTGTTCGCCAGTGCGGAGTTGCGTTATCGCTGGCGGCCAGGCCTGGAGCCGTTTGCTTTCACCGATTACGGACGGATCAAAGACGTCAGCCCCTCGAGCGAGGAGCTACAGAGCCTGGGCGCCGGTCTGCGCTGGCAGTACGGTGATCACCTGAATGGAGAGCTGTACTGGGGCCAGACCCTGCGGGACGTGGTGCCCGACCAGGATGGCGGGAAACTGCAGGCCCGCATCAGTTACCAGTTCTGAATTACAGTGACCAAAAAGAAGGATGTTTGCATGCTGCTTTACAATCATATCGTACCCCTGAACCGGGATAACCACCGAAATCTGAAGATCCAGACCGGGTTGGGTACCGCGGCGTTTGCCCGCGATACCCACTACGTGCCGCTGGCCGGCAGCGAGTTTTTCCAGGCCGCCCGTGACTACCCGATTGTGTTCGCTGGTGAGAAAGCCGATGAACTGGGTGCAGTGGCACTGCTGGGTCTGCGTCAGAACGAGAACCTGTTTCTGGATGACAAGGATGCCTGGCGCGAGGGCTGTTATGTGCCCGCATTTGTTCGCCGTTACCCGTTTGTGCTCGCCCAGGGTGGCAAAGACGGCGATTACACCGTGTGCCTGGATGATAGCTTTCACGCCTTCTCAGAGGAGGAGGGTGAGCCACTTTTTGACGACGAGGGCAAGGATACCGAGTATCTTAAAGGCGTTATCAATTTCCTGAATGGCTATCGCGCGGAAATTGATCGCACCAAGCGATTTACCCAGAAATTGAACGAATTGGATCTGCTGGTAGTGCGCGAAATTCGTGTTTCGAACCGGGAACAGAAAAATTTTCTGTTGCGGGACTTAAAGATTGTAGATGAGTCCAAGTTACGTGAGCTGGACGATAGTACTATCGGGCAGCTGAGCCGAGATGGACACCTGGGTTGGATTTACGCTCATCTCATGTCTATTGGTAACGCCAGCCGGTTTCCTCAGTATATGCCTCAAAGTGTGGGCGAAGCAGAGATTTCTTGAAACTTGGGGGCGTCCGATTACCACAGCGGAGCCTGCAACTAAATATGCGTAACTGCCCATCCCATATTAGGTGGCCGTCCAGGCGGTCACCGAATTCGATAATAAAGCCATTTAATACTGGCTTCTAAGCCCGAATCGGTGGACGGCGATAGGCCGATGCTAAATATGTCGTTCAATACCGCCAAGCGTAGGATTGATCTGTCTGTATAGGCGAATAGCCGCTATAAATTCTGCGTCGTGATCGCTTGATCTGGCAGTTCAATTCTCAAGGAGAGGCGCGTTTGCTGCCGGGTGATTGTCGTTTGGTAAATCAGTTGTTTGCCCTCGTATGGCTTTTGTTGGCAGCGGCCTCAGGCTGGAGCTCGGAACGTGTGCTTGTGCTAGATGGGCACAAGGCGCAACCGTTGGACCGCTTTATTTCGCTGATACGGGACCCCGGTGGTGAGCTGACGTTCGAACAAGTGCTTAGTGGAATCGAGCCCTTTAGACCAGCAGTGCCAGGCGGTCTCCACCAGGGCTATACTCCCGATGTTTACTGGATGCGGATTGAAGTGGAATCCCTCTCAAGCACGCGGTTGAACCGAATGCTTGAGTTCACCTACGCCTATCTGGATGACATTCGTCTCTATAAGGTGAATGCGAATGGCATGGTAGAACGGATGCGCTCCGGGCGTACCATTGCGCCGGCAGACCGAATTGTGGCTCATCGTAAGCCAATTTTTCCGCTTTCATTTGAGCCTGAGGAGCGGGCGACGCTGTACCTGCGGGTAGCCACCCACGCCAGCATGACCCTCAACGCACGGCTGGCGCCAACCTATGAATTCTACGAAGACAGTGACTTGGAATATGTCTGGCTTGCCCTCTACTTCGGCATGTTGGCGGCTTTAGGTGCATATAATTTCCTGTTGTTTCTTGGTACCCGTCAACGCTCCTTTCTGCTGTATTCGTTGTTTGTGTTTAGCTTTGGTATTGCCGCCTCCAGCATGAACGGCTTGGGTCCTTTGCTGATGTGGCCAGGACTGGTAGGAGAGTGGGGCAACCGTATTCTTCCGACCGGATATACCCTTGCTGCTACCTTGGCGGTTATGTTTGCCCGAAGTTTTCTGAATATGCGAAGCATTGCCCCGCGCTGGGACCAGTCTTTATCGGTTATAGCAATATGTTGGTGGTGCACGACTTTGTTGACGTTACTGGTGTCAGTGCAGGATGCCCTCAAGATAATGTCGGCGATGGGTGTTTTGACGACCGTGTTTTTAATAACCAGTGGTATCGCGGCCGTACGCTATCGCATTCCTGCAGCCCGGATATACCTAACGGCCTGGTTGCTCCTGTTGGTGGGCGCCGCGTTGCTGTCGGTCCGCAACCTGGGCTGGATACCTTCCAATTTTTTCACTGTTTATGGCCTGCAGATCGGTTCCGCCATTGAGATGATTTTGCTGTCCTTCGGTCTGGCGGCCCGATTTAACGAACTCAAGCGCCAAAAAGAGGAGGTTCAGCGCAAGTTGTTAATGTCGCTAAAGCGACAGGAGCGTGAACTGGAACGCCGGGTTGTCGAGCGCACTTCAGAGCTGGAGGTCGCCAAGGCCGAACTGGAACGCCGTGTAGTAAAAGACCCACTAACAGCAATCTACAACCGCTATGGCCTGATGATTCATCTCGAAAAAATCACACAACGGTCGCAGCGGCGAAATGAGCTTTTGGCCGTAATCCTGATCGATCTGGACGGCTTTAAGCCGGTGAACGACCAGTACGGTCATGAAGCGGGTGATGTATTGCTTCAAACAATCGCCCGTCGACTGCAGCAGGAGGCTCGGGACAGTGACTGCGTGGCCCGGATGGGAGGCGATGAGTTTGTGGTTGTCACCGAAAACGTCACCTCAAAAGCCAGCGTGTTTGAAATCGGCCAGCGGCTACGCGAAGCCATCACACAGCCAGTGACTCTGCCTTCCGGAGAGTTGGTATCAATTGGTGCCAGCGTGGGGATCAGTATCGGTCGAGGTGGAGAGCAATCGGGTAGTGACCTGATCAGGGGAGCGGATCAGGCCATGTACCGGGTCAAACGAGAGCACAAGAACGATGTCTGCCTGTTTACTTAGCGCGTTGAGCAAGTGTGGACGATCAGCAAAGGTAATATACTGCCGCAACCACATGTCATAGGCTTTAGACGAATACACAAAGTACTGTAACCATCCCTGTTTTAGTTGCGCTGCTGATAAGATTTCCGCCAGTTGCTGTTTCCCTAGATATTCAAATGGACTCACGCCTTCAGTGGATCTGAGCGGAAGAAAGCGGGGTCACCCGGCCCGGGGAAAAGGTCCGCTTTGCGACCTTACCGGCCAATGCATTGAGTCAATATCGGTCCCGTCATGGCGACATGACCAATTGATATTGAAACTCGGCCCCGCGTAACACACAATCAGGCTTACCGAAGTAAACAAACGCTCACTTTAATTCCGGTAGAGAGGTAGATCAGGTGACTGAGCTGGTAAGTTATGAACTGAAAGACGGTGTTGCAACGATTGCCATCAGCAATGGCAAGGCCAATGCCCTGAGCCAGGAAGTGTTCGAGGGGCTCAACGCGGCGTTGGATCGGGCCGAGCAAGACAAGGCCGTTGTGATACTGACCGGGCAGCCCGGCGTGTTCTCTGCCGGATACGACCTGAAAGAAATGCAGAAGGGGCCGAAAGAGGCTGCGGCGCTGGTAAAAACCGGCTCCAGCTTTACCCGGCGTCTGGCCGCATTCCCGTTGCCGATCATTGGTGCCTGTAGCGGCCATGCCATTGCCAAGGGCGCATTCATTTTGCTGTCAGTGGATCACCGCATTGGTATTGAGGGGCCCTTCAAGCTTGGCTTGAACGAGGTGGCCATCGGCATGACTATGCACCACGCCGGGATTGAAATTGCCCGCCATCGACTGGCGCCCGCTCATTTCTTCCGTTCGGTCGTGAACGCTGAGATCTACAACCCGGAAGGAGCTGTAGAGGCGGGCTTCCTGGATGAAGTGGTTGCCCAGGACAAGCTGGTTGAAAGGGCCACCGAGCTTGCTCTTCATTTCAAAACCCTGAATATGCGTGCCCACCGGGAAACTAAGGTCAAGGCCAAGGCAGACTATCTGGCGCTGCTGGATCGTTGTATCGAGCAGGATGCCGAACACCTGGGTCTGAACGGATAATTCTTCTACCTCAAGGCCGGAGAGGTTCAGACTCTCCGGCGCTCACCCGAAAACCACGGTATGCATCATCCGGCCTGGCAGCAGGGTAAAAGCCCCGGCGCCAACCAGTGCGAAAACGAATAGCGATGCCATGGTGATTCCGTGCTCCCTTAGTCTTCCTCTTTGCCCCTGGCGCACTCCCCACCAAAGCATTATCAGCGTGTAGACAGAGAGCAGATGGATTGGGCTCCATGGGCCCACTAGCTGAATGGTATGGATAAAGAAGGATGACAAGGCGACGGCTGCCATCATCCAGATCCATACCCAGCCGGCCGTTTTATGCAGCGCTGTACCCTTCCTTAGGAAAATCTGTAGAAGGCCCAGCACAAAGGCCAGAACCGCTGCGACAACGTGAAGCTGAATCGCAATGGATGTGTTTGTCAAAGGCTCAAGATTCATGTCTTTGCTCCTATATGCAACTTGTTGCACATGGTAGCGCGTGTTTAATGTTATATGCAACAATGCGCATATTGGAGGATTGAGAATGGCACTTCGGTATGCATTACTTGCGAGTCTTTATGAATCACCCGCAACAGGGTATGAGTTGACCCGAAGGTTCAGAGAGCGGATGGGAAATGTCTGGAACGCCAGCCATCAGCAAATCTACCGAGAGCTGGCAAAGGCACTCGATGATGGTCTGGTAAAGGTTGAGCTGGTTGAACAGTCCGGAAAGCCGGATCGCAAGGTTTACCATCTCGCTGATTCAGGAAGCGCTGAATTGGGGAAATGGGTGAATGGCTTTTCTCCACGACCGGCCACCAGAGACCCGCTGCTGCTTAAACTGTTTGCGGGCGATCTCTGGTCGCAAGACAGACTTTCCGAGGAGCTTTCTCGCTATGAACTCGACTGGCAGGAAGAACTGGAGCGCTATCGCGAGATAGAGCGGGACTATTTTCAGGATGTGCAAACGCTGCCGCGACACTATAAATTGCAGTATCTTGCTCTCCGGCGCGGAATCATGGCAACGGAAAGCTGGCTCGCATGGGCCAGGGAAGTGCGAGACGTGTGCGGGGCTCCGCCTGAAGGTTCTTGATCAGTGAGAGTAAGCAATTCAAATGGAAGGAGAGTGAATTTTGTCCCAGTCCGAGCAGTTTGCCAGCGACAACTATAGCGGTGTGTGCCCGCAGGCCTGGAAAGCCATGGAAGCGGCCAACCGGATGGATGAACCGGCCTACGGCGAGGACAGCTGGACGCAGAAGGCGGCGGATGGTCTGAGGGCACTGTTCGATACCGATTGTGACGTGTACTTCGTATTCAACGGCACCGCTGCCAACTCTCTGGCCCTGGCGTCCATCGGTCAATCCTTTCACAGTGTGATCTGTCATGAGCTGGCCCACATTGAAACCGATGAATGCGGCGGCCCGGAGTATGCCTCCAACGGCGCCAAACTGCTTCTGGGGCAGGGCGAAAACGGCAAGCTGACACCGGAAAGCATCGAGCATCTGGTAACCAAGCGGACCGATATTCACTACCCCAAGCCCAAGGCGCTCAGCCTGACCCAGGCAACCGAGGTGGGCACCGTTTACACTCCGGATGAGCTACGGGCAATTCGTGCGATGGCGAACCGTCACAAACTGAACATTCACATGGACGGCGCCCGCTTTGCCAACGCCGTGGCCGCCCTCGGTGTGCATCCATCGGAGATAACCTGGAAGGTGGGCGTGGATGTGTTGTGCTTTTCCGGCACCAAGAACGGTCTGGCACTTGGTGAAGCTGTGGTGTTCTTCAACCGCTCTTTGGCGGAGGATTTTGAGTGGCGCTGCAAGCAGGCCGGCCAGCTTGCTTCGAAGATGCGCTATATTTCCGCACCCTGGTGTGGACTGCTGGAGAGCGATGTCTGGTTGCAGAACGCTCGCCACGCGAATGCCTGCGCAGAACGACTCGCCAACGGGCTGAAAGACCTGCCGGGTATCCGGCTGCGCTACCCCCGGCAGGTAAATGGAGTTTTTGTTGAGATGCCGGAGTCTGTGCAGGCAGAGTTGCGGGCCAGGGGATGGCGCTTTTACAACTTCATCGGTGGCAGTGCCCGCCTGATGTGCTCCTGGGCAACCACTGAAGCGCAGGTGGACCGCTTTCTGAGCGATGTGCGGTCTTTGGTGGGTTACCCTGTAACCTGATTTACGAACGCTCTGTGCTCCCGGAGCGCCCGCTCGGCGCCGGTCGGCCTGAATCGAACTCTCTGTCCGGGAAGGCTCTGGGCCAGCCTGGCGGCTGCAAGCGGAGTCAGGTTGCCTAGTCGGGGGTAGCCGCCGATGGTTTGCCGGTCGTTCAGAAGGGCGATGGGCTGGCCGTCCGGCGGCACCTGCACCGCGCCGAGAGAAATGCCCTCGGAAACCATGGAATCGATCCGGCAGTGCAGTGGCGGGCCGATCAATCGCACGCCCATGCGGTCGGCGCGATCGTCGACCCGCCATTCACTGTTGAAGGCCTCATACAGGCTGCGCCCGGAAAAGTCCGCGATTTGAGCGCCTGGCAACAGGTCCAGAACGGCGGGTTCGGAGTAATCCGGTCGCTGATGCTCAGGGGTTTCAATAGCCTCCGTATGCACACCGTCCGATTGGGCGACCGTTAATCGGTCGCCTTCTGCCAGGCGGCGGCCCAGGCCATCGAAGCCGCCCAGATGTTCCCGAGTCACACAGGCAACGCTGCCGAGAACCGGTTCTGCTGAAAATCCGCCGGCAACCGCGAGATAGGCCCGCAAGCCCTTGGCTGGCGTACCGAACACGATCCGTTCACCTTTGCCGACCCGGATTCTGCGCCACAATGGCAGCGGCCGGGTGTCGTGTTTTGCCGAGAGGTCTGCACCGGCTACCGCGATGGTCAGATCCTTTTCGGCCTGTATTTCAAGGCCGCCAAAGGTGATCTCCAGTGCCGGACAGCCCCATTTATTACCGGCCAGCCGGTTGGCCCAGGCCCAGGCATGCAGGTCTGCAGGCCCACCCTGAGTCACACCCAGGTGCCGCACACCGAAACGGCCGGCATCCTGCAGCAAGGCCAGTGGGCCTGCCCGGTTTACCCGAAATCCATAGGTTGTACCCGGGTTCATGTTCGTCTCTCCTCTTGGGCCGGTTCCGCAGGGGTGGTGTCACCGCCTTCGTTTTCGAAGGTGTGCCGGTCAACGGAAACAAAGCGCACCCGGTCGCCCACCTTGAGCAGACTGAAGCCGTCCCGGTTGCGGTCAAACAGTCGGGCGGCGGTGCGTCCGATCAGGTTCCAGCCGCCGGGAGTGACGACCGGGTAGGCGGCTGTTTGCTGGCCGGCGATGGCGACACTTCCGGCAGGTACCCTGGGGCGTGGCGTGCTGAGCCGGGGGCAGGTCAGGCTCTCATCCAGAAGTCCCATGAAGGCAAAACCGGGCGAAAACCCCAGGGCGAACACCCGGTATTCCTGGAAGCTGTGGGTTTTGATCACGTCATCCACGGACATATCTGAAAGCTCGGCAACGCGGGTGAGGTCCGGCCCCACACCCGGATCGTACCAGGTGGCAATTTCGTGCAATTCGCCTTCGCCACCAACCTCGTCCGGGACCAGCTTGGCAAGCAC
Source organism: Marinobacter sp. (assembly GCF_041687235.1). GTDB lineage: Bacteria > Pseudomonadota > Gammaproteobacteria > Pseudomonadales > Oleiphilaceae > Marinobacter. The sequence goes on along the minus strand of NZ_JAWLCH010000003.1, from coordinate 287,973 downwards.
CTCCGACAGCATCTTCCGGGCTTCCCAGGAGCTGATTCTGAGTGGGTCAAAGGTCACCAGCAGAGTGGTGTAGGAGGGCACAAGATCAATCAGTGAGTCACCGAAGGCCGCTTCGCAATCGTGGGTGAGTGCTGCGAGCCACAACAGGTTATTTTCCTCGATGGTCTCGAACAGGCGCACCATCCAGCCGTCAATGCCGGCGGACTCCAGCCTTGGCAATCCCGTGTGCGTCACGAGGCCCTCTCCAGAGTGCTCAGCATCTCCCGGATACGCCTTACGGCAGCAATCGATTCCTCGTTGTCGCCATGAACGCAAAGTGTATCGGCCTGCAATAACAGTTGGCTTCCATCGCTGGCGGTCAGTGGCTGCCCGGTGGCAATCAGTCGCGCCTGCTCGATGATGGTTTCGGGCTCATGGTGTACGGCGCCCGGTTCGGATCGGGGTACCAGTCGGCCTTCGCTGTCATAGGCCCGGTCGGCGAACGCTTCAAACCACAGGGTAATGCCATGGTGTTCGGCCTGTTCCAGGAGGTGAGCGTTGTCCCGCATTGCCAGGGTCATCAGCGGCAGAGCCGGGTCAAACGACCGGATCGCCCGGGCAACAGCCGCGAAGCGCTCTGGGTCCCGTGCCATATCGTTGTAAAGGGCGCCGTGGGGTTTCACGTAGCAGAGTCTGGTTCCTTCTGCCCGGCAAATGCTCTCAAGTGCGCCTAGCTGGTACAGCATCAGGTTCTCGATTTCATCTGCCGAGCAGGCCATTGAGCGTCGGCCAAAGCCGACCAGGTCAGGATAGGCGGGGTGGGCGCCAATACCCACGCCGTGGGCCTTGGCCAGGCGCACGGTTTTACGCATCACGTCCGGATCCGACGCATGGAATCCGCACGCGATGTTTGCCAGGTCGACATGGGGCATAACTTCATGGTCCAGCCCCATGACCCAGGGGCCGAAGCTCTCGCCCATGTCGGCGTTCAGCTTCAAGATTGCCATAATCACCTCTTTGCCTCTTGTTGAGGCGTTTGTGTCAGCTCAGAAAATATTTGACCGCTCGTACTGTTTGGGCCATTCAACATTCTCCGCCCTCAAGGCAGCGGCAGCCCGTAATGGCCAGGCTGGATCCGCCAGCAGTGCCCGACCCAGGATCACCAGGTCTGCCTGGCCATTGGCAATGACCGATTCAGCAAGGTCCGGACTGTGTATCAGTCCAACGGCACCGGTGGCAATGTCAGCACGGCTACGCACGGCGTGCGCCAGTGGTATCTGATACCCGGGATGAATAGGAATCTGTTGGCGTGGGTCGTTGCCTCCTGAAGAACAGTCTATCAGGTCAACATCGCCCTGGAACCGCAGCAGAGTCGCCAGGCGCACGGTGTCGTCCAAAGTCCAGCCACCCTCTACCCAATCGGTGCAGGAAAGTCGAAGGAACAGAGGCAGGTCGTCTGGCCATTCCTGACGAACGACCTGGATGGAGTCCTGCAGGAAGCGGATCCGGTTCTCGAAAGACCCGCCATATTCATCGGTACGCTGGTTGCTCAGCGGTGACAGAAACTGGTGAATAAGGTAACCGTGGGCACCGTGCAGCTCCAGGGCCCGGAAACCGGCTTCCCTGGCCCGCTGTGTTGCAGACCGCAAGGCTTCGAGAGATTCGACGATCTGGTCCCGGGACATGGCCGCGGGTACTTGCCACTGGCTCGCATAGGGCAAGGCCGAGGCAGAAACCAGGTTCTCCCAGCCCCCGTTATCGGCCCTTAACGGATGGGAGCCTTCCCATGGCCGGCCGACCGAGGCTTTCCGGCCGGCATGGCCGAGCTGAATGCCGGGCACCGCCCCCTGATCTGACACGAAGCGTGCAATTCGGGACAGGCGGTCCCGTTGCTCATCGTTCCAGAGCCCAAGGCACCAGGGCGTGATCCGTCCCCTGGGTTCGATGTGCACAGCCTCCGTGAAGACCCAGCCAGCTCCGCCGGCAGCCCTTGCGCCCAGGTGTACGTAATGCCAGTCATTGGACAGGCCGTCCTGGCCGGAATACTGGCACATCGGTGAGAGCATGATCCGATTGCGGGCGATCACCGAGCGGAACTGGACGGGCCGGAACATGTGAGGGTTCGGGTCCCGCCTCAGGATCCGGCGGGCATTTTCGCCGCCGGAGCGTGAATCGGTAATCCCGGAATGTGAGTCACGGTTGTTGTCGGTCATCGATCAGGTTTCCAGTTATTGTTGGTAGAAGTGCCCAGCAGGTGGCCATAGGCGCGACGAACGCGCCACTGGCTGATCATGAACAGCGTCGCGCTGACCGCCAATGACGCCAGCAGGGAGAGAAGGAACGTCACCATCGGGGCGGTGTGGCCAGCCAGAACGGCGGTAACCACAGCGAACGCCACCAGGCTCAGCATGCCTTGCTGCGCCGCTGCCACGGTTGCTCTGGCCACGTTGGCGCCATACCGGTCGTACAGTGCCCAACCAATCGTGAACAGGCCCACGGGAAAACCCACCAGCATCCCCGACAACATCGGGCCGGATCTGGCGGCCACCGTCGTGGCTACCGCAACCAGCACGCCTGCGAGCAGGCCGCGCAGGATCAGATCGAACCATCCGGTGGCTGCCACTGCTCTGGTCTGATCCAGGGCCAGAGCCCGCTTGATCACTTCGGCTCCCAGCAGGACCAGTCCATAGATCAGTACCGCAACGGCAATGCCCCCCGGCATGAATGAAAACAGCCAGGCGGTGGGAATCCAGCACAGGGTTGCCACGGCAAGGCTGGCCATAGCCCCCAGTCGTCCGGCAACCAGAACAAACGTGATGCTGAACAACAGGGTTGCGATCAGGGCGTGCAGGGTCGCGAGGGCCGCCTCTTCGACAAACACGGCAGGCCAGTCCTGCAGCATGAAAAAATAACCGGGGCCAAGAATAATGGGGGTGCCTGCCATAATACCCCCGAGTCTGGGCCCCAGTTTGCCAACGGCTACTGACACCCCAATCACCACAACGGCGGTGGCGATGAGTTTGGTCAGAAGAATCGTCAGCATCGCCGTTACAGAGCGCGTTCGATGGCCTGTGCCAGCCGCAACAGGTTGTCGTCGGTGCCGTTTCGGCCGATCAGCATCAGACCGCTTGGAAGATCGCCGGGGCCATGGTTCGGCAGGCTGATGGCACAAAGGTCCAGCATGTTCGCCACGGTAGGGTTGCGCAGAACCAGCAGGTTAAGGCGGGCGTAGTCGTCATCGCCTGTCAGCTCCTCGAACCTCGGCGGTACCACGGGTACCGTTGGTGCCAGGAGGCCATCGTAGTCCTGGAGCCATTCGTCTGCCTGCTGTTTTCGGGCTTGCCGCCGGCGGCATAGTTCGAGGTAATCGGCGGCACTGATGCTGGCGCCGCGTTGAATGCGGCTGCTTACGCGCGGATCGTAAAGTTTCTTGTGTTTTTCCAGCGAGTGGCGATGAACAAAGTAGCTTTCAGCGGCGGTAAAGCCACCACCTTCCATCAGTTCAGGTAGCGCTGCGAGTATTGGTGCAGGGGCTTCGATGATGTTCGCACCGGCATTGCGCAGGGTGTTCAGGCTGAGGCTAAACGCATTTGCAACGGTGTCGTCCAGATCGTTCAGCATATAGTCCGTCGGAACAACGAAACGGAGCCCTTTCAGCGATAGGGATTTGAGCTGCTGGTAGAACCTGCCGGACAACACCGCGTCCAGGCGTGCGCAGCAGTCTACCGAAGGGGCGATAGGCCCTATGGAATCGAGACTGTCAGACAGAGGGAATGTGCCATCCCGGGGCACCCGGGATTGGCTGGGTTTGAATCCCGTCAGTCCGCAGAATGCGGCCGGTATTCGCACTGACCCTCCGGTATCTGTGCCGATAGCCGCTGCTGCCATACCCAGGGCCACGGCCACGGCAGCACCTGAGGATGAGCCGCCGGGAATGCGTCCCGGGGCCAGGGGATTCTCCGGCGTACCATAGTGGGGGTTCAGACCAAGTCCTGAATAGGCGAATTCGGTCATGTTGGTATGCCCTGTGATTACTGCGCCTTCTCGCCGCAACCGCGAGACAATCCGCGCATCATGGCTTGCCGGATCTTGCCAGCCTCGAGAGCCTGCGTGGGTGACTTCGCCTTTGACATCGAACAGGGCCTTGAGGGCAATTGGCACCCCTGCAAGTTGTCCTGCTGATAGCCCGGCCTTGTGGAGCCGGTCTGCGGCTTCGGCTTCGGCGCGGGCCGATCGGTCAAAGCGCCTGGTGTAGATCTGGGCTTTGGCGTTGTCTCTGGTGTCAATCCGGGTAAAGCAGCTATCAAGCAGTTCGAAAGCCTGATGTTTGCCGCTGTCGAGTTCAGCAAGCAGAGTGGCGAGAGGTGTCATCGGGATCATGCGATCACCGGCAAGGTCTTGATGGCGTATCGGTGCTGGAGCTCGAGGCCGGTTACCGGGTCTTTCAGCACCACGCGGAAAGCGTCTGCCGGACGCAGCTCGCCAATCACTGGTAAGGTGCCGCAGAGCATGGCCTGGCCTGACACCAGTTCCGGTTTGTCCAGACCGAAGCTCCGGAGCAGTTCGGTGGGGTGGAGCAACCCGGTTACCGGACCTTCCTGGTAGAGCTGTTCCTCACCGTCGATGGTCGCGTACGAAGCCATCTGGAGTTCGTCCCAGTGGTCGATTACCTGCTCCAGGCGCCATGTCTGGGCGCCGACGGGTTTGGCACAGACCTGTTTGGAATGGGCAACGGACCAGGCCTCTGCCTCGCGATCGGTGTGATCCGAGCCGATACTGACCAGGGTTCCCTGGTCGGTGCCTATGAGCACAACCTCGACCTCGCCACTGGTTTGCTCGCCCAGAACCTGAATCTCTGGCGCCACCGTGAGCTGATTCGCCGCTACCCGATAGAACAGCGGGGTTTCAGAAGGCGGTGTGACGCCGATTTCTTTAAGCTCTTCAATGTGTTCATCAATGGCAGCCTGCACCCGTCCGGCCCAGCCGGCAATCACCAGTTGGTGAAGGTCAACGTCAACGGGCGCCCCGTTTTCTGCAAGGTAAAAGGTTGTCATCAGGTCACTCCAATTGAGAATTCATGGCTGGTCACTTCATTAACTCCGGAAGGAAGGTCGCCAACTGAGGGAAAAGCACCAGCACGATCGCCATCAGGAACATGATTCCGACGTAGGGCATGGCGCCCTTCATTACATCGCTGAATGGCCCGCCTTCGCGGACACCCTGCACCACGTAGAGGTTTAGGCCAACGGGCGGGGTGATCAGCGCCATCTCGATGAGAAGGATGATCAGGATGCCGAGCCACACCGGATCGAAGCCCATACCGATAATGATGGGGGCAACAATGGGAATGGTGATTACCATCAGCGACAGGGTTTCAATAAAGAAACCGAGGATGATGTAAAGCAGGATTGCAAGCATCAGGGTCGAATAGGGCCCCATGCCCGCATTTTCCAGGAAACTGGTCAGCTCCCTCGTGATTCCAGCCGATGCGAGAACGAAGTTAAGGAAGTAGGACGCAATGATGATCAGGATGATCATGCCGGTGGTTTTCATGGTGCCATCCAGCGCTTCAACAATGATGCTGACGGATAACTTCCTCATGAAGGCGGCAATGGCCATTGCGCCCAATACGCCCAGTGAGGCGGCCTCGGTCGGTGTTGCCACGCCGGTGTAGATCGAACCTACAACAATACCGAACAGGGCAAGCACCGGTACCAGGTGCCTGAGCCCTGAAACCCGCTCGCCCCAGCTGTGGGATACGCTGGGGCCACCCAGGCCTGGCTTCCAGAGACAGATCAGCGCGGTACCAACAATGAACATTGTCGCAAGCAGGAGGCCGGGTATCAGGCCTGCTGCAAAAAGCTGAGGGATGGACGTTTCGGTCAGGAAGCCATAGACAATCAGGTTGATTGACGGGGGGATCATGATGCCCAGTGTGCCGCCGGCTGCAATTGATCCGGTGAACAACTTCGGGTCATAGCCCATGTCTTTGCCCTGGGGCAGAGCTACCGTACCGATAGTCGCCGCGGTCGCTACGCTGGAGCCGGAGGTGGCGGAAAACAGGGTGGCGGTGCCTATGTTGGCATGTAATAGCCCACCGGGTAGCCAGGAAAGCCAGCTCTCCAGGGCCCGATAGGTACCGCGGGCAATGCCGGTGCGCACCAGTATTTCGCCCAGCAGAATGAACAGGGGAATGGCAATCAGCAGGTATTTGTCGGAAGCCGACCAGAGTACATCACCCATGGCATTGATCAGGGGGAACGGTGAGAACAGTTCCGCAAGCAATAGCGCCAGTGCAATCAGTGTGGCGGCAACTGGAACGCTCAGGAGCAGCAGGGCGAGCAGAATCAGCAGTGCGGTAATAATCATGAGTGTGCTTCCCTGTTTTCTTCTTTGATCTGTTCGTCCATGGTCGGGCTGCCCGCCAGTTCCTGAACGCGGTCGTTGTCGCCGCTGAGCAAACCAAAGAGCACCCTCAGTGAGAGTATGGAGACCGCGAATCCGAACCAGACCAGACCGACCATCCACAAGGCCTGTGGCATCCACAAGGGTGTGCCCAGTGGCGTATTAGCGGTGGAGCCTCCGCTGTATGAAGCACTGGTGACGTCAAAAACCGCATCGACAACCAGGATGGCGAACATCGCCATGGCCAATAGAGCGACCAGGTCAAGGACACCGCGGACTTTCATTGGAAAATTCAGGTACAGGGCGTCAATGCGAATGTGTGCCTTGCACATCAGGGTGTAGGCAAATGACCAGCTGGCACTGATGGCCATGATGTAACCAGTCAGTTCCGTGGCATGGACGTCCGATCGGCCAATGAATTGCCTGGACATTACCTCGATGGTAACGAGTACCACCGTAAACAGGATCAGGGCACCGCCGGCGCGGGCCATCCAGAGTGAGCCGGTCTCGACGCCGACCAATACCCGGTCGAGTAAAGAATTCACCTGTTGAAACATAGTGTTCTCCAGAGTACCCGGGTGCCAAAAGCAGCCCGGGCATCAGGTCGGTTTAACGGTGAGTTATTTCGATGCTTTCAGGCCGGTGGCTGCACCGATGGTTTCGTTCCAGCGATCCACCCACTGCTGATCAACCCGTTGCGCCCAGTTTGGCAGAAGGGTTTCCTCAAGGTGACGGGAGGCTTCCGAGAAGTCATTGTCGGTGGCTTCCACCAGCACCATGTCGCCGGGCTCGCCCCGTGAGCATTCACCGTTGCCGGTCAGGCAGGCAATACCTTCTTTGGTCTCATCAACCGCAGAATCCCATACCGGATCTTCGTAGTTTTCTTTGATTTCGGCGGCCAGCCACTGCTGGGTTTCCTCGGAGAGTGAGTTCCACTTCTTGCCGTTCATCGCGGTTACGACATGGTCCCAGCCGCCCACCGGAAGAGGGTAAAGATGGGTTGATACCTCGTGCCAGCCAGAACTGTAGCCTGACAGCGAGCCGGTAACGGCACAGTCAATAACGCCGCGCTGCAGGGCGCCGGGTACTTCGCTGAAGTTCAGGGTTATGCCTTCGGCTCCCAGGGCCTGCAGGAACTCAGCGGTGGTACGGCCGCTGGCGCGCACTTTTTTGCCTTTCAGGTCGGGAAGGCCACCGATGTCGGCATTACAGAAGACCATTTGCGAGGGGTAAGGCACAACCGCGAGTAACTGGGCGCCCTTGTAGCGTTCCTTGAACGCGTCTGCCAGCACCGGACGATAGGCTTCGGCCACTTTTCGGGCGGTTTCCACGTCGGGTGCGATCATGGGCATGTCCAGGCCTTCCAGCTCCGGCGCATCCTCTACGGCATAATCTGCCACGGTAGAGGCCACCTCTACCACGTCACGGCCCATCAACCGGTAGACTTCGCCGCCACCGAGACCCATCTGGTCGAACGTGGTCACCTCGGTGCTGATCTGGCCGTCTGAGGCGTCCGGCACGTGCTGCTCCCAGAACGGACGTTCAAAGTTCTGGTACAGGGAGAGGCTGCTCCAGCTTCCGACATAGTTGATGCTGGTTTTGTCCAGATCCTGAGCCATGGCCTGGGAACCGGCCAGGGCGAAACCCAGCAGGGAGGCAGTAACGAGGTCTTTTGTTGTAGTCATGTGAGTTTCCTCATGGTCGTCTTCGGGGTTGGTTCGGGTTAGAACAGGGCCAGGCTGTTGTCAGGGATATCCGTGACCAGCATGTGCCCCGGGCTGTGGGTGATTGCGAATTCCACACCAGAGTCGATGAGTACCTGTTGGGGGGTTACCCCGCAGGCCCAGAACACCGGGATTTCATGCTCACCCAGGGAAACGGAATCTCCGTAATCCGGTGAGTCAAGATCGGAAATTCCAATCAGTCGGGGATCCCCCAGGTGTACAGGGGACCCGTGAACCTGCGGATAGCGGGTGGTGATCTGAACGGAACGAATAGCGTCGGCTGCCAGGAACGGGCGCATGGAAACCACCAGGTTGCCCTTGAAACCACCAGCGGCCGTCAGCGGGACAGAGGTCTGGTACATGGGTACGTTCCGGCCCTGTTCAATATGACGAATGCGCAATCCGGCCTGCATCAGGGCATGCTCGAAGGTAAAGGAGCAGCCCAGGGCGAAGGTCACCAGATCATCTCGCCATTCATCAGCCACATTATGGACGGTTTCGCCGGCAACGCCGTGCCGATAGATCCGATAGGCCGGGACATCGCGGGCAATATCGAGATCAGCACCCAGAGCCTCACAGACCCGGGCACCGGGTTCGCTGACTGCCAGCAAGGGGCAGGGTTTCGGATTTGCCTGGCAGAATCTCAGGAATCCGGCGGCCTGGGCTTCCGGCAGAATCACCAGGTTTACCTGTACATACCCGCTGGCCAATCCGGCGGTTGGGCCGGAAAGCTGGCCGCTCCGGGCTGCCTGCCGCACGGCCTGTGGCAGGGACTGTGCGTTAAGGGTTGGGTTTGCTGCCATGGTGCTGCCTCAAAAAGTATGATTTTTACATTTAAGGCAGAGCTGGCGATTAATACAATTCGAAAGTTGGGATCAGTTGTGATCGAAAAAATTGATCAGACGGATTTTCCGGCATTCACATGACTGTTTTTGGCGTTCGTCGCGCGGTCCTCCGCGGTGGACAGCGCAAGCTCGGCAATGGCCTGTACGACGGTGCCGCCGGGCCCGCCCCGGTACGAGGCGCAGAAGGCCAGATCGGGAACATCGGCTTCAATCTCGAACTGGCGCAGTATCCCTGAATGAAGCTCGTGCTCGAGGATCTCCCTGGGCAGAGCACTCACCCCCAAGCCATCCACGGTCATGCGAATGATTGTAGACAGTGAAGAGCTGGAGTGGATTCGTGTGGAATGGTTCATCGGGTCCACCAGTGAGCGAATGGCAACGTAGGGTTCGCTTTTTCGGGGATAGGTGATGATGGGCCAGGTGGATAATTCTTCCAGCGACATTGACCCGTCGGGAATGTCCAGCCTTGGGCTGGCCACCCAGATCAGGGAGTAGCGGCAAAGGTCCCGGTTGATGATGCCCGGTTGATTCACGCCCCCCATCAGGAAGGCGATGTCTATTTCATGGTTGGCCAGTTTCTCCGCAAGATTGACGGAGATGTCTACATCCAGCTCCAGATTAATGGCAGGATAGGCTTCACTGACCCGTTCGATCAATTGTGGTAGCCAGGTGTGGGCGATGGTTTCCGACACCGCCAGGCGAATGGTTCCTTCGATGGAAGAGGGCCTGGCCACTGCCTGCATCATTTCACCATGCAGGCTGAGCAGCTTTTCGGCGTAGATCAGGAATTCCCGCCCTTTGGCGGTCAGGGTTATCTTTCTGGAGGAGCGATCAAACAGCTCAACGCCCAGTTGATCTTCCAGGCCGGCAATCCGGGCAGAAACAGAGGGTTGCGATGCGTAGACGCGACTCGCTGCCGCCCTGAAACTGCCCAGCCTGGCAATCCAGATGAAGGTTTCCAGGGTTCGAATATTCATGGTGCCACCGAATTGCCGACAGGATAGGCCGATCATAAGCCAGCGGGCCCGGTACTGCCAAAACAGCGTATCGCATGTCGACCGCGTTCATGGTATATCAGCGGTCAGAAAGTTTTGTTCCTATCTAATAATCGGAAGTATAAAAAATGCCAAGAGCCAGTGAGATCAAGAAAAATTCCGCCGTTGAATACGATGGCCGGGTGTATTTTGTGAAGGATATCGAGCGTTCTGTTCCCCAGGGGCGAGCCGGTGGCAGTCTTTACCGGATGCGCATGTACGACGTAGTAACCAACCAGAAGCTCGATGAGACCTTCAAGGATTCGGACATGCTCAACCTGGCCGATCTTACGCGCCGGGAAGCCACCTTTTCCTACGCCGATGGCGATGAGTATGTGTTCATGGATACCGAGGATTTCACCCAGTACAGTCTGAACCGGGATGCCATAGCCGAGGAGCTGTTGTTCATCTCCGAGGACACTCAGGGCGTTATGGTTATCCTGCTGAAAGATTCGCCGGTCGCGCTCGCGCTACCGCCCACGGTCGAGCTTGTTATTGAGGAGACAGATCCGTCCGTTAAAGGCGGCTCTGCTACGGCCAGAACCAAGCCTGCCCGTTTTGCCACCGGTCTGGTGGTGCAGGTTCCGGAGCACATTTCCACCGGAGATCGCATCCGCATTAACGTGGAGGAGCGCAAGTTCCTGGGCCGCGCCTGATCCGACGACGTTGCAAATCAAGGACCTCCTGTGAAACCGATCGAAACAATAAAAGTCCTGGTGGCCAGCGTGATCGCCGTTGTGGTCATGGTGGGAATTGCCCGGTTTTCCTACACGCCGATGATCCCGGAGATGGTCGCTGCGCTGGGGCTGAGCAAATCCGTTGTCGGCATGCTGGCAACGGTGAACTACGCCGGATACCTGACCGGCGCGGTACTTATTACCCGGATCAGTGATCTTGGTCTCAAGGTAAGGCTCTACCAGCTTGGCCTGGTGGTTGCTGTGGTTTCAACGGTTCTCATGGGGTACACCACCAACGTGTGGTTGTGGTTCATTCTGCGTTTTATTTCCGGTCTGAGTACCTCGGCGGGAATGTTACTGGGTGCCGGTCTGCTGATGAGCTGGCTGATCAAGAACAACCAGAAGTCCGAGCTTGGGGTATTCTTCTCGGGCATCGGCCTCGGGATTGTCCTGACAGCTGTTATAGCGGAGCTGATCAAGGACCCGTTCACCTGGGATCAGCAATGGGTAATCTACGGGCTGGTGGCACTGGCACTGCTCGTGCCTGCCTGGCGTTGGATGCCGGACTACCGCGCCTGTGCTTTGCCCAGAACGGGGGCCGCCAATGGTGGAGATGAGCGCAGCCGGTTCATTCGTATCTTGCAACTGGCGTATTTCTGCGCCGGCGTAGGTTATGTGGTGACGGCCACCTTTCTGGTGGCGATTGCCGAATCCATGCCTCAACTTCAGGGCCAGGGCTGGCTGGTCTGGCTGATTGCCGGGCTGGCGGCCACACCGGCCTGCTGGCTGTGGGATGTGTTTTCCCGGCGTTGGGGCCAGTGGCTGGCGCTTTATCTGGCCTATACACTGAATTCCGTCAGTATTCTGATGCTGATCGTGAACACCAGCCTGGCCAGCGTGATGCTCAGTTCCGTGATCTATGGCGCCAGCTTCATCGGCATTGTCAGCATGATGCTGGCCATGGTCGGGCGCGTCTTCCCCGAGAATCCCTCGCGGCCCATGAGCCGGCTGACGTTCAGCTATGGGATTGCCCAAATGGTGGCGCCGGCTGTGGTCGGCTATCTCGCCGATGTGGAGGGCAATTACACCAATGGTCTTTGGCTGACGCTGGTGGTAATGGCCTTGGGTGTTGTCATGCTTCACCTGGCGAAACGGGCGCAGCAACGTCAGGGTGACGCGGCGGCTGTCGGTTGAATTGACGCCCTATCAAAATTCCGTGGAAGAGGAAAAGGATATCATGGCGGGAAAGCCCTCAAAGCCGGTATCAGCATCGGCAATCGAGAAACACGTGTACAAGGTGTTTCCGAATGACATGAACTCCCACAACACGGTGTTTGGCGGGATGATCATGGCGAAATGCGACCGGCTGGCGCTGGTCGTGGCTGAGCGGCATTCAGCTCATGTTTGCGTGACAGCTGCTGTAGATTCAATCCACTTCAGGGCGCCGGCGAAGGGAAACGATACGCTGTTGTTCAGCCTGTCGCTGAACCGGAGCTGGGGATCGTCCATGGAAATTGGTGCCAGGGTAGAGGCCGAAAACAGTTACACCGGCGACACGCGGCACATTCTCTCGGCCTTTTTCACGTTTGTTGCTCTGGACGAGAACGACCGGCCGGTGGATGTCCCGGAAGTGATACCGGAAACGGACGAGCAACAGCGCCGGTACGACAATGCCGAGATTCGCCGGGAGGGACGTCTGAAGACCCGGGAACAACTGGCATCCTCTTCCGGCTCGTCAACTGACTGAGTGGGCGTCTAAAGAACCTCTGGTTCGGTTGTCGGATCGATCTGGATGGCAGTATCCCGCAATCCACCGAACCGCTTGTAAAACTTCTCACCGGGACCTGGAAGGGGGCCGGAGGCGTTTTCGAGGTTTTCGTCCAGCCACTGCTCGGCCCGCACGTAGATTTGTCGATACAGGTTCCGGCAAAGCTGCTTGGCGCTTCGGCCTTCCCAGTCACCGGGCAACAGTTCATCAGGCAGCAGCGGATCCCTCAGAAGAATCTTCCGGTATTCGTGAATCAGCAGGATCCTGAGAATCAGGCACTCTTCAGGGCTGAGTGTGTCCTCGGATTGCAGTTCCCGCCAAAGGGGTCGGAACTGAGTCAAAAAGCGCCGGTAACGTCCCCCCAGTTCCTCAAGGTTCCAGCTCTCTCTTACCTGGAGGCGAAGCGCCTTGGGGCTCTTCTGCTCCATTGGCATGGTCTGCATGACAATGGTGTCTTCCAGGGCGCCCCATTCCTGAAGCATCGGGATCAGCTCGCTACGGGTGAATCGTGGGTGCTCCATCAAGCCGGGCGCCATGCTGCCAAAACTGAGCCACTTCAGCTCTTCCCGGACTTTCTGCCTGAGCTCCGGGGACAGCTGATTCAGGTACACCAGGCACCAACTTCCGCTCCATTCCTCGGTGTCCAGGTTATAGACGTGCTGAAATGCCTGTTCGAAGCGGCGCAGTCCCGGGCCGGTAAGGCTGTAATAACTGCAACGGCCCACTTTCTCGGTCTGCAACCAGGATTCCTGAACCAGGCGATACACCGAGGTGCGAACCAGCCGCTGGCTGATGCCCATCGGTTCCACCAGCTTCATCAGGCTACCCAGCCAGACGTTGCCACCGCGGGGAACGATGGCGTCGCCATAGATGGTAATGATGAGGGAGCCGGCCCTCAGGGGGCGCTTCTTCTGGAAGTTCTTGACGAGCAGTTCTAGCTGGCTTTTTGCAGTCATGGCCTGAGTTCGCAAATAAGAATCAATGAAACACGTTGCACGTATTATGCGGTTCTTACGTGTCAGGTAAAGGTTTGTCTTTCTGCTTGCCGTGCTGGCGCGCTGCGTCAGTGTCGGCTTTACTGAAAGAGCTGTAGCCGGACTCCCTGAAATCGGTTGACATGGGAGTTATGATACAATAACTTCGTTTGATATTCGTCAATGGTATCGAATTTTACCGGGAGCGAAGAATCAGGATTGCTGTAATCAGGGATGATGGAACAAAAACATACTCAAGCCCCTGCACAATTCGGGAGAACAAAAACAATGTTCAAGACAATGATGCGTCGCGCAGGAAAATGCGCAGTAGTAGCCGCTGCTGGTCTCATGATGATGAGTGCCCAGGCAGCAGAGCCAATCAAAATCGGGTCGTTCCTGTCTGTGACAGGGCCGGCATCCTTTCTTGGCGATCCTGAGCTGAAAACGCTCGAGATGTACGTCGAAAAAATCAACGAAGAAGGCGGTGTCCTGGGTCGTCAGCTGGAACTCGTCCACTACGACGATGTTGGCAATGCCGCCTCTGCCCGCAACTTCGCCAGCCGTCTGATTCGTCAGGATCGGGTTGATATTATCGTCGGTGGCAGCACCACCGGGGCCACCATGGCCGCCGTTCCACTGATCGAGCAGGCTCAGGTTCCGTTCATTTCCCTGGCTGGTGCGGTAGTTATTACCACTCCGGTGAAGAAATGGGTGTTCAAGACCCCGCAGTCTGACCGTATGGCCGCTGAGCGTATCCTCACGGACATGAAAGACCGCGGCATTACCAAGATTGGTCTGATTTCCGGAACCGGTGGGTTCGGCAGTTCCGGTCGTACCCAGACTCTGGAAGTGGCGGAGAAAATGGGTGTCGAAGTCCTTGCCGATGTTACCTACAGCGGATCTGATACAGACATGACCGCCCAGCTGACCAATATCCGTAACACAAAGGGTGTTGAGGCGGTTCTGAACTTCGGTTTCGGCCAGGGCCCGGCGATTGTGACCCGTAACTATGCCCAGCTGGGTATGGAGCTACCGTTCTACCAGTCCCACGGTGTGGCATCCGACAGCTTCCTGGAGCTGGCCGGCTCCTCCGCAGAAGGCCTGCGCCTGCCGGCATCTCCGCTGCTGGTTCCGGACTCGCTGCCTGACGACGATCCCCAGAAAGAAGTTGTTCAGAACTACAAGGCCGAATATGAGGCTCGCTGGGATTCCAAGGTGTCTACCTTTGGTGCCTATGCTTACGACGGCCTGATGCTGGCGGTACGCGCTATTGAAGAGGCTGGCTCCACAGACCCCGAAGCGGTGCGTAATGCCCTGGAAAACATCAAGGGTTACGTTGGCGTTACCGGTGAGTTCAATATGTCTCCGGATGACCACAACGGCCTTGATGCAGATTCCTTCCGCATTCTGGAAGTCCAGAACGGCGAATGGAAACTGATTAACTAAATTCCCTTTCACCTGTCTCGCGGCTGGCGGCTGTCCTTCGGGATAAGCCGCCGGTCGATGTTCGACCGGAACCACCGCTATGCTCGCAGAATTCTTACAGTACCTGTTCACCGGGATTACGATCGGTGCGACCTACGCTCTGATAGCCCTCGGTTTTACCCTGATTTATAACGCCAGCCATGTGATCAACTTCGCCCAGGGCGAATTTCTGATGATTGGTGGCATGGCGACGGTTTCCCTGACGGCCATGGGTGTGCCCATGGTGTTTGCGGTCGTGCTGGCGATTGTTCTCGCCGGTGTGCTGGGGGTTGCCCTTCAGCGTTTCGCCATAGCGCCTGCCAAGCAAGCCGATGTGGTGACCCTGATCATAATTACCATTGGTGCGTCCATCTTTATTCGTGGTATTGCCCAGGTTATCTGGGGCAAGGAATACCACGTGATGCAGAATTTCAGTTCGGATCAGCCTATTCGGGTATTTGGTGCCGTTCTGAACAGCCAGAGTCTCTGGGTTCTGGGTATTGGTGCCGTGCTGGTGGTGGCCCTCGTCCTTTTCTTCACCAAGACCCTGATTGGCAAAGCAATTCTGGCGACGTCCATGAATAAGGAAGCCGCCCGTCTGGTAGGAATTCGCACCCAGATGGTACTGATGCTGGCGTTTATGGTGTCCGCACTGCTGGGCTCGGTTGCCGGTATAGTCGTTGCGCCGATCACGTTCACTTCCTATGACATCGGTATCATTCTTGGTCTGAAGGGCTTCGTTGCTGCGGCGATCGGAGGGCTTGGCAGTGGTGTAGGCGCTGTTGTCGGTGGTCTCGCCCTTGGCATTGTTGAGGCCATGGCGGCCGGTTATATCTCTTCCGATTACAAGGACGCGGTGGCGTTTTCCATGATCCTGCTGGTGCTTTTCTTCATGCCCCGCGGGCTCTTCGGCGCCAAAGTCGTGGAGCGTGTCTGATGTTGAATCGATTTATGCAGTCGCGTCTCCGGGGCCTGATGGTCCTTGCAATCATTCTGATCATCCTGCCAGCCTTCCTGACCAACTCGTTTCATTATGAGCTGGTGACCCAAATGGCGATTATCGCCGCGACGGTGGTTGGCCTGAATCTTCTGGTGGGTTATGCCGGCCAGATCAGCCTGGGGCATGCGGGTTTCTTTGGCCTGGGTGCCTACTTCACGGGTATCGCAACAGGCACCTATGGCTGGTCATCGTTACCGGCCCTCCTGGTGGGCGCCATTCTTGTCGGAGCCATTGCCTGGATTGTCGGGCGCCCGATCCTGCGCCTGAAGGGGCATTACCTGTCCATGGCAACGCTCGCTGTCGGGTTCATTATTGCGATTATCATCAATAATGAGCGTGGTCTCACAGGGGGGCCCGACGGGATGCCGGTTCCTGCCTTTGAGGTATTTGGCTGGGAGCTGAGTGCCTTTGGTCGATACTCTCTGTTTGGTATCGAGATCGAAGGTTTTGAGGCCTGGTACATGTTTGCCAGTGTCGTGCTTTTGATCGCCGTCTGGTTTGCCCTGAATCTTATCGAATCACCCATCGGTCGCGCGCTGCGCTCGGTTCATGGTTCGGAAGTGGCTGCCAGTGTGGTTGGCGTTAACACCGCAAAATACAAAAGCCTGGTGTTCGTAATCTCCGCCATCTATGCCAGTTTGATGGGGAGTCTCTACGCTCATTTCCAGGGCTTTATCACGCCTTCGGTGGCAAGCTTCGAGTTTTCCATTCTCTTTATAACCATGGTTGTCCTGGGCGGCATGGGGTCTACCTTCGGTGTGATTCTTGGCGCCGTGGTACTCAAGCTGTTGCCGCAGGTTCTGGCGGATTTCCAGGAGCTGGAACACGTAATGTTTGGTCTGATCCTTATGCTCACCATGATTTTCATGCCCAAGGGGCTGCTGCCTACGTTTACCGCCTTTGTATCCCGGAAAATGCGCAAGAAAGCGGGAGGTGAGGCATGACAGCACTGGTTGAAGTAAAGGGGCTGGATAAAGCCTTTGGTGGTGTCCATGCGGTGGAAGGTGTCAGCTTCTCAGTGGAAGCAGGGCAGGTTTACTCGGTTATCGGACCGAATGGTGCCGGCAAGACAACCCTGTTCAACCTGATTACCGGGCTTTATACGCCAACCAAAGGCGAGGTTTTTCTGAACGGTGAAAGCACCGCTCGACTGCAGCCCAACGATCTGGCGGAGCGGGGTATGTGCCGGACGTTCCAGCAGATGCAGATCTGCATGAACATGACGGCCATCGAGAACGTGATGCTGGGCCGTCACCTGCAGCTGAAGAGCACTCTGTTTACCACGCTGTTCCGTTTGCCATCCCTGCGTCGCGATGAAACGGCGGCTCGTAAGCGTGCTGCTGAGCTGATGGAGTACGTTGGCTGTGGTGACTATCTGGATGCTGAAGCGTCCGCCATGTCCTATGGTGCGCTCAAGCGACTGGAAATTGCCCGGGCGCTGGCGGCCGAGCCCAAGGTTATTCTCCTGGATGAGCCTGCCGCCGGCCTGAATGCGGTCGAGACCGCTGCCCTGGAAGAGCTGATCCGGAAAATTGCGGATCAGGGCACCACGGTAATGCTGGTAGAGCACGACATGAAACTGGTAATGGGTATATCCGACCGGTTGCTGGTGCTTAACTACGGCCGTGTTCTGGCTGAGGGAACCCCCGAGGAAATCCGCCAGAACCCGGATGTTATCGCCGCCTACCTGGGTGGCTGAGCAAGGAGACATTTCACATGAGCGAGCAACACACTGAAATGGCGCCTGCCCAGTCACGCAGTGAGCAGGCCGTCAGAATTATTGTTCGGGAGCACCAGGCGCTGTGGCGGATCCTGGATCTGCTGGATCAGCTTCTGAGCGATATGAATCTCAATGATCAGCGGCCGGATGAGCGGCTGTTGACCACTATTTTTGATTACATTCAGCACTTTTCCCAAAGAGTGCATAGCACACCGACGGATATCGAGCTGTATAAGCGCCTGGGTGAGAAATCCCCCGAGACAGCCCCGCTGCTGGAAAAGCTGGCCAAGGGCTATGTCATCGGCCATGAAAAGCTGGTGGAGTTGCGCGACTTATTGGCTGAGTGCGAGGAAGGCTGGCCCAGGGGTCGCGAGGAATTCAGTCACGCGCTTGCACGTTTCACAGAAGCCCTGCGCAAGCACATTCGCAAGGAAGAGGGCGTGGTGATTCCGCGGGCCCGAAAACTCCTGACCGAGGAAGACTGGCAGCAGATTATTGAAGCGCGGGATGTGGAAAATGATCCCCTGTTCGGTGAACGCGTTCGGGAAGAATTCCGGGAACTGCGGCACCAGATTGTCAGCTACACCCCGGAGAAATTCGGTGGACTGGGTCTGAAGCATGCAGACCGCGTGACGGCGCCCCATGCCAAACAGGAAATGCTGGCCATCAAGGGGCTGGTGACGTCCTATGGCCAGATTGAAGTTCTGCATGATGTGGATATCCACATCAACAGTGGCGAGATCGTGTCGCTTGTGGGCGCTAACGGCGCGGGCAAATCCACGCTGCTGATGACCATCTCCGGGCTGCAACCCACCGATCGCGGCACCATCGCCTTTGAGGGTAAGGATCTGTCCAGGGTTGGTGCGGATCAGCGTGTGGCCAGTGGTATTGTCCAGGTGCCGGAAGGCCGACAGGTGTTCAAGGATCTGAGTGTTCATGACAACCTGCTGCTTGGCGCCTATACCCGGGGCAGGAGTGCGGAAGTGAACGACGATCTGGAGCGTATGTACACCAAGTTCCCGATCCTTCGGCAGAAACGTCACAACCTCGCGGGTGAACTCTCTGGCGGTCAGCAGCAGATGCTGGCGATGGGGCGTGCTCTCATGGCCAAGCCAAGGCTGCTGCTTCTGGACGAGCCCAGCATGGGCCTGGCGCCTCTGATCGTTGAGGAAATCTTCAACATCGTCAAGGAGCTCAAGCAGGAAGGCATTACCATCTTCCTGGTAGAGCAGAATGCGTCCCAGGCGCTGGCGCTGGCAGATCGCGGCTATGTGCTGGAGACCGGCAAGGTGGTGATCGAAGGCACTGGCCGTGAGCTGCTCAGCAATGAGAAGGTTCGGGAGGCTTACCTGGGCATGTAATTGCCTTGAGTTTTCAAAGCGCCAATAAAAGGGGGACAGGTCTTGCGACCTGTCCCCCTTTTATTTGCCTGACGCTTCCTCCCTGGGGTCCAGGACAGGGAGAAAGCAGGGAAGCCCGGTGTTACTCGGGCTTCTTGGCAACCAGTGTCAGGATGTCGTAGCTCGCAACCAGCTCGTCGTTCTGGTTGTGAACCTGGACGTCCCATACCACCACACCCTGGGGGTGGCCGTCGGGGGATGTCCGACCCTGATCGATCTTGCGCTTGCAGGTCAGCCGCGCCCGGATGGTGTCTCCCGGGGCAACGGGCTCGATAAACCGCAGAGTGTCCAGGCCGTAGTTCGCCAGAACCGGACCTTCGCCCGGGTCGACAAACAGCCCGGCCGCGGCCGACAGTACGAAGTAGCCATGGGCGATGCGCTTGCCGAACTGGGAATCCCGCGCTGCAATTTCATCAAAGTGCATGTAGAAGTGATCGCCGGACAGGCAACCGAAGTTGACGATGTCGGCTTCGGTCACCGTGCGTCGATGCGTCAGCAGGGACTCGTTGATCTGCAGGTCTTCGAAGTGGCGACGGAACGGATGCACCTGGGTTTCGATGACGTCTGCACCACGCACATATTCGCGGGTGACCGCGGCCAGCATGCTCGGGGAGCCCTGGATGGCGGTGCGCTGGAGGTAATGGTGTACCGCACGGATGCCACCCAGTTCCTCACCACCACCGGCGCGCCCGGGGCCTCCATGCTTGAGCATGGGCAGGGGAGAGCCGTGGCCTGTAGATTCTTTCGCGGCTTCGGCGTCCAGCAGATGCAAACGGCCGTGGAAGGCTGCGAGCAACGGAGCGATTCTGCCGGCAATGGCCGGATCACGGGTGGTCAGGGTGGTGACCAGAGAGCCGCGGCCCTTGGCGCACAAGTCAACCGCATCCTCGATGGTGTCGTAAGGAATCACCGTGGCCACGGGGCCGAACGCCTCAATATCATGAGCGCCACAGCCGTTTTCCGGGTTGCGGCATAGCAACAGGTGGGGCTCGATGAAAGCGCCTTTCTCGGTGCCATCGCCGGTCGGCTTGAAGGTGCCTTCGCCACCGACAACCAGCTCACTGGTCTTGAGCAGTTCCTGGATATTGGCTTTGACATCTTCCAGCTGGTCGATGGAGGCCAGTGCGCCCATACGGACGCCTTCCACGGAAGGGTCGCCGACGGTAACCTTCGCCAGTCGCTCTCTGAGCTTGTCGCAGACTGCGTCCACCTGATCTTTCGGCACCAGGATACGACGGATGGCGGTACATTTCTGGCCGGCCTTGGCCGTCATCTCGCGGCCCACTTCCTTCACGAAGACATCGAATTCTTCGTGCTCGGGGGTCACGTCCGGAGCGAGGATCGCGCTGTTCAGGGAATCCGCCTCGGCGTTGAACGGAATCGAGCGGTTGATAATGTTCGGGTGGTTGCGAAGCTTGCGCGCGGTGGCGGCAGAGCCGGTGAACGTCACCACATCCTGCTCTTCCAGGTGGTCAAACAGGTCGCCGGTGCTGCCGATGATCAGCTGCAGGCTGCCCTCGGGAAGCGCGCCGGATTCGTGCATCAGGCGAACGGCCAGTTCGGTTACATAGCAGGTAGAAGTGGCCGGCTTCACGATAGATGGCATACCCGCGAGGAACGTGGGTGCAAACTTTTCCAGCATGCCCCACACCGGGAAGTTGTAGGCATCAATGTGAACCGCCACGCCACCACGGGGCACCAGGATATGGGTGCCTGCAAAGTGGTTGTTCTTGCCAAGAGGTGTCACCGGACCCTCGTGAACAACATTGCCGGACGGCAGCTCGCGCCGGCCCATGCTGGCGTAGGAGAACAGGGTGCCGAAGCCGCCATCAATATCGATGCCGTTATCACCTTTGGTGGAACCGGTATGCATCGACAGGGCGTAGAGTTCTTTCTTGTGTTCCTGGAGGTACAGGGCCATGGCCTTCAGGGCCAGGGCACGCTCCTGGAAATCCATCGCCATCAGGTTCTTGCCGCCAACCTTGCGGCCATACTCAACGGCGTTCTTGAAATCGAGGGTGTCGTCGTGGGTGTGGGCAACGATCTCGCCATTCACCGCGCTGGGCAGAGCCTTGGCGGGTTTTTCTCCGACCCATTGGCCGGCAATGAAACTTTTCAGGACTGACATGGGAAACTCCATTCGTTTCTGAAACGCGAAGGCAAGCCCCGCTGCTGCGGGACTTGCCTTGCTCGTATCTTGTTTTGGGGGCGGAAACTACATCTCGTCGTAGTCCAGAACCACCTTGTCGCTGATCGGGTAGCACTGGCAGGAAAGCACGTAACCGGCTTCCACCTCGTAGTCTTCCAGAGCAAAGTTCTGGTCCATCTCCACTTCGCCTTCAACCACCTTGGCGCGGCAGGTGGAGCAGACGCCGGCTTTGCACGAATACGGCAGATCGGCGCCTTCTTCGTTGCCTGCATCGAGGATGCTCTTGGTGTCGCGCACCAGCGGGAAGGTCAGGGAGCGGCCATCCGCGATGACGGTCACTTCACTGATCGACTGGGGGTCTACGTGGGCAGGATCCCTGTCTTTCCGGGCCTGGGGTACGCCGCCAGCCGGGGTGAACAGTTCAAAGTGAATCTTGCTTTTTTCCATGCCGTGGTTCAGCAGTGAATCCCGAACGGTCTCGGTCATCAGCTGTGGGCCACAGATGAAGGCCGCGGTCAGTTCTTTGGCGTTAATCCAGTGGTCGAACAGTTTGTCGCACTTCTCGTGATCGATGCGGCCGTTGTACAGATCAATGTCCTGCTCTTCGCGGGTGAAGATGTACACCAGGTTCAGGCGGGACATGTACTCGTTCTTCAGGTCCTGAAGCTCATCACGGAACATGGTGCTGCTGGTGGCCTTGTTGCCGTAGAACAGGGTGACCTCGCTTTTTGGCTCGGTCTCCAGGGTGGTCTTCACGATCGACAGGATCGGGGTGATGCCACTGCCGGCGGCAACGGCCAGGTAGTTGCCTTCACGCTCCGGGTCCAGATCGATGGAGAAATGGCCCTGGGGAGGCATGACTTCCAGGGTCTGACCGGGCTTCAGCTGCTCGTTGGCAAATGTGGAGAAGCGACCGCCGGGAACCTGTTTGACGGCAATGCGCAGTTCCTGATCGTTGACGCTACGGCAGATCGAGTAGGAACGACGAACTTCCTCGCCATCAAGCTTGGTCCGCACGATCAGGTGCTGGCCCTGTTGGTAATGGAACTTGTCTGCCAGATCTTCCGGCACGTCAAAAGCAAGTGATACGGCGTTTCTTGTTTCAGGTCTGACCTCTTTGAGGGTCAGTGAGTAGAATTTGTTCATGATCGTATCGGCTCTAGATGCATTTGAAATAGTCGAAGGGCTCGAGGCATTCCTTGCAACGGTAAAGGGCCTTGCAGGCGGTGGACCCGAACTCGCTGACCCGTTCGGTGTCCTTGCTGCCGCAGTGGGGGCAGGCGATGACCTCCGGCTCCCCCAATAGGCTCATTTTGCTGGAGCTGCCTTCAGGCGGCGCGATGCCGAATGCCCGAAGCTTCTCTTTGCCTTCGTCTGTTATCCAGTCGGTGGTCCAGGCAGGGGTCAGCACCTGTTTGATTTTCGGATCCCGAAAGCCTGCAGCGCGCAGGGCCTCTGCAATCAGTTCCTCAATCAATTCGGTGGCTGGGCAACCGGAGTAGGTCGGGGTCACATCAACGGACAGCTCTTTGCCGTCCCAGTGGACCGCCCGGACAATGCCGAGCTCCACGACACTGACTGCCGGCACTTCAGGGTCTTTGACCTCTTCAAGCAGTGCCCAGATGTCGTCCTCTGTCAGCAGGTCGGGGCGGGCATTTGCCGGCACCCGATCACTGGCTATCAGAATATCGACGGCTGACCGGTTGTCTGTATCACCATGTTGTGGCATCGGGATAGGCCCTCTGCAGGAACTGCATTTCTGCCAGAATGAAACCAAGGTGTTCGGTGTGCTCGCCGTGCTTGCCACCCATGTACATCCAGGCGTCTTCTGCGCCCGGCGTCAGGGTTGCCTGGGTGAGCACCTCGTTGACCATGCCGCGCCAGTCTTTGGCCAGCTGGTCAGGGTCTGGGCCAATGCCGGCCTCGGCTATCACCCGATCCGTGTCGTCCGGAGTGATTAGCTCACCGGTAAAACGCCACAGGATATCGACAGCATCCTGCATGCGGCGGTGGCTTTCTTCGGTGCCATCGCCCAGACGCTTTACCCACTCCGAGGAGCGACGCAAGTGATAGGTCGCCTCTTTCAGGGCCTTGGCGGCAATGCCGGCAATACGCTCGTCGCTGGATTCGGTCAGGCTCTTGAGCGTGAAGTAGTGGTACACGTCGAAGAAGAACTGACGGCCCATGGTGACGGCGTAATCCTCGTTGGGCTGCTCGGTCATCAACAGGTTGCGATATTCATGCGCATCGCGGCGGAATGCCAGTTTGTCGGCATCCCGGCCATCATTAATCAGCTCGGCTGCGTACTCGTACCAGTTGCGGGCCTGGCCAACGAGGTCGAGGGCAACGTTCATCAGTGCCATCTCTTCCTCGAGTGCCGGAGCCTTGCCGCAAAGTTCGCACAGGCGCTGACCCAGGATCATGTCGGAATCTGCCAGGCGCAGCAGGTATTCCTTTAATGCTTCTGCTTGTGTCATGGGTACTGCTCCTTACATGTGTCCGACTTCATCGGGCAGCTTGTAGAAAGAAGCGTGCCGGTAAACCTTGTCTTCCGACGGATCGAAGAGTACTTCCTTCTCATCGGATGCGGAGGCCGTGATAGCGTCGGAGGGAACTACCCAGATGCTCACGCCTTCGTTACGGCGTGTATAAAGGTCACGGGCGTTTTCCATGGCCATCTCGGCGTCTGCGGCATGCACGCTGCCTACGTGTTTATGGTTCAGACCGTGCTTGGACCGTACAAAGACTTCGTAAAGGCGCCATTCAGACATGTTGTATTCCTCCGGTATCAGGCGGCTTGCGCGCGCTGTTTTTGTTTTTCGGCGTAGGCGACGGCCGCTTCACGGACCCAGGCGCCTTCGTCAATTGCGTTCTTGCGAGTTTTGATGCGCTCGCGATTACACGGACCGTTGCCCTTGAGAACGTCGTAGAACTCCTGCCAGTTGATTTCACCGAAATCGTAGTGGCCGGTTTCTTCGTTCCACTTCAGGTCCGGATCCGGTGCGGTGCAGCCAAGGAACTCGAGCTGGGGCACGGTCTGGTCGATGAACATCTGACGCAGTTCGTCGTTGCTCTTGCGCTTGATTTTCCATGCCATGGACTGCTGGGAGTTCGGCGACTCGTCATCGTGCGGGCCGAACATCATCAGGGCCGGCCACCACAAGCGGTTGATAGCGTCCTGCACCATGGCTTTCTGCTCCTCGGTGCCTTCACGCATCATGTCCAGCAGGATCTGGTAACCCTGGCGCTGGTGGAAGCTCTCTTCCTTGCAGATGCGGATCATGGCGCGGGAGTAGGGGCCATAAGAGGTACGCTGCAGCACCACCTGGTTCACGATGGCAGCGCCATCCACCAGCCAGCCAACGGCACCCATATCCGCCCAGTTCAGGGTCGGGTAGTTGAAGATACTGGAGTACTTGGCTTTGCCCTGGTGCAGCTTCTCGATCTCTTCGTCACGGTCAGCGCCCAGGGTTTCCATGGCGCTGTACAGGTACAGGCCGTGGCCCGCTTCGTCCTGAATCTTGGCCATCAACTGGAGTTTGCGCTTGAGCGTGGGCGCGCGGGTTACCCAGTTGCCTTCCGGCAGCATGCCAACCACTTCGGAGTGGGCGTGCTGGGAAATCTGGCGAATCAGGGTCTTCCGGTAGCCTTCCGGCATCCAGTTCTTGGGTTCGATCTTGGTTTCGGCGTCGACCTTTTCCTGAAATTCGCGCTCTTCGGGCGACATCTCTTCTTTGGTCTTCAGGCGCTTGGCGCCGGTTTCAACGAGCTGGGCGTACATAAACAATTACCTCCGGATCGGGCTTGTTGTTCTGTTATCCGTGAACAGAGATCCCTCAGTAACAACTGAAGGCCAATGACTCCATATTATATGATACTGAATAAATATCAAGAACTGTCTTTGTGTGTCATGTTATATCTAAAAGCTTCCTTATGTGATCCTATGGCGCTGATTTTAATAACAAAAAAAGTGATACGTGAGAAAAGGCTATTGAGATCATCGAACGGAAAGCAATTTTAAATCGGTGATTGCGGGGCTTGCAGGTCGGTAAAGGCGCGAGAGTCAGAGGCATCCGTTGCCGGCTGACTCTCCGCTGATCGGTCGGGTTTACTTGTTACGGCGGTCAAAAACGCGTTTGGCTTTGCCTTCCGAGCGAGCCAGGCGATTGGTTTCCACCACCTCGACACGGGTGCTGATGCCGATGTAGGACTTGATGTGATGGGCCAGTTCCTTGGCTGCCGCTGCACGACTCTCGGGGGTGTCGGTTGCGCCCGGTTTCAGCTCGGCACGGATGTCCACGCAGTCCAGGTTGCCATCCTTGTAAACCTCGATCTCGTAGTGCGGCGCCAGGGCCTCGCACTTCAGGACCTGTTCCTCGATCTGGCTCGGGAATACGTTGACACCGCGGATGATCAGCATGTCGTCACTGCGGCCTGTAATCTTGTCGATCCGACGCATCGGACGTGCGGTGCCAGGCAGCAGGCGGGTGAGATCCCGGGTGCGGTAGCGCAGAATCGGTAGTGCCACCTTGGTCAGTGAGGTAAACACCAATTCCCCGTACTCGCCATCCGGCAGCACTTCACCGGTATCCGGGTTGATGATCTCCGGATAGAAGTGATCTTCCCAGATCGTGGGGCCATCTTTCGTTTCAATGCACTCCATGCCCACGCCCGGACCCATGACTTCCGACAGGCCATAGATATCCAGTGCCTCGATACCAAGACGCTCCTCAATCTCGCTGCGCATGGCGTTGGTCCAGGGCTCTGCCCCGAAAATGCCAAGGCGCAGGGGCAGTTTATGGGGATCGATGCCCTGACGCTCCATTTCGTCGGCAATGTTCAGCATGTAGGACGGTGTGACCATGATGATGTCCGGCTCGAAATCCTTGATCAGCTGGACCTGCTTCTCGGTCTGCCCGCCCGACATCGGAATAACCGTGCAGCCCAGACGCTCGGCACCGTAGTGGGCACCAAGACCACCGGTGAACAGGCCGTAGCCGTAGGCCACGTGGACCTTGTCGCCCCGGGAGCCGCCACCGGCCCGGATGGAGCGGGCCACGATATCTGCCCAGGTGTTGATGTCACTCTGGGTGTAGCCAACGACGGTTGGCTTGCCGGTGGTACCACTGGAGGCGTGAACCCGGACCACGTCGGACATGGGCGTTGCAAACATGCCGAACGGGTAGTTGTCCCTCAGGTCCGCCTTGGTGGTGAACGGCACCTTGGCCAGATCTTCCAGGGAATTGATGTCCATCGGCTTCAGGCCGATGTCATCAAAGGCTTTGCGATAGAAGGGCACGTTGGTGTAGGCATGAACAACACTCCAGCGCAGGCGCTGCAGCTGCTCATGGCGCAGCTCATCAATGCTGGCGGTTTCCATGCGGTCAAGTTTGCCAAGTTTTTGCAGTGGTAAGGTCATGATTCTGTCCTGCGTTGTTCTTGTCGAGTAATGGTTTTGTTCTGTTCTGAGCGATAGCCTCAGGCCACCGCATCTGTCCGCTCAATGATCAGGGCAATGCCCTGGCCAACGCCGATGCACATGGTGCACAGGGCGTACCGGGCTTTCTGGCCCGCAGCGTGGCGGCGTTCCAGTTCGTTCAGGGCGGTGGTCACCAACCGGGCTCCGCTCATACCCAGGGGGTGCCCCAGGGCAATGGCGCCACCGTTCGGGTTAACGTGCTCAGCATCATCCGGCAGACCGAGGTCGCGAGTTACCGCCAGGGCCTGGGCTGCGAAGGCTTCGTTCAACTCAATCACATCCATATCCGCCAGTTCCAGACCTGCTGTGGCGAGAACCTTTCGGGTCGCCGGCGCCGGGCCGAAGCCCATGATCCGCGGCTCAACGCCTGCGGTTGACATGGCAACAATCCGGGCACGGGGTTTTAGGTTGTACTGCTTGAGGGCATCGGCTCCGGCCAGGAGCAGTGCGCAGGCGCCGTCATTCACGCCCGACGCATTGCCGGCCGTGACCGTGCCGTTTTCACGGAACGGGGTCGGCAGCGAGGCCAGCTTTTCCAGACTGGTTTCACGAGGATGCTCATCGGTATCCACAACCAGTGGATCCTGCTTGCGGCGGGGGATGGTCACCGGCGTGATTTCGGCCGCCAGCCGGCCTTCCTTCTGGGCAGCGGCAGTGCGCTGCTGGCTGCGGAGGGCGAAGGCGTCCTGATCTTCCCGGGAGATGCCGAAATCGGCCGCGACGTTCTCGGCCGTCTCTGGCATGGAATCAATGCCGTACTGCTTTTTCAGTAGCGGATTCACGAAGCGCCAGCCGATGGTGGTATCGAAAATCTCCGCCTTGCGGCTGAATGCAGACTCGGCCTTGCCCATCACAAAGGGGGCTCGTGACATGGACTCAACGCCGCCGGCAATCATCAGTTGGGTTTCGCCGGTGCGGATGGCCCGGGCGGCACTGCCGACTGCATCCATGCCGGAACCGCACAGACGGTTGATGGTGCTGCCCGGGACGTCTACCGGCAGGCCTGCCAGCAGCAGGGACATACGGGCAACGTCGCGATTGTCTTCACCGGCCTGGTTGGCGCAGCCATAAAGAACGTCATCGACTTTCGACCAGTCCAGGTCCGGATGGCGTTCAGTCAGTGCCTTGAGGGGAATGGCGCCCAGGTCATCTGCACGCACAGCGGAGAGAGCACCGCCGTAACGACCGATGGGGGTGCGGATGGCATCGACGATGTAGGCGTCTTTAAGGGTGTTGTCGGTGCTCATGCAGTTTCCTCCGAATTGCGTACGGTGCCACGAACCTCGTAGGAACGGCCCCGGAACAGGGCAACCTTGCGGCCATCCTGATTGGTTAATGTGATGTCGTAAACGCCGGTGCGGCCGCCGCGGGCCTGCTCTTCGGCGGTGGCGGTGAGCCGGTCGCCCTCTTTGGCGCCGTACATGTAATCAATGCTGCAACCGGAGGCAACGGTGGCCCGGTCGTAGCTGTTACAGGCAAAGGCAAACGCGGAATCGGCCAGGGTAAACAGGTAGCCGCCATGGCAGGAGCCGTGGCCCTGGATCATATCCTCTGTCACGGTCATGGTGATGACCGCCTTGCCCGGGGCGACAGACTCAATGTTCATGCCCAGCTTCTGGCTGGCGCGGTCCCGCGCGAACATGGCCTTGGCGCATTCTTCGGCGAGTACTTGTGGATCCATCTCGCTCATGAATAAAACCCCTTCTGTGCAAATGCGTTCTTCCGGAGCAGCAGGGCAGGGCGATAGCGGTCTTCTGCGTAGCTGTTCTGGATGTTGGTGAGCACCTTGAAGACGTGCCCCGCACCAAGCCGGTCGCTCCAGCTCAGGGGGCCTTCGGGATAGTTCAGGCCGGCTTTCATGGCCAGATCGATATCCGCGACGGTTGCCACACCGTGAAGGGCCGCATCGGCGGCTTCGTTGGCCAACATGGCAACGGTGCGCATGATCACCAGGCCGGGACGATCGGCAATGAGGCTGACGGCAATACCCGCTTTCTGCAGTAAAGCACAGGCGCAGGAAACTGCCGCCTCGGAAGCCTGGTCGGCTGGCGCCAGGGCAAGCCTGGAGGCTTGGCTGTAGTCGAAGGCCAGATCAAACAGCACCAGATTGGAAACGCCATCGCTGGCAGCGCGCTCCGTAGCCATTCGGCCGTCGGTGAGTGCCAGTACCGCATCGCCAAAACGAATCTGTCCCGGACCGTCGCGCTCGACAACCGTCAGGCCGGCAGCTTTGAGGCGTTCCAACAGCGGAGCGGCCACGCCGGGATTGCCTTCGGCAATAACCACGGACTCATCCGATTGCTGTGCCGGCTGTGTCTTTGGCTGGGGCTTTTCGGCGCCCTCGCCATAGGGGTAGAAACCCTGGCCGCTCTTGCGACCCAGACGGCCGGCTTCCACCAGTTCTTTCTGGATCAGCGACGGCAGAAAGCGCGGGTCTTGATAATAGGAGTTGAAGACCGAGTTGGTCACGGCGTAGTTGACGTCATGGCCGATGAGGTCGGTCAGCTCAAAGGCACCCATCCGGAACTGGCCGGCTTCGCGGATAATGGCATCCAGCGTGGCGGCGTCGGTGGCCTGTTCCTGCAGCAGGCGCAGGCTTTCCGCGTAAAACGGGCGGGCCACGCGGTTCACGATAAAGCCGGGAGTCGAGGTCGCGTACACCGGTTTCTTGCCCCAGGCGGTTGCCGTGGCATGAACGGTATCGGCGACGGCCTGGCTGGTCGCCAGCCCCTTGACGACTTCTACCAGGGCCATGAGGGGCGCCGGGTTGAAGAAGTGCATGCCTACCAGGCGCTCGGGTTTGTTCATTTGAGCGCCGAGGGCGGTCACAGAGATGGAGGAGGTATTGGTGGCGAGGATCGCATCCCCGGCACACAGGTTCTCGAGGTTTGCCAGCAGCTGACGCTTGATCTGGAGATCCTCGATGATGGCCTCGATCACCAGCCCGGCATCGGCGACATCATCCAGGTTTGCAACCGGGTGAATTCGGCCAATAACCGCGTCCAGCTCTTGCTGCTGCATCTTGCCCTTGTCGACACGGCGCTGAAGCTGTTTGGCAATACCGTCACGGCCGGCTTCCGCCGCGCCCTCTCTCTGATCGTGCAGGTAAACCTGGTGGCCAGCCTGTGCGGCCACCTGGGCAATGCCAGAGCCCATGGCTCCGGCGCCGACGACGGCAACTTTGGTTTGGGTATCCAGTGCCGGCATGGCTTATTTCCCCTTGAAGTTCGGCGTGCGTTTTTCCATGAAGGCGGCAACGCCTTCGCGGTAGTCCTCGGTCTGCCCGGCCATGCGCTGAAGATCGCGCTCCAGATTGATCTGCTCTTCAAAGGTGTTGCTGGCGCTGGCGTGCAGTGCCCGTTTGATCAGTGCAAGGCCCTTGGTGGGTTGGGTTGCGAAATGACGGGCAAGTTTCATGGTTTCTTCCATGAGCTGCTCGTTATCGACACAGCGCCAGATCATGCCCCAGCTTTCGGCCTGTTCGGCGCTGATCTTGTCACCCAGCAATGCCATTCCCTTGGCCCGGGCCATTCCGGCCACGCGGGGTAGGGTCCAGGTGCCGCCAGAATCGGGCACCAGCCCCAGCTTGCAGAAAGCCTGAACGAAATTGGCAGAGCGGGCTGCGAGGGTAATATCGCAGGCCAGGGCGATATTGGCGCCGGCTCCGGCCGCCACACCGTTCACGGCACAGAGTACGGGCATCGGTAGATCCCGGAGGCTGCGCATCAGCGGGTTGTAGTAGTTTTCCAGGGAAGCGCCCAGATCCGGCATTTCCTGATCCGGTGAGACGCTGCGATCGGAAAGGTCCTGCCCCGCACAAAAGCCCCGGCCGGAGCCGGTGATGACCAGTACACGGACAGACTCATCCTTGCGCACGGTGCTGATGGCCTCGCGCATGCGTTCGTGCATTTCGACATTGAAACTGTTCAGGTTGTCCGGACGGTTCAGGGTAAGCAGAGCCACGCCCTGATCGATTTCAAGAAGAATGCTCGGCTGAGTCATGGCGTTGTTGTCCTGTTGTTTGTTGTAGGAAATAGCGTGAAAGGTGTCTCGGATCGGCACGGTGCTATCGATTGTGGAAAATGAGTATATCTTAGAATTGATACTCGTCAAGGATTGTGCTGGCTAGGTTTTGTATCACTTTGGTCGGGTGTGATCGTCTGCCGTTTCTACGTCTTTGAAAAATCGATGAAAAGTTATGTCTGGTCTGACGTTGGTCGAAGAATGGCGGCAAATTGGGCCGCTGAAACCGCTGCCAGGCTATGAAAAAACTTCCGGAAAAGGATAATGTGATACAGAAAATGAATCACAATGACGTTTCGGGTCCCACATTTCAGGCCGTTGTATAGCGGTTCGCTGCAGGACCCGGCTAACGAGGAGATCCCTATGCCCAGTTACAGTATAGAAGGCGTTGTGCCTGTTGTTCACCCGTCCGCCTATGTGCATCCCACGGCTGTTCTGATCGGCGATGTCTGGATTGGGCCGGATTGCTACGTGGGTCCGGCGGCTTCGTTACGTGCCGATTTCGGACGGATCGTTCTCAAGCAGGGCTCCAATGTTCAGGACACTTGCGTGATGCATGCCTTTCCTGGAATGGACACTGTCGTTGAAAAGAATGGTCATGTCGGTCACGGCGCGATTCTTCACGGCTGCATTGTCGGCGAAGATGCCATGGTGGGAATGAATGCGGTGGTGATGGATGAGGCCCACATTGCCCCCCGTTCCATCGTGGGCGCCTGCGCCTTCGTAAAGGCAAAATTTACCTGTGAGCCAGGCTCGCTGATCGTTGGCTCCCCCGCCAAGGTGATGCGGATGCTCAGTGACAAGGAAATTGCCTGGAAGAAGAAGGGGACTGAGGAATACCAGCGATTGACGCTCCGGTCCCTCGCCAGCCTTGAGGAAGTTCAGCCGTTGGCGGAAGCCGAGCCTGACAGGGCCCGGGTGGATGCAAGCGGTTACAAGCCCAAGTACGAGCAATCCGAGTGACAACCGGCCCCGGAGTGTGAGGGAGTGGTCTTACAATCCGGCGTCCTTGACGTTTTCCATAACCACGAAGGTGCTGGTTTGCAGCACATGGGGCAGGGCCGAAATCTCCTCCCCCAGAACCTGCCGGTATTCCTGCATGTTGCGGGTCCTGACTTTCAACAGATAATCGAAGTTGCCGGCAATCATGTGGCATTGCTCCACCGCCGAGACATTCTGGACGGCCTTGTTGAAGGCTGAGAGAGCGCCGCTGCTGGTGTCATTCAAAGTGACCTGGGCAAAGGCAATATGGCTGAGGCCCAGTTTGGTCTGGTTTACCAGCGCCGTATACCCGGTTATGAATCCATGTTCTTCAAGCCGGCGCATCCGCACCTGGCAGGGGGTTTTGGAAAGGCCCACCCGGGATGCAAGTTCGGTTACCGTGATGCGGGAGTTCTTCTGCAACTCGCGGATAATGGATTGGTCTATTCGATCCAATTCGGCCATGTTGTCGGTTCCAGGCTGGATTAACGGCTAAATCATCTGGCAAATATAATCGAAATTCCTCTATTTCGAAACTATATGGTCAAAGCGACTTTCCGGGCTTGCGTATACTGTTGTATGCATCAGCCCAGTTTGAACGTCTAAAAAGACCGGAGAGTTTCGATGACCGATTCCCGCGCATTACAAAAACAAACCCTGCTGGAACAGCTTGCCGATGTCCTCGAGAGTCAGACATCTGAGAGCGACGATTCCCTTGAGCTGCGGGAGATCGTTGCCCGGATGATGGAGGAGTCCCGATCCTGGGACGACGACTTGCATGGTGAACTGGTTCGGAGATACGGCGATTCCGTTGGCGGGCGCTATGCCCAGGTATTCAGTGGTGGATTTCCCTCGGCCTATCGGGCCCGGTTTCCGGTTTTGGAGGCCCTTGCCGATATTGAGCAGATCCAGTCGATTGCAGTCAGTACCGATGTGCCCATGCGGTTTTACCAGCCCCGCGACCCGGCCGAGACGGGATTTCATTTCAAGCTTTACAGCGAAGGTCAGCCGGTTGTTCTTTCAGATGTTATCCCGATTCTGGAAAACCTGGGAATGCGGGTTTTGGGTGAGCATCCCTACCGGGTCCGTCGCCGGGACGGCGAAACCTTCGGGGTCAGTGATTTTACTGTGGAGCTCCACGATCGCTGCCGGGCGGCCGATCTGGGTACTGCCAGGCCGTTGATCCAGTCGGCGTTCCGGGAAATCTGGAATGGCTTTGCCGAAAACGATGACTTTAACCAGCTGATCATGTTGTGTGGCCTCGGCTGGCGTGAAGTGGCGCTGATCAGGGCTTATGCTCGTTACATCAAGCAGCTTCGGTTCGGGTTCAGTCAACCTTTCATTGCGGAAACCCTGGCCCGTCATCCGGACATCACCTCACGACTCGTTGCTTTCTTCTTCAGTCGTTTCGAGCCCAATATCAAAGGACGAAAGGGAAAGGTCGAAAAGCTGGAAACAGAGCTTCGGGATTCCCTGGAAGCCGTGGCAAGCCTGGACGACGATCGGATTCTCCGGCGCTTTTTTATGATCATCCGGGCAACACTTCGAACCAACTACTTTCAGGTTCGGGAAGACGGCGGGTACCCGTCCTACCTGTCGCTCAAGCTGGATCCGTCGTCTATTCCCGATATTCCGCGCCCGACGCCGAAATTCGAGATCTTCGTCTACTCGCCCCGGATTGAAGGTGTGCACCTGCGCTCCGGGCCGGTGGCCAGGGGCGGGCTCCGTTGGTCTGACCGGATTGAGGACTACCGCACCGAGATTCTTGGTCTGGTGAAAGCCCAGCAGGTCAAGAACTCGGTGATCGTTCCCGCAGGCGCCAAGGGTGGTTTCGTGGTAAAGCAACCGCCACGGGACGGCTCGCGTGAGGCTTTGCGGGAAGAGGGGGTCGCCTGCTATCAGACTTTTATAAGAGGGCTGCTGGATATTACAGATAATCTCGATGACGGAGAGGTGGTGCCCCCGAGCAATGTGGTTCGATACGACGGCGATGATACCTACCTTGTGGTGGCCGCTGACAAAGGCACGGCCACGTTTTCCGATATCGCCAACACACTGGCGGCGGAGTACCGCTTCTGGCTGGGGGATGCGTTTGCCTCTGGCGGCAGTGAGGGTTATGACCACAAAAAAATGGGCATCACCGCCCGGGGCGCCTGGGAGTCGGTAAAACGGCATTTCCTGGAAAAAGGCACGGATACCCAGGCGGAGGAATTCACCGTGGTTGGTATCGGCGACATGGGAGGCGATGTGTTTGGCAACGGCATGCTGCTCTCGGACCGCATTCGCCTGGTCGGCGCGTTCAACCACCAGCACATTTTTGTGGACCCGAGTCCGGATGCCGCTGCGTCATTTCGTGAGCGACAGCGACTCTTCAGCCTGCCCGGCTCATCCTGGGCCGATTATGATACCGGGTTGATCAGCGACGGCGGCGGAGTGTTCTCGCGTTCCGCGAAGTCTATTCCGGTGTCAGCGCAGATGCGAAAGGTGCTGGGCATAAAGGCCCGGACCCTGTCGCCAGCGGACCTGATCAGCGCCCTGCTGAAAGCGCCCGTGGACATGCTGTGGAATGGTGGCATTGGCACCTATGTAAAATCGCCCTCGGAGTCCCACGAAGACGTGGGCGACAAGACCAATGACGCTCTGCGCATCGACAGTACCGAGCTGCGCTGCAAGGTGCTGGGGGAGGGCGGCAATCTGGGGGTTACCCAGAGGGCGCGGATCGACTTCGCCCGGCGCGGTGGCTCGGCCAACAGTGACTTTATTGACAACGCCGGCGGTGTCGATTGCTCAGACCACGAAGTTAACATCAAGATTCTGCTCAATGATCTGGTGCATCGGCAATTGATGTCGCTCCCCGAGCGCAACGGAATGCTCAGGGCCATGACTCCGGAAGTCGCAGAGCTGGTGTTGCGGAACAACTACCGGCAGGCCATGGCGCTCAGCCTGGCCCGGAATCCTGCGGTTGCCACTGCAGACCAGTACGAGCGGCTGATGCGACGGCTGGAAGCCGAGGGCAAGCTTGACCGCGGTCTCGAATTTCTGCCTTCCGACGAAGAGATGCAGGCTCGCCGGGATCGAGGGGCGGGCCTGACCCGGCCGGAGCTGGCGGTCCTGGTGTCGTACGCCAAAATTGAGCTCAAACAGGCGCTGGTTGCTTCTCCTATCGTGCATGACGCGCGGTTTAACTCTGCTCTGCACTCGGCTTTCCCGTCCTCCTTGCTGGCTGCCTTCCCTGAAGCCGTCGAGGCCCATCCCCTGCGGGCCGAAATCTCGGCGACACAGATTGCCAACGACATGGTGAATCGCATGGGCATCACCTGGTTCGACCGTATCCGCAGTGCGACAGGGGCAGATGCTGGTCGCATTGCCTCTGCCTATTTGATCTCCCTGCGAATCCATGACGTAGACGCCCACTGGGAGGCCATAGAATCACTGGATGGGAAAATCAGCGCCGGTGTTCAGGCGGAATTGTTTGCCGACGCCATCCGGCTGGTCACCCGGAGCACAAGCTGGCTGTTGCAGAACCGCCGACAGGCCTTGGACCCGGTTTCCTGCATTGATCACTATCGGGCGCCACTGGCCGATGTTCTGGCCTCGAAAAGCCGTCTCGAATCGGTGATTCCTGCAAGTCGCTGGCATGAACGCTATGCTGAATACTGTGAGCGGAAGGTTCCGGAGGATCTGTCAGCCTGGTGCGCGTCCGCAGAAAGCCGTTACTGGCTGATGGATATGATCGAAATCGCCCGCCAGTTGGGCCAGGACCTGGAGTCTGTGGCCTGGGTCTACTTCAGCCTCGGTGAGAGCCTGAATCTGACCTGGCTGGACCGTCAGATGCGTGCGTTCCGGGCGAGTGGTCATTGGCAGGTGCTGGCGACCATTCATTTCAGGGACGAGTTGGATCATCAGTTGCGGAACCTCACATTCAGTGTGTTGTCGGAGCCCGTGACAGGTGAGGGAACGCCTGAAAAGCGTCTTGAGGCCTGGCGCGAGGACAAACGCAGGTTGCTGGGCCGTTGGGAGAGGATGCTGAGCGACATGCAGGCCAGTAACGAGGTGGATTGTGCTGTTTTCTCGGTGGCTCACGGAGTCCTCAGAGAGTTGGCGTTGAAAGCCGCATAGCAGTATGAGAGCAGGCAAAGTGACCGTAGATTACGATTTTCGGAGAAATTTATTAAATTCTGATGAGCTAAAAAAGACGTAATGGCGTGCCTGCCTGCATTTTATAGAGAAATTGTCTTTGTTGATCTCGGTAGAATGCCGGAGAGACAAACAACTAAGAGGGTACAACTATGAGACCGCAGCAATCACAGACGCCCGAGCTTGTCGATAGCCGGCAGGCGATTCGTGATTATTATCTCGCTGACGAGCACAAGGTGATCCACGAGATGATTGCGGGTGCCCAGTTGTCCCAGGCAGAGCGCGACGCCATTTCTGCTCGTGCGGCCGAACTGGTGCGCAGTGTTCGCAAGAATGCCAAGTCCACCATCATGGAGAAATTCCTGGCGGAGTATGGCCTGACCACCAAGGAAGGCGTGGCCCTGATGTGCCTGGCAGAGGCGCTGTTGCGGGTGCCTGACAACACGACCATTCATGAACTGATCGAGGACAAGATCACCTCCGGCGCATGGGCTGCCCATGTGGGCAAGGCGTCGTCTGGCCTTATCAACACGGCCACGGTCGCCCTCCTGATGACCAGCAACCTGCTGAAGGACTCGGAGCGCAATACCGTGGGAGAAACCCTGCGCAAGCTGCTCAAACGCTTTGGCGAGCCGGTCATCCGTACCGTTGCCGGCCAGGCCATGAAAGAGATGGGGCGTCAGTTTGTGCTGGGCCGTGATATCGATGAAGCCCAGGACGAAGCCAAAGAGTACATGGCGAAGGGCTATACCTATTCCTACGACATGCTGGGCGAGGCTGCCCGTACGGATGATGACGCCAAGCGTTATTACGACTCCTATTCCAATGCCATCGATAGTATTGCCAAGGCGAGTAAGGGCGATGTCCGCAAGAACCCCGGCATCTCTGTAAAGCTCTCTGCCCTGCTGGCCCGCTACGAATACGGCAACAAAGAGCGGGTGATGAACGAACTGCTGCCCCGGGCCCGCGAGTTGGTCAAAAAGGCAGCCGCCGCCAATATGGGCTTCAACATTGACGCGGAGGAGCAGGATCGTCTGGATCTTTCCCTTGATGTGATCGAAGCACTGGTTGCAGACCCCGAGCTTGCCAACTGGGACGGCTTTGGCGTGGTGGTCCAGGCCTACGGCAAGCGTTCATCGTTCGTTATCGACTGGCTCTACGGTCTGGCTGAAAAATACGATCGCAAGTTCATGGTACGGCTGGTGAAAGGCGCCTACTGGGATGCCGAGATCAAACGTGCCCAGGTAATGGGCCTGGACGGCTTCCCCGTGTTCACTCGCAAGGCCTGTAGCGACGTGTCGTTCCTGTCCTGCGCCACCAAACTGTTGAACATGACGAACCGGATTTATCCGCAGTTCGCCACCCACAACGCCCATTCGGTATCCGCCATTCTGGAGATGGCGAAGACCAAAGGTGTCGACAATTATGAGTTCCAGCGTCTGCACGGCATGGGTGAATCCCTGCACAATGAAGTTCTGAAGGTCAGTGGCGTGCCCTGTCGCATCTATGCGCCTGTTGGCCCACACAAGGATCTGCTGGCATACCTGGTGCGTCGCCTGCTGGAGAACGGCGCTAACAGCTCTTTCGTCAATCAGATTGTGGACACCAGCATTACGCCTGAGGAGATCGCCAAGGATCCGATTGTCAGCGTTGAACAGATGGGAAATAACATTTCCAGCAAGGCGATCGTGCATCCCTTCAAGCTGTTTGGTGAGCAACGCCGTAACTCCAAGGGCTGGGACATTACCGACCCGGTCACGGTCAACGAAATCGAGAAAGGCCGCGGAGCCTACAAAGACTATCGCTGGAAGGGCGGCCCGCTGATATCTGGTGAAGTGGCAGGCACAGAGGTACAAGTGGTGCGAAATCCCGCTGACCCGGACGATCTGGTGGGGCATGTTACCCAGGCTTCCGACGCTGACGTGGACACCGCGATTACTGCCGCCGCGGCCGCTTTCAAGAGCTGGTCCCAGAAGTCCGCTGAAGAGCGCGCAGCTTGCGTTCGCAAGGTTGGCGACCTTTACGAGGAGAATGTCGACGAGCTGTTTGCACTGACCACCCGTGAAGCGGGCAAGTCTCTGCTGGACGCCGTTGCCGAAATCCGTGAGGCGGTGGATTTTGCCCAGTATTACGCCAACGAGGCTATCCGTTACAAGGACAGCGGCGACGCCCGCGGTGTGATGTGTTGTATCTCGCCGTGGAACTTCCCGCTGGCGATTTTCACCGGCCAGATCCTGGCGAACCTCGCAGCCGGAAATACGGTCGTTGCCAAACCCGCTGAACAGACCTCCTTGCTTGCGTTTCGGGCGGTCGAGCTGATGCATCAGGCGGGCATCCCGACCGATGCCATTCAGCTGCTGCCGGGCACAGGTGCAACCGTGGGTGCCGCACTGACCTCCGATTCACGTGTTAGTGGCGTCTGCTTCACCGGCTCTACCGCCACCGCTCAGCGCATCAACAAGGTAATGACCGAAAATATGGCGCCAGATGCGCCGCTGGTGGCAGAAACTGGCGGCCTGAACGCCATGATTGTGGATTCCACGGCACTTCCAGAGCAGGTGGTTCGCGATGTGCTCGCCTCTTCTTTCCAGAGCGCCGGCCAACGCTGTTCTGCCCTGCGCATGCTCTATGTGCAGAAAGACATTGCTGACGGTCTTCTGGAAATGCTGTATGGCGCCATGGAAGAATTGGGCATCGGTGATCCCTGGCTGCTGTCCACCGATGTGGGGCCGGTGATCGATGAAAACGCCCGCAAGAAGATCGTTGATCATTGCGAGAAATTCGAGCGCAATGGCAAGCTCCTGAAGAAGCTGAAGGTCCCCGAGAAAGGGTTGTTTGTTTCGCCGGCGGTTCTCAGCGTTAGCGGTATCGAAGAGCTTGAAGAGGAAATCTTCGGCCCGGTACTGCATGTGGCCACGTTCGACGCGAAAAACATCGACAAGGTGGTGGATGACATCAACGCGAAGGGCTACGGCTTGACCTTTGGTATCCACAGCCGTGTTGATCGGCGGGTTGAGCGTATTACCAGCCGTATCAAGGTGGGTAACACCTATGTGAACCGAAACCAGATCGGCGCAATCGTGGGCTCCCAGCCTTTCGGTGGTGAAGGCCTCTCGGGCACCGGGCCTAAGGCTGGCGGTCCACAGTATGTTCGTCGTTTCCTGAAAGGTGAAACGGTCGAGCGGGAAGCGGATTCCAGCGCGAAGAAGGTGGATGCCAAGCAGCTGCAGAAGCTGATCGGCCAGTTGGACAAACTGAACTCGCCGAAGCCAGAAGCCCGTATGGAAGCACTCAAGCCCATTTTCGGGGACGTTCCAGCGCCTCTGGACGCTCATGTGGAGGAGTTGCCGGGGCCAACAGGCGAGACCAACCGTCTGTCCAACCATGCCCGTGGCGTTGTGCTCTGCCTGGGACCGGATAAGGAAACCGCCCTGGAGCAGGCCGGCACAGCGTTGTCCCAGGGCAACAAAGTGGTGGTGATTGCGCCGGGTACTCAGGATACGGTCGACAAGGCTGCCAAGGCCGGGTTGCCGATCACTGGCGCAGAGGGTCTTCTGGAGCCTGACGCTCTCGCGACGGTCGACGGTTTCGAAGCGGTGGTTAGCTGTGGTGTTCAGTCGCTGCTCAAGGAATACCGTGAGGCGCTGGCGAAGCGTGACGGTGCGTTGCTGCCACTGATTACCGAGCACACACTGGATCAGCGGTACGTGATCGAGCGTCACCTGTGTGTCGATACGACCGCAGCGGGCGGCAACGCCAGCCTGATTGCCGCTTCCGAATAAGCGGAGGCAATCCGTTACAGCCGCGCCCGGTATCAGTTTGCCCTGATACCGGGCGCGGCTGTTTTCAGAGAATGGTGAAACCGCAGTCGTCTGGCCCTGTTACAACGCAGCGTAACGCTCGTGAAGGATGCCAACCCTTTCAACATAGGCCTTTGTTTCGGCGTAGGGCGGCACGCCCCGGTATCGGCTGACGGCGCCGGGGCCGGCGTTGTAGGCGGCGGTGGCCAACCGGATGTCTCCATTGAATCGGTCAAGCATCTTGGCCAGATAATGGACGCCGCCACGGATATTCTCGGCGGCAGCCAGCGCATTACGCACTCCCAGCTCTTCAGCCGTACCCGGCATCAGTTGCATCAGCCCTTGTGCGCCCACCGGAGAAAGGGCTTTTTCATTGAAAGCGGACTCCGCGTGGATAACCGCGCGCACGAGCGCGGGATCCACGCCGTATTCTTGTGCCGCGGTCTGGATCTCGGAGTGGTATGGTTTGGTGAAAAGCGGTGTTTTGCGCCAGTCTACGCTGGACTCCGGGTCGCAGGCGTAGCAGTGGAACCGGATAACTTCGAACTCCGCACTGGCAGGCTGGACGCTGCTGTAAGCGACGACACCGTCGTCATTGGTATAACGGTAGACCGTATCGTTGCCGGTGGATGCCCGGGGCTGGCTTGCACTCTTTACGTTGGTGTACTCGACGGTCCCATCCGGATGCACAATACGCTTGATGCTGTCCGCCAGGGTGGGTGCCGACAGAGCAAACAAAAGAGCTGCGATGGATGGGATCAGTGGTGATCTGCCGATAGTCATTACTCACTCGCGAAAAGTGTCACCAATGGCCGGCTTGAGGGGATCGCCAAAAGCCGCTTTTCCCGGATTATACGGGCTTGTACGGCGGAATAAAGCGCGCGCTCTGTCGTAAAAATGTTACGTTCTGCCTTTATTGTCGGCCAGTTCTCATTCTCCAGAGAGGTCACTCACAAGCATCATGTCTAATCAGACCGACCCAGGAAACCTCGTTCTCATTGGTATGCCCGGCAGTGGCAAGAGCACGGTGGGTGTTCTGCTGGCCAAACGCCTGGGCCTGGGGTTTGTCGATACCGATCTGCTGATCCAGGAAGAAGCCGGCCGCACCCTCCAGGCTATTGTAGACCAGGACGGCTACGAAGCCCTGAGACAAATTGAAGAACAGGTGCTTCTGAAGCTTGACGTAACGCACAAGGTTATAAGCACCGGGGGCAGCGCGGTCTATAGTGCCCGTGCCATGGAACACCTCAAAAGCAACGGTACCGTGATTTTCCTCGACATTCCGCTTGATCTGGTTATCGAACGCATCGGTGACCACAGTATGCGAGGTATTTCCAGGAGGCCGGATCAGTCACTCCAGGCGCTGTTCGAAGAAAGGTTCGACTTGTATTCCCGGTATGCGGATCTGAGCGTTAAAGGCGCCGGCCTGAATCAGGATCAGGTCTGTGAGGCGGTGGTAGAGCGCCTCTTTTCAGATCAGCCGTGAGTTCTCACTGGATTCCACTTCAAATTCCGGTTCGCGGCCGGTGTCCCAATGTTACTAGGGCTCCTTGGGGAGCGGTTCGTCAGGCAGCCTCTTCCCCGACCAGTTCTCCATCAAACGGCAAGTGACCAGATCGCCCGTGACGTTGATAGCGGTACGGCACATATCCAGAATTCGATCCACACCCATAATCAGAGCAATACCGCTGGGCGGAATGCCCACCGTCTGCAACACCATGGCCAGGATGACGATGCCTACCCCGGGCGTGGCCGGAGAGCCGATAGACGCCCCGACCGCCATCGCCACCACCAGCGCCATGCTACCCATGCTGAGGTCAATACCGTAAACCTGCGCCAGAAAGATGGTCGCGACAGCCTGATAGAGTGCCGTGCCGTTCATGTTGATGGTAGCGCCGAGTGGAATGACAAACTGGGAGACCGACGGCCGGACACCCAGCTTGTCTTCTGCGGTTCGAATGGACAGGGGCATGACAGCCGCGGAACTGGATGTTGAAAAAGCGAGCAGCAATACGTCCCGGCTGTCTTTCAGAAAGCGCAGGGGAGACTGGCCCGCCAGGAATTTCAGTATCAGCATGTAGAACCCAAGCAGTACCAGCAGCCCGGCAATGACAGTTGCCACATAGGAGGCCATACCCAGCATTGCCCGAAACCCGAGGGTGGTTGTCAGTTGGGCCATAAGGCCAAACACGGCAATGGGGGCCAGTCGCATGGCCCAGCGCACGACGGTCATACAGATTTGCTGCAGCGAATCGAGCAAATCCAGCATTGGCCGGGATTTTTCCGGGGCCATACTAACCAGGGCAATACCAATTATGATGGAAAAGATCACCACCTGAAGCATCTGGCCCTCAACCATGGCATCGAGAGGGTTGCCGGGCAGGAGTCCGATCAGGGTTTTGGGGAGTTCGTCCACACCGGGCATGGAGGCAACGGGGACGTTGTTTTCTCCGGATGCCGCAGGCGCTGCCAGGCCAGACATCATTCGTCCCGGGTTGATAAGGTTGCCGATCCAGAGGCCAATCGATGCGGCGATAGCGGTGGTTATCACAAAGAAACCGGTAACTCTCAGCCCCAGCTTGCGCAACTGATCCAGGTCTTCGCTGGCCGCGAGCCCGCGCACCACCGAGGCAATTACCAGGGGAATCACGATCATTTGTATGGTGGCAAGGAACAATTGCCCCGGGAAGGCGAGCCAGTTACCAATCAGGGTACCTGTTTCGGGCTCCACAAGCCCGACTGAGGGGCCCAGAAGGGTTCCTGTTACCAGCCCAAGGAACATGCCGATCAGGACCTTCAGCCAGAGTTTTCCTTGCACCAGTCCCGAAAGGTAGCTGCTCAGATGGCGCAGTGGCCGGGGATAAAGCGTGCTTGTCTGGTTCGCCATTGGCATGAATCGTCCGTGTTTCCAGGAATTGCGTCAAGAACAGCATAGTTCATGGGGCCGCAGGCGCGCTGAGCCAGATCAATCAACTGTGATATCGAGTTCATCGCTGGTCAGGGCCCGATACTCGCCCTCGCAGAGACTTTGGTCCAGGAGTATCTTCCCCATGCGTTC
Source organism: Marinobacter sp. (assembly GCF_041687235.1). Taxonomy (GTDB): domain Bacteria; phylum Pseudomonadota; class Gammaproteobacteria; order Pseudomonadales; family Oleiphilaceae; genus Marinobacter. The sequence goes on along the minus strand of NZ_JAWLCH010000003.1, from coordinate 245,356 downwards.
CCGGTGTAGCGCCGTCACGCGGTTGCCGACGGCGTGAAACATCCGTTTCACCTGATGATAGCGGCCCTCGTAGATGGTTACTCTCGCCTCGTGGGGGGCCAGAATGTCCAGAAGCGCGGGTGACGTGGTCAGTTGCTCGAATTCAAACCAGATGCCTTCGGCGAATCGCTGGCAGGTCTCCGGGGAAATTGGATGGGCGGTGCTTACACGATACACCTTGGGGATTTTGATTCGGGGTTCTGTAAGTTGCCGGGACCATCGGCCATCGTTGGTGAGGATCAGCAGCCCGGTACTGGCACGGTCGAGCCTTCCGGCAATGTGAAGATCCGGTCGAAGTTTCGGGGCGATCAGCTCCATGACGGTTCGGTGTGTGTCATCGAATGTCGCACTCAAAAAGCCCGCGGGTTTATGGAGCATGAGGTAATGACAGGGCTCAGCTTGCTGAAGGATCTCTCCGTCCAACACAACGTTTGAAAACCGATCCACGTCGGCAGCCGGATCCCTGCAGGTGGCATTGTTCACGACCACCCGGCCAGAGGCGATCATGAAATTGGCCTGGCGCCGACTGATGTTATTTCGGTTGCTGAGAATCCGGGAAAGCTTCATGGTGTGAATCGGCTATGCTGAGTGTAAAACCCCGACCATAATACGAGGAAATCCCATGCCATTCTCTGTTGATCACCTTGCGGAACTCAATCTCCTGGGTCAGTTTCCCTCGACCTCGAATCAGGAGGGGCTTAAGGTTCATGCCCACTCGGCGGCACCGGAAACCGTGAGGGCCGCTGAAAGCCTGCACGCCAAGGGGCTGATCAGCCAGAAAGATGGCGGCTATCTTACCCCCTTGGGCGCAGAGGCCGTAGAGCTGACCCAGAAGCTCCAGTCGATACTCAGTAGCCCCTGAATCCTGTGAGGAGGGTGCCCATAAACTTTGAGACCCGGCGCCTTCCCGCGTTAGGGTAGGGTAATGAGCAACTGGAAGAAATCGCCCGTCCTCTGGATGGGCGGAAGTATTGCCGGAGTCGGGCTGATTGTTGGTCTGCTCTATGCGTTCGGGGTTCATCAGCAGGTCGTTGACCTGTTGCGCTGGTTTGATACCCAGGGTGCGTGGGCGGCTTTCCTGTTCATCGGTATCATGGCCATCGCCATGGTGCTTCTGCTGCCGGGCGTGCTACTGACGACGGGTGCTGGCTTTGTGTTTGGCGTGCTCGAGGGCACGGCTTATGTGGTGGTGGGGACTACCCTGGGCTCGGCCATTGCCTTTCTGATTGCCCGGCATTTTCTGGGCGAGCATGCCCATGTATATATCCGCAGCCGTGCGAGATTGTCTGTGGTAAGCAACGAAATGGCGCCCCACGGCTGGAAAATCGTGCTACTTACCCGTTTGATTCCTTTCTTTCCGGGCAAGCTGTCCAATTTTCTGTTCGGCCTGACCAACTTTTCGTTTGGTGGCTTTGTAGCGGGCACTTTCCTGGGGATCATCCCTTTCTCGCTTCATAACGTTTATCTGGGGTCGCTGGCGGCTGATCTGTCCACCCTTGGCGTTCGGGAAACCGGTCGAACACCGCTTGAATGGGCCATCTACGGCGCCGGTTTCGTAGGCACTGTACTGGCAGTGGTGTTTCTCAACCGACTCGCCCGGCGGGCACTGGCCCGTTACAAAGTCGAGACCGAACCAACAGAACAGGAGACAGGCCAATGAGCTGGATGAAGTGGTTGCCCTGGCGGTATCTGGTAAAGCGCATGGCCCACCGCCATGGTTTCCTGGATCCGATCGCGCTTCTGGGAAAGCTGCACAGTTTTGCCCAGCCTTCGGAGGTCGGGGAGCCGATCGAGCTGCTCAGGGCCGGCGTGGTATTTCACGCGCGGGGGCTGATCAATAGTCGGGTCATCCAGCACAACCTGGATTGGGTCTGGCCCTACTGGGTTGAGCGCCAGTTTGATCCCGGGGACGTTGCCTTTATTCCCCGGGCGTTTTCGATCACCCACATCAACCTGAGTAACCGAAACTGGACAGCGATCGGGCAGCCCGATGTGGATGAACTGCCGGTTGTGGATCCCCGAGGCTTGTTGACGCCTTTCCATGATGGCTGGTCACTGGACGCCTGGGTACTGGCAGATGATGGCCGATGCCTCATACCGTCTCGCAGCAAAACGGCCGTGCAGCGACAGGAGCTTGGGGATGGTCCCTGTGTGGTCACGGAGTCAGAGCTGGATGGGCTTGCCCTGACCAGTCGTTCCCGGGTGGTGGTGGACAATGGCCGCCCGGTTTGCGAGATGGTTGTGACAGCGCGGTCACAGACGTCCGGCTCGCTGGTGATATCCTTGCGTCCCGCCAACCCGGAGGGCATCAGCTTTATCAACAAGGTTCGGCTGTCAGACCAACGGGATGCCTGGACTGTGGATGGCAAGCAGGCCGTCTTCTTCAGCCGGCCGGCTGAGGAACATCATGTTTCCGACTACCGACAGGGCGACGTTCGCATTCATTTGCAGGACAGGGAAGCCCAGAGCGAGGGCCAGTGTGATGTGGGCATGGTCACGGCGGCGGCCTTGTTCAAACTTCAGGCAGGGGAAGAGTCGGAGCTGACGGTAAGGGTGCCACTTAAGGATGATTTGGCATCTGTCATCCGTTCCGACGGCTGGGCCGAGTCCCTGAGGGGGCATGCCCGGCTGGAGTGCCCCGATGAAACCTGGCAGTTCCTCTATGACGCAGCACTTCATTCGCTGGTGCTGCATTCTCCGGAGGACGTATATCCCGGGCCATATACCTACAAGCGCTTCTGGTTTCGCGATGCGGCGTTCATTATCCATGCCTTGCTTTGTGCCGGCCTGACAGATCGTGCCGAACGTGCGCTGTACCAGTTTCCCGACCGGCAGTTGAGGAACGGCTACTTCCGTTCCCAGGAAGGAGAGTGGGATGCAAATGGGGAAGTGCTTTGGATTCTTCGGCGCTTTTATGAACTCACAGGCCGGCCTCTTCCTTCGGAATGGCAAGAACCGGTCCGTAAGGGCGCTCGCTGGATAGAGAACAAGCGTCTGAGTGACACCACCGGCCAGCCCCACGCGGGGTTGTTGCCTGCGGGCTTCAGTGCCGAGCACCTGGGCCCCAATGATTATTATTATTGGGACGATTTCTGGGGAATTGCCGGTCTCAAGGCTGCCGAGGCAATGCTCGAACCCACTGACCGGGAAAGCAGCGAGCATTTTGGTGCCGGTGCCCTGGAATTTTCCCAGACTGTCGACCGGAGCCTGGCGACCTGTGAACAACGGCTGAAACGGCCGGGGATGCCGGCCTCACCCTATCGACGGCTGGATGCCGGTGCCATTGGTTCTCTGGCAATTGGGTATCCCACCCAGTTGTGCAAACCGGATGATCCGAGATTGCTGGATTGTGTCGAGTTTCTGCTACAGAAGTGCTTTGTGAAAGGCGCGTTTTACCAGGACATGATTCACTCTGGGCTCAATGCCTACCTGACACTGCATGTGGCTCAGGTGTTGTTGCGGGCCGGGGATCCCCGTTTTCTCGAGCTTGTCGATGCTGTCGCCGGGCTGGCATCACCCACGGGCCAGTGGCCAGAAGCTATTCACCCCGCAACCGGCGGTGGTTGTATGGGGGACGGACACCATGTCTGGGCATCGGCCGAGTGGGTGCTGATGGTGCGCAACTGTTTTGTCAGGGAGGAGGGCGATAGCCTGATTCTCTGTGGGGGCATTCCCCCTCGCTGGCTGGAACAGGACAAACCCATCCGCTTCGGCCCCGCGCCAACCAGTTTCGGAACCATTTCCATCACCATTACGCCACAGCCGGGTGAGGTGCCTGAAGTAACCTGGGAGGGCCGCTGGCATGATGCCGAACCTGAAATCGAGGTGAGGGTGGCAGAGAATGCCGCCTGACCAACTGTGCTGGCTGCGAAACCGGTTCTCTGTATCTGTTTTGTTTGCGTGCTAACTTATAAAGTAAGCTGACTGACAAATACATTGAATCCGGTTGGGGTCCATGCGCTCACTGTTTTTCTCATTCTTCGTGCCCGCGCTGTTCGTCTGGCTCTGGAGCACCGGCTTTATAGGCGCCAAGTACGGCCTGCCGTTCGCAGAGCCGTTTACGCTGCTACTGATCCGCATGCTGTTGACGCTGGTATTGCTGGCGGGCCTTGCCTGGATCATGAAAACCCGCTGGCCGGGCTGGCGCGGCGCCGGTCATCTGGCGGTCACGGGCCTACTGGTACATGGCTGCTACCTGGGCGGGGTCTACTACGCGATCCAGGACGGTATGGCGTCCGGGATTGTTTCCCTGATCGTTGGCTTGCAGCCGCTTGTGACCGCAGCTGCAGCCGTGGCCTTCCTCAAGGAGTCCGTCAGTGGCCGCCAGTGGGTCGGACTTGCGCTCGGCCTCATCGGTGTTGCTCTGGTGCTACTTGAGAAATTCGGCGGCAACGGCTCAGACTCAATGTTCTCACCCTGGAGTCTGCTGTGGGCCGTGTTCGCCCTCGCCGGCATATCCCTGGGAACTGTCTACCAGAAACGCTACGGCACCAACGCGGATCTGGTGGCGGGCTCCCTGATTCAGTTTTCGGCAGCGGCCGCCTTGTTTGCGCTCGGAGCCTTTGCCCTGGAAACGAGGGAAGTCGAGTGGAGTCTGCAGCTGCAGCTGTCCATGGCCTGGCTTGTCGTCGGGTTATCCATCGGCGCCGTCCTGCTGTTGATGTGGCTGATTCGCCAGGGAGCTGCTTCCCAGGTCGCCAGCCTGTTCTATCTGGTGCCGCCGGTTACCGCGCTGGAAGCGTACCTGCTGTTTGATGAGCGCCTCGGTGGGTTAGCCATGACGGGAGGCGTGATCGCTATTGTTGGTGTGGCCCTGGTGGTCACCCAGAAAAAAGCCGCGTAGCACAACGGGTCCCGGGATGGTGGGCAAATGACAGAAGTAACCAAGGGCGTCTGGTATGGTTTGGGCGCCTATACCATCTGGGGCTGCTTTCCTCTTTTCTTTGCCCTGTTCGAAGGCGTTCCGGCGTTTGAAATCCTGATTCACCGGATTATCTGGTCCTGCGTGTTTCTGGCCCTTGTCATCAGTGGCTTGCGGCGGTGGCCTGCGGTTCGGGCGGCGCTGGCAAACCCGTCCCAGCTCTGGCGAGTACTTGCCTGTGCGTTACTCATCGCCGCCAACTGGGGTATCTACATTTATGCCGTGGAAACCCGTCACGTGCTGCAGGCCAGTCTGGGCTATTTCCTGACGCCGTTGGTCAATGTTGCTCTGGGCATGCTTGTCCTTCGTGAGCGTATGGGGGCATGGCAGATGGCAGCCGTGGTGCTAGCAGGTATCGGAATCCTGATACAGTTGGCGCTTCTCGGTGAGCTGCCGTGGATTTCTCTGGCCCTGGCCATGAGTTTTGGCACCTACGGCCTGGTTCGAAAACAGGTCATGCTGGATGGGTTGTCCGGGCTATTCGTCGAGACTCTGTTGCTGCTCCCGGTCGGCCTGCTTACCTTTGGCTGGCTTGCCACTGAGGGCATGTCCCACTTTGGTGGTAGCGCTTACCTTGGTGCTTTGCTGATGGCCAGCGGCATCGTGACGGCCATCCCGTTGCTCCTGTTTGCCGGCGCTGCCCGGCGCCTGCGGTTGGCAACCGTGGGGTTCCTGATGTATATCAACCCGACCCTGCAGTTTTTTATTGCCCTGCTGGTTTTCGGGGAACCGCTGAGCGATATCCAGCTGACCAGCTTTGTGGTGATCTGGATCGCTCTGGGCCTCTATAGCTGGTCATCCTGGCACTACCGACCCAGGGTGGCGGTAGGCCAGGACTGAGGCTGCAGGCTTCTGGACTGAAATACTCAGGCGAGGGTGGCGAGCAGGCGATTGATTGCCTGGGCAAAGGGCACTGGCGAATCCTCCTGGAGAAAATGGCCACCCTTGAGGGTTACGTGGGGCTGGTCTTTGGCTCCCGGGATCCGCTTCTGCATATACGCATCCCCGCCCCGGGTAATCGGATCACCGTTGCTGAATGTGGTCAGAAACGGTTTTTCCCACCGTTCAAGTATTTTCCAGGCGTTCCGATTGGCCTCGCTGGCCGGGTCGTTGGGCTGCATTGGCACCAGGCGGGGGAAGGCCCGGGCGCCAGCCTTGTATTTCTTGCCGGGGAAGGGCGCATCATAGGCGCGTATTTCGTCGGGACCCAGCTTGCGGAAAGAGCCAGTGTTGATAATCCGCGCAATGGGGAACCAGGGGCTGTGCAGCGCGAAGTTTTTCCAGATCTTGAACGCCGGTGGTGCTTTCTGATCGCCGGTAGGCAGCATGCCATTGCCCACCACAATGGCCCGGAACCGGTCGGGATTCTCGGCTGCCAGCCGCAGCCCCAGTAATGAGCCCCAATCCTGGCATACCAGAGTAATGTTGGTGAGCCCAAGCTGATCCAGGAACGACTGCATCCAGTCCATGTGCTGCTGGTAGGAATAGTCATCGATAGCCGTGGGTTTGTCGGATTTACCGAAACCGATCAGGTCCGGTGCGACAACCCTGTGGCCGGCCGCCGCGCATATGGGGATCATGTGACGGTACAGGTAGGACCATGAGGGCTCTCCGTGCATCATCAGGATGGGGTTTGCCTCGGTGGGGCCCTCATCCACGTAATGCATTCGCAGACCGTTCACCTCCAGGTAATGGGGGTCAAACGGGTAATCAAGCAATCGATCAAACCGTGTTTCCGGGGTTCTGACAAAGTCCATGGCGCTTGCCTTGTTGTTCATTATTGTGAGGGAATGGTTGTAAGAATTGTGCTGTAGCGATGGAACGGAGACAAGCGCAATGACCTATTGGCTGATTTGCAATTCCAGGGCAGGTGATGGTGAGCGTGGCCGGGACTTCTGGCTGGACCATCTTGCAACCGCGGGTATCCACGATCCCCTGTGTCGCGACTTTGAAGAGGTCGACTGGACCGGGAATCTGAGTGTCCGCGACACGGTTATCGTTGCGGGCGGCGATGGCTCGGTCAACCGGGCCGCTGCAATCTGCCGGGAAAAAGGCGCCACGCTGGCCATTCTGCCCTCCGGCACGGCGAACGACTTTTCAAGGAATCTCGGGCTTCCACACCAGCCGCAAGCCCTGTGCGAGCTGATTGCCAGGGGCGTCACGCAAACGGTTGATGTGGCAGACTATGGTGATGGTATTTTCCTGAATGTCGCCCATGTTGGCATGGGTACCTTACCTGCGCGCCAGTCCCCCGGGACCGAGAAGAAAATCCTGGGGCGTTTCAGCTACGTTGTCGAATTGCTGCGTTGGTTAAATGCCAGGCGAGGTTTCAGGGCAACCATCCGGTGTGGCCCGGGCGTCGTGAAGGGGCGCTGGCTTTCCATCGCAGTGGCCAGTGGCGCGTTTTTCGGAGGCGGTAACGAAATCCCCGAAGCATCGGCCAACGATGGCCAACTGAATGTAATCGCTGTCAGGCCAAGGCCCCTACTCCAGCTGTTATTCACCTTTCTGATGGTTCGACTGAACAGGCAGGCACCGCGACGTACCAGTACTCTGGTTCACCTCAAGGGTGAACGCTGCTCCGTACACACCGGAAAACCGAAGACGGTTACTGCCGACGGCGATGTGGTCTCCCGAACTCCACTGGACGTATCCTGCAAACATGGCAGCCTGCGAGTGGTCGGCGCAAGGGTTGTCAGCACCAGAGCGGCACCGGACGGTGAACGTGGCATTCCGGCCGATATCTGAGCCGTTGACCCGCATCCAGATACGTTTTGTCACTGACTTTTTCGGCAGGAAGCGCAATCATGGGATTTGCTGGCATAATCAACCACAATGGCTGACATTAAACACCAAAGTGTCGCTTATGCAACCATGTTCCTGGTTATTGGTTAACTCATGGCGGCCGCTTGACTCCCGTTCCAACTGAATCGTCGAAAAGGACTAGAGAATGCCCACTGAAACTGCATCGGTCTCCTCTAAGGTAATCAAAGGCGTTAAAACCGGCATCATCGCGCTCACCCTCTCGGCTGTTGGCCAGGCTGCTCTCGCAGCTGAGCGTCTATATATCTTTACTGAGAACTACCCTCCCTACAATGCCTCTGAATCGGGTAAGGGGTTTGCCCATAGCGAGGATGACATCACTGGCATTTGTACCGACATGGTCAAAGCGATGCTTTCCCGGGTCGACTATGACTATGTCATGAAGATGCGGGACTGGAGCTATGCCTATAACTGGGTTCAGGATCGTGAAAATCATGGCCTTTTCTGCACGGCGCGCACTGATGAGCGGGAAGATCAGTTCCAGTGGGTCGGGCCTCTGGCATCAATCAAGTGGACGTTGTTCGCCGCGCCGGACTCCGACATCACGCTGAATTCACTGGAAGAGGCCAAAGACCTGAGAATTGCTGGTTACAAGGGCGATGTGATGTCCGATTATCTGGTTGATAAGGGATTCAACGTGATCATGGGTGTTTCCGGCGATGTGAACACTCGGCGCCTCACTTTGGGGCAGGCAGATCTCTGGGTGACAGATGGCCTGGTAGGCCCCCTGGTGGCAGAAGAAGAACACGGCATTACCGGGTTGCAGTCTGTACTGGTTTTTCGGGAGACGCCCATGTACCTGGCGTTTAGTAACAACACCGATCCGGCGGTGATTGAGGAGCTCCAGAACGCGCTGGACGAGGCACGTGCTGCCGGAGAAATTGACAGGATTGTGGCGCGCTACGAATAGTGTTTGCCTGTAGACTCACGTAGCAACGACTTCTCAGAACCAGAGCCCGATCTGCGGATCGGGCTCTTTGCGTTCGATCAGCAGTCCCCTTTGTTCGAGCAGGCCGATGAGCTTCTCTGTGTCCTCAATGTTCAGGAAACCGCCAATCGAGACCTCGGTATCCCGGTGGGTAAGGGACAGTCTGGCCGGTGTGAAGGGGTGGGGTGGTGAATCCACCCGGAGCCTTGCATAACGGGTCGGTAGGGTCCATTCCGCCTGCTTGCGCTTTCTGCCTTTCTCCAGATGAATGTCGTCATTGTCGATGGACAGCACCTCCTGCCGCTGGCATTCACGGGAGGTGAGGTAGATACCGCAGGCAAGGGCAATAAGCTCCAGGCCAGCAAACGGAATGATCACCCAGGCGCCCATAAGCGTGAAGCCGGTGGCTATCAGGGCTGAGAGGACAAACAGGGCTGCCCAGATTCTGACATTGCCATGCCAGCTGAGGGAACGGTTGGGTGTCAGGACCAGCCGGAAACCATCCGGGTGTGGCAAGCGTTCCACCATGGAATCTGCCTCAGTTGTAACGCGCTGCTTGACTTGATAATAGTCAATTATACGGTGAGTGCGAGTGGATCAGATCTGGCAATAGGCCCTACCGGGAAAACGTGAAAATTAGCAAATCTCAGCCATTGCCATTCGGTTCGCCGTTCAATAAGCGCATGCATTGGTCGTTTGGTACTATGGACGCAGGTGTCTCGGAGGAAGGGGTGTTATGAGGGTAATGTTGCTGGGTGCTACCGGTTTGACCGGTGGCAAGGTGCTGCAGGGTTTGCTGGGCAGGGATGAGGTATCACAGGTTGTGGCGCTGGTACGGCATAAACTGCCGACTCTGCATGACAAGCTGGCCCAGCATGAGATCGATTTCGATAAACTGGAGGATCACGCCGAGCTGTTCGATGTTGATGTCATCATCTGCTGCCTGGGAACTACCATCAAAAAGGCCGGCTCACAGGAGCAGTTCCGCAAGGTGGATCTGGGTTATCCCCTGAAAGCGGGGGAGCTTGGCCGTTTCTATGGTGTGCGGGCGTTTATTCTGATGTCCGCCATTGGTGCCTCATCTTCTTCGACCATTTTTTATAATCGGGTCAAGGGCGAGCTTGAAGATGCCCTGAAAGGCCTCGACTACCCCTACCTGTCCCTCTATCACCCCAGTCTGTTGCTGGGTGACCGGAAAGAGCAGCGCACCGCAGAGGCGCTGGGCATAAAGGCCATGCCCCTGGTCAACCGTCTGTTGCTTGGCCCTCTGGACAAGTATCGAGGCATTGAGGCGAGCACGGTGGCCGATGCCATGGTCAATGAGGCGTGCAGTCTGGCGTCAGAACCGGCCGCCGAGCGGGTAGTCCTGATTCGTAAATACGATGAGATCGTCCAACTGGCGGAGTGAGCCTATTTCCCGTTCAGAATGCCGAGCACCAGGCGTCCTGCCAGGCCAAGGAGAATGGCGCCAAAGATTCGCTCGAACCAGACGGCTTTCTGCCTGAGCAGGCTCAGCCACTTGGGGTTGGAGAACAGCCAGGCGACGATCAGATACCAGCTGGTATCGATAACCAGTGCCGTTGCCGCGTAGCCGAATTTGGCCATCAGGCTGGTGTCGGTGCCGACGACCTGGCTGAACAGAGCCAGGAAGAACACGGCGATTTTCGGGTTGAAGAAGGCGATCAGAAAACCGTCGCGGGCTGCGCTTTTGGTGGTGGGCGGCTCGGGCAGTTCGTCATCCGACGGCCGCTTTGCCATCAGTCCTTTCACCCCCAACCAGGCCAGGTAAAGGGCGCCGCCCCACTGCAGGACTGAAAAGGCCGTCGGCGAGGCGGTAATGATGGCGGCCAGCCCGAGGATGCTCAGGAAGGCATAGATGCCGACACCGATGCCATGGGTAAGGGCGGTGATCACGCCGTTGCGGCGACCGCCGGTAAGTGTCTGCTTGAGCACCAGTGCCAGCGACGGGCCGGGTGACATGGCGCCCAGAATACAGATAGTGACAACAGCCAACCAGGTGGCAAGCGTCATGGTGGATCCGTCCTCTACAAATGAAACAGGCTGCCGATTCTAGCAGCCTGCCCGCACGTAGAAACCTGGAAACTGCAACCAGTTCAATGCTCAATCACCGGCCAGAATCCAGCGGGCGGCCTTTTCCGCAATCATCAGGGTTGGGGAGTTGGTATTGCCGCTGGTGATGGTTGGCATCACGCCCGCGTCCACCACGCGCAGGCCGCCCACGCCCCGGACCCTCAGGTGCGGGTCCACCACCGCCAGTTCATCATCGGCACGCCCCATACGGGTGGTGCCCACCGGATGAAAGATCGTGGTGCCAATATCCCCGGCGAGTTTGGCGAGTTCGTCGTCGGTCTGGTACTCCAGGCCGGGTTTGAATTCCTCGGGCTGGTACTGCATGAAAGCGGGTTGTTCTGCAATCCGCCGGGTGACCCTCAGGGAATCCGCCGCCACTTTCCGGTCTTCCGGTGTGCTCAGGTAATTGGGGGCGATGGCCGGTGCCTGCTTTGGATCGTTGCTGCGAATACGCACGGTGCCCCGGCTGGTGGGGTTCAGGTTGCAGACGCTGGCAGTGATGGCCGGGAAGCTGTGCAGTGGTTGGCCGAAGGCGTCCAGGCTCAGGGGTTGAACGTGGTATTCAATATTGGCGTGCTGGTACTCCTCGGAGCTGCGGGTGAACAGACACAGCTGTGAGGGCGCCATGCTCATGGGGCCGGAGCGGGTGAGGAGGTACTCCAGACCGATACGGGCCTTGCCAACCAGTGAATTGGCCATCGTGTTCAGAGTGGGGGCGCCTTTGACCTTGTAAATGGACCGGATCTGCAGATGGTCCTGCAGGTTCTCGCCGATGCCGGGCAGGTCGGCGACCACATCAATGCCATGCTCTCTGAGAAGATCGGCCGGGCCGATTCCGGATAGTTGCAGCAATTGTGGTGAGCCGATGGCCCCGGCGGACAAGATGACTTCCCGCTCTGCCCTGGCAACGATTTCGCCTTCGCCAGGCCGGTCCACACGGACGCCCGTACAGCGTGGGCCAGAACCACAGGTTTCCGTTTCCAGGCCGAGCACGTGCGTTGAATGCCAGAGGGTCAGGTTGGGCCGTTTTTCCGCTCCTCGCAAGAAGGCCTTCGAGGTGTTCCAGCGCCAGCCCGAGCGCTGATTGACTTCGAAGTAGTCTACGTCTTCGTTATCGCCCCGGTTGAAGTCTCTGGTACGGGGTATCCCCGCCTCCACGCAGGCAGTGGCGAAGTCCTCGAGCACTTTCCATTTCAGGCGTTGGTGCTCCACTCGCCACTCGCCGCCGTGGCCGTGATACTTGTGGTGTTCCGGGTCGGCATCGCTACCATCGTCCAGACGGTAATGGTCCTCATGGCGCATGAAGTCGGGCAGGCAGTTGTCCCAGGTCCATGCCTCCTCGCCGGTGATCTTTGCCCAGTGGTCGTAATCCCGGGCCTGGCCGCGAATGTAGAGCATACCGTTGATGCTGGAGCAGCCGCCCAGGGTTTTGCCCCGGGGGTAGATCAGAGACCGGCCATTCAGGCCCGGATCCGGCTCGGTGCGAAAGCGCCAATCGGTGCGAGGGTTGTCGATGCAGTAGAGGTAGCCGACCGGTATGTGGATCCAGTGGTAGTTGTCCCTCCCGCCTGCCTCTATCAGCAGTACCCGGTTGCCGGGGTCGGCACTCAAGCGGTTGGCCAGCAGGCAGCCGGCGGTGCCGGCACCCACGATAATATAGTCGAAACGGCCGGACGGTGAGCGGGTTCTGTGGTTCATGATGTTTCGCCGATTTGTTTTTATTTTGTTTTAGAGACCTCTTTTTAACGCAAATCCTCCGCAGATACACCCCGAGTTGGACGAATGGATTAGCCCAACGTGGCATCAAGAAACATCATCACCGCGAAGCCGCCCAACAGGCAGAAGGTGGACATGATTTTCCACTGTCGGTGGTGTGTTTCCGGAATGATTTCGTTGCTGATGATAAACAGCATTGCGCCCGCGGCGAAGCCAAGGGTCCAGGGCATGAGGGGCTCGGCCAGCCAGACCAGGGTTGCACCGAACAGGCCGCCCAGTGGCTCAGCCAGTCCGGTCAGTAAGGCAACCCCGAAGGCCTTGATCCGGGAATAGTCGATGGCCAGCAGGGAAAAGGCAACGGCCAGGCCCTCAGGAATGTTCTGAAGTCCGATACCGGTGGCCAGTACATAGCCATTGTTCACATCCCCGCCCGCAAAACCGACTCCGACAGCCATGCCCTCGGGAAAGTTGTGCAGAGTGATCGCCACAATAAACAGCCAGATACCCCGTATATAGGAAGCGTCAGGTCCCTCCCGGCCCAACTCAAAATGCTGATGAGGCAGTTTTTGATGCACGTAGAGCAGGGCGGCCGCCCCAGACAGCAGGCCAAAGATCACAATCAGGGCTGAGCTCCAGGTGGCGCCGGTGATCTCCTCGCCGTATTCCAGTCCCGGGAGCAGGAGGGAGAAGAATGACGCTGCGAGCATTACACCGGCCGCTGCCGCGAGCATGCCGTCCTGGAGTCTGTGAGTAATAGTGCGAACCAGAAAAATCGCCAGCGCGCCGACCCCAGTTGCCAGGCCGGCAAGGAGACTGGCCAGTGTGCCCAGCCAGACGATACTGATGTCAGAGGTCATGTCTGCTCCTGTTGGCTTGTGATGTCAGCATAGCAGCCGGGATTATTGTCTGTTGGTTGTATGGTGCAATTCCGTTGGCCCGGGCGACAATGGGTAAAACAACCACAAAGCCAGGGGGATCAGATGAGGTTGCCTGAACCGTTCCAGTACCAGACCGTTGATGCCAACGACGTCCGGATCAACGTTGCGCACGCAGGCTCGGGACACCCCCTCCTGCTCTTGCATGGCTACCCGCAGACACATCTGATGTGGCACAAGGTGGCAACGGCCCTGACTGGGGATTTTAACGTTGTCTGCCCGGACCTTCGTGGCTACGGTGATAGCAGTAAACCGGATTCCGATCCAGAGCATCGGAGTTACAGCAAGCGGCAGATGGCTGCGGACATGGTGGCTGTGATGGAAGCATTGGGGCATCAGCATTTCAGTGTGGCCGGTCATGATCGAGGTGCCCGGGTCACCCATCGTTTGTGCCTGGACTATCCGGAGCGGGTGGAGCGGGCCTGCGTCATGGATATCGCGCCCACCCTGCACATGTTCGAGAACACGGACCAGGCTTTCGCCACGGGCTACTACCACTGGTTTTTCCTGATCCAGCCCGATGGATTACCCGAGCATATGATCGGTCTGGATCCGGACTATTATCTTCGAGAGAAACTCAGGCGCTGGTCGGCGTCCGGGGCAGACTTCGAACCCGCCGCTGTGGCCGAGTACGTTCGCTGTTTCTCTGCACCGGAGGCCATCCACGCTAGCTGCGAAGACTACCGCGCGGCCGCTGGCATTGATCTGATTCACGATCGTCAAGACAGAGACGCCGGCAGAAAAGTGTGCTGTCCCCTACAGGTGCTCTGGGGCGAAAAAGGTTTTGTGAATAGGACCTACGACGTTATGTCGGTATGGCGTGACTATGCCCCTGATAGTGAGGGTCGGGCTCTTGATTGCGGGCACTTCCTGCCCGAGGAGGCTCCGGCGGAGGTCATCAAGGAGCTACAGCGGTTTTTCCGGACCGGGTGATATCCCTCTCATGACGCTGGCGACGGTTTCGTGTCGGAGTGCCCGAGGGACCGTTCCGGAACTATCTCGTCCCGAACCAGCTGCTTGAGCTTGGTGATTTCCGGAAAGCCCCCGTCTTCTTTGCGGGACCAGATGCGATTGTCATTAACCCATACTTCGAAAATGCCACCAGTTCCCGGGTGCAGGCTCAGTTCACTGATTTCGCCTTCGAATGTTGTCAGCAGCTCCTGTGCCATCCAGGCGGAGCGCAGAAGCCAGCGGCAACCCGTGCAGTAGTGGATATCGACTTTGTTGGTCATGTAAGAATTAATCCGTGTCATAGGTTGGGTGAACCGAGCGCGACAGGGTTGGCTCACAGCCAACAACCTGCCGGGCCTGTTTGTGTGCATGCAGGTACCAGCGCTGGCCTGCCTTGGCAAAGGTACTGCCAGCCACAGAAAATTCCGCGTTTTCCATGGTTGCCGGGATGGGGGTTCCGTCGGCGTGACGGTAAACGCAACTGACACTGATGGTCAGCGCTGTTTTCGCCGGCAGCTCAATGAAACCGTCCTCCCGAATGTCGGGTTCTTCGCCATCGATGCTCAGGACCTTCAGGCAGGGGCCATAATGAACCTTGTCCAGGTCGTCCAGATACTCGTTCAGGCAGTGACTGGCGCTGAGGAAAACAGCGTCTGACTCCATGCCTTCCTCGGCAGGGGGCAACGACTGGCATCCGGAGAGTAACAGTGAACCGAAAAGCACGAGCAGGATGTATTTCATCGTGACTCCTATGGGTGGCCTTTGGCACAAGGCTACCACAGCGGTATCTGTTCCCCGCCCGGCCGCCGGAAAAGATCGGTGCGCAACGGCTCCTCCTCGTGAAGGTTCAGCCCCAGGCGTCGTGCCTTCGTGGTGAACCGTTGACGAATCAGGTCAGAGTATGGGCCTGTTCCGGTCATTCTCCGGCCAAAGGTAGCGTCATAACTCTTGCCACCTCGCAGGTCGCGCATCCTGCTCATCACATGGTCTGCTCTTTGCGGAAAATGCCGGTGTAGCCAATCCTGGAACAGTTCGTCCAGCTCATGGGGCAAACGTAGCATAATCCAGCTGGCCCGGGTTGCGCCGGCCTCGGCAGCGGCCTCAAGAATTGACTCGATCTCGTGATCGTTGATGAAGGGGATGACGGGGCCGAGGATAATGCCGGTGGGTATCCCGGCCTCCGAAAGTTGCCTGATCATTTTCAGTCGCGTTGCCGGAGCGGCCGTCCTGGGTTCCATTCGTCGCTTGAGGTCGTTACTGAGACTGGTCAGGCTGATCCGCACAGAGCAGAGGCCCTCGGAAGCGAGGCCGGCAAGCAGGTCGAGGTCCCGGAGAATGAGCGCGCCCTTGGTAATGATGGACACGGGGTGGCGATACTCGGCCAGAACTTCCAGTATATGGCGGGTAATTCTCTGGTCACGCTCAAGAGGCTGGTAGGCGTCGGTGTTCACGCCCAAAGCAATGGGCGAAACCTTGTAACCCGGTTTGTCGAGCTCTTCACGCAGCCGCGCCGCAGCGTTTGGTTTGGCAATCAATCGGGTTTCGAAGTCCAGACCCGGAGACATGTCCCAGTAAGCGTGGGTAGGGCGGGCGAAACAGTAAATGCAGGCGTGCTCGCATCCACGGTATGGGTTAACGGACTGATCAAAAGGCACATCCGGTGAGGTGTTGCGGCTGATGATCGATTTGGTGATTTCCTGAATGACTTCCGTGGCCAGGGTATCGGGGTTCAGATCGTCTTCGGGATCGTTATACCAGTCAGGGTCGACTTCACGGTCAGTGACAATCGGCTGGAAACGGTTGTGGGGGTTCAGGGCGGTGGCGCGAGTTTTCATGGGTTACCATATACTGTATATATGAACAGTTATTCGATGGTACCCTTGCCGTTTGCTCTCATCAACCAGAAAATTTCGCAGACTTGCTCCCTGGGCAGGTAACATTCGCTGATCTTTTTCCTGACCGGGGAGCCGATGTCGGAGCTTTCGCTGTTACAGTACTTACTGATTGCGCTCATTTTTGTCTGGAGTGGTTTCGTCCGCTCTGGGCTGGGGTTTGGCGGTGCCGTCCTGTCCCTGCCATTTTTGCTGCTGGTGCTGGACCAGCCGCTCGTCTTTTTGCCCATCATCGCGGTTCACCTGTTGGTGTTCTCGTCGTTGACCATCTGGATGAACAATCGCTCCGGGGCGGGAGAACGCCGAGAGGCTGGCTCAGGCACCGTTGACTGGCAGTATCTGTGGCGGATTCTCGGCATCATGATCGTGCCCAAGCTGATTGGCGTGTTTGGTCTGATCACCATGCCCTCCGACATACTCAGTGCCATCATTTTTGTGATCGTGGCGCTGTACTCCGTGTCGTACATCATCAATCGGCCGTTTCGCAGTGGCAGCAAGACGGTTGATGCGATTTTTCTGATGGTGGGAGGTTACATCAGCGGCACATCCCTGATTGGTGCGCCCCTGATTATTGCAGTTGCAGCTCAGCACCTGCCCAAGGAGAAGCTCAGGGATACACTGTTTGCGCTCTGGTTCATCCTGGTGCTGATCAAGATGGCTGCTTTTGTCTGGGCCGGTGTCGATCTCCAGCTTGTTCATCACCTCTGGCTGTTGCCCTGCGCCGCGGTCGGGCACGTCATTGGGCTTTACGCCCATGACCGCATCCTGCGAGCCGAAACGCCGGTGTTTTTCAGGCTGCTGGGAACGGTGCTTCTGCTGGTAAGCAGTGTCGGAATGGTCAGCGTGTTGTGGTGATCCGGGCGGCAGGCTTCAGCCTGCGCGTCCGAATACCCGCTCGAAGAATCCAACCTCCCGCACATCCGGAATCGGCAGACTATCGACCTCTTCCATTGCCCGCCGCCAGAACTTCTCGGGGTCATCGAGATGGGCCACTTTGGCCCGTTCGTCCGGGCTGTAGTGGTTGTGTTCGCCGGCAATGCCCTCGGCCATCAGTTCCTGGGTCCAGAGATAGATCGCCGCCCTCACGGTTCTGAGCAGGCGGCAGTACACGTCCCGGCTCAGATTGATGGCGAGTTCAGCCGTCAGGTTGATCTGTTTCTGTAGTACGGCCATATCGTCTTTTTCCAGCAGAACCCGGTTGCCGTTGCCCTTCTTGCAGTTTACACAGACGTTTTCCAGGGCTTTGACTCCCTCGAGCAAATCCAGGTATCCGAACTCCTCTTTCTGCTGGTCGTCCACCGGTGCGGGGATCCAGCCATACTGGGGTGACTTGGCGACAATGTGCCCATGCAGTTGCCTGCGGTAGGGCGGTGCGGCTTCAAGGTCCTGATAACCGTCAAATTCGGTGCGCAGCCACGCGGCCATTTTCCGGTGACGAAGCATCATGGCAAGGGTGATGGCTGAGGGCATGATCCCTTCGAGCAGGTCTGCGGAATCCCTCGTGCGCTCGTCGAGGTGGTTCACGGATGTCGACATTTCTCCTCCTCGACAACGGGTTTCCCGGATCTTGTCCCCGTTGTCCGTTTTTTGTTTTTGGCGTTCGGCGGTTGTATCTGATCTTGCCGGTGACTAAAAAGTAGTCAGATAATGCCGGGTGCGCCGTTGTAAAAAGGTTACTGCTTTGTAACGGCGGGTAAGCAACCCGAGCATGGCAAGGAAGAGAGGCAATGAATCAGGGTAATGGCTTTGAGTCACAGAGAGCTTCCATGGTGGATTACCAGCTTCGTGCCCGTGGAATCCGCTCAATCAAGGTGCTTGAGGCCATGGGGCAGGTGGCTCGGGAAAAGTTCGTTCCAAAAAATATGCAGGACTGTGCCTACGATGACGGCCCGCTACCCATCGGTGCGGGACAAACGATTTCGCAGCCCTACATTGTGGCATTGATGACCGAAGCCCTGGATTTGAAGGGCGGTGAAACGGTTCTGGATATTGGTACCGGCTCGGGCTATGCAGCGGCTGTTATGGCGTGCATTGCCGGTCAGGTGTTCAGCATTGAGCGGATACCGGAACTGGCTGAGCGGGCAGCCCGAACCCTGGCCTCGGAGGGTTTTGGTAATGTCGAGGTTCACTGTGGTGACGGTACGATGGGGTGGCCAGAGCATCAGCCCTTCGAGGGCATTATCGTAGCCGCGGGGGCGCCCGCGGTTCCGGAATCGTTAAAGCACCAGTTGGCTGTTGGTGGGCATCTGGTTATACCCGTGGGGTCTGAACATTCGGTCCAGGCACTGATGCGCATTACCCGACTGGCTGATAATGAATTCAGAACCGAAGATCTGGGCGCCGTCCGGTTTGTTCCCCTGCTGGGGGAGCAGGGGTGGTCCTGAGTATCATGCGCGGTTTGCCAGATCAGCGACCCACGTTGGTGCTCTCGAAGATCTTGTCGGCAGATGCTGCCACAAATCCCGAGTAGAGTTGGCCATCCTGTTTCGGATACCGCAGGGCAAACTCGTAGAAACAGCTGGGTATGGTCACGGTCTGGTCGAAAAAGGCAACGGGTATCCGATCAGCCATGGTAGACGATTGCTCCAGCATCTCTTCCGGTGAACCCTTAACCTCCCCGCCGGATGCATTCACCGTGTAGCCGTGATCTTTCAACAGCTGGTTGATGTCTGGCACTGAGCGGAACTGCTCCAGATGATTGATGCTCACGGTGAAGTGGTTCGCGCGATAGCCCCAGGCGGCCATCCAGGCCGCGTATTCACTCTCGGCCAGAAGTTTGCGGTAAGTGTCGTAATCGACATCCCAGTGGCGTCCGGAATAAAGAAAGTCATCGGCCGAAACCGCCTCCGGCCGCACCTGGGCAACCAGATTTTTTACGATGGATTGTAATGCCGGTGAACACTGTTCAACCAACAGTTCGGATATGAAAACCTTGGGAAGCTCCTCGGAGGGGGGCTCATAGTGTCGTGCATACAGTTTCTTGGCGTCGAAATGGTATTCACCGCCCGGTTTGTAACCGAGGCTGAGGAAATGTTCAGCCAGAGCGTCCAGCCGGACCGGATCCAGATTGAAAGTGCGAAGCGCAATGTGGTCGTTGACGATTGCCTGCCCCTCTTCGGCCCCCAGGATTTTATGAATGCGCTCGGCGGATGGGGTTACTTTGCGGTAGGACTCCCAGAGTCTGGCAAACAGCGCGTCCGGATCAGTGTGCATAGCGAATCTCCTCAGTAGCCGGGTTGTGGCCGGGCCGTTGGCGTGGCTCTGGCAGTGCGTTTTGGTGGTCAAGGGGCAGGCAGCCGGCCAGGCTTCTGTCACCCAGGTTCAGGTCTCTCGCCACTTGGTCTGTTACAACCACCCGGTTGGCTTCGGGGTCCCACCAGGCCCGGTCGGATACGGTGGCCCTGAATTCCGAGCAGGCGGTATTGGCAACTATAGCGGATTCAGGAGCGGCTCTCTTGTCACGTTCAGGGCCTACCGTCCGCGGGCGAGCACAGGCGCTGGCGATGAAGGTGTCGCGGACACTGACGATATCCGCCTTTCGGCACTCCAATGTCGGCCCGCCATCCAGGAGATCCACAAAACCCCGGTGACGGAAACCTTCCCGTTCCAGCATATGCCTGGCCGGGCGTGTGTCATTGTGCACCTGACCGATAGCTGCCCTGGCCGCATTGGTCATCTGCCGCGTATAGAGCGGCGTGGCAGGAATGAATGATTCAATAAAATCGCTCTGGCTACAGCAGGCCAGTTGTGTTGCCGACATGAAATCCAGGTCGGCGACCTGATGCTTCAGCCAATCCCAGAACGGAGACTGGCCGGTATCATCAGAAACACCACGCATTTCTGCAATAACCTTGTCGGCGAACCGTTCCGGGTGCAGGGCCATGAACACGAAGCGGACCCGGGAGAGCAGCTTGCCTGCATTGGCACGACGAAATTTCGGGCGAAGGTACAGCGAACAGACCTCTGTGCAGCCAGTGTAATGCCGGCATCTGGTCAGGCTTTCCTCGGGGTGACGTTTCTGACGATCTTCCTCATGATGGATAACGGCATTACGGCGGAAATGAACAAGTGGGCGGGATACGCCAGCGGCAGCTTCAATACCGGTGGTGCCCATAACTTCCCCCGTTGAACTGTCCTCCAGCACGAAAAGATAGTATTCGTCGCCGGGCTCAGTGACCGGCCGGGCGAAGCTGGCGACAGAATGTTCGATCTTCCGGCTCAGGGCATCGCGATCCGGCATCAGTGACGTGAACCCGGGTCCGGATTCGGTGGCGATCTCGAGCAGTGGGTCAAGATCCCCGGGCGTTATCGGGCGAATGATCATGGTGAAGGTCCTGAGCGTTGTTTTGGACCAGTATGAAAGCCCTTCGCGCCAGAATGCAGCTGCATATTGATCGATATGGGCTACAATCTAGACAAAGTGAAAGGATTTTTGCCCAAAATGATTAATTCGCAGGATCAGAAACTGTTAATGCTGCTCAGGCAGAATGCCCGCGCCAGTATCACGGAGTTGGCGAAGGCCATGCATGTGTCGCGGTCAACGGTACAGAACCGCATTGCCCGGCTGGAGGCCAGCGGTGTGATTCGTGGCTACTCGGTGCAGTTGGGAGGGGAATTTTCCGCCAGCCAGGTCGAGGCTCATGTGTCGATCAAGGTATTCCAGAAACTCACTGGACGCACCAATGCGGCGCTGGAGGGGATCAGCCAGGTCGCGCAGCTGTTCTCAGTCAGCGGCGAGTATGACCTGATTGCCATCGTCCAGGCCCGGTCGCTTGAGGAGCTGAGCGCTGTGCTGGATGACATCGGCAATCTTGAAGGCGTGGAGAGGACCAACTCTGCAGTGGTCCTCGAAACCCGGTTCCGCCGCTAGTGCTGGTCAGATCAGGCGCCCAGCATTCCTGCGTAGGCACTGTAGAAAAAGGCACCCGAGCCCAGAAGAATGATGCCCCAGGCGGGAAAGATCAAAAACGAACGTTTTGGTTTGCTCATGGCCATATCCAATTTGCTCGAAAAATTAGGTTCACACTCTTCACAGTAGCTCAAACTTGATAAATGTTACGAAAATTTTTGAGCAACAGTTCTCGGTCGAGGATTAATTTGCCAATGGAGCGGGCACTAAATGCTATTGAGCGGGTCTGAAATGACGCTAGTATGGAGAGGAATTGAAAACCTGAAACACTCAGTACAATAACAAAAAGGAGCCGTTTATGGCGGTAGATCCCCGGAAGCAGACCTCACTCCATTGCCTTTATTACTGGGCGGAGGAAACCCCCGATAACGTTTACCTTACCCAGCCTTTCCCGGATGGCCGCGTTGAAGACATCACCTGGAAGCAGGCCGCTGACCAGGTTTCCCGGATGGCGGCTTACCTGAATAGCCTGCAGCTGCCGGAACTCAGCAACATCAGTATTCTGGGCAAGAACAGCGCCCACTGGATTCTGGCCGACCTGGCGATCTGGGCAGCGGGCCATGTGTCGGTGCCGCTTTACCCGACCCTCAACGGTGACACCGCCGCCTATGTTCTCGAGCATAGTGAGGCAAAGCTCCTGTTCCTGGGCAAACTGGACGGCACTGCGGACGGCTGGAACGACATCAAAAACCACATTCCGGACGATCTGCCGCTTGTTTCCCTGCCCATGTCGCCACGGGACGACACGCCGAAATGGCTGGACATCATCGCCGGCCAGGAGCCGGCGGAACCCAAACTGCCCGACCCCGACAATCTGGCTACCATTGTCTACACCTCTGGCAGTACCGGCCGTCCGAAGGGTGTCATGCACAGTTTCAGAACCATGATTTCGGTGGCGGACGGACTGCAGCAGCTGTTCCCCGTGTCCTCCAACGAGCGGATGCTCTCCTATCTGCCCCTGGCGCACGTCGCAGAGCGGGCGGCGGTTGAAACACAATCCCTGTATTACGGCTTTCATCTCTACTTCGCCAATTCCCTGGACACCTTCCAGGAAGACCTGCAGCGGGCAAGGCCGACGCTGTTTTTCTCGGTCCCGCGTCTTTGGATGAAGTTCTACCTCGGGGTCAACGCCAAATTGCCGCCGAAGAAACAGAAGCTGTTGTTCAATATCCCCATTATTAGCGGTCTGGTCAAAAAGAAGGTTCTGAAACAACTGGGGCTGGACTATTGCCGGGCAGCCCTTACCGGAGCTGCGCCACTGTCAGCGGATATCGTCAACTGGTATCGCAATCTCGGGCTGGAGCTGTTGGAAGTGTACGGAATGTCTGAAAACTTCGGGTATTCCCACGCCAACCGTCCGGGGCAGGCCAGGGCTGGCTCTGTGGGTATGGCCAATCCAGGGGTTGAACACCGCATTGGCGAGGGCGGCGAAGTCCAGGTAAAAAGCCCGGGGCAGATGCTGGGCTATTACAAAAATGAAGAGAAAACCAAAGAAGACCTGACCGACGACGGCTTCCTGAAAACCGGAGATATGGGCGAAATCGACCGCGACGGTACCCTCCGGATCACGGGCCGGGTAAAGGACCTGTTCAAAACCTCCAAAGGCAAGTATGTGGTTCCCGTTCCCATCGAGAACCGCTTTAACCATCCAAAGGCTGAGGTGGTCTGTGTGGCCGGTGCCAACCAGCCGCAGCCTTGCCTGATGGTCCTTCTTTCCGAGGAAGCCAGGGATGAGCTGGAAACGGGAGCGGATCGTGGTGAGCTGGAGCAGGAGCTGGCGGCCGAGCTGGACGCGGTGAATGCGGAATGCGAGTCCCACGAGAAAGTGGCCTTCGTGGTGGTGGTCCGGGAACCCTGGACCATGGAGAATGGCATGTTGACGCCGACCATGAAGATCAAGCGCAATGTGATTGAAGACTTTTACAACCAGAAGATGGACGACTGGTTCAGTCAGAAGAAAAAAGTCGTTTGGGAATTCTGATTTCCCAAGGCAAAACGCCGGTGGCTCCCTGGGGTGCCACCGGCGTCTTCAAATCCTTATGTTCTGTTTCCAGCCTGCGCGTTCCTCGCGCTCATGCCAGATTCGGGTGCCGTTTTAGTGGCCGCCCTGCATCTGCGTCATGTCGGTAGCAACGTCTGCTGCTTTCCGGTTAAAACTCCGCATTTTGCGACTGAAAAACTGTACCGCCTGCTTTGCCGCAGCACGGGTATACTGGCGCCTGACCTCAGCACTGTTGTGGAGGATACTGGACGGCAGCGGGTTTACGATTGCGATATGGTTCTGAGTCATAGCGCCTTCCTCCTTTCTGTCGGGTGAATTAGTTCAATCAGGCAGATTAGATAGGGATCTACCTTTAATTTACAAACGATTCTAAGGGTTCTTATTTGCAGCTTAAATACGTTAAAATCCGTACTCACGTTGCAAATATGCAGTAACTATGGACTGGGATTATCTTCGATACATACGGGCTCTGGCAATAGGTGGAACGCTGGCCAAGGCCGGAGAATTACTGGGCGTGCACCAAACCACGGTTCTGCGACGGCTTGACCAGATGGAGGAGTCGTTGGGTGTGCAGTTTTTTGAGCGAAGCCGTGATGGTTTGCAGCTTACGCCTGTCGGTGAAACCGCGTTCCGTGAGGCTGAACGGCTGGCCATCGAGATGGAGAACCTTGAGCGCAAGCTGGTGGGACAGGATTCTGCGCCAGTGGGAAAGGTCAGGCTGGCAGCGGAAGACGCAATGATGAACGAGCTGCTCAGCCCGATCCTCGCCGAGCTGGTTCGGGAGTTTCCGGAGATTGAGCTGGAAATCCTCACCGACAACGATGTGGCCAACCTGAGCCATCGGGAA
Source organism: Marinobacter sp. (assembly GCF_041687235.1). GTDB lineage: Bacteria > Pseudomonadota > Gammaproteobacteria > Pseudomonadales > Oleiphilaceae > Marinobacter. Next base: position 221,302 of record NZ_JAWLCH010000003.1, on the reverse strand, counting down.
GCGGATCTGACCCTGAGACCTGAAAACAAGCCTCAGGCAACCCTGGAAGGCGAGCGGATCGCCGCCATCGAATCGGCGGTGTACGGTTCTGCCCGGTATTGCCGCCGGCACCGGAATATGGACGTTGAAAATCGACCGGAAGGGTGCCTCTGGATCATACCCGACGAAACCTTCAGCCATCTGGCTACTGGGCGCTGGTATCGCAAGCACCTGAAGAACGTTACCTCCTTCATTCGATGCAACAGCCTGCAATCCATGCATGCCCTGGCGAAAGCCGGTGCCGGCCTGGCGGTTTTGCCCTGCTATCTGGGTGAGAGCAGTCGCGAACTCCGCCGTCTGTCGGACCCCCTGGAGGGCGAGAGTGTTGATCTGTGGCTGCATGTCAACCAGGACACCCAGCAAATGGCCCGGGTGCGCATCGTTATGGAGTACCTCGTGGAACGCCTGCAGGCACTGGAACCCCAGCTGGAGATCACCTCGACATTCTAGGCGGCGTCAGCCACAAAACGGCCAGAACTGGTACCAGCGCCAACACTGGAATTCCTGCTCGCAGGTTTTCAGCTGGTTGTCGTAGCGGAAAGCCCGATTTTGTACCCGGGCGGCCAGATCCATGACGGCCGGCTTCTGTTCGAAGCTCCTGCGGGCGTATCCGCCCCGGCCCTCATGGTAGGCAAGATACAGTTTCCTGGGTGCCGAATAGGCAATGCCAAGTTGTCGGTGGCTTAGCTGGTTGTACCAGCCGACGAAATCCAGCGCGTACTCCATGTCGGTTCGCACCGTAAACCAGCCCTCGCCATTGGCCTGCAGGTACTCCTGCCAGGCCGGGTCCAGTGCCTGGGCGTAGCCATAGGCGGTTGTCGGTCTGGTCCAGGGGATAAAACCCCAGAGCAGGGTGCGGGGCGGGCGAGCGTGGCTGCGGAACGAGGATTCGTAGTAAACGAATGCCATCTGGGTGGCGATGGGCGTGCCCCAGCGCTGCTCGGATTCGCTGGCGTAGTCGTACCAGACCGGGTGTTCCCGGAAGATTTCGCAGATGTTTTCTGGGTTAGCCGGAGGATCCGGTGCCAGCAGGCTGAAGCGCAGAGTCGCCCAGGTCCCCATCAGCAAACCCAACACCGGGAGCCCGTACCATCTGGCCCGGCTGTTCCAGGTAGCCAGCGCCGTTTGCCGGCGCCTGCCGTTTCGGCGGGCTTGTTTTCGTATTCCTACCAAACCGTCATCTCCGGGACCGAGGGATTGCTTGCTGCACGCATCACACCCATGGCATAAGGGAATCAACGACACGTCCGGGATGATAGGTAAATGAAACGAATTCCCCTAATTAAACCTCTTTTAGTCACCGTCCTGCTCTTCAGCGGATCAGTTCAGGCGGCGCCAGATGCCCGCGACGTACTGGTGGCATCCCCTGTCGATGACATCGTGGCCCGTTATCCGGCCATGATGAGCCAGGGTATCCGTGAGGGGCTCAAGCAGAATGGCCAGTTGCCGCCCATGGTGGCGAATACCATCGGAAACATCGTAAGTAGCAGTTTCAGTGCTGCGGATATCGAGCAGCAGATCATTGCCGATCTGGAGAAAGGTCTGACGGAACCACAGTTGCAGGCAGTCCATGACTGGTACGAGACGCCCGTAGCCCGAAAGATTTCTGCCGCCGAGATCGCGGCCTCGGCTCCTTCTGCATGGCAGGAAATCCAGGCCAGTGCCGCGGAGCTGAACAGTCAGTACAAGGGCACCCGCAGAGCCGCAATGTTCGATCGGTTTGATCGGGCAGCGCGGGCAACAGAAAGTGCCGTCGATACCACGATTGCGGTTCAGATTGGGCTGGCAACGGCAATGACGGCGTTCAGCAGTGATTCGGTGAACTATGAACAGCTGCGGCAACGCATCGAAAGTCAGCGCAGCATGCTAAGGGGCGTCGTTGGCCAGCAGGTCTATGACAGCTATCTGTATACCTACCAGAGCATCGGTGCGCAGGAAATGGATCTTTACCTGGAATTCCTGGAGAGCCCGGCCGGAGCGGCCTTCTCGAAGGTCGTTACCAACAGCATTCAGCAGGCGATCACGGAGCCGGTGGAAAGCATCGGCAAGCAGATGTCACGGTTTCTCGGTCCTGAATCGTCAGTCGGTCAGTAGGTGCCCGATCGACCTCCCTTGGGGGGTCGCCTCCGGATAGGCTTCGGGGTCAGATTTGTGCAAAGCCGGGTTTGGGTCCAATCTCACGGATAAATGCGAGTGAGGTGAGTGGTTATGGATTTCAATGCCTATCAGAAAGCCTTGTCCTCACAACTGAGGGGGCTGGAGTGCCCGTTTCCCGACCAGGAATTTACGGATCGTCTGGCGCGTGTCCGGGACGGAATGGTCCGGGACGATTTCGGGGCGCTGTTACTGACCGACCCTTCGGACATTTTCTACCTGACCGGCTACAGCACCTTTGAGGTTTCCGTTCATGTGGCTCTGGTGGTTACCCAGGAGGATCTGCTTTTGCAGGTGCCTTCGATCGAAATGGGCCCGGCCATGGTGACCACCCGGGTTGGCCGAGTCAGCGGGTACCGTTGGGAAGGTATCGGTGAAGTGCTGGAGCCCCTGGTTCAGGCGCTCAACGACGGTGTTGAAACCGTCGGGATTGATGCCTGGCACGGTTCTTTGCGCCAGGGTGTGCTGGAAGGGCTCAAGGCGCGAATGTCCGGGGTGAGGTTCCTCAATAATGGAGGACTGGTAAAACGGATCCGGATTGTAAAGTCCGATGCTGAAATCGGCTTTCTGCGCGAGAGCGCGCGGATAACCGCCGAGGGCCTGCAGGCGGCAGTCGCTGCAGTTCGCCCGGGGATCACCGACAACGACATTGCCGCTGTGGGTGCCCGGGCCCTGCTGGAGGCCGGTAGTGAGTTCATGAGCATGCAGCCGATTGTGACCACTGGCCGGCGCAGCAGCGTCATCCACTGCAACCACAAGCGTACTGTCGTGCAGGAAGGGGAGCCGGTGTTTCTTGAATTCGGATCATCCTGGAACCGCTACACGGCACCGATGATGCAGACCGTGGTGGCCGGCGGCCGGCCTTCACCGGAAATGGAGCAGGTCCATGACGGCTGCCGGCGGATAGTGGAGGCCCTGCTGGCGACCGTCCGGCCGGGCGTTTCCTTTGATCAGGCCGCCAACGAGGCCGAGAAGGCGCTCCAGCCGCTGTCGGACAAAGTGTTCTTCTCCGGTGTTTTTGGCTACACGGTCGGCGCCCAATTCCCGCCTTCCTGGGTAGAGGGGTCGGGCTTTATTGCCAGGGGCGGCAACATGGAGTTCCGGCTTGGCATGGTCTTCCATCTGCCCATCTGTTTGCGTATCCCGGGGCAGTGGGGCATTGGCTGTAGCGAAACCATTCTGGTTACCGAAAACGGAGCGGAACCGATTACCGACAACCCCTGGACGCTCGGCTAATCCAGTCGCAGATCTGACAGGTAAACGGTTCGCGGCTCGGGCAGACGAACGGCAAAGAGACCCATTCGCCTGATTTGCGACATGTCCATGGTCCGGCCATCCGGTGCGTTTTCGATGTCAGTCAGGTTCCGGGTGAAGGTATTGAGGCCCGGATCAAGGATCAGGCGCGTGTTGTAGCGGTCGTTGTAGGCGTGATCGCTCCGGTCATGAGCCACGTCATTAATTCTGAGCGTGAGGGCCAGAGGATCGGCCGAGGGATTAAACAGCGTAATGCTCAGGCGTTCATAATCCCGCCAGTCGGCTGGCAGGTTATTGAGCGACACGCCCGAGTAGGTCTCGGTGCCGAGATCAATTTTCAGAGTCTGCGGATGACTCACCGGGTGATTGGCGGAAACTGCCAGACTGCCAGTCCAGAAGAGTTTCGGGTTTTGGTGGCGAAAGTCATAGAGCAGAGGAAGTTGGTGGTGAACCTGCCACTGTCGGGCGGCAACCATTCCGGTAGAGCCCAGCTCGAAACACAGCAGCAACGCGGCTGTTCCCGCTACCAGCCCCCGGCCAGTGGAAGCCCGTGTGCCTGGTAGAAACAGGGGGCGCCAGGCGATTATCAACCAACTGCCGATCAGATTGCGCAGCAGATCCCGCCCGTCCATAGTGCGATTGTGGCCGTTCTGGATCAGCTCGATGGCAATCCCGGCTACCAGCAATGCTGCGGTTACCGCCAGCCAGAGACGCCAGCCGCTCAACCATCGCCAGGGCCTGATTGCCAGAGTCAGCAGCGCAAAAAGAAGGATGTGGCCCAGGTTCCAGGCCGACTTGAGGAGTGGCCCCGAGGCCCAGTCCGGCCCGCCAATAAACAGGAAAGGCGCGATGAGCAGCGAAGCAGTACCGGCCAGCAGCGGAAGCTGTTGGCCGGTGCTTGATGTTCCCGGTGGAGAACCAGGAATCATCAGCTGCGGCTGGTGACTTCCAGCAGGTGATAGCCGAACTGGGTCTTGACCGGACCGATGACAGTGTTCAGTTCACTGTTGAAAACCGCCTTGTCGAACTCAGGAACCATCTGGCCCGGGCCAAAGGAGCCCAGGTCACCGCCATTGCGGCCGGAGGGGCAGGAAGAATGCTGCTTTGCCACTTCGGCAAAGTCCTGACCGCCTTCAATCGCCTTTTTCAGTTCTTCGCATTTTGCTTCGCTGTCCACCAGAATGTGGCGCGCTGTTGCCTGTGCCATGATCAATGTCCTTATGTCGGATGAATGGTTACACCTGAACCGGAATGCTGCCCGCACAACTCGTCAGAGGCAAGCCTTTTTATCCGTGTTTCTGCGGCCTCACAGTCCTCGCTGCAAACCTGTACAATGCCGGCTTTCTTTTCGCCGGTGCCCGACCGGCCCCACATCGACAGGTTTGCTTCTTGATCTCTACCGCCAACATCACCATGCAATTCGGGGCGAAACCCCTTTTCGAAAACGTGTCCGCCAAGTTCGGCAACGGCAACCGTTATGGCCTGATCGGGGCTAACGGCTGCGGCAAATCCACGCTAATGAAAATTCTGGGTGGTGACCTTGAGCCGTCCGCAGGCCAGGTCATGCTGGAGCCCAACACCCGGCTGGGTAAATTGCGCCAGGACCAGTTTGCCTACGAGGATTGCTCGGTTATCGATACTGTTATCATGGGGCACGAGGAACTCTGGAACGTCAAGAAAGAGCGGGACCGGATCTATTCTCTGCCCGAAATGAGCGAAGAAGACGGCATGGCCGTGGCCGATCTGGAGGTTCAGTTCGCGGAAATGGACGGCTATACCGCTGATGCCCGCGCTGGCGAGCTCTTGCTGGGCCTCGATATCCCGCTGGAGCAGCACAACGGCCCCATGAGTGCCCTGGCGCCGGGCTGGAAGCTGCGGGTGCTCCTGGCCCAGGCCCTGTTCTCGGATCCCGATGTATTACTGTTGGATGAGCCTACCAACCACCTGGACATCAACACCATCCGCTGGCTGGAAAACATCCTGGTGGCCCGTAACAGCACCATGATCATCATCTCCCACGACCGCCACTTTCTGAACAGCGTGTGCACCCATATGGCGGATCTGGACTATGGCGAACTGCGCCTTTTCCCGGGTAACTACGACGAATACATGACCGCCGCCACCCAGGCTCGCGAACGCATGCTGTCGGACAACGCCAAGAAAAAAGCCCAGATTGCCGAACTGCAGCAGTTTGTCAGTCGCTTCTCTGCCAATGCCTCGAAAGCCAAGCAGGCCACCTCCCGCGCCCGCCAGATCGACAAGATCCAGCTGGAAGAGGTGAAGCCCTCAAGCCGGGTGAGCCCGTTTATCCGTTTCGAGCAGGGTAAGAAGCTGCACCGCCAGGCGGTAACCCTCAAGAACATGACCAAGGGGTTTGATGGCAAGCCGCTGTTCACGAATCTGAACCTGCAGGTAGAGGCCGGTGAGCGGATCGCCATTATCGGCCCCAACGGCATCGGCAAAACCACGCTCCTGCAATGTCTGGCCGGCGCTTACACGCCCGACAGCGGCGAGGTGAAGTGGACCGACAGCGCAGAAGTGGGCTACTTCGCCCAGGATCACACAGCGGATTTCGCCGCCGACGATACCCTGACAGACTGGATGGCCCAGTGGACCAAGGGTGGCGAGCAGCTGGTGCGCGGCACTCTCGGGCGGATGCTATTTTCCGGCGACGACATTGGAAAATCGGTGCGGGTGATTTCCGGTGGTGAGCAGGGCAGGATGTTGTTCGGCAAGCTGATTCTGCAGAAGCCCAATGTGATGCTGATGGATGAGCCCACGAACCACCTGGATATGGAGTCCATCGAGGCGCTGAACCTGGCACTGGAGAACTATCCGGGTACACTGATTTTCGTCAGTCATGACCGGGAGTTTGTTTCTTCCCTTGCGACCCGGATTATTGAGCTGAAGGCTGATGGCATTACCGATTTCAGCGGCAGTTATGATGACTATCTTCGGAGTCAGGGGTACCTCTAAGCTTATTGATTCGGGCTTTGGGAGTTTGCGTACGGGTGGGTAGGCCTTTCCAAAACACGCTCCTTGCGGCCCATCCCTGGGGCGCTTGGGCTCCGCCCCTCTGCGCTTATTGCTCCTGCGTCGCGCAGAGGGTCCTGGGCAGGCCGTCCATGGCCTGCCCGTGAAGAGCTTTTCGCTCTTCACCCATGGCTCCGCACAGTTTTGGAAAGCCAGTCCCACACGCCCGCTCAAACCTGTGAGTGAGCCTCAAATAAAACAACGGATAAGGAAAAATGGGCGAGACTGAAGTTATTAGCGCTACCCGGAAATGGGTCGAAGACGTTGTGGTTGGTTATAACCTTTGCCCGTTTGCCAAGCGGGAGCTGGTCCGGAACCGGGTTCGGTTTGTGGTGTCGGAAGCCGAAACGGAAGACGAGCTGTTACGGGCCCTGCACTCGGAGCTCCAGAGGCTGGAAGACGAGCCGGAGATTGAAACCACACTGTTGATTCATCCGGGTGTATTGCAGGATTTCGAGCCCTACAATGAATTCCTTGATGCGGCCGATGGTTTGTTGGCGTATCTGGAGATGGAAGGCGTTTACCAGATCGCCAGTTTCCACCCGGATTACCAGTTTGAGGGTACCGAGCCGGATGCGGCGGAGAATTACACGAATCGGTCCCCGTTTCCCATGCTGCACCTATTGCGGGAAGCCAGTCTGGAAGCGGCGATTGACAGTTATCCTGATGTGGATGCGATCCCCGAGCAAAACATTGGGTTGATGGAGAAGCTGGGTGCAGAGAAGATGCAGCGGATTTTGAAGTCGTGTCTTGAGGTGCCTAATCCATAGCGGACCGGGGAGTATGCGGTAGGAGCAGCTGGGAGGCCCCTTTCAAAACTGTGCGGAGCCAGGGATGGCGGAGCCCAAGCGTCACATGGATGTGCCGCAAGGAGCGTGTTTTGAAAGGGGCCTCCCAGCTGCTCCTGGCACGGACTTTAAGGCTGGTAGCGACGAACTCAGGGGTATCGTTTTCAGCTAAAACATAAGAGTTGGAATTAATGGGACTGCTTTTCGAGCAAATTGACAGCCAGCCTTCGGTGATCGGTGAGATCACTCTGCGCCGGCGGCGGATTCCGGCCATTGGTGACCGGGATATCTACGAGGTGAAGCTGGGCGAGGAATTCCTGATGTCCAGCATGTTCGTGGATGCCGAAGTAGCCCTCTCAGACATCGGGCTGGACGAGACCGAGGGCGACAATCTCAGTGTCGTTGTCGGGGGTCTGGGCCTTGGTTACACCGCGGTGGCGGCGCTCAGGCATGAGCGGGTTGCCGAGCTGCTGGTGGTTGAGTACCTGGAGCCGGTCATCGGCTGGCACCAACAGGAACGGGTGCCCCTGGGTAAAGACCTGAACGCCGATCCGCGAAATCGTTACGTGCATGGCAGTTTCTTCGACCTTGCGGTTACCGATCCCGAGGTTGGTGGTTTCGATCCGGAGAATCCCGGCAAACAGTTCGATGCCATCCTCCTGGACATCGACCATTCACCCCGGGCGCTGCTGCACGATTCAAGTGCCAGCTTCTACACCGCCAACAACCTGCGTCTGATGGCCCGGCAACTGAAGCCCAGAGGGGTGTTTGCCATGTGGTCGAACGAGGGAGAAGATGATGAGTTTATGGCGGTTCTGAATGACGTGTTCATCGATGTCGCCTGTCATGTCGTAACCTTCTTCAATCCATTTCAGAACAGGGAATCGTTCAACACCGTGTATGTGGCCCGCAAGCCGGGTTGAGGAACCGGAGTCTGTATGTCTTTGACCACGCACCGCAGCCGACCCTTCAGCTCCAGCCAGCGTCTGCCTGAGCCGGATCAGCCGCTGGTGCTGCATGAACCGAACGAGGCCGGGGCGTTGCTGGCGGAGTTTATCCATCGCCACCCCCGCTTGTTGATTCTGACCGGTGCCGGGGTCAGTACGGATTCCGGCATTCCGGATTATCGGGACGGCGACGGCGCCTGGAAGCGCAAGCAGCCGGTTCAGCACAAGGCGTTCATGGAAGATTTTCACACCCGTCAGCGCTACTGGGGCCGCAGTCTGATTGGCTGGCCGGTGATGCGCAATGCCGCACCCAACCCTTCCCATCATTACATCTCTGACCTGGAACTGCTTAACCACAGCAGTTTGGTGGTTACCCAGAATGTGGATCGGCTGCACCAGAAAGCAGGCACCCAGGCGGTGACGGATCTTCATGGTCGGGCCGATGAGGTGGTGTGCATGAGTTGTGACTACCGTTGCCCACGGGATGAAGTGCACGACCGCTGCGCAGATCTGAACCCGGGGTTTCAGAAATATACCGCTGATACAGCCCCGGATGGCGATGCCGATCTGGATGTGGATTTCTCGGATTTCCGGCTGGCGGACTGCCCGAAGTGTCAGGGGATTTTGAAGCCGGATGTGGTGTTCTTCGGCGATTTCGTCCCGAAAGACCGGGTGTATTCGGCCCTGGATACGCTGAAAGCCAGCGATGGCCTTCTGGTGATTGGTTCGTCGCTGATGGTGTATTCCGGCTTCCGTTTCTGCCGCTACGCCAACGAATGGAACAAGCCCATTGCCACCCTCAATCTGGGGCGGACACGGGCTGAGGACCTGGTGGATCTGAAACTGAATGCGCGGATCGGGGAGACCCTCGATGCCGCTCTGAAGCAACTTTAACCGGTAGCTGCCGTAAAGACGGGGTCAGATGAAAGCGTTCATCTGACCCCATGTTCACGCTGTTCACATCAGGTTGTAGATAAACACGACAGCCACGGCCACCGGTGTCACAAAGCGCACGGTGATCAGCCAAAGATTGAACATGCCCGGCGACAGGGCCAGTTCCTTCTCCATGGCCTGGCGCGACATCACCCAGCCTGCAAACAGGGCAACCAGCAATCCGCCGAGAGGCAGAAGGATGTTGGCGGTGAAGAAGTCCAGAAGATCGAAGATGGTCTTGCCTTCCAGCGTGGGCACAAAGCTCAGGGGAGCGAAGTCGGCCCACAGATTCAGCGACAGAATCGATGCGATACCAAGCGCCCAGCAGACAATGCCGGCTCCCAGCGTGCTCACTGTCCGGTTCATCCCTTTCCGCTCTTCCAGCCACTCAACAATCGGTTCCAGAAGCGAAATCCCGGAGGTCCAGGCGGCAAAGATCAGCAGCACAAAGAACAGGGTGCCGAACAACGAACCCATGGGCATCTGACCGAAGGCCAGTGGCAGGGTCTGGAAGATCAGGCCCGGGCCGGCCCCCGGCTCAAGGCCGTTGGCGAATACAATCGGGAAAATAGCCAGGCCGGCGAGCAGCGCCACGCCGGTATCAATGACGGAAACGGTAATGGACGTCTTGGCGATGGAGATGTTCTTGGGCAGGTAGGAGCCGTAGGCCATCATCACCGCCATACCGAGGCTCAGGGTGAAGAATGCGTGCCCCAGGGCCACCAGAATACCGGAGGTGGTAAGCTTGGAGAAATCCGGCTGGAACAGGAAGGCGGCGGCCTGGCTGAAGTGACCGGTTGTCATGGCATAGCCCACAACAATCAGTAACAGCACGAACAGTGCGGGCATCAGAATGCTGACAGCCCGCTCAAGCCCCGAGCGAACACCCCGCGCCACCACAACCATCACGAGCGCCATGAACAGGGTATGCCAGGCAAGGAGGGTCGTGGGGTCGCTAAGCAGCCCCGAGAAAATGGCGCCGATGGCATCAGCCGACTGGCCAGCAATCTGTCCGCTGGCGGTTGTACCCACGTAGGAAATGGCCCAGCCGCCAATAACCGAATAGAACGAGAGAATCAGGAAGCCCGCCAGGATGCCTACCGCACCCACCAGTTTCCAGGCCGGATTGAGGCGGTCGCGTTCGGCAATCAGACTCAGGCTCTTGACCGGGCTGCGGCCACCGCGGCGGCCGATCATGACCTCAGCCATCATGATGGGAATGCCGACAACAGCGATGCAGAGCAGATAAACCAGCACGAAGGCGCCGCCCCCGTTTTCACCGGTTACATAAGGGAATTTCCAGATATTCCCGAGGCCGACGGCGGAACCGGTGGCGGCGAGAATAAAGGCAAGACGTGATGACCAGAGCCCGCGTTTGGCGTTTGAACCTTCAAGCGCCCCCGAATAGGTGCTGGAATCTGATGAAGTGACAGACATAACTATCTCCCGAAGTACTTGTTTTTGTATCAGGGTTGAAGACGGGAGCGGCAGAAACCTGCTGCTCCCGGAGGGATGCGCCGGTGTCAGGTCATCCGGTGCGCGCCCATTGCTCGGGCGCGGGCCCGGTACCGGCGGTATGCTTTCTGAACCGCTCTTCTGCCAGTTCGTTGGCGATCTCCCCGGTGGGGCGCCCCGAGCGGTCGGAACGGTTGAAGATTTCGGTCAGGGTGTCGCCGATGGTCTCGACGTGGGCACGAACCGTTTCCGGTGTGGCCCCGGTGCGCTCGTAGAACACGTCGATGATGCCGCCGGCGTTGATGGCAAAATCCGGCGCATAAAGAATGCCCCGGTCCCGCAACATGGCATCATGCTCCGGGTGTTCCAGCAGATTGTTGGCGGCGCCGGCAACAATGCGGGCCTGCAGTTGGGGAATGCTGTTATCGTTCAGTACCGCGCCCATGGCGCAGGGCGCAACCACGTCCACCGGCAGGGACAGAATGTCCTCGGCAGCAACCGGTCTGGCCCCCAGCTGATTCACCGCCCGCTGCATGTTGTCCTCGTGGATGTCATACACCCAGAGGTCAGCGCCGGCGTCCCTCAGGTGTCTGGCCAGGCGGAAACCGACATTGCCGATGCCCTGAATGGCCACCTTCAGACCGTTGAGGTTATCCCGCCCGAGTTTGTGTTTTACCGCTGCTTTGAGGCCGATGAAGGTGCCGTAGGCGGTTGCCGGTGATGGGTCGCCGTTGCTGGGATTGCCGTCGAAACCGGTCCGCGAGGCGATTCCGGCAACGTGGCCGGTGTGTCGGCCCATGATCTTGAGGTCCGGTACGCTGGTGCCGGAATCCTCTGCCGCAATGTACTGGCCGCCGAGACTCTCCAGATGACGGCCCATGGCCTCCATCAGCGCTTCGGTTTTCTGTTTGCGCGGGTCACCAATAATCACCGACTTGCCGCCACCCAGGTCCAGGTTGGCCAGGGCGGATTTGTAGGTCATGCCCCGTGACAGTCGCAATACATCGCGCACCGCCTCTTCATCGGAGGCATAGGGAAACATCCGGCAGCCGCCCAGTGCAGGGCCGCGGGAGGTGTTATGGATAGCAACGATGGCCTTGAGACCGGTTTCGGGATCGCAGAAAAAGGACAGATGTTCGTGGTTATCGAACTCGGGATGGCTGAATAGCATTGTGAAATCCTCTCCCACTTGGCCGGATCTCGGCGTGAGCGGGTATCTTGTTCTTGTCGACCGGCTTGTGACCGGCGTTCCGATTTCAGATGTCCGGTTTGTCCGGTGGGGGGACCCATCGAACGTGCCCTTTTGGGGCTGGACGAAAAACAAACTAGCGGCAATTGACGTTAACGTCAACATGCAAAAGTGAACTATTGGGCGCAGATTCCGACGCCGCTTCGGTATCTACCTATTCGCTGAGCAAGGAAACTGACATAGCTTCCACGGATGTCTGTCGCTTCCTATTCTTATCAGCTCCAGCCGGCCAGGGTGCGCCTTGAGTTTTTCCGACTTCTTCCCATCTCGTTGTTTGTGGTGGCGTTTGGTGCTGCCTTTGGATTGGCTGCAACCCAGAAAGGCCTCGAACCCCTCCAGGCGGTGCTGATGAGCGCGACCGTGTTTGCCGGTGCCTCTCAGTTTGCCGCCGTCGATATGTGGGGGGCTGAAGTCTCGGTGCTGCCGGTGATGGCGGTGGTCTTCGCCATCAACTCCCGGCATCTCTTGATGGGTGCCTCTCTGTATCCGATGTTGAGGGACGTTTCTCCCGGTAAGCGCTATGGCCTTCTGCTCTTGCTCACCGATGCAAACTGGGCAGTCTCGGCACAGGAGTATCAGAGCGGCCGACGCAATCTTGAAGTGATACTGGGCGGTGGGCTGGCTCTGTGGCTGGCGTGGATTGTAGGGACTGGGCTGGGCGTCTATTTCGGCGGGCTGTTGCAAAACCCGAAATCCCTCGGGCTGGATATGGTCCTGGGCTGTTTCCTGCTGGCCATGGCCCTGGGCGGCAAGAAATCACCCAGAGTGCTTGTGGCCTGGACCGTGGCCGCGCTGGCCTCACTGGCAGCCTGGAAATGGCTGCCGGCCAATACCCATGTGGTCGTCGGTGCCTTGGCTGGTGGCGCCATCGGTTTCTTCTGGCTTGAGCACAAACCTGCCTCAGACGTGGAAGGAGCCGAGCATGACCATTGAAACGACCACGGTCGGCATTCTGCTTTTGATAGCGATTATGACTGCTGTCACGCTGGTGACCCGATTTGGCGGCGTGTTCATCATGTCGTTTGTAAAGATCAATCCGAGGATTGAGAGCTTCATCAATACGATGGCCAGCTCGGTGCTGATTGCCATCATCGTTCCCATGGCATTTAGTGGAGACATCGGGGCACTGGCGGCACTGGTCGTTACGGCTGTGATCATGCTTGCCCTGCGCAAGCCCCTCCCGGCGATTGCCGCCGGCATTGCTGCTGCCGGGATCGTCCGCTATCTGGCGTAACCTCTCGAATCTGAAGTGGTTAAAAACTGCTCAAGTTTGGCCGGTACTGGCCGATACGCCTGTGTAATGATGACAGGTATCCGAAGCCATGATCTCCTCCAGCCAGATTTCCCTTTTTCAGGACAGTTCCCGCCAGGTATCGGCTTTTGACAGCACCCAGCTGCGCATCAACCGGCCATCGCCGGCTGCGCCCCAGGCGAATGAAAACGCGCGGGGCTCAGAACTGACGCTTATGCGCCAGGCGGCCTATCGTTACAGTAGCCAGGAACAGTTAGCGTTCAGCGGCAGTAGCACGGTGACCGGAGATGGTCAGCAGAGCGTTTTCACCAGCGCACAGCTCGCCGAGAAAACCACGGACCTGTTTCTGATGGGCCAACAAGCCCTGAGCGTCAGCCGGGCGGCTTTGGGCGGTGAAGCGGGTGTTGAAGGTCGTGGCAGTCTCTCGGTTTCAGCCGGCCGTTACATGTTCTACTCCGAGAGTGAATCCAGAAGCTTTGCGTCCACCGGCACTATTGCGCTTGAGAATGGCGAAACCATCGATTTCACACTCTCACTGCGACAGTCACAGTCCAGGACTTACGAGTACTCGGAGCTGGTTCAGATCCAGGAGCGACCGCTCACCGATCCTCTGGTGATCAACTTCGGCAACGCCACCGCCCGCCTGACGGATACCCTGTTCGAGTTTGATCTCAACGGGAACGGAGAAACAGGCCAATTCGCCACCCTTGGTAGTGGTAGTGGCTATCTGGTGCTGGACCGTAACGGCAACGGTAAAGTCGACGATGGTTCTGAGCTGTTTGGTCCCCGGAGTGGCTCCGGTTTTGGTGAGCTGGCCAGCTTTGATGACGATGGCAACCGCTGGATCGATGCCAACGACGAGATTTTCGCGTCTCTCTCTGTGTGGGTTCAGGCCGCGGACGGATCGCAAACTCTGAAATCCCTGGAAGAGGTCGGCGTTCAGGCCCTTTATGTGGACAATGTCGAAGACCGCTTCACCCTTGCCAACAGCCAGGGCGTACCACTGGGGCAGATCAAGGGGTCGGGAATCTATCTGACCACCGATGGCGAGGTCCGCACCCTGGAGGAAATCGATCTTGCGGAGCAGAATACCGCCGACGCGCCAGCCGCGGAGACCGTCCTGAGCACGGAACGTGGCTCGCCAGAGCGCGGCGGTAGTGGTCTGGTTGAGGCCCGTGTGGAAGCGATACGATCAGCGCTTGAAAAGCTGAACGAAATCCGCGAAAAGCAGAAGGCGTTTATCGAGGAATCAAAGGAATCCGGTAAGCCTGAATCGCCGATTGTGGACTACCTGAAGCTGATCGACAGGATGCGGCTGGAAATGCTCAACAGTCAGGACGAGAAGAAACAGGCGGCGAGCCGGTATCTGGAGTTTGCCAGTCTTTGACTTCCGGATTTGGAGCACGAAACAAGCGGGCAGGGGGGCCCCTGTCTAGGGAGTAGTTTCGGGCATTGGGTTGGTGTTTCTGAGCGCCAGCTCTCCAATGCCAGGTAGTTTTATTCCGAGCGCCAACGGATTAATACCGAAAGAGAGGCCTAAAAGATTCAGTTCCAGTCCCTCTCGGACACCTGCCAACAAACCAAAATACCCTCCCAGCGAAAGCTGATAACCCGCTCCCCCAGGTACCGCAGCCACCATCCTGTCGCCCAGGTAGTCCTTGCCAATGGCATGGCTCGGGAGAGCCACATCAAGACCCGACACTTCCCGTATGACCCAGGCCACGAAGGTGTTGCTGTTTGGGCCGGGCCAGGCTTCATACTCAGTGGGGTAGGGGTAGGATTTAACCGCCTGGTAGATGTCGGGAATCAGTTTTTCTGCCTCTTCACCCCGGAGATCGGCATAGAGTACCGGTTTCGCGCCATACCAGTGCCTGTCTGGTTCACCCGGGCGGGAATTGACCACGTAGCTGCGCCATCCGGTGACCTCGTGAACCTGGTAGTGGCTGGCGCCCTTTTCCTTGGTGGCAATCCAGGTATGCACTGCGAAGTAACCCCGCCAGCTGAAGGCTCGGGCTCCGTAGACCTGAACAATGGCTTCCTCGGCCTGGTCAGGTGGGGGTGCTATCCGGGCACTTTCGCGACTGGCAGTCTGCCAGCTCTCGGCGCCCTGAAGGTTGCCGCTGGTGGCAAGCAGTATCGGGCCAGAAAACAGAATCAGCAGGGCGCCCAGAAACCAGCCTGTGTATTTGAAGAATCGTTTCATGAATCCAGCCCGAAACTTGGGGGACCACAGAGACCTTGCGAGAGGCACTAAGTTCCCTGTTCCCGCACTAAGTATAGCGAATACATACGCTCGGCAGCGGCTGGCGGATGGGCTTCAATCCGGGCTTCGGTTTGCCGGCAGTTGGCTTGTCTTCTAGGCTCAAAGGAACAAGCAACGATTTTGAGGAGGCATTTATGTCTGACCATCACGTGTATAAAAAAGTCGAAATTGTCGGTTCTTCGAAGAAAAGCATTGAAGATGCCATAGAAAATGCACTTGAGGAGTGTGGAAAAAGCGTCCGTAACATGGAGTGGTTTGAGGTAACCGAAACCCGTGGCCATATCGTTGATGGCAAGGTTGGCCACTATCAGGTTGTGATGAAGGTAGGGTTTCGTATTGCCAATAGCTGAGGGAATCCGCTTGTCAGTCATTGCGAATGGTTCGGCGGCGGATGACTGACACCAGCTGGGTCATCAGTTCCCGGGCTTCGCCTTCATGCAGGCTGTGGCATTTGTCCTGTAGTACCCGCCGATCGTGATTGGATGAGGCGCTGGTAACGTCCTTGAGCAGGTCCAGATATTGACAGGCCGCCAGGTGAGCCTTGATCTCGGCATCAATCAGGCGGGTTACCAGTTCATCGACTGGTTCGGCGCAGAAAGGACGATTTCTGTTGAGCAGGCTTCGCGCCTCCAGAGCGGCATTTCGGGCTTCCAGCCTGAGCTCGCCCGCCGCCTCACCGGCTTCAACCGCCCTCAGGAACATGCCCAGGCGTTCATGGAGATGCCATACCTGGGGCCAGATCTTGTTGTAGGCTTCCACTTCGGTGCGGTAGCGAGCTTCCTCGACTGACGAACCTGCTCCGCCGTTACCGGCCTCACCGGGACGGTTGAATTGGGCAACGCGTATGTCGTCAACCTCCCGCCAAAGCGTGTCGGAACGCTCGCGCAGCGCAGCCATCTGATCCTGGTTGCGGCGCCGAGCTCCCGAACCAAGAAACAACGCGATAAGCGCAAGCATCAAAGCTCCCGCTGCGAGCAGAAGCGGCAGGCTATCTGTCGATAGCATGCTCCATAACGGGTCTGTATCCATGGTCTCTGACCCCTGCGCAATTCCTGTTTGGTCTTTCAGTATAGAAGCTAATCCTGCGCCTGTTGCCGAAAGGGTAGGACTGATTTGGCGTCTTCGAAATAACCGAGCACATGGTCTGCCTCTTCGCGGGTGAAGTTTTCGATGGCCTCGCGAAAGCCGGGGTGCAGAATGCCATGCCACGAATGGGTCAAAATGGGCTCAAAGCCCCGCACCAGTTTATGCTCACCCTGGGCGCCAGCGTCGATGTGGGTCAGGCCCAGCTCCATGGCCAATTCGATTCCCTGGTAATAACAGGTCTCGAAGTGCAGGTGGTTGTATTCGTCCAGGCACCCCCAGTAGCGACCGTACAGGGTGTTCTCACCGGCCAGGAACAGTGCGCCGGCAATCATTTCTCCTTCGCGAACCGCCATGACGAGATGCACATGCTCTGGTAGCTGCTCCAGAAGAAGCTCGAAGAATCGCTTGTTCAGGTAGGGCCGCTGACCACGTTTCAGGTAGGTCGCCTGGTAAAATACGAAAAAGGCAGACAGCACATGCTCGGGAATGTCCCGGCCGTGGAAGCGGATAAAGGAAATGCCTTGTTGAGCAACCTGTTGACGCTCCTTGCGTATGGATTTCCGTTTTCGGGATGTCAGCTCGCCGAGAAAATCCTCAAAGTTCCGGTAACCGTGGTTGTGCCAGTGGAACTGGCATCCGATTCGGTGCAACTCCCTGTCGTGGTGAAGCAATTTCTGGTCCTCGCTGTCAGGAAACAGCAAGTGCCAGGAGTGCGCGCCCAGTTTATCGGTCAGCGTGTCCAGCAGTTCATGAATCCGTTCCGGTGTCAGTTGGTGTCGCAGGTCCGGTTCCAGCAACAACCGGGGGCCGGCAGAGGGTGTAAATGGTATGGCGATCAGTAATTTGGGGTAATAGGGAAGCCCATGCCGCTGGTAGGCGTCTGCCCAGGCCCAGTCGAAGACGTATTCCCCCATGGAGTGGGTTTTCAGGAAAGCCGGTGCCACACCGACGATCCGGCCGGACAGGCGGAAGACCAGGTGACAGGGTGTCCATCCGGTAGCTGTTGAGGTACAGGCACACGCCTCCAGGGCCTCGAAAAACTCGTAACGGAGAAACGGGTTGGTGCGTCCGGCCAGTCGTTGCCATTCCTCATGCGGAATGTCGCTGATGCTGGCACAGGTTTCCAGGATAAGATCGGAACGTCCGGATTCTCGCATGGTCGGGCAGTACTCCTTGATCTACCCGTTACCATACGTCAGAAACTGGCTTCTGATCACCCCTTCGATTTGGCGCAGCGCTTTTCCAGTTTCTCCTGCCATTTTTCCATGCGCTTTTCGTGTTTTTCGCGCTTTTCCTCATGGATCTGATGCCAGATTTCACGCTGCTCATCATTCAGCTTGAGGCGGTCTGCCATGGCCGCACGACGTTCTTCCATGCGGGCCTGACGCTCTTCCTTGTTGAATTTGCCCTTGCCTTCGCGCAGGTTTTCGCACATTTCTGTCATGTCGTATCTGTCGCCCCGGCTCTTGTCGCCGTGGTTATCAGCCATCAGGGTAGAGCTGCCCATGAACAGGGCGGATGACAAGGCGCCAGCGGCCAGGATTGACGTGATGTTCTTTTTCATAAGGCTTCCTCGGATTGAGACTGCGCTGTTGCAGCGGATCACTTTCAGGCTGCTATGGTAACGCCGGCATTCGTCAACAGGTGTCAGGCCTGTGTAAAGGTTCTGCAAAGGAAAAAGGGCGGAATAAGCGACTTGTCGGGAGCATGTTAGACTTCAGCCTGCAACGGTGGCCGGTAGTGAAGGTGGAGAAGCAAGATGCAGAACAGGGTATTACTGGTTGAAGACGATGATGAATTGCGGGAGCTGCTGGCCCGCTACCTCACCAATCAGGGGTTCACTGTCCGCGAGGCGGCTAACGGCCGGGATGGACTAGCGCTGGCACTTGGCCAGAACTGTGACATTGTGGTTCTGGACATCATGCTGCCGGATATCAGCGGTCTTGACGTGTTACGGGAGTTGAGAGCGGACACCCACTTGCCGGTTGTCCTGCTGACGGCCCGGGGCGATGAAACCGACCGAATCGTGGGATTTGAAGTCGGTGCCGATGATTACATTCCGAAACCCTGTAATCCGCGCGAGCTGGTGGCACGTTTGCAGGCTTTGCTGCGCCGGATTGCCTGGGACCAGAAGACCGAAGTCAATGCTGCTCGCACCTACGGTGACCTGAGAGTCGAGCCAGGCCATCGCCGAATTTACCAGAACGACGCCCCCATGGATCTGACTGCCACTGAATATGAGGTTCTGCAGGTTTTGCTGGCGCATGCGGGCAGCGTGGTACGCAAAACCGATCTCATGCAATGGGCCCTGGGCCGAAGGCTGGAGGCTTATGACAGGACCCTCGATATGCACATCAGTAACCTTCGAAAGAAACTGGGCAATGACGATCCACCCCGCATAGAAACCGTTCGCGGTCTCGGTTACAGCTATCGGGTGCCGGAATGAAGCAGCGGATGATTTTCCCCCTGTTCTGGCGGATATTCCTTTCGATCTGGCTGGCCATGGCGCTCACCGTGGTGGCCAGCAACCTGGCAACCCGAATGCTTCTGGACCGCGAGCGGGAAGCAATCGAGCGCCAGGCAGGCCTGAGGGATCTGGCGGAAGAGGCTATCGCAATCCGAGAGTCGGGCGATCGTGGTGGGGCATGGCGGTATCTACGGGCAGAGGGTGAGCGACTGGAATTGTATCTGGTTCTTGTCGAACAGGATAAAAACGACGGGCAGCTGCCCTCGTTTATTCGAGACCGTATGAAATCTGGCTGGTACCCGCAAAAACCCGCGGTGTTAGATATTGACGACGGTTATCGACTGGTGGCCTGGCCAAGAGTGCAGGGAGCGGGCTGGCTGAACCCAAGATTCTTCAGAGCGATTGAGCTGGGTCTCGCCTTTCTGATGATTTCCCTGGCGTGCTGGTGGATTGCCCGTCTGGTATCACGGCCGCTTCGGCACATGGAAACGACAGCCCAGGCGATTGCCGCCGGAAATAACTCCCTCAGGGTCAGCGATAGAATTGCCCGGCGCCGGGACGAGGTCGGGCAGTTGGCCACGGCTTTCAACGCCATGACCGAACAGCTTTGTAGCCTGCTGGAACGGCAAAAACACCTGCTTCGGGATATTTCCCATGACCTGAGAACCCCGCTGACACGCCAACGCATTGCCATTGAGCTGGCGAGCGAAGCGGGCGCAGATGAAGAGCTTATGGCCAGCATCCTGCGCCAGAACGAGCGGCTTGAGACCATGACCGGCCAGATACTGACTCTTTACCGGGTCACCGAAGCTGGCGGCGACATTGAGCGCGAGCCCCTCAGACTGGTGCATGTGATCAATCAGGTTCTGAAGGATGCGGCGGACTATGCCGAACACCAGGGCGTAGATTGCAAGCTCGTGGTTGCGCCGGAAAGTTCCCGCGTATCCGTACTGGGTGACAACGGGCTATTGCAGCGGGCGATTGATAATATTCTGCAGAACGCGCTGGACCACACGCCCCCTGGCAAGGCGGTTCATCTGGCCCTGACGGTTTCAGATGGCTGGCTCAGTCTGACGGTTGATGATGAAGGCCCGGGGGTGGCGGACGAATTGATCGGCCACCTTTTTGAGCCGTTCTTCCGCGCGGACAAATCCCGCGGCGGCACGGGATGGGGGCTTGGGCTGGCGATTGCCAGAGACATCGTTTCTGTTCACGATGGCTCAATCGCCGCCGAAGCGGGTGAGTGGGGTGGATTACGGGTGACGGTTCGACTTCCGGTGTTTTTCGATGGCGGCTGACTCGGGCTCCGGGTCAGAGGGTTTCAGTTTTTCCGCTCCGGAAAAGTCGATGCCTTCCTGCAGCTCGTCCTCATCAAACCGGATCCCGCAGGCCGCTTTCCGGATTTTTGCGGGTTGTGCCGTACCCGGTTTGTTGTACTCGTCTTCAGAGGCCATAGGTCGTTGTCCATGAAAAAAGATTACCCCGTTCCCGCAGGATACCTTGAGCGCGAGACGGAAGTGAAGAAGAGCCGGTTTATCGCACGGGTCGCGCCTGTAAGTTCTCGGGAGGATGTCAAAGACTGGCTGGAACAGGCCCACCGGGATCATCCGGATGCCCGTCATATCTGTTGGGCCTATCAGATCGGCCGTCCCGGTTCCGCCGCCGAGGCAGCCATGAACGACGATGGCGAGCCGTCCGGCACGGCTGGAAAGCCGATTCTTAACGTGATCCAGCACAAAGATATGGGAGACGTGCTGGTCATGGTGATCCGGTACTTTGGTGGCATTAAACTGGGTGCCGGGGGGTTGGTGCGGGCCTATGCCGGCGCGGCAGAGAGTGTTCTCTCGGCGGTTGATCGAGTGGTCCATCAGCCCATGGCGGACGCGCTGGTTTCCCTTTCTTTTGCAGACGAACAACCCCTGCGTCACTGGTGCGAGGTTCATGGCGCATCGGTGGAGTCGGTGGATTACGGGGCTTCTGTCCATGCCCGGGTGCTGGTGCCGGAAGACCTTATCATGGCATTCGGGGCATTTTGCGATGCCCAGAAGCTGGATTACAGTTTCGAGAGGTGATGGATCCCGGGGGCATCGCCACACGTCACCTGTGCGTATACTGTTGGAATAGCGACATTCTGAATCGAGGACAGAGATCATGATGCGTTTTCTGATGTATGCGGTTGTAACCTTGGCCCTGACCGGTTGCGCCAGCAATGTGGTGACTGACTACAACTCGTCTGTGGTTTTTGGGAATTACTCGACCTGGGCGTTTGCGAATGGCACGGATTCTTCATCCTTTACCTCTCTGGATGGCACCCGTGTGCGCGCGGCGGTTGAGCGAGAGCTGAATCGCAAGGCCCTGCGCCAGGTCTCTGAGGAAGAGGCGGGCCTTCTGATCAGTTGGCAGATTGTGCCGGAAGAAAGGCTCGAGCAGACCGGCCTGGGCCTGGGCTTTGGTTTCGGTCGAGGGAACTTCGGTTGGGCCCTGTCCGCACCGCCACCGGTGCGTGAAATCGAGGAGGGTAAACTGGTCGTGGAAATGGCGGACAGTCGGACCAAGGAGGTTGTCTGGCGCGCAGCCAGCCGGCGCTATCTCAATGAGAACCAGTCACCTGAGACCCGGAGAAAATTGATCGACGAGGTCGTGGCCGAAATGTTTACCAAGTATCCTCCCGGGCTTGATTGATAAACAGACTGGCTAACACAGAAATGGCACGGAGACGGAATGAAAAAGCGATCTGAGGGCGGCCTGGTTTTTTCGACCGAGCAGGGGCGGATGTGCCCGGATTGCCGCAACCCGGTCAATGAATGCACCTGCAGCGCGCCATCAAGGCCTGCGGGCGATGGCGTTGTCCGGGTGAGTCGGGAAACCAAGGGCCGCAAAGGCAAGGGCGTCACCCTGATTACGGGCATTCCCCTGGATGACAAGGAACTTAAAGCCTACGCCAAGGTACTGAAAGCCAAATGCGGCACTGGCGGCACGGTAAAAGACGGTGTGGTCGAAATCCAGGGTGACCAGCGGGACCTTCTGGTGCCCTTACTCGAGCAAAAAGGGTGGACGGTCAAGCGCGCTGGTGGCTGATGGTATAACACGCAATTCCCGAATGCTCACGTTACAATAGAGCCCGCGAGTATCGAATCCCGAGTTTCAAATTAACCGGAATCTGTCCGTAAATCCCCCTGGGTTTGTCCTGCGAGGATGCGGGTTCCGTTCGACCGGAGGCAAGCATGCACATACTGGTTTTGGGCGCAGGCGTTGTGGGCACAACCACAGCCTGGTATCTGCAGAAGCAGGGACACCAGGTAACCGTGGTTGATCGCCAGAACCAGGCCGGTCTGGAAACCAGTTATGCCAACGGCGGTCAGATTTCCGTATCTCACGCGGAGCCCTGGGCCAACCCGTCGGCACCCCTGAAAGTGCTGAAATGGCTGGCCCGGCCAGATGCGCCACTGCTGTTCCGGCCAAAACTGGATCCGGCCCAGTGGCGCTGGGCGCTTTCTTTCCTGGGCCAGTGTACGTCGGCCAGGGCTGCTCACAATATCCGACAGATGGTGAACCTCGGCACCTACAGCCGTAGTCAGCTGCAGGCCTTGCGCAAAGATATCGGCATAGAGTACGACCACCTTGAGAAGGGTATCCTGCATTTCTATACCAATCCGGCCGAATTTGACGGCGCCATGGAGCCGACCCGGATCATGCAGGATCTGGGCTGTGACCGTCAGATTATCGATGCTGACCGCGCGGTTGAGCTGGAGCCGGCGCTCAAGCCGATCCGTCACCGGATTGCAGGTGCAACCTATACCTCGGACGATGAATCCGGTGACGCCCGGATGTTCACCCAGAATCTTGCCAGATGCTGTGCAAAAGCCGGCGTGGAATTTCGGTACGGCACTGAAATCCTGAGCTTCGAGCGTGCCGGCGAACGGGTGCTGGGCGTCCAGACTCTCCGTGACGGCCACCACGAGACGCTCCGGGCGGATGCCTATGTGCTGAGTATGGGCAGTTTCAGCGCCGCACTGGCCCGGCAGCTGGGTATTTTTCTCAATATTTATCCGGCCAAGGGCTACTCAATTACGGTGCCTGTGAAAAACGAAGAGGCAGCGTTCAAGGTCAGCCTGACCGACGATGAGTACAAGCTGGTTTACTCTCGTCTTGGTGACCGGATGCGTGTGGCGGGTACGGCTGAACTCAGTGGCTATAGCCGAAAACTGAATTACACCCGGTGCCGCGCCATTGTCCGCCGTACGGCGGAAGTCATGCCCGAAGCGGGTTATTGGGACCAGGCGGAATTCTGGACCGGTCTGAGGCCTGCAACTCCCTCCAATGTGCCCTACATCGGGAAGAGTCACTTTGCCAACCTTTACCTCAATACCGGGCACGGTACGCTGGGCTGGACCCATTCCTGTGGCTCGGCGGCGGCGCTGGCGGACATTATTGACGGACGTAAGCCGGACGTGGATTTCGCGTTCTCCGGTCTCTGAAACTGAAAAAGGGGTCAGATGAACGCGTTCATCTGACCCCCGGTTCTTACGTTTAGATCTTTGCCAGCTTGGTTCTGGTTACTGCAACTGATCCCGGATCAGCTTCTTGTTGATCTTGCCAACGCTGGTCTTCGGAATATCCTCCACGAAATCAATCTGCTCGGGGATGGCCCATTTATTGATCTCGCCGCTCTCCACGAATTGCTTCAGGTGGTTCTGGATATCCTCGGCACTGGCTTGCTCACCCGGCTTAAGGGTAACCAGAGCGTGCGGCCGCTCGCCCCATTTTTCATCGGGCACACCAACCACGGCAGCGCCGGCGACGGCCGGATGCTGGCTGATGAGGTTCTCCAGATCCAGGGACGACAACCACTCACCGCCGGTCTTGATCACATCCTTGATGCGATCCTTGATGGTGATGGTGTTGTCGGGCTCCATGGAAGCAACGTCACCGGTATGAAGCCAGCCGCCCTCCCAGAGCTGTTCGCCTTTTTCGGGCTCCTTGAAGTAACCCTGGGTCAACCAGGGCGCGCGGGCCACGATCTCGCCTTTGGCTTCGCCATCGTGGGGAACCGGGTTACCTTCCGGGTCCACGATTTCCAGCTCAACCATGGGCGTGGCAATGCCGGTCTTCACCCGGATCGCCGTCTGCTGTTCCAGAGGCAGGTCCAGATCCTCGGGCTTGAGGTGCGAAGCGCAGAGTAGCGGACAGGTTTCAGACATGCCGTACGCGGTATACATCTTGATGCCGAGCTTGGCCCCGGCATCGCACAGGCCTTTGGTCAGTGCGCTGCCGCCAATCAGAACGTGCCAGTTGCTCAGGTCTGCCGTTTTGATGGATTCGGTGGCCATCATCATTTGCATGATGGTCGGCACGCAATGAGAGAAGGTCACTTTGTGTTCCTTGATCAGATCCACCAGCAGCTCCGGTTCATAGCGGCCCGGGTAGACCTGTTTGATACCCATCATGGTGGCGGCGTAGGGCACACCCCAGGCATGCACGTGGAACATCGGAGTCACCGGCATGTAAACCGATGAAGAGCGCATTAGCGGCATCTCGTCGAAGGAAGCCACCGTGCCGGTCATGGCCAATGTGTGCAGCACCAGCTGACGGTGACTGAAGTAAACGCCCTTCGGATTGCCGGTGGTACCCGTGGTATAGAAGGTGGTTGCCACGCTGTTTTCGTCGAAATCGGGGAAGTCGAACTGATCATTGGCCCTGGCCAGCAGGCTCTCATACTCGCCGATTGTATCAACAGGTGCCTGTTTCGCGGCATCGCTGTCGGTGAGCTGAATCCAGGTCTTGACCGTTTTGATCTCGCCCTTGACCGCCTCAATGATGGGCAGGAAGTCATCATGCACCAGAACCACATCGTCCTCGGCGTGGTTCATGGTGTAAACAATCTGGTCCGGGGACAACCGGATATTGACCGTGTGCAGAATGGCGCCAATCATTGGAATGGCAAAGAAACACTCCAGGTACCGGGGCGTATCCCAGTCCATCACCGCGACGGTGTCGCCGGCTTTGACTCCGGCATCGGTCAGCGCGTTGGCCAGACGGTGAATGCGCTCGACCAGATCGGTGTAGGTGTATTTGCTGCGGTTTGAGTAGACAATTTCCTGATCCGGATTGTACCTGGGGCCTGAGAGCAGGAGTCGTTTGATCAGCAGCGGATACTCATAGGCGTTTTCAGCGGGGGGTAAAATGCGGGTCTGTGCCATTACTCGTTTCCTCTTTCCCAGTTGTCGGTGTTATTGCGAGAAACAGGAATAAATCTGACACAGATTGGGTGAAACAGGAACCGGTATGAGTGAAAAAATGCAGAGCGAACGGCGGCTTAGGTGAACATCCAGTTTCGCTCTGCGGACGGGGCTGTCGTTTGTCCGGTGTTACTCGTAAGTGCAGAGGTAAGCGGTATCGATATCGGTCTTTGCCTTGAAGCTGGCTTGCCCGGCCACATCAAAGCTCTCACCGGCGCCATAGGTCATCCATTCTTCCATGCCCGGCAGCAGTACGGTTAAAGCGCCGCTGATGACGGTCATGGTTTCCTTCTTGCTGGTGCCGAACTCATACTCGCCCGGGCTGATGACGCCAACGGTGGCGGGCAGGGTAGAGGTCTGGAAGGCAATGGATTTGGCTTTGCCGTCAAAATATTCATTTACTTTCAGCATGCGCTGGACTCCTGGAATAAGTTTGGGAGCCTACTATACGGGAATTTCGTGCACTTCCAATGACAAAATAATCAGCCGGGTCGGTCTTCCCCGGTCCGGGACTCTACCTTTTTTCCGATATGATCGAGTCCACTACTGAGCTTGTGGCTTTCCGGGTCATAGCGTTCGCGCAGCTCATCTTTGACGGTCCCCTCCCACAGCTCAATTCCGGTGAAATACCCGGCTCTTCCTATGACATGAGCGGCAATCGGAGCAGTCAGAAGAATAAACACGACAATGGCGATTGCCCTTGCCACCACGGTGCTGTCTGCAAAATAGAACGCAACGCCACCCATGGTCAGCATTGCCCCGAGCGCACCCGCTTTGGTGGTGGCATGCATCCGGGTGGGAAGATCCGGCAGTCGCAGAACACCAATGGCTGCCAGAACCATAAACGAAGCGCCCGCAAGCAGCAGAATCGAAACCAGCACTTCAGTCATCTTTGACACCTCCTCGTTCCACGAATCTGGCAAAACCAATGGCCGCGAGGAAGGCTGTAAGCGCGATCACGATCGCAACGTCCAGAAGACTGGCGACGCCGGTTTCAATCGCATGCACTCCGACATAGCCAACGACAATGGATGCGATCAGTTCCAGTGCAACGACCCTGTCCGGCAGGGAGGGGCCGCGGGTCAGCCGTATAAAGGCGAACAGCAACGCCAGTGACAACATGAAGTAAACGATATTAATCGAAACGGCAAGCATGGCGATCCCCTAGCGCATTACCTTCAGAATGCGGCGTTCCAGTTCTCTGAGGTCATTCCTCAGTTGCTCCTCATCATGAAGAAACATGGCATGGATGAACAGAACCTTCCGGTCATCGGAGACATCCAGGCTCAGTGTGCCAGGCGTGAGCGAGATAACGCTGCTGACAAACAGAATTTCCATGTCGGTTTCCGCCCGCAAAGGAAACGCAATTACGCCGGGCTTCATGTGCCAGACAGGTGTGGCAACGTCGTAAGCAACTTTAAAATTGGATTTGACCAGTTCTTTCAGAAAAAAGACCAGAAACGCGGCGACGCGGGGAATTCTGCGCGAGTAGCCCTTCAAAACGGGTACCTGCTTCTGAAGCACCATGAGTGCGCCGTATCCGAACAGGAAACCCGCTAAAAGGTTCATAGCCGTGACGCTGCCGGTCAGGGTCACCCAAGCCAGAGCCAACAGCAAATTCCAGAACAGACCGATCACTGCGACTGCCCTCCAAGAACCGCCTCAATATAAAGTCGGGGGTTCATTAACTGGTCAGCGGCCGTTTCGGCCAGCATGTAGATAGGCTGGCCATAAAGACCGATGATCAAGGTACAGATCGCGAGACCGGCCACCGGCACATAATAGGCCCAGCCCTGTTTGTCACGGACTTCGCCGTTGAGTCGGCGTACATCGGTTACGTGATCGGGCAGCTTTTTCCAGAACACTTCCGCCCAGATCTTGGTCATCGAATAGAGTGTCAGCAAGCCAACCAGCAGAGCGATCCCCGCGACCAGGTATTCAGTGGCTTCCAGGCTGGCTTTCACAACAATGAACTTGGCGAAAAAACCGGACAAGGGGGGAATTCCGGCAAGAGACAGCGCCGGAATCAGGAACAGCAGAGCCAGGTAGGGACGCTGACGATAAACGCCTCCGAGATCTTTCAGCTCGTAGCTGCCGAGCAGACGATAGGTGATGCCGCTGACCAGGAACAGATTCGTTTTCACGATGATGTGGTGCATGATGTAGAAAACGCCGCCGATCAGTGCCAGAGGGGTGAACAGCGCGAGTCCCAGAATCATATAGCCAATCTGGCTGATGATATGAAATGAAAGAATCCGCCGGAATTCGAACTGTGCCGCGGCACCAAGCACCCCGGTCAACATGGTCAGAGCGGCAGCCCAGAGCAATATCGTGTGGGTGTAGCCCACATCCTGCGTGAAAATCAGGGTGAAAACCCGGTAAAGCGCGTACACCCCCACCTTGGTGAGTAGACCCGCGAACAGTGCCGAAACGGCCACCTGAGGGGTGTGATAGGAGGCGGGAAGCCAGAAGAACAGCGGGAACGCTGCCGCCTTGATACCGAATGACACCATGAACATCAGAGAGACCACCGTCACCATGCCCGGGTCTTCGACGCTGTTCACCTTCTGGGCAATGTCCGCCATGTTCAGGGTGCCGACCATGCCGTAGAGCAAACCCACGGCTGAGAGAAAAATGGCCGATGAGAACAGGTTCAGGGTGACATACTTGATAGCACCCTCCATCTGCGCGCGCTCGCCACCGAGAGTCAGCAGTGCGAAGGAAGCGAGCAACATCACCTCGAACCAAACGAACAGGTTAAATATGTCGCCGGTAAGGAAGGCGCCCGCGACGCCGGCGAGCAGCAGGTGCATCAGGGGGTAATAGCCGAATTTTTCATGCCCTTCCGGTGTGGAGGCCAGGGAATAAATCGCAATGGCCAGCCCGATGATGCCGGTAAGCACAATCATGATGGCGCCGAGTACATCCGACACAAACACGATGCTGAAGGGGGCGGGCCAGCTGCCCATTTCCATCACCAGAAAACCATGCTCGACGGTGAGACGCATCAGCCAGATGCTCGCCGCCAATAGCAATCCGGTGGCGGCGACGGCAATGACCCGCTGCATGCGTATGGATCGCCAAAAGGCCAGGGACAGCGCCCCGGCCACCAGGGGGATCAGAATCGGAAGAACAGGTGCCAGGTTCAAGTATCAGTATCCTTCATCTTGTCCAGGTCATCGGTTCCAACCACCTCGTAGGCCCGCCGGATCAAAACGACTGCAAAAGCAAGAACGCTGAAGGCGATCACGATGGCAGTGAGGATGAGCGCTTGCGGCAGTGGGTCCGCCACAGCTCCTGCGATTTGGTCTGCTCCCTCGGGAATCAGGGGCGGGGCACCTCGTGTCAGGCCTGCGACGACGAATATCAGCAGGTTGGCTGCATTGCTCAGAATGATCAGGCCAATAACGAGTTTCACGATAGACCGCCTCAGCATCATGTAGATGCTGGCGGTAAACAGCAGACCGATTACGTAAGCCATCAAGGTTGCCATTCGTGGACTCCCTCCTTATGGATCAATGCTCGAATCATTCTTCGGCCTCCATCAAGCCGATCACAAAGGTCATCAGTGTTCCCAGCACAGCCAGGTATACGCCGATGTCGAAGATCAATACTGTCGATAGCTTCAAATAGCCTTCGCCGGGCAGCGGGACTTGCCACCAGTGAGCGGTCAGCATTGCCTGTCCGGACCAAAGGGCGGGAAGTGTCGATGCCAGGGCGAACAACAATCCTGCCGCCAGAATGTCGCGAGGGGTGACTCGCAGAAGTTTGCGTGTTGATTCGGCGCCGAAGGCAAAGGCAGAGAGCACGAAAGCACTGGCCGCCACCAGCCCGCCGATGAATCCGCCCCCGGGTTCATCATGGCCCCGTAAAAGCAGGAAAATCGAAAACATCAGTTGCAGCGGTACAATCGCCAGTGCTGCAGTGCTCAGGATCAGGGTGCTGGACTTCATGGTTTATTCTGATCCTCCGCCTTCAGTTTGAGCATGGAGTAGACGCCGACAGCAGCCAGGGCAAGAACAAAAATTTCCCCTAATGTATCGAGCTGCCGGAAATCCACCAGAATCACGTTGACGATGTTCTTGCCAAATGCCAGCCCAGCGCTGTTCTCCACGTAGTAGCTGGAAATGCTGTCAAAGTATTGGATATCCAGCACCGCAAGGATGAGTAATGTCATTACCATGCCGGCAAACACTGCGACCGCCAGGTCCCGGTAGCGTTCCCACGGTGACGAAAGGTTAACGAAGGGAGGCAGCTTGAAGAGCACCAGGACGAGAAGTATGACGGTGAGAGTTTCAACGAGCAGTTGAGTGATCCCCAAATCCGGCGCGCTGAAGTGAATAAAGATCAGGGCGACGCCGAAACCGAGTACGCCAACGGAGGCAACGGAGCCCAGCCGGGATCTGGTGGCACAGGCGAAGATGGTTGATGCCATCAGTAGTAGGGCGATTCCGAACTCGTAGAAATAGCCGTCGCTGAAGTCAAAATCCAGATGGAATCCTTCCTGGATAAACAGGGTGTAGCCGGTGAGGCCGAAGGTAACCAGAACGAGGATCAGCAGATAGATCCCGAGAACACCATTCTGCAGCAGCCGGGTTTGCCAGGTTGCGACCTCGGTAATGCCCAGCATGAAACGAAAATAACCTGCCTCCGGGCCAATTCGGCTGCCTGCGCTGTTTATCGCGTAAAGGTTTGGTTGCAGCCGCGGCCATTTGTAAAACAGGACCGACCCGATCAGAAGACTGATACCAGAGAGTATCAGCGGGATATTTATGCCATGCCAAAGCGCCAGGGCCGTCTGGACAGAACCGCCGTAGACTGAAGAAATTGCGGCATCCAGCACAACGCCGGCAGGCACAAAGGGCACCACCCCGAAGATCAGCGCTAACAGGGACAGCACGGCGGGGCCGACGAGCATGGCAAACGGGGCTTCATGGGGTTGTTTCGGCGTTCTGCGAACCTCTCCGAAAAACGGTTTGATTGCCACCAGACCCGCCACGGCAATCACCAGAATGGCAGAAGCCACCGCCATGACCAGCAGTCCTGCCGACCACAAGGGCGCTTTCAGCAGTGACTCGAGCATCAGTTCCTTGGCGACGAAACCAAACAGGGGCGGCAGGCCTGCCAGGGAGAGTGCGGCCAGGCAGGTGATTGCCGCGGTCAGTGGCATGCTTTGCCTGAGCCCCCCCATCTTTGTGATGTCCTTTGTGCCGGTTTCGTGGTCCAGTGCACCGGCGAGCATAAACAGGGCTCCCTTATACAGGGAGTGGGCGAGGAGAAAACAGATGAAAGCGGTGATGGCCAGCTCGGTACCAACCCCGATCAGCATGGTCAGGGTTCCCAGGGCCATGACCGTGGAGTAGGCCAACACCTTCTTGATACCGGTGCTGCTGAACGCCAGATAGGCACCGGTCAGCATGGTTGCAGCACCGAAGAGCATGAGAGAGCCGCTCCACAGTGCATCTCCGCCCATGGAAGGGTTGAGGCGGGCCAACAGGTACACGCCCGCTTTGACCATTGTTGCCGAGTGCAGGTAGGCAGAAACGGGCGTCGGGGCCGCCATGGCATTGGGCAACCAGAAATGGAACGGCACCTGCGCTGATTTCGTGAAAGCGCCAATGAGAATGCAAACTGTTGCTGCGGTGTAGAAGGCGTGTTCGTGAATTTGCAAATCAGAAGCAAGGATTTCAGTAAACGAATAACTTCCGGCCATGGAGCCGAGCAAGATCAGGCCGGCCATCAGGACCAGGCCACCGCCCGCCGTAACAAAGAGTCCCTGTAGAGCGCATTTCCGTGCTTCTACATCTTCATGGTTGAAGCCAATCAGCATGTAGGAAGTGATGCTGGTTAATTCCCAGAACACGAAGAACGCGATGAGGTTGTCCGATAACACCAGCCCGAGCATGGATGCCATGAACGACAACATGATGACGTAGAACCGGCCCAGATCCCTGTGGCCTTTCAAGTAGGATCCAGCATAGATCAGGATGAACGTACCGATACCGCTGATCAGCAGGGCAAATACGAGGGAAAGACCGTCGACCATGAAATCGAGGGTTATGTCCAGGCCCGGCATCCACTGGTGTTCGAACAGGAGCGTTTCACCACCGCTGATTGCAGGTACCAGGCTGGCAAAGTAGACAGTAAGCGAGGCGGGCAGAAGCGCGAGAAGCCATCCGATGTGCTGGCCAGCCACACGGCGGAGCGCCGGCACCGCAAACGCCAGTAAGAAACCCGATAGTACAGCCAGTAACATCATTTTAAGGATGCTCCGTTAGAACCCAGTTCTGAGCGTTGTGCAATTATCAGATTCCGGCCCCTGCACCAGGATCATGCGCTTCGAAGCGGCAATGGGCATAACAACCCATTGGGTTGAGCGTCTCATTGATCCCAGGTTTGGCCGCGGGTGTTGTCTGTGGTTTTGACCTCCAGATGCATGGCGGCTTTGGCCAGGAAGTTTGCGCTGACGGGTGCAGTCATGACCAGAAAAGCAGTGATCAGGATCTCTTCAATGCCAATGCCCCTGCCGAGGGTACTGAAATAAATGACGGAGCTGAGGACAATGGCGCCCACGCCGACTGTGGTCGCTTTTGTTGGGCCATGCAAGCGGGTGTAAAAATCTGGCAGGCGGGCCAGACCAATAGCCCCGATCAGGGTAAAGGCGCCACCCACAAGCAGCAAAACGGAAATGGCGTATTCTGCGAAGGTGCTCATCAGGTTTCCTCCGGGTTACTCAATGACGCTGCCGCGCTTGAGGTATTTTGCCATTGCAACCGTCCCAACGAATCCCATCACTGCAATGAGCAGCGCGGACTCGAGGTACATACGTGTCTGTAGCGTTATACCGAGCAGAACGATCAGTGCGATGGCATTGACGTAGAGAGTGTCGAGTGCCAATACCCTATCGGGCGCGTCCGGCCCCTTGATCACGCGATAGACGTTCAGTAACGCTGCCAGCGTAACCATGGCGATGGTGATGTAGAGCGCAGCAAGCATCATTGGAACATCTCCAGCAGTGGCTTTTCATAACGGGCTCGAATCGTGTTGATGACGTCCTGCTCATCCTCGGCGTCCAGTGAATGGATCAGAATCAGCTTGTTGTCATCGCTTACATCCGCACCGACTGTTCCCGGCGTCAGTGAGATGGTGCTGACCAGTATGCTGATCGCCAGGGGGTGATCCAGTTCCAGAGGATAACAGATGAACATCGGGCGCGGCTGTCGGGGGCTGAGAATGAGCTTTGCCACTTCAACGCTGGCAACAATAATATCCCAGAGAACTCGCAGGGCGTATGCTGGTGCCCGCCAGCCCTTGATGACAGCCGGGCGGTCAGGCCAGAAACCCCGGGTCATCTGAGGTATACCCCAGGCCAGAATAATGCCCAATACGACACTGCCCCCGCTTATGCCGTCACTCAGGAACTGCCATGTGACGAACAGGGTCAGGCTTAGCCAGGGCTGAGGAAAACTGAGGCGATCAAGCATTAGCTGTCCTCCCCGACCATTGGGCTCTGCAAGATTTCGATATAGGCGTCGCTGTTATGCAACTGCGCCGCCGTCGCATCGGTAAAGCTCGTAATAGGGCCAGCCAGCACAACCATTACGATTGCCAGGGCGGTGAGTGCGCCGGCTGCCACCGAAATCCGGCCGTTAAGCGGATCCGGTTTTTCCAGATGACCATCCACCGTACGCCAGAACACGATGCTGCCGGCGCGGCTGTAGGCAATGAGAGTGAGAAAGCTGCCGATCAGCAGTATGGACCACAGCCAGGCCATTTCGGTTCCGGGTTCAACAGACTGCAGAATCAGTACCTTGCCAAAAAAGCCGCTCAGGGGTGGCAGACCGGCCGCGGCCACGGCACCGAGCAGGAACAGGACACTGAGGAAGGTGCGGCTCTGCATTTTAGGCGCCGTAATAATGCGGTCTTTGGCCGAACCGCGCTGGTTGGCGACCAGCTCCGAGACAAGAAACAGCCCACCTACGGTCCATGTTGTGCTCAGCAGGTAGAAAAGGGCGGCAGACAGGCCTGCTTCGGAGCCAAGTGCAATTGGAGCCAGCAAAGTGCCTACCGAAATGATGACCTGCCAGGCGACCAGGGTTTTCAGGCTGCCGGACCCCAACGCACCGATAACGCCCATGGCCAGGGTGGCCAGGGCAATCGGGAACAGCCAGTCCATGCCGAGATTGGCGAGCTCGCCCGCATCGTCGCCGAAAACCAGCAGGTAGACCCGCAGAATGGCGTAAATGCCAACTTTGGTCATTACCGCAAACAGTGCAGCAACCGGCGCCGTGGCTTTTGAGTAGGCCCGTGGCAGCCAGAAGCAGAGAGGCAGAATGGCTGCCTTGAGGCCGAAGACCACCAGCAACATCATGCCGCCGGCCTTGACGATGTTCAGGCCTTCTCCGGAGACTTGTGAAACCTTGACCGCCAGGTCCGCCATGTTCAGTGTGCCGGTGACGCTATAGATCATACCGACGCTGATCAGGAACACTGCAGAACCGATCAGGTTCAGCACGACATAGTGCAGGCCCGGAACCGTTCTGACTGTCCCGCCACCATGCATCAGCAAGCCGTATGAGGCGATGAGCAGAACCTCAAAGGCAACAAAAAGATTGAACAGATCGCCTGTGAGGAAGGCCATATTCAGTCCCATTAGCTGGAACAGGAACAGGCCATGGAACTGACGGTTCCCCTCATCGGCACCGCCGATCGAAAAGATGTGACAGAACAGGGCCAGAATGGCAGTCATGATAAGCATCAGGGCGGCCAATCGATCCAGCACCAGCACAATCCCGAACGGGGGCTGCCAGTTGCCGAATGCGTAGATCCGGTAACTGCCATCGTTTGCCATTAACAGAAGCACGATGGCGGATACCAGCATCAGAACCGTGGTGGCCAGCGCCAGCGTGCGCCGCAGGCTGATAGGCGCGTAGCCCATAAACGCCTGAAGAATGCCGCCAAGCAGTGGAATAAGAACAGGAGCGGTAAGCCAGTGGTTCATTTACCGGTCACCTCCGATTCCTCCTCCGGTGCGGGCGATTTATAGGGTTGCTTGCCGTCCACGTGGTCATCCTCGTTGTCGGCCAGGTTGCGCAGGGACAGCACGACAACGAACGCCGTCATTGCGAAGCCAATCACAATCGCTGTAAGCACCAGCGCTTGTGGCAGGGGGTCAGCATAACTGGCAGCGGTGCCGATGATCGGTTGCTGGCCGGTCGCCAGGCGGCCACTGGAGAACAGAAACAGGTTGACGCCGTAAGACAGCAGCGTCAGGCCGACCACCATCGGGAAGGTGCGAGCACGGAGGATCAGATACACCCCGGAGGATGTCAGTGCGCCGATGACCAGTGCGAAAACAAGCTCCATTACGCACCCTCCTGTTTGCTTTTTATCGCGGAGTGAGGAGACATCCGGCCGACAGTCACCAGTGATAGCAGGGTGGCGCCGATCACCGCCAGGTAGACGCCGAGATCAAAGATGAGGGCCGAGGCAACCTCGAACTTGCCCACCACTGGCCAGGTTATGTAATCGAAGGTGGATGTGAGGAACGGGTAGCCGAACGCGAAACTGCCAAGCCCGGCAACCGTTGCGAACAACAGGCCCAGCCCGATGACGTTGTGGTAGCGCAGACGGATTCGATCCTCTGTCCATTCCATGCCGCTGGCAATGTATTGGAGAATCAGCGCAATCGAGGTTATGAGACCGGCGATAAAACCGCCCCCTGGCAGGTTGTGGCCGCGCAGGAAAATGAATGCGGACACCATCAGGGCAAGCGGTAGCATTGGCCGGGCGATCAGGCTCAACATCAACGGGTGCGCATCCCGGGCCCATGCGTGGCCGGCGCCATCGCTGGGCGGTGGCGTCAATACGGTGTCTTTGAGCATGGCGTAGATGCCCAGGGCGGCAATGGCCAGGACCGTGATTTCGCCCAGGGTATCGAAGCCCCGGAAGTCCACGAGAATGACGTTGACCACGTTGGTGCCGCCACCGCCGGGCTTGCTGTTCTCGAGGAAGAACTCGGAGATCGAGCTGAATGGTTGGGTCAGCATGGCAAGCGTTACCAGTGTCATGCCAATACCCGCGACTGCAGCAATAGTCACATCCCTGACACGACGCCTCAGCGTTGTTTCGATGGGCGTCCAGGGACGCATGTAATAGATTGCCAGCATCAGCAGAACGATGGTGACCACCTCCACAGAGAGCTGGGTCATCGCCAGGTCCGGTGCCGAAAAGCGAGCGAAGGCCAGAGCCACGACCAGGCCGACTACGCTTAACAGCACCAGTGCATAGAAACGCTGTCGATGCAGTCCTGCAGTTGCAAACGCGCAGAGTATCAGTACAGCGGCCGCAATCGCCGTTGGCGCGTCCACGGGGCTCAAGCCGTTCTCGCCGACAAAGACCCCCAGGTCAATCAATGGCATAGCTGCAACGACGATCACGCTGACAAGCAGCAGCAGAGCGTATCGCTGCAGCGAGCCGTTCTCCACGCGTGAGGTCACGCTGTTGGCAAAGTCTACAATCCGCAGAACAACGCTCTCGAACACTGCCTTCTCATCGATTTCCCGGAAGCGTGCGTGAAAATCGAAAAAGCGCTGGCGTTGGCTGTACATGAGGAGGCCGCCAAAGAATGCGACAAAACTCATGAGCAGCGGAAGGTTGAATCCATGGAATATGGAAAGGGTGTATTCCGGCACGTCACCGCCAAGCGTTGCTGACGCCGCCATAAAGAGCAGCGGCCCGACGGCAATAGCCGGAAACACGCCAACCATGATGCAGGCGAACACCAGGATTTCTACCGGAAACTTCATGTAGCGCGGCGGCTCATGGGGCGGATAGATTGGAAGATCCACGGGTTTTCCGTTGAAGAACACATCGTGAATAAAGCGGGCTGAATACGCGACTGCGAAAATTCCAGCCAGGGTTGCGGCAATCGGTGGCAGCCAGGCCCAGAGTCCCGGGAGGTTCAGCTCCAGAGACTCGGCAAAGAACATTTCCTTACTCAGGAAGCCGTTCAGCAGCGGAACCCCGGCCATGGACGAAGCAGCCACCATGGCCAGGGTGGCGGTGTGGGGCATGTAGCGCCAGAGACCATTGATGCGGCGCATGTCGCGGGTGCCCGTTTCGTGGTCGATGATACCGGCGGCCATAAACAGAGAGGCTTTAAAGATGGCATGGTTGATTACATGGAAAACCGCCGCTACGGCTGCAAGCTGGGTGCCCATACCAAACAGCAGGGTGATCAGGCCCAGGTGGCTCACCGTTGAGTGGGCCAGAAGTCCTTTCAGGTCATGCTTGAACATGGCGACATAGGCGCCGATGAGCAGGGTTGCCATGCCGGTAAAACTGACCATGTAGAACCACTGCTCGGTTCCTGCAAGGGCCGGATAGAGCCGTGCCATCAGGAAGATGCCGGCTTTCACCATGGTGGCCGAGTGCAGGTAGGCCGATACCGGGGTAGGCGCCTGCATGGCATGGGGCAGCCAGAAATGGAACGGGAACTGGGCCGATTTGGTGAATGCGCCAAGCAGAACCAGGGTCAGAGCGACCGGGTACATGGCGTGCGCCTTGATCTGATCACCGGCTGCCAGCACGTCATCAAGCTCAAAGCTGCCAACGATGTTGCCGATGATCAGGATGCCCGCCAGCAGAGCGAGGCCGCCGCCGCCGGTCACTGCAAGCGCCATGCGGGCGCCGCGGCGGGCGTCCTGTTTGTGGGTCCAGAAGCTGATCAGCAGAAACGAGGTCAGGCTGGTCAGTTCCCAGAAAATCATCATCAATAGCAGGTTGCTGGAGAGCACAATGCCCAGCATGGAACCTTTGAAGCAGAGCAGCAGGGCGTAGAACTTGCCGACGTTCTCGTAGGCCTTCAGGTAATAGCGGGCGTAGAGAATGATCAGTAACCCGATAATCAGGATCAGCAGGGCGAACAGCAGAGACAGGCCGTCCAGCCGGAAGCTGAAAGAAAGACCAAGGGCCGGCAACCATTCATAGCTGTGCAGCACCACGCCACCATCAGCAAGGGTTGCCCAATGCGGGAAAAGAGCTGCGAGTGCGATCAGCGCGGGTACAGAAGATGCAACGGCAATTGCCGTTCTGCCGCCTTGAGCGAACAAGGGCGCGGCTATGGCACCCAGAAAAGGCAGTAAAACAACCAGCGGTAGCGACATCGCAACCTCGTTATTGGTTTTCTTTTACGTGAGTATTGAAGGCATGTTTGCCTGAGTCTAGTCTCCGGCGGGCCACCCTGCACGACGCATACCGATGCCCTTACGGCATGGAGGATAGGGTGGATCAGCAGAGAGCGGGCGGATCCGGGAAGTAGGGTAGGCGTCCCCGGTGCCGCGCAATGTCAGCGGTAACAGGTGGGCGGGTAAATCTTGTGCAGCCGTAGGACCTTGCGGTCATGGTTGCTCCGTCAGTCAAACTTGATTGCCGATGATACGTGCCCCGTCCCGAAGGTCAAGTCAACTTGCCATTGATCAAGTGTATACTCCCGATAAATATTCCATGAGAGAGCCC
This sequence comes from Marinobacter sp., assembly GCF_041687235.1. Taxonomy (GTDB): domain Bacteria; phylum Pseudomonadota; class Gammaproteobacteria; order Pseudomonadales; family Oleiphilaceae; genus Marinobacter. Next base: position 183,624 of record NZ_JAWLCH010000003.1, on the reverse strand, counting down.
CATGAGCGACACCTATCCCAATCTTTTGAAACCGCTGGATCTCGGCTTCACCGAACTCAAGAACCGGGTGCTGATGGGGTCCATGCACACAGGCCTTGAAGACCGGTTCTGGAATATTCACAAGCTTGCCCGTTACTTCGCTGAGCGGGCCGAAGGTGGTGTGGGGCTCATGGTAACGGGCGGTTTCTCGCCCAATCTGGTCGGGCAGTTGGCCCCGCTTGCCTCAACCATGAACAACCGGGCTACGGCCCTGCTGCATCGCCATGTGACCGGCGCGGTTCATGAGGCCGGCGGAAAGATCTGTATGCAGATTCTGCACGCAGGGCGCTATGGCTATCAGCCGCTGATTGTTTCGGCCTCGGCAACCAAGGCCCCCATCAGCCCGTTCAAGGCTCGCGCTCTTTCCTCCAGAGGGGTTGAGCGGCAGATCAACGATTTCGTCAGTGCCGCGAAACTCGCAAAGTTTGCTGGCTATGATGGCGTTGAAGTGATGGGCTCTGAAGGCTATTTCATCAACCAGTTTTTGTGCGAGCGCACCAATAAACGCACGGACAAATGGGGTGGCCCCTACGAAAACCGCATGCGCCTGCCGGTAGAGATTGTCCGCCGTATGCGCGAAGCCGTAGGGCCGGAGTTCATCATTATCTACCGGTTGTCGATGCTTGATCTGGTTGAGGGCGGCCAGACCTGGGATCAGATCGTGACCCTCGGTAAGGCCATCGAACAGGCCGGTGCCACCATTATCAACACCGGCATTGGCTGGCACGAAGCGCGGGTTCCCACCATCGTCACCTCGGTGCCCCGCGGCGGCTTTGCCGATGTTACCGCCAAGTTCTATGGCGAAGTGAATATCCCGGTATGCACTACAAACCGAATAAACACCCCGGAGAAAGGGGAGGAAATTCTCGCTTCAGGCAAGGCCGATATGGTGTCCATGGCCAGGCCTTTGTTGGCAGACAGCGAGTTTGTACGCAAGGCCGGGCAGGGGCGCAGTGATGAGATCAACACCTGCATTGCCTGCAATCAGGCCTGTCTCGACCACGCTTTCCAGGCCAAGCGGGCATCGTGCCTGGTGAACCCGCGAGCCTGCCACGAAACCGAGTTGGTGTTGACGGTTGCGCCTGTTGTGCGCCGGGTCGCTGTGGTAGGCGCCGGACCCGCCGGGTTGGCGGCAGCGACAACAGCCGCGAAACGGGGCCATAACGTGACGCTTTTCGAAGCGGATGACCAGATTGGCGGCCAGTTCAACTACGCCAAGCGCATCCCGGGTAAGGAAGAGTTTTACGAAACCCTTCGCTATTTCCAGCGCCAGATCGAGCTGCTAGAGATTGACCTGAAGCTCGGTACCCGCGTCGACGCAGGCATGCTCAAGGAGCAGGGCTTTGACGATGTGATAATCGCCACCGGTGTGAAACCGAGAACACCCAATATAGACGGCATTGACCATCCTAAAGTACTTGGCTATCTGGATGTGCTTCGTCACAACAAGCCGGTCGGGGAGACCGTGGCGGTGATTGGCGCTGGCGGCATTGGCTTTGATGTCAGCGAATTCCTGACCCACGACTTCGGCCATCATCCGGAAGGAGAGCAGGTCAGCGTTGCCGACTGGCAGGCGGAGTGGGGGGTTAATCCCCGGTTTGAGGGCCCGGGCGGCCTGGCAGAGCGCCAGCCGACACCATCACCTCGCAAGATATACCTGATGCAGCGCAAGACCGGGAAGGTGGGCGGAGGCCTGGGCAAGACTTCTGGATGGGTGCACCGAAACAGCCTGAAACACCGTGAAGTCGAGATGCTGCGAGGCTGTCGTTATGAGCGAATTGACGATGAAGGTCTGCACCTGTCTGTGACCGACAAAGAAGGCAAGTTAACCGAGCACCGCGTGTTGCCGGTGGATCATGTGATCATTTGCGCCGGACAGGAACCCTATCGGGAACTTTTTGACCAGTTGTCGGCCTTTGGGGTGAAAGCACATCTGATCGGTGGTGCAGATGTTGCCGAGGAACTCGATGCCAAACGCGCAATTCGTCAGGGCACGGAGGTGGCGGCCGGGCTCTAGGTAATGTCCGCAAAACGCCTCGAGGCAGCTTTATAGCATATGGCCAAAGAATTCAGGGTTCTATACAATTTGCCGACTTCGGTCTTCATAAGGTCTGTATGACACTTCTTGTTGTCTTCGCAATTGTTTCCATTGGTTTTTCTTTTTTGTGTTCGATTCTCGAGGCTGCATTGCTATCGGTGACGCCCAGTTACATTGCATCCCTCAAGAAGGAAAATCCGGGTCTTTTTTCCAGGCTGCGGAAACTCAAGGACAATATTGATGATCCCCTGTCGGCCATACTGACGCTCAACACCGTTGCTCACACCGCTGGCGCGACCGGTGTCGGTGCCCAGGTCGCCGTGGTTTTCGGTGAGGGATGGCTCGGTGCGGCGTCTGCAATCATGACGCTCGCCATACTGATATTGTCCGAGATCATCCCGAAAACCATCGGTGCAAAATACTGGCGTTCCATTGCGCCGAAACTGCCAGCAATACTGGGCTTCATGATCAAGTCCCTGTTGCCCTTTATCTGGCTGTCAAAGCAGATCACCCGTCGCATTGGCTCCGGTGAGGCAGACGTTGATATCCGTGCGGAAATCAGCGCCCTTGCAGAAATCGGTCGTGACCAGCAGGCCCTGGACGAAGACGAGCGGCGGATGATCCAGAACGTCCTGCGATTCCACGAGATCAAGGTCAGTTCGGTGATGACGCCACGGACAGTCTGTAAATACGTCAACCCTGATATCACCTATGAACAGTTCCGGGAACAGGTCAGAAAGTCACCGTTTTCCCGTTATCCGGTCATCGACGAAGATGGAGAGGCACTCGGCTATCTGCACCGGGCAGATCTCATCAATCTCGATGTCGAGACCGACCTGCTGGAGCACATGCGAAAAATAAAGCGGGTCAAAGGCAATATCAACATCGAGTTTCTTTTCTCGGACATGTTGAGAGAGCGGCAACACCTGGCCGTGGTCTATGACGAACTGGGTACCTGGCTGGGAATAGTGACGCTGGAGGACATACTGGAGACGCTTTTGGGCACCGAAATCATGGATGAAACCGATAATGTCTCTAACCTTCGCCGGTACGCGAAGCAGCGCTGGAGCCGTCGTCTCAAAAAGTATGGCTCCTGATAAGAGGGGGTTGGAACGGTTAACGGACGGCTTTCAGGGCGTTGGAAATTGCCTCGGCTTCTGCTTCAAGTACTTGACACCGAAAGCTGTTTCCCTGCCGAAGTGCCTGTTCAATCTGCTTTCGCTTCATGTCATAGAGCTTGCTAAGAATGTCTGCCTGGCTTTGTCTGATCGGTGCGTTCATGGCAAACCTCCCCATAGTGACACCTGTCGGTATTCTTTACGTTTCAGGCCGGATATCGGCCTTCACTGAAAACCGATGCATAACTCGGGCCAGTCAGGGCGGGGCGAACATTACCTGACAAAGCGCGAGCGGTAGGCGCCGGGAGAAAGCCCGGTATGTTTGCGGAACAGCCGAGTGAAAGAACTCACATCCTCATACCCCACCAACCGGGTGATTTCATCAATGGGAAGCCGCGTTTTCTCCAAATGCTGACGTGCAACCTCAATCCGCAAAAGCTGCAGGTACCCGGTGGGCGTGTCCCCGGTTGCCGCCTTGAACCGGCGAATCAGAGAACGCTCCGTTAATCCGCTTAACGAGGCCAGGCGCTCTAAAGTGACGGGTTCACTGTGATGGCCGTCCAGCCAGTCCTGAAGTTTGAGAATGGCAGCGTCGGAATGGTAGCGCCGGGCCTGCAGGGCGCTGTAGGGCGCCTGACTGGTTCGCCCCGCATCAATCACGAACGCCTTCGCCAGCTCCCGGGCCACCTGAGCCCCCGCGTACCGTTCCACCAGGTAAATCCCCAGATCCCACCAGGCCATCCCTCCTCCGGCGCAGGCAATGTCGCCGTCCACCGTCACCAGCTTGTCCGGTTGCAGGTTCACCCCCGGGAAGCGCTGCCTGAACTGATGGCTGAAGCCCCAATGTGTCGTCGCCTGACGCCCGTCCAGCAGCCCCGCTTCGGCAAGCATAAATGCACCGGTGCAATTACTCGCCACCCGCACCTGCCCGGCGTCTGAAGCCCGAAAAGTGCTGAGCCATTCAATGAGCTCCGCATTTCCCGCCAGAACGACATCGATCGGGCCACCGATAGTCGGTATCACTACCAGATCACTCTCGTCCCCCGGCAGCAGATCATTCCAGGCCCCGTCTGGCTGAATCGTCAACCCGTTGATGCAACGGCAGGGGGCTCCGTCCTTTGTCAGAAGTCGGGTTGTAAACTGGGGTACCGGCGTTTCATCGTTAATCCGCGCCCAAGTGACTCCGGCAAGACGGAAAAGATCAATAATCCCGGTGATGGCACTGGCAAGTGCCCCATCAAAACCGATAACAGAAACGGTTCGCATGCATTCTCCAGGGTAGGCTCTGGGGTGGGTAAGTCTGGCCGGGACTGTCTGCAGCATGGATGCTGCAGTCAAGCCTACATGGACGTATTCACGGCGTGTCCCGGCCAGACTTACCCACCGTAGAGCCGGGCGGCCAACAATGAATCTGCCGACAGATGGTTAGCTGGTGGCAATATTGACCATAATTATGTCATAAACGCCGGTTTCCAGAAAAAACCAGTTGTGAGAGGCTGTCGACAACAAACAGGAGACCAAGCATGACCGACACCCTGATTGACCGCCGCGACCTGGCGTTCCAACTCTATGAAGTCCTCGATACCGAAAACCTCACCACCCGCGAGCGCTTCAGCGAACACAACCGTGACACCTTCGATGCCGTCATCGAAACCGCCGACAAGATGGCACGGGAGAAATTCGCAACCCACAACAGCGCTGCCGACAAAGACGAGCCCAAGTTCGTCAACGGCCAGGTCGAGATGCTGCCGCAGGTCAAAGAAGCCTTCGACGCCTATGCCCGGGCTGGCTTTATCGCCGGACGCTACGATTACGAGCTGGGCGGCATGCAACTGCCGGAGTCGGTGATGGCCGCCTGTAATGGTTTCTTTACCGCGGCTAATCCAGGTACCGCTGGGTACCCGTTCCTGACCACGGCCGCAGCCAACCTGATCCGCGTCTTTGGCAACGAACAGCAGAAAACCACCTTCCTGCCGAACATGCTCAGCGGCCGGTTCAGCGGCACCATGGCACTTACAGAGCCGCATGCTGGCTCATCTCTGGCGGATATACGTACCTCGGCATCCCCGACCGGGGATGGCCATTACCTGATCAAGGGCGCCAAGATCTACATCTCCGGCGGAGAGCAGTCCATCACCGACAACATCGTTCACATGGTGCTGGCCAAGATCAAAGGAGCGCCGGCGGGTGTTAAAGGCATCTCCCTGTTCATCGTGCCCAAGTTCCTGGTGGATGATGAAGGCAATCCCACCGAACGCAACGGTGTCAGCCTGGCTGGCCTGATCCACAAACTGGGTTACCGCGGCACCACCTCTACGGCACTGAGTTTCGGTGACGATGCCCCGTGCCACGGCTATCTGGTGGGCGAACCACATCAGGGCCTGAAATACATGTTCCAGATGATGAATGAAGCGCGGGTTGGCGTGGGTTTCGGCGCTGCCGTGATCGGTTATCGCGGTTACATGCACAGCCTCGAATACGCCAAAGATCGTCTGCAGGGCCGCAAAGCCAGCGAGAAAGATCCCGAGTCACCCCAGGTGCCCATCATTGATCACGCCGATGTCCGGCGCATGCTGCTGGCACAGAAAGCCTACAGCGAGGGCGGCCTGGCCCTGTGTCTCTACGGCGCCCGACTGATGGATGATCAGCACACCCATCCGGACCAGCAGAAACGCGAGGAAGCCGGAAAGCTGCTGGATCTGCTCACCCCGGTGATCAAGGCCTGGCCGTCGGAATACGGCCCGAAGGCCAACGACCTGGCCATTCAGGTCTACGGTGGCGCGGGCTACACCCGGGAGTATCCGGTGGAACAATGCTGGCGCGATAACCGCCTGAACCCGATTCATGAGGGCACCAATGGCATCCAGGCCCTCGACCTGCTGGGCCGGAAGATCTGGCAGGATCAGAGCCATGGCCTGCAACTGCTCATGCAGGAAATGCAGGTGGATCTGCAGGCAGCCACTACCGATCGCTGTCAACAGTGGGCCCTGTCCCTGAGTGAAACCCTGCAGCAGGCGGTGAAAGTCACCCAGAGTCTGGGCAAATCCCTGATGGAAGGCGACCCCGACAAAACCCTGGCTAATGCCTCCTGCTACCTGCACCTGTTCGGGCACATCATCGTTGCCTGGATGTGGCTGCGCCAGGCTAACGCAGCCGCCCATGCTCTGGCTTCGGCGAATACTGATGACGAGCGCAACTTCTATCAGGGCAAACTGCAGGCGGCCCAGTACTTCTTCCACTGGGAGTTGCCAACCGTGGCTCAGGATCTGGTTCTGCTGCGCAATCAGGATGATACCTGCCTGAATATGAAGGCCGATTGGTTCTGACTTCGGAGTAGGCACAATCGGCCGGGATCGCTTTCAGGGACACGCTACAAGCACATCCCTGTGCGCTCGGCTGTGGCCATCCATGGCCACAGAGGGTCCCTGAAAGCGATCCCGGCCGATTGCGCCCCAGCCTGCAGACAAGAGAAATATATAAAAGGTGAGAGCTATGGCTCTGGTAAGTGTTGAAAAGAAAAACCACATTTTGCTGATCGCGCTGAACCGCCCGGAAAAAATGAACGCCATGAACCGCGAGATGTACCACCAGATCGCGGCTGCGTATTACCAGCTTGAGAACGACCCCGAACTACGGGTCGGGCTGATGTACGCCAAGGGCGACCACTTCACCAGCGGCCTGCAACTGGACGACTGGGCAGGCGTGTTTGCCAACGGCAAGGGCATCGAACCGGGTGAGGGCGAGCTGGACCCCTTCCACATTACGGGCCAGGCGCTGAGCAAACCCGTGGTCTTCGCCGCCCAGGGTATTTGCTTCACCTGCGGCGTTGAGATGATGCTCAACACCGACGTACGAGTTGCGGCGAAAGGCACTCGCTTCGCGCAACTGGAGGTAAAACGCGGCATCTTTGCCTGCGGCGGCGCCACCATTCGCTTGCAGCGTGAAATCGGCTGGGGCAATGCCCAGCGTTACCTGCTGACTGGCGATGAGTGGACCGCCGATCAGGCGTATCAGTGGGGGTTGATTCAGGAACTGGTGGAACCCGGCGAGCAATTCAACGTTGCGTTGGAAATCGCTGAGAAAATTGCAAAGGCTGCGCCATTGGGCGTCCAGGGCAGTCTTAAATCCTCAAAGATCGCTGTTAGCGAGGGACAGGAGACTGCGAAGCAGCGGTTGTTCCCGGAACTGCAGCCGGTCATGGCCAGCGAAGATGTCAAAGAGGGAATCCAATCTTTCCTGGAACGGCGGGAGGCAGTTTTTAAAGGTAAGTGACGACCTAGCCAGCAATCACTGGTTTCAGCGGTAAAAAGAAATCTGACTATATAGCCAGAATTCGGGGCAGCCGACCGGGGCCTTCCTTCCGGGAGTGTGAGCAGCAAGGATGCTGCGATCAAGCCCCCATGGATGGGTTCACGGCGTCTCCCGGAAGGAAGGCCCCGGTTGGCTGCATGCTCCATAACGTCAAGGCTGGGGGCAAGAATTCAGGCAGCCTCGGAATTCCCGGATTCGCGGCGAGCCTTCGCTTCAGCCGCTACCTCTGCAGCGTAGTCCGCATACTTGGCCATCAGTTCCTCCTTCCGATCCGGATCCCAGTTGATTTTGCTCAGATCCCCCTCGTAGTGATCAATCACCCGCTTATCCATGGTTTCATACCACCACTGGGGCAAATAGGCAGGCAACAGCATCGACGCATAACCGCCCGGCAACTGCGGTGCTTTCTCGAAGTGCCTCAGGGCCTGGAAGCTGCGCTGTGGGTGGGCGTGGTGGTCCGAATGCCGCTGCAATTGATAGAGGAACAGATTGGTCACAATATGATTGCTGTTCCAGCTGTGCTCCGGCTGGGTCCGCTCATACTTGCCATTTTTGTCCTTCTGACGCAGCAGGCCATAGTGCTCAATGTAATTCACACTCTCCAGCAGGCTCGCACCATACACCGCCTGTGCCGCCAGGAATGGCACCGCCCGTGGTCCACAAACCAGGGTGGTAGCCCCAAAAAAGCCCGCACTCATGGCCCAGCCCTGTAGTAGCTCATTGTCCAGACTCCAGAATCCCTTGCCTTTGCGCTCAAGCCTCGCCTTCTCGATCTTGATGGATGATTTGATACCTCCCAGCACCGTGCGCGGAAGGAATTTCCAGAAACTCTCACCCATACGGCTGCTGGCTGGGTCTTCCGGGGTTGCTACGCGCTTATGGTGGCCGAAGTTATGCTCAACGACAAAGTGGGTGTAGCCGGTGGGCGCCAGGGCTGCCATGGCCAGTAGTTTGTTCAGCTTGTTGGATTTGTGGCCCAGTTCATGGGCTGTATTGATGCCCACACCATTGATGGCGCCGACCGTCAGCGTCAGCCCGATCTTGTCGTCCAGGGGTGTGCTTTTGCGGCTGGCCAGCCAGGCACCCATGAAGGTCATGGCGTACTGGGTGGGAATAAACGCTTTCACGATCCGGTCGTAGTATTTGTCCTGTTCCAGTGTTTTCACCGCGGATTCCGGCGGGTTGCTCTGATCCTCGCCAATGGCACGGTCCAGGGCGGGGATAATGCCATGAACCAGCGCCGGACCGGTCCAGGCCAGGGCCTTCAGTTTTTTCGGGGCCAGGGCATAGCCGGTCAGGGCGGCGAGCCCGATTCCCGGCAGGGCTGGTCCGAGCAGCCACATATAGCGTTTTGGGTCTTTCCAGTTACCCGTGGCGTCTTTTTCGGTAGGTGAAGTGACCTTGTGTGATTGCAGATTGTCTGGGGTTTTGGCGTTCATTGTTTTCTCCCGTTCGATGCTCGTACCAGCAATTTATGTCGGACAATCTGGCAATGCAACGAACGTCAGTTCCCAGAGGGCACCTTGGCTCGAAATGACAAATAGCATTTCTTTGGCGGAAAACGGATTTCTGGGCCAGACTTGGGGAGACAAGAAGAGCTTGATCACAAGGAAGAATCAGCCATGCCCAACCCCTCGTCTGCCACCGCTTCTTATTCTGTTCAGGGTATGCTTCGTGAATACCTGTCTTCCGGCAGGCTTACGGAGGTGGTCTACCGCGACAGCGCCGGACAGATCTGTCTTGTTCATGATGTGATCCGCGATCTCTTCAGCCGTGCCGGGCAGGATTTCCTGCTGCTGGGTCGTGGCACCATGCTCCCGTTCGATCACATCATTACCATCGATGGTCAGTTGCTCTCTGACAGCGCCGGTTAACGAAAGGGTAATCGCCCGGTAATTGCCATGCAGCAGTCCCCGGCCGTACCCTGTGCGCGGTTGTAAATACTTACCAACAGAGGGATATGGTATGAACAAGCTCACACTGAGTGCGCTTTTGATGGTTTTGACACTGGGCCTGGTTGCCTGCAGCTCGGAGGAAGACGAGGGGGCTGACTTCGAACAGGCTGGTGAAAACGCCGGAGAAATGATGGAAGAGGCGGGTGATTCAGCCGAAGAAACCTACGAGGAAGCTACCGGTCAGGACGAGGGAACACTCGGAGAACTGGAAGAAGGCGCTGAAAACGCCGCTGATGAAATGGGCGACGCCGCCGAGGAAGCCGGGGATTCCATCGAAGAAGGCTATGACGACGCCACTCAGCAGTAATCGAGTGGTCTGATAAGCCTGACGCATGCGTCATGAGCGCCTTTTGGGGCGACCGGCTCTCCGCCGGTCGCCTTTGTAAAAAAATGTTAACGGATTTGTCTTGTAAACAAACGCTTGCTGTCATATTTGCCCCCGAAACTGACCTCTCAACAACATCGACCCGCTGTTCTTTGAGAGAGGCAATAACATGGCAAAGCATGACCTTGATCCCAATTACCTGGATCCCAACTACGAGCCGGTAGTTAACTTTTCCGACAACACGCCTTTTCACGAGATTCTCGCTGCCCGTATGCAGCGTCGCACTGTGATGAAAGGCAGTGTTGGTGCTGCTTTGGCCAGCATCATGGGTGTTGGCCTTGCCGGTTGTGGCAGCGATAGCAGCAGCTCAGGAACCACCACTGGTGGCAGCTCCGCGTCAACGGATCTGGGCTTTAAGGCCATTCCCGTTTCCAGTGAAAATACGGTCGTGGTTCCGGAGGGATACAGCTCCGAGGCCTTCCTGCCCTGGGGGACCCCGATTACCGGTTCCTACCCTGATTACCGCGCCGACGGCACGAATACCGGTGCCGACCAGGAACAGCAGGTGGGTATGCATCACGACGGTATGCACTTCTTCCCGATTGATCTCAGGAGCGGCGGCAATTCCTCTGACGAGGGGCTCCTGGTAATGAACCATGAGTACATTGATCAGCGCGCACTGCATGCCAATGGGCCTACCCGCGCAGAGGATAACAACGGGGTTCGTCCGGCCGATGAAGTTCGCAAGGAGATCGCAGCCCACGGTGTGTCTATCGTGCACATTAAAAAGGGCAGTGAAGGCAAATGGGACGTTGTTTTTGGCAGCCCCTACAATCGCCGTATCACCGGTGGCACACCCATGGATATCCGTGGTCCGGTACGTGGGTACAGCAAGCTGGTAACGCCATACAGCCTGAGTGCTACTGAAACCCGTGGCACCTTGAACAACTGTGCCATGGGCCCGACTCCCTGGGGCACCTACCTGACAGCCGAGGAAAACTGGCACGGCTATTTCGCCACCAGCGCGGAAGATCGTCCCCGTGAATACGTCCGTCACGGTGTCAATGGCAGCTCCCGCTATGACTGGGAACTGGCGGATAGCGGCCTTGACCAGTATGTTCGTTTCGATGTCACGCCCAGGGACGGTGGTTCTGCGCAGACTGACTACCGCAACGAAGCCAACACCTTCGGCTACATGGTTGAGATCGATCCGTTCGCACCTGAAAGCAAGCCACAAAAGCGCACTGCACTCGGTCGCTTTGGTCATGAGGGCGTGATCTTCGCGCCCGCAAAAGAGGGGGAGCCTGTGGTTTGCTACTCAGGGGATGATTCACGATTCGAGTACATCTACAAATTTGTTTCGGCGCAGCCCTATCAGGCAGCAACAGCAAATGGCACTCTTTTGGAAGAGGGTACTCTGTACGTAGCCAGGTTCAACGACGATGGTACCGGCGACTGGCTTGCGTTGTCCCTCGATGATGCCGAGTTTGCCGCCAAAGTGGCTGCAGCGGAAGGCACTGAGGTAGGGCGCAGCAACATCCTGTTTGATGGGTTTGAAAACCAGGCAGATGTTATTCTCAACACTCGCCTTGCTGCTGACATCGCTGGTGCAACGCCGATGGATCGTCCGGAGTGGGGCGCTGTCGATCCGAACTCCAGCCAGGTCTATTTCACATTGACGAACAACAGCCAGCGGACAGAAGAGCAGACCAATGCCGCGAACCCCATTGCCGAGAACCGGACCGGTCACATCATCCGCTGGAGCGAAGACGGGGGTGATCAGGCAGCGACGAGCTTCGAGTGGGATATCTTCGTGTTCGGCGGCGAAGAGGGCACCGAAACGGTGGTTGACGATGAAGTGGTTGTGTCGCTGACTGACGACAATATCTTCAGCAGCCCTGACGGCCTGTGGTTTGACTACAACGGTCGCCTGTGGATTCAGACCGATAACGGTTACAAGAAGGAGACGTTCGGCAACGACATGATGCTGGCAGCCAACCCGGAGACACGCGAAATCAGGCGTTTCTTTGTGGGCCCGGTGGGATGTGAAGTGACTGGTGTAGTCACCACGCCTGACAGCAAAACGATGTTTGTGAACATACAACACCCGGGTGGTAATTGGCCGAATGCCAGTGAAGATCGTCCCCGCAGCGCCACAGTGGTGGTAACTCGCGACGACAGCGGCGTAATTGGCGCCTGATCTGACGTCAGTTTAGCCATCGCAACACCGCAAACCCGGCTCACTTGGTAACAGAGTGAGTCGGGTTTGCGGTTTTTTGTTTCAGAAACGCGTTTTCCCGCCGATATGCCTATTAAATACACTAAAGTATGAGTTATTAACTCACGTCAATTCTTTAGTCTCCACGATGGCCTTGAATAACAAAATGTTTGCAGAAGCAACGAAAAAGATGAGGTTTCTATGGGGTTACTGGATCGGACTTCAGTTCTTTGGGGGGTGGCGGTTGCCGTTGTTCTTGCGGTCGTCTGTGCAGTGGTGGCGCCTTTGTTAGGTCTGGAGCCAGCGTCGATTCTGATCGGACTTGTGGTCGGCCTGGTGGCTGCTGGCGGTTTTCTGATCGTGCGAGTGCTGGAGCCCACAGAGCGGGGGCTCAAGTCCCTGAATGACGGCACCCTGGCCGACGATCATCCATTGCAGGCCCAGTGCCGCCAACTACTCGCCGACGCCAGGGCAGGACGCGCCCTGGTGGAAACCCTGTCCGGTAGCGCCGACAAGAATGCCATCTCCGCTGCCCAGGTGTCTTTCGCCGCTGACCAGTTGAAGCTCCGGCTGGATCGACAGGTTGAGGAAACCGCCCAGATGGCCGATTACGCAGGCCAGATTACCGAGACCGTCCGGGAATCTTCGGAACAGGCAACGGATGCGGCCACTATGGCACTGCAGAACAAGCAGGTCAGTACTGAGGGGCGTGAGGCGCTGATCTCCGCGATCGACAGTGTACGGACGGTGCATCAGCAGTCCGGGGAAAACCTCCGGCTGATCCAGGAACTGAACGAGAAATCGAACAAGATCCAGGGCGTGACCACCACCATTCAGGGCATTGCCGAGCAGACCAACCTGCTTGCCCTCAATGCGGCCATTGAGGCGGCCCGGGCCGGCGATCAGGGGCGCGGGTTTGCGGTCGTGGCTGATGAAGTCCGCCAGCTGGCTGGTCGAACTGCTCAGGCGACCGGGGAAGTGGCGGAAACCTTGGAGGAAATTCGGTCCGACACCACACTGATTGTGTCCCGCATTGAAGACCTTGCCCGTAGCATTGAAGAGGGACTGACGTCGGTGGAAAGTGTTGGCGAGCGGCTGGAACAGATCAGCGATCAGTCAGAACGGGTGCAGCAGCAGGTCGCCCGGATCGCCGAAATCGACCAGAACAACGAGCAGAGTCTGGCCCAGGTTTTCTCCGCAATTGAAACGGTGCGCGACCAGATTTCCGAGAGCGATACCAGCGTTTCATCGCTTGCAGAGCAGGCGGCCACACTGATGGAACTGGCGGAAAAAGCCAATGCCTCATTCGCATTGAACAGCGAAGCCAGCTACCACCGGCCGTTCTTCGATCAGGCCAGAGCGGGTGCTGACCAGATTGGCCAGATGTTCGAACAGGCGATCCGCGATGGCAAGCTGTCCGAAAGCGCGTTGTTCGACAAGACCCGAACCCCCGTCCCGAATACCCACCCCCCGAAGTACTCGAGCAGTTTTGACAAGTTCACCGACCAGTACCTGCCGGCTATCCAGGAGCAGGTGAAAAACGCCCATGAGGCCATTGTCTTCGCCATTGCTGCAGCGCCAGATGGGTATGTGCCCACGCACAACCGGGATTTTGCCCATGCGCCGACCGGAGATCCAAAGGTGGATCTGGTCAAGAGCCGAAGCAAGCGGCTGTTCAACGACCGGACGGGTATCCGTTGCGGCACGCACACCGAGAACATGCTGCTGCAAACCTATCGTCGGGATACGGGTGAAATCATGCACGACCTTTCCGTTCCCATCTATGTGAATGGAAAGCACTGGGGCGGTTTCCGTCTTGGCTATCGTCCGGACAATCACTGACCAGTTCGCAATTTCCGGCCAGAAAGGCTGTGGTAGACTCCGGTTAATTGTTGAATAGGAGGCGTCTCTTGGCTGAACCGGAGTTTATTCCTGCTGACCCGGATCCGGCATCCCGTCGCTCAGACCCGGCCCGTAACCTCGCTGTCGTGGTCTACATCCTTCAGGCCTTGTCGTTTTTTGTTGGAGGCATCACGGGTCTGGCGGGTGTCATTATCAATTACGTCAAACTGGACGATGTGCGGAACACCTGGGTGGAGCGGCACTTTCGCTGGCAGATTCGTACCTTCTGGATAGGCCTGCTCTGGACCGTGATTGGTATAGTGACCACGCCTATTATCATCGGGTGGTTCATTATCCTTGGTATTTCCATCTGGATAATCTACCGGATCGTGAAAGGCGCCCTGGCCTTGAATGATGGTAAGGCGCCTTCCTGATCGGATGCCTGTGATCAGTCTTCGGTGACCTCTTTGAGCCGCATGGCACTGAACATTCCCGCCAGCCCCATCAGGCCCAGTACGATGATCACCGCCACGTTCGAAATCATTGATACAAGCGCAGTGAGACCGCCGGTGACAAGCAGCAGGACACCAATAACGGTGTTGCTTACGGCGGTATAATCGGTCCGTTTGTTGCCTCCCGCCATATCCACCAGGTAGGTTTTACGTCCGAGCCTCACACCGGCATGGGCAATACTGAGCACGAAAAAGGCAATCGGATAGAACCAGACACTGCCGATATCGGTTCCGACAAAGAGGGCGGTAAATCCGACGACCAGGCACACGCCGCTGGCCATGGCGGCACCGCGTATCATGACCCTCCTGCTGGACGTGTCCGCAGCCCACCCCCAGAAGCTCGCACTGACTGAGCTGGCGAGACTGCTGGCCAGCAGGAAGATACCCAGCATCCAGCCAATGTCGGATTCTTTCTGCGCCAGCACGACAAAATAGGGCGAAGCCAGTGCCGAGCAGAGCAAAAGTGCCCGGGTGATCACAAAGTTCCGGAAGGGCGCGTCGTCGCGGAGCAGGGAAAGGCTCCGGAAGGCCTCGTTGATGGCGTTGCCACCACCGCCGGTTTCGCCGTCGTATTCTTCCACGCCCGCAAACAGAAAGCCGGCAATGACCCAGAGCACACCGGCCAGAAGCAGGAGCACCGTGTAAAAGGCAATTGTCGGGTCGCCGCGTTCCCAGAACAGCAGAGCGGTAAGAACGACAGTGGCAGTGCCGCCAATGGTGGAGGCAAGCCCTCCGAGCCTGCCTCGCCGGGTTTTTGGAATGCATTTGCCCTGAACGTCCTTCATGGATACCGAGCAGAATCCCCTGGCTAATGAGAACGCGATCAGAGCAACAATGATTCCCGAGCCTGCGGCGTACCCCTCAAGAAACCAGACGCTTGCAGCCATAGCCACCACGCTGGCAGCCTGTCCCAAGCTTCCCAGGGTCCAGAACCATTTTCGAACAGGTTTACGGCGCACCCAGGCCGCAATCACCATTTGGGGTACCAGTGAGCCGGATTCCCGGATAGGCACCAGCCAGGCCACCAGGGCAGGCGCTCCAATGGCGCTCATCAACCAGGCGAGGACGGTCTTGGGACTGATCAGCAGGTCTCCGAGCTTGGTCAGCACATTGGCAGCCAGGATGAGAAAGAAGTTGCGGGGTACCTCGCGACAGGCCTCGTCTGGAATATCTTTACAGACTCGCGCGTCTTCTTCGTTGGCTATCAGGCTGTAAAGCTGGTCTACGGTATCTCGTTTTGATGCAGGTTCTTGATTGGACAAGCGTCGTCCTCCGGAAAATGGTCGCCAGAGCATACCAGCAGAATCTGTCGGGCTTAAACACCGGGTACGGGAAGGGTGACAATGCAGACCATCCTGCGGCTTAATAGTCGCCAGTTTTCAACGAACAGGAAGCCCAATGCTGAGCTATTTACACGCTTTCCACGCCGGTAACTTTGCGGATGTACAGAAACACGCTGCTTTGGCCCTTGTCCTCGCCATGATGCAGGCGAAGAAATCAGGCATTGCGTGTTTCGATACCCACGCCGGCAGCGCCATTTATGATTTGCGTAGCGAGCGGGCGCAGAAAACGGGGGAAGCCGAGCACGGCATCCAGAAACTCTGGCGCATCAAAGAGCGTCTCGGGGCAGGGGACTGGAAGCCGGTTCTTGATGTGCTCTCGGGATTGAATGCCGGGCCTGGCGCGCTTTCCGTTTACCCGGGATCCCCGGTGTGGTTCCGGCATTTTCTGCGTTCCGTTGATGCTCTGACCCTGTTCGAACTTCACCCTTCAGAAAGTGATGAGTTGGCGGGCTGGGCATCTTCGGCACCCGTTCGAGTGCTCAGGCAGGATGGTCTGACGGGCTTGCTCCGGCAGTTGCCCCCCAGCCAGCCGCGGCTGCTGGTGCTGATAGATCCGTCTTACGAGATTAAATCGGATTACCCCGATGTTGCAGCAACCCTGGAAAAAGCATGGCAAAAGTGCCGGCATGGGGTCTATCTTGTCTGGTATCCCATACTCACCAGCGGCCTGCAAGAGCGGTTGAAAGACGCTGTGAGGAGCACGGCCGTCCGTAAAGTGCTGTGTAGTGAAGTGCATCTGCGTAAGCCACCGGAAAGGGGAATGATTGGCTCGGGCCTGCTGGTCATTAATCCGCCCTGGGGGTTTGATGCCCGGTTGTCTGTGATGATGGAGGATATTGCCGGCCAGGATGCCCTGAATCTGTCTCACGAGGTTGTTTGGTTGGTGCCTGAATAGCCTGGCCGTTTGGCGGTCCGAAGGAGCGAACTGATTGACGAAGAATCCGGTTCCGAATATTGAAGCTACTTGCCCGCAGGGTAGCCTTATTCCTGTGGATGAATGGAAACTGCCCGAAACGTCTGTCAGACGCTCGCTGAAAGACGCCTTCCGTCATATTCTGGCGCAGATTCGTGCGGGTGTGGCCCGCGAAGATGAGACCTTCAAAAGCCTTGACAACCTTCCTGAACTGGCCCGGTCCGAGTTGCAAAGTCTGGCGCCTCAGCCGGATGCTCGGGTGCTGGCAACCTCGTTATCGAGGGAGCTGGACGCCAGTCGCTCGGTGGCGCTATCCAGCAGGAATGTGATTTTTCTTGTGGCTCCGCCGTTTTCAGGAGTGCGGTCAGCCCTTGAGAATTTTCCGCAGCTCAGGCGGGACAAAGACGCTGATGCAGTCCCCTGGACGCGGATTCTGCCTCCCGAGAACGTGTTGCTTGACGAACAGGGTGCCCGTGATTGGTGGGACAGGCAGGATCTTTCCCGGCCCTGGGTCATTCCGGAATTGGCTGATTTCTGGCTTCGCCATTTGTCCGGCCTGGCGCTTATTCATGAATTGCTTCGCCGCGTGTCTGCCGGTGGTCTGGCCCGTGGTCTCATCGGTTGTTCCAGTTGGTGCTGGCAATTCTGGTCGTCCTACTTCGAGGGCGCCCATCTGGCGCCGCTGACTCCAGCGCCAATGACGGCTGCCATGCTGGGAGACTGGTTTCAGTCCCTTGCTTCCGGCAATGGCGAACACGGAGTGATCGCACGAATGGCTGACGATGGCCTCTATGTGTTGCCGATGGTGGATCAGCTAGATGGAAAAAAACGAAAGTACAGCGGGTTTCTCAGGGATCTGGCGTCCGTTGCACGGGGAAATCCGGGGGTTGCGTTCGCAATCTGGCAGCAGTCGCTCAGAGCGAGCCCCGAGGAAAAACCGGAAACGGTAAAATTCGCGGAAGCACCTGCTGAAGGCAGGGGAAGTGCCCGCTGCTGGGTTGTTCCGTTTGACCAGTTGAGCCTGCCTGTTGTTCCGCAAATTCAGGGCGACAGTATTGGCCTTGTGCTGCATGCATTGCTTCTGCATGACGGACTTGATGCCTCGTTGCTCGCACTGGCGACCGGGATCCCGGAGCCAGAGCTGGGTTTTGTGCTGGCCAGGCTGGCCCGCTCAGACCTGATTGAGCGGGCGGATGCTGACAATTGCTGGAAAGTCACCGCGTTCGGTTACCCTTCTATCCGGAGACATCTGGATGGCTGGGGCTATCCGGTGGACAGCTTTTAGGAGGTGAATCATGGGTGATCTTGGTATCAAGGAAGCATTTTCAGCCATTACCTCCACGGCATTGCTGGAGGCGCTGGTTGTCGTAGTTCTGGCGACCGGACTGACCATCGTTATTCAGAAACTGTTTCCAAGAATCGCAATGAAGCTCAGTGGCAAACTCCGGTTTTACGTGCTCGCATCGGTACCGTTGCTTCGCCTGGTCATTATCGTGGTGACCATCATAGTGGTGGTGCGGATCCTTGTGGAACCATCGTTCGAGAACATGGTGGCCATCTTTGGTGCGCTGGGCCTGGCGCTCGGTTTTGCCTTCAAGGACTATGCAAATAGTCTGATCGCCGGCATCGTTACGCTCTATGAGATGCCGTACCGGCCGGGTGACTGGATAGAAGTAGACGGAAAATACGGGGAAGTGCGTTCGATCGGTACGCGTGCCGCGGAGCTTGTGACGCCGGATGATACCGTAGTGGTCATCCCTCACAACAAGCTCTGGGCGTCATTGATTGCCAATGGTAACGATGGCACAGATAACCTGATGTGTGTGGCTGAATTTAATCTTGAGCCCCACCACGATGTCGGCCGTGTCATGGATCTGCTGCGGGATGTGGCCTTTACCTGCCCTCGAACCCGGACATACCGCCCCGTGGTGGTCGTAGTGTCCAATAACCCCTGGGGGATGTGTTACCGCGTGAAGGCGTATCCGGTCGATCTGAAGGATCAGTTCCGGTTTATTTCCGAACTGACCGCCCGGGGCGCAAGTGCCCTGGCAGTTGAGGGCGTTGGCTTTGTTTCAGTCCCCGTTGCCGGAATCCGCTGATGTCCGGCTTTCCGTCTCAAGCTCCTCAATCAGCTGCTGCAGATTTTCCATGATTCGCTGCCCGCTTTCTCCGGTGCGTTCCAGGTAGAGGTCGTGCACCGGCCTGCTGGCCCTCCGGAAAGCCTCTCGCTCTTCATCGGTAAGTTGAACGACGCTGAGGTGCGCTTCTTCCAACATTGTCTGGAGCCGGGTCTGGTTGAGCTCCTCCTGGGTTTTCCATGCGATGTCAGCGACATCTTCAAGGGACTCACCCAGCCATTGTTTCTGGTTTTCGGGCAACGCGTCGTACCACTCAAGGTTTGAGATTACCGAGGACACAAACTGTGCGTGTCGGGCAATGGTCAGCGTGCTCTGAACTTCATAGAAATCCATCTCTTCAATGGCAAAGATTGGATTGCTCTGGCCATCAATTTTCTGGAGCTGGAGATCGCTATAAACCTGGGAGTATGGGATCTGACTGGGCTGTGCTCCGTACGCACGATAGCTTTCTTCGGCCATGTCTGATGTCATGGTTCTTATCCGCAATCCCTGAAAATCGTCTGGTGTGCGAAGCGCTTTATTGGCGGTCCATGCCATCCAGCCCTCGGGAACAAACCCCAGCAATTTCAAAGAGTGCTGTGCATAGGGTTGCTCGAACAGGTTGAGCAGGTTCGGGCTCGCGAGCAGTCGCCGTGTGATGTCGGCATCTTCGGGCATAACAAAATGCAGGGTAAAGAGGCCAATCTCTGGCACGGTGTTGGCCAGGTGGCCGGGGGAGGCGAACGCGAGGTTTACGGACCCATTTCGGACCAATTCCGTAAGCTGGCTGGACGTTCCCAGTGAGCCATAGGGAAAAATATCCATCTCGATCTTGCCATCGGATCGCTCTTCAATGCGTTCTTTCAGGGCTTCGGCATAGGCATGCTGGACGCTACCCTCGATTTCTTCCAGGGCGAAACGCCAGGTGACGGGATATTCGGGCGCTTCCGGCGCATCGGTGGTGCTGTCCCCGTTGCCGGTATTCTGGCCGTCTGAACAACCGGTCAGTGCCAAGATCAGGGCGGCCCACAGAGGCCACAACCTGAAGCGGAAGTTTCGCATCACGGGAACTCCAGATTACTGAATCCTTTTCGGTTAACAGCTACAAGGTACCACAAGAAACCTGAAGGTAAGGAATGTTGCCTGGTTACGTAAAAAAGCCCCGCTGGTTCCAGCGGGGCAAAACTGACGAACGGATTGTCGAGCGCTGACGCTCGTTTACATCATGGAGTCAATGCGGTCACGAACCTCTGGTTCGCTGCTGTAAGCAGTGGCGATCGCATTGTAGGTGGGAATGTCGATCCCTTCGGATTCAATGATTTCCACCATTTCGTCATTTGCTTCCATCTGCAGTTCCTGGGCTTTCTGCTGGGAGTCTGCAGATTCAATTTTCTCAATGTACTCCTCGCGTACTTCTTTAATGCCGGATTGCGCAGACACAAACTGCTTGAGCTCGGAATCGCTGAAGTTTGTGTCCTGGGCGCCTGAAGTCGCCGGGTTCGAATACTCTTCGGAGGATCCTGAGTTCTGTTGGCTTTCCTGGGCCAGCGCAGGACCTGCAGCCAGAAGTGCGAGGGAAGCGGTGAGGGATACGAGAAGCTTGTTCATGAAAACTCTCCTTCAGGTTGATGATTGCCGGAGAAGTGATACCGGCAGAACTTTGGAACGAAGTTCGTGTCGCTCGTACCCTGAAACTAAACAAAGTGCGTGCCAGGATTTAAAAAATAAAAAAATAGTTTAAAAACAGTGAGTTAAATATATCTCGGCATTAAATTCCAGTAACGGAGGTTGAGGCGAAAAGTCACATGTGGCATTTGTGTGTGACATTTTTGTTCTGGAGCACTTCATGAAGGCTTCTCTGATAGCTGCCGGCCGTTTCTTTCATTCGCTCCGGCTAACGCTCCTGGTCAGCATTGTTGTTCCTTTGTTGGCCATCAGTGGAATAGCCATTTACGTCGGACTCAGTGCGGTGGAAAAGGCGTTGAATGAACGCCTGATGGAAGACCTTGAGTTGGTCACCAGGGCGGTTAGCGGGCCACTGTCACGGGCCATGCAGGAGCAGGATGAATTGGTTATGGGAGAATCCCTGAAGTCGCTCTTCCGTATCGGCCGGATTTCAGGGGCCTCGGTTTTCGATGAGAGTGGTGCCAGAGTGGCGAGCCTGGGTGTGGCTGACAGTGATGTTGCCAACAGTGCGAGCGCGGAGCAGGTCATTGCCAGCGGTGAGTTGGGTGGTGCGTTCAGGAGGGTCGATGGGGAATCGGTTTTTTCCCAGTTTACCCCGCTGACCACCGAAGATGGTCGTATTCAGGGATTGTTGCAGGTCACACGTCAACGAAGTGATTTTCACGATCTTGTTGCCTCCAGCCGCCTTTGGGCCGTGTCAATCTGGTCGATACTGGCCGTGACCGTCATTCTGGTCGTGATTCTCGGACACTATGGGGCCGTGGGCCGCCACGTTAGCGGACTGCTCCAGACCATGGCGAGCCTGGCACCGGGGCGTTGGCGAGTGACCGCTTCGCCTTCCGGCCCTCGGGAGTTGCAGCAGATTCATGCTGGTCTCCGTGACATGGGTGAGCGCATGGCGCTCGCCGAAGAAGAGATTGAAGCGCGCATTGCGAATGAACTGGAAATGGCAGAGCGGCTAGAGTACCAGGAAAAAATGGCAATGATCGGGCGGGTTGCGGGCGGCGTTGCTCACGAGCTCGGCGCGCCGCTGAATGTTGTTCAGGGGCGCGCCCGAATTCTTCAGCGAGAGGAATTGCCGGTAGAGCAGCGCCGCCATCTGACAGATATCGAATCCCAGGTTGAGCGGATGACAAGGATCATCCAGCAACTGCTTGATTGTTTCCGCCATGTGCCGGATTCACGGAGGCCGGTCCAACTCCCAACGGTGCTGAGGGAGGTCATTGAGCGCGTCCGGGAAGATGACCGGTGCACGGAAAAGGTGGTGGTTGGCGAAGGTCTGGATACGGAGGCCGTCATCCAGGCGGAACCGGTCAGGCTCGAGCTTGCGTGCCTGAATGTTGTCCGCAATGCCTGCCAGGCTGCACAGGGGGAAGTCAGGCTGTCACTGCACGTCGGCGAAACAGAATGTGAGGTTCGTGTCGATGATGATGGCCCGGGCATTGAAGAATCCCAGCGAGAATCGGTATTTGAGCCTTTTTACAGTACCCGTCCGGCGGGAGAAGGAACCGGGCTTGGTCTGGCCGTGGTCAGCAGCGTTCTGAAAGAGCATGGGGGGAGAATCGAAGTGACTGACAGTGAATCAGGCGGCTGCAGAATGAGGCTGTTCTGGCCGATCGGGAGTGGTAACCAATGAAACAGCCCGGGCCCAGAATTCTGTTGGTCGAAGACGATGCCAGTCTGAGCCTGCTTTTGGCGGAAGAGCTGGAGCTTGATGGTTATCAGGTTGTACGGGCGGGGAGTGTTCAGGAGGGATGTGCACTGGCCGCCGAAGACATTCCGGACCTCGTGGTCTCGGATCTTCGCTTGCCGGATGGTGATGGCCTGGAGGTTCTGAAATCTCTTCAGGCTCAGGGGCATAGTCTGCCGTTCATGATCATAACCGCTTTCGGGACTGTGGATCAGGCGGTCGACGCCCTCAAGGCGGGGGCGGATGATTTTCTCACCAAACCGCTTTCCACTGACCATCTGAGGCTGAAGATACGGCGCCTGTTGGCCCAGGCAGACCTCAGCAGGCAGCTTGCCCTGTTGCGCTCGGCAGATGGCAATGACGGCTCCTTGGGGTTGGTGGGTGAAAGCGGGGCCATGTCGAAACTCCGGTCTGAAATTCGCCAGGTTGCGAGGAGTCATGCGGCCGTTCTGATTAATGGCGAGAGTGGCACCGGCAAGGAGTTGGTGGCCAGGGCGATCCACCGGGAGAGTGATCGACGGGAAAAGCCGTTTCTCGCTGTAAACTGTGCCGGAATACCCAGTGATCTCATGGAAAGTGAGTTCTTTGGTCATGAGGCGGGAGCCTTTACCGGGGCCAGGCAGTCGCGGAAGGGACTTTTCGCCGAAGCGGACGGAGGCACTCTTCTGCTGGACGAAATAGGTGAGATGCCCCTGGCGCTACAGGCCAAGTTGCTCAGGGTGCTTCAGGAGGGGTGTGTCAAACCCGTGGGTTCTGATCAGGAGGAATCCGTCGATGTTCGAATCATTGCCTCCACCCATGTTGACCTTCAACAGGCCGTAATTGAGGGCAGCTTTCGCGAAGATCTGTATTATCGCCTCGAAACCCTGAGTTTGAAGGTTCCTCCCCTTCGGGACCGTGACGACGACGTGGATCTGTTGGCAATGCATTTCCTGCGTGAGGCCGCAGGACGTCATGGCCGTGGCTTCATGAAGTTGAGTGAAGTTGCTTTGAGGACGCTATTGGATTATCCGTTTCCGGGTAATGTCCGTGAGCTTTCCAGCGCCATTGAGCGGGCGGTGACCTTCTGTGAGGGCGATACGATACAGCCAGACCATCTCCCGGACCGGATACGAAAACGCCAGGTTGATGTTGCTGGCCAGTCCCCATCGCGTCATAGCGACAATGTATCGGAGTGGCCAACCTTGGAAAAATTGCAACAGGATTACGTGAGACAGGTAATGAAAGCCGTAGATGGAAACAAGCGCCGCGCCGCGCAGATTCTGGGAATCAATCGTCGCACCCTTTATCGATGGAATGATTCCTGGCAGGAGACGGGGAATGACTAATCAGAAACAGGCGATGCTCTATGGCCTCGGCACCGTGCTGTTGTGGTCCACGGTGGCCACTGCGTTCAAACTTTCCCTCAGGGAGCTGGCTCCGGTTCAGATGCTGTTGATTGCCTGCAGCGCATCGGTGGTTGTCATGGCCATTATCCTGATGCTGCAGGGTCGGTGGCATCTGGTGTTTTCACTCAGTCGCAAACAGTATGCGCAGTCCTTTGGCATGGGGCTGATCAACCCCTGCCTGTATTATTTCTTGCTGTTCGGCGCCTTTGACCGGCTGCCGGCCCAGGAAGCGCAACCGCTGAACTACACCTGGGCCCTGGTGCTGGCCTACATGTCGGTTCCGTTTCTTGGGCATCGGCTGCGCAAGCTGGATATTGTCGCGGGCCTGATCTGCTATGCCGGGGTGGTGGTGATTGCCACCCGGGGGGCTGTTACCTCCCTGAGCTTCGAGGATCCGCTCGGCGTATCTCTCGCCCTGGGCAGTACGGTGGTCTGGGCGTCCTACTGGATTATTGCCACCCGGGATACCCGTGACCCGGTGGTTGGCCTGTTCCTGAATTTCCTGTGCGGGCTGCCGGTGATTCTGCTGATTTGCTGGTGGACGGAAGGCCTTGAATTTGCCACCGGAACGTCCCTCATCGCTGCGGTTTATGTCGGTGTGTTTGAGATGGGCATTGCGTTTGTGCTGTGGTCCTATGCCATGAAGAAGGCGGAGAACACATCGAAGGTGAGCAATCTGATTTTTATCTCGCCGTTCCTTTCCCTGGTGTTCATCTATTTTATTCTGGGCGAGCATATCCTGCCTTCCACCTACATCGGGTTGGTCCTGATCATGATGGGGCTGTGGATCCAGCAGAAAAAATTGAAGGTTCGGGAGGAGGCCCTGAACCTTGGCTAGCTGGTTTGTCTACATGGTGCGAACCGCCAGGGGGGCGCTCTATACTGGTATAACCACCGACGTTGAACGGCGCTTCAGCGAACATCAGTCTGGCGCTCCGAAAGGCGCGCGGAGTTTGAGGGGGAAGGGGCCGCTGGAACTGGTGTTCAGCGCAGCAGCCGGAGACAGAAGCCAGGCTTCACGGCTGGAATGGCAAATCAAACAGTGGCCCCGACCGAGGAAAGAGGCGCTCGCCCGGGGTGAGCTCAGCCTGCCAGATGACGTTTGATGTGTTCGCCAGCGGTTTCCATGGCTGCGGTGGCCCGGTCGAGCTGACCGCTGTGTACCTGAAAAACATGCCAGAGGCTGTTAAACACCTCGAGCCGGGTTTCCACATCGTGCCGGTTCGCTGCATCGGCCAACCGTTCGGCATCATTGAGCAGAATTTCCTGGCTGCCGACCTGGATCAACAAGGGAGGCAGGCCGCTCAGGTCACCGAAAACCGGTGAGATTAGCGGGTTGGTCAGGGATTCCTGGCCGGCATAGAGCCTTGCCGCCTTGCTGGTCCAGCTCGCCTGGAGCACGGGCTCGCACTGAGGGCTGTAGAGCTGTTCCTGGGTCAGGTCTACCCAGGGTGAAAACACCGTGAGCGATGCTGGAAGCGGCTGGTTTTTGTCGCGCAGCCGCATGGCGAGAGCAACGGCGAGTCCCCCACCGGCGGAATCGCCAGCGATCGCAATCTGCCCCGGTTTGAAGCCCTCCTCCAGCAGACCGTTCCAACAAGCTTCGGCATCGTCCAGAGCGGCGGGAAATGGAAATTCCGGCGCCAGCCGGTAATCCGGTGTAACGATGGTGCAACCGCTGGTTTTGGCCAGGTAGCCGGTTATGCCCCGGTGGGTGCTTGAAGACCCGATGATATAGCCACCGCCGTGCAGATACAGAACGGTGCCTTGAGGATTGTGACCAAAATTTGTCCGGGTGGCCGGAACGCCGCCCACCGTGGTGCTTTCGAACCTTGCCCCCCGTGGTGGTGTCGAACTCCGGTAAGCCTGGCGCACAATGCGTCGCTGAAGTGACACCGGCACCGCCGGGTTAAGAACCGGCCTGACCAACCGGTTCATCGTCTGGCGCAACGCACTCTCCAGAAGGTGCTGCAACATCTGTGTCTTTACCCCGCTATGGGTTAGGATTGGACGATAATTCATTCATGACAGGCGTTTAACTCTACGTGTACTGGAAAACAGATACCATAGAAATACCAGACTGGGACAGACACTCACTTCTCGACAGACTCGAACCTTTTGACCCTGCCTGCTCGCGGGAACTCGGTCAGGAAATGGTGGCTTATTGCCGGTTTTACGGTCTTGATCTTTGGGTTGAGCATCCGGATGTCGCTTACCATCAGGGGTATGTGAAGGCGGGTGGCCACGAAGTCATGGTGCATTATTTCCGTTTGCCGGAGCAGAAGCCTGAGCGTGGCACGGTGTTTATTCTTCACGGCTATTTCGACCATGTCGGGTTATACAGCCAATTGGTTGACCGGTGCCTGGGGGCAGGGTTCGATGTGTTGGCCTATGACCAGCCGGGCCACGGACTTTCCAGTGGGACTCCGGCGGCGATTGGCAGTTTTCTGGAGTATCAGGGGGTGCTGGCCGATGTTATGGCGCAGGTCAGGGACAAGGTGCGTCAACCCTGGTTCGCGGTCGGACAAAGCACCGGCGGAGCGATCCTGATCGACTACCTGTTGTCCAATCAGCACAATCAGAAGACCTCCGAGTTCCGGAAAGTAGTACTTCTTGCGCCGTTGGTAAGGCCCGCGGGTTGGCTGGGAGCGAAAGTGCTCCATAGCCTGGCGCGGCCGTTTATTTCCCGATGGCGCCGTGTCTTTGCCGAAAATAGTGGTAACAGCCGATTTCTCAGGTTTCTGAGGGAGCACGACCCGCTCCAGGCCCGGGCGGTGCATGTGGACTGGGTAAGTGCCTTGCGGAAATGGGTGCCCCATATTGAATCGGCCAGGCCGGTCGACTTTCCGGTAACCGTGGTGCAGGGTGAGAAGGATCTGACAGTCGATTGGCAGCATAACCTGCGTATCATTCGGAACAAATTTTCCTCTGTAGAGGAACTGAGAATCCCTGACGGACGTCATCATCTTGTAAACGAAGCTCAGGATTTGCAGGCAACCGTATTCAATACCATCATTGATACATTCACGAACTCGGCAACACAGGCCCGCTAGTGGTCTTCTGCCAGGACATCAGGCACAGGAGAAAGTTGTGAAAAAGACAATACTCGCGTTTGCGGTGGCCACTCTTGGTCTCGGTGGTTGTATGACCTATGACCCATACACTGGCGAGGAGAAAACCTCCAGTGCGACCAAGGGTAGTATCATTGGCGCCATTGGTGGCGCTGCTGTTGGCGCTGCGACATCAAGCAAGAGCGACCGTGGCAAAGGTGCCCTGATCGGCGCTGCCGGCGGTGCAGCTATTGGCGGCGGCATCGGTTACTACATGGACAAACAGGAAGCCGAGCTGCGCCGTAAGCTGGAGGGCACCGGTGTTCGCGTGGTCCGTAATGGTGACGAGATTGAACTGGTGATGCCTGGTAATATCACCTTTGATCTTAACGAATCGAGCATCAAGCCTTCATTCAGTGGCACTCTGGAATCTGTGGCTCTGGTCCTGAAGGAGTACGACAAGACCGTTATCCAGATTGAGGGGCACACGGATAGCTCGGGTTCGGACAGCTACAACCAGTTGCTCAGCGAGCGTCGTGCTTCTTCCGTGCGTGACTTCCTGCTGAATCAGGGAATTGAGCCCAGGCGCACCCGCGCAGTTGGTTATGGTGAGCGCTACCCGGTTGCTTCCAACGATTCCGCCTCCGGCCGGGAGCAGAACCGACGTGTTGAACTGACGCTGGTTCCCATGCAATAAGCAGAGCTGGCTCACCAAAGCCAAAAAAAACCGGAGCACAGGCTCCGGTTTTTTTGTCTCAGACTGCGACTCAGAACAATACGCGGCAGCGAATGGTCCCTTTCACCTTGAGCAGCTTCTCCAGCGCCAGTTCGCCGTAGGCCTTGTCAACATCAACAACCACATAGCCGATGTCTTCCTTGGTCTGCAGGTACTGGCCACACACGTTGATGCCGTTCTCGGAGAACACCTGGTTGATTTCGGACATTACGCCGGGCACATTCTCGTGGATGTGCAGCAGGCGGTGCTGGTTGGGATGCGACGGCAGTGCCACTTCCGGGAAGTTCACGGAAGAAACCGAGGTGCCGTTGTCGCTGTACATGGCAAGTTTTTCAGCTACTTCCCGTCCGATGTTTTCCTGGGCCTCAATGGTAGAGCCACCCACATGCGGGGTCAGGATGACGTTATCGAATTCCCGCAGCGGAGACACAAATTCCTCGTCGTTGGATTTTGGCTCAACCGGGAAAACGTCAATGGCTGCACCCAGCAGTTTGCCACTGGCCAGCGCATCAGCGAGGGCGTCAATATCAACGACAGTGCCCCGCGACGCATTCATCAGAATGCTGCCCGGCTTCATCTGGGCGAACTGTTCAGCCTTGAACATGTACTTGGTGGCCGGTGTTTCCGGTACATGCAGACTCACCACATCGGCGATGTTGAGGAGTTCCTGGAGGGTGCCCACCTGAGTCGCGTTACCGATCGACAGCTTTGAGACCACATCGTAGAAGTAGACGTCCATGCCCAGGCCTTCGGCCAGGACACTGAACTGGGTGCCGATGTTGCCGTAACCGATGATGCCCAGCTTCTTGCCACGAATTTCATAGCTGTCCTTTGCGGACTTCAGCCATTCACCGCGATGGGCTTTGGCGTTTTTCTCCGGCACGCCGCGCAGGAGCAGGATGGCCTGGGCCAGAACCAGTTCTGCAACGCTCCGGGTGTTGGAGAAGGGCGCGTTGAATACTGCAATGCCACGCCGGGTGGCTGCCTGGAGATCCACCTGGTTGGTGCCAATGCAGAAACAGCCCACGGCCACCAGTTTCTTGGCGGCTTCAAATACTTTCTCTGTCAGCTGGGTGCGGGAACGGATGCCGACGAAGTGCGCATCGGCAATCTTCTCGATCAGCTCTTCCTCGGCCAGCGAGTGAGACAGATACTCGATGTTGGTATAGCCTGCAGCATTCAGGGTATCAATGGCAGATTGATGCACGCCTTCCAGCAGCAGGATACGGATTTTGCTCTTCTCAAGAGACGTATTTGACATGGGCTTGCTTCCGAACCTTTCGTCACGTGAAATGACCTGTGGCCAGTGATCGTCAGGGCTGGCTCACAGAACAGGGGCGGTATGATACCATAAACGCAGATTTTCACAGCGCGCCGGTTCGCCTGAATCAACTGTCTGTGATTCCTGTTGCAGGATGCTCCGGCCCAAACCTGACGAGACCGATAACTCCATGAATTCCGAACAGATCATTGCTTCCCTCAAAGACCTGATGGCTTCCGGCGATGCCCCCGGCAAGGTGCTGACCGACCCGGCGGATCTGGATACCTACGGCAAGGACTGGACCAGGATCTACCCGCCCAAGCCGTTGGCGATCGCGTTGCCCAAGACCACCGAGCAGGTTCAGGCACTGGTGAAGTTTGCCAACGAAAATCAGGTGGCTCTGGTGCCCTCCGGTGGCCGGACAGGTCTGAGCGCCGGTGCGGTGGCTGCCAACGGTGAAGTGGTCGTGGCGTTCGACAACATGAACCAGGTTCTGGACTTCAATGCCAGCGATCGAACGGTTCGTTGTCAGGCAGGCGTTGTTACGGAACAACTGCAGAATTTCGCCGAAGAGAACGGTCTTTATTACCCGGTTGATTTTGCCTCCGCCGGTTCCAGCCAGCTTGGTGGCAACCTCTCTACGAACGCTGGCGGTATCAAGGTGATCCGCTATGGCATGAGCCGGGACTGGGTTGCCGGCCTCAAGGTCGTGACCGGCAAGGGCGATATCCTGGATCTGAACAAGGACCTGGAGAAGAACAATACGGGTTACGATTTGCGCCATCTGTTCATCGGCGCGGAGGGCACTCTGGGCTTTATTACCGAAGCTACCATGAAGCTGTCCCGCCAGCCGGATAACCTGACGGTGCTGGTGTTGGGGCTGAACGACCTGACCAACACCATGGATGTGCTGCAGACCTTCCAGAAAAAGATTGACCTCACCGCCTACGAATTCTTTTCCCACCAGGCCATGGGGCATGTGCTGGCCCACGGCCAGGTGCAGGCGCCGTTTGAAACCGAGGCTCCGTATTACGCGCTGCTGGAGTTCGAATCTGTCTCCGATCAGGTGATGGACGACGCCATGACCCTGTTTGAGCAATGTGTGGAGAACGGCTGGGTGCTGGATGGCGTGATCAGCCAGAGTGAAACTCAGGCCCAGAACCTGTGGCAGTTGCGGGAGCGGATTTCAGAATCCATCGCCCCCCGAACGCCCTACAAAAATGACATTTCCGTGGTCGTATCCAAGGTGCCGGGCTTCCTGCAGGAAATCGACGCTGTGGTCACCGAGCACTATCCGGACTTCGAGATTATCTGGTTCGGCCACATCGGCGATGGCAATCTGCACCTCAATATCCTCAAACCGGAGGATATGGCCAACGAGGATTTCTTTGATAAGTGCCAGCAGGTCAACAAGTGGGTGTTCGAAATTGTTGAGCGCTACCAGGGCAGCGTCTCTGCCGAGCATGGCGTGGGTATGACCAAGAAGCCTTATCTCCATTACACCCGGAGTGAGGCGGAAATCGCCTACCTGAAAGGCATCAAGCAGGTATTTGATCCCAATGGAATTATGAACCCGGGCAAGATCTTCGACTGATGCAGGATCACATCGTTGTACTGACAGGCGCGGGAATCAGCGCCGAAAGTGGCCTTTCCACCTTCCGGGATAACGGTGGGTTATGGGAGCAGCACAGTGTCTACGATGTGGCTACGCCCGAGGCGTTTGCCTGGAATCAGGAACTGGTGCTGCGGTTCTACAACGACCGCCGCCGCCAGTTGGCATCCGCCCAGCCAAACCAGGCCCACCGACTACTGGCAGAACTTGAGCGGCGCTGCCGGGTGACCGTCATCACCCAAAACGTGGACGACCTTCATGAGCGCGGCGGCGCCACCAACGTCATTCATTTGCACGGAGAGCTCACCAAGGCCCGCAGCTCAAAGTACCCGGAGCTCGTCTATGACATTGGTTACCGTGATATAAATCCAGGTGATACCTACGACCGTGGTGCCCAGCTTCGTCCCCATATCGTCTGGTTTGGCGAAGAAGTCCCCATGCTGGATAAAGCCGCAGAGGTTGTCCGCACGGCTGATCACTTGCTGATCGTAGGAACCTCGCTTCAGGTTTATCCAGCCGCCGGATTGGTCTATGAAGTGGATAGAGGGGTGCCTATTACCGTCATTGATCCGGGAGAGCCCGCTTCGGTGTCCCGGGCCCGGTTTATTCGCAAAGGGGCCGTTGAGGGCGTTGCAGAATGGATGAATAGCTTGAAGTAACTTCCCCGCCTCATCCCTGCTCAGCGTTCTCGTTAGGCAGGAGATACTTCTCAAGTTCTTGCCGGAACGCCGCCTGAACACCCAGCCGTTTCAGCATCCAGTAATGGCCGGCAATCATCCGGTCGATAAAAATGCTTTCCACCGGCGGTTTGAAGTAGTCCAGGTATTTGAACACGGTGCTGGTTTTCTCCGCCACACGCTTGTGGATGTCGGCCTCGGCAAAGTCGTAGGGGACGTCACGCTGTTCAAAGGGTACCACCAGAATATCGCGCCACATGGCGTAATAGGCTTCATCCACGGCTGGCTGGCTGCCGACCCGTGCGCCCAGATCGATCAGGTGACGATCCAGCGCTTCGTAATCCTCGTCCAGGGCAGAGACCAGGGCATTCCGGTAGGCTTCAATAATCTCCGGCTTCAGTTTTTTAACGCAGCCGAAGTCGTACATGATAATGGAGCCATCTGGTCGGTAGGCGAAGTTGCCCGCATGGGGATCACCATGGATGCACTGGAAGCGGAAAAGCTGGTCCGCCATCAGGGTGAATATCCGGTGACCAATCAGGTTGATTGTGTCCTGGTCGTAGCGTTCTTTCGTGACCTTGCTGACGTGATCGCCCTCGACCAGTTCCATTGTCAGGACCCGGCGGGTTGAATGACTGTGGGCTACTTCAGGAATGAGAACCCAGGGCTGATCCTTGTGGAACTCCCGGAACAACTCAATATTTCTGGCTTCGTTCTCATAATCCAGTTCTTCCTTGAGCCGTTCCCGAATTTCAGCGAAGAGTCGGTCAACAGACTCTTTGGGCATTTTCAGCAGGCCGCCCAGTCTCAGAGCCATTCTGAGTTGCTTGAGATCCGAATCGCAGGATTCGTCTACGCCGGGGTACTGAATTTTGACAATAACGTCGGTGCCGTCGTGAAGCCGGGCCCGATGCACCTGACCGATGGAGGCTGCGGCGTAGGGCTTTTCCTGCAAGTACTCAAAGAGCTCAGAGACCGGTTTGCCCAGTTCCGATTCGATCTGCCCCACGATGACCTCGAACGGCATGGGTGGGGCTTCCTTTTGAAGCTTCTCCAGCGCGTCGGAGAATTCCTTGGGCAAGAAGTCCTGGGTCTGGGAGGCAATCTGCCCCACCTTCATGACGGCTCCTTTCAGTTCGCCCAGGGTATCGGCAATCTGGTCGGCCATGCGGGTATAGCTTTCGCTCTGGGCGCCTTCCTCGTTCTCTGAGCGGAATAGTCTGCGCGCGCGCTGGCCGGCATACTGCCCTGCCACAGAGGCAGTCATGCCAGCGAGTTTGAAGAAGCGACCACGTCGGGAGGTTACCGGTTTCTTTGCCATAAACAGATGTACGCCTTTGACCGGATTTGGGTTTAGCCGGGCCTGCACGTTAAACCACTTTGGTCTCCACGAACAGCAGGTCTTCCAACTCAAGTGAAAGCGTCTGGCCGGAGCTCAGTGGACCAACACCTTTGGGCGTGCCGGTCAGAACGACATCGCCCGGCAGAAGAGTGAACTGGCTGCTGATGTGAGCGATCAGGGGCACGATCGGGTTTAGCATGTCAGCGGTATCGCCTGTTTGTTGGCGGCTGCCGTCAATGTCCAGCGTGAAGTGGATGGGACCCCCGGAAAACTTATCGACTGAGACGAACGGTGACAGGGGGCAGGCGCCATCGAACCCCTTGGCGCGCTCCCAGGGCTGACCTTTCTCCTTTAGCTCCGTTTGGAGGTCCCTCAAGGTGAGGTCCAGAGCCAGGCCGTAGCCGAGGATGGCGGTTTTGGCCTCACTGGCCGAGGCGTCAGTCAGAGGGCGGCCAATCAGAACAGCCAGTTCGGTCTCGAAGTGAACCGCACCCTGGTTTCTCGGGAAATCCAGGGGGCGGGTGATATGCACGGCCGAGGTTGCGGGCTTGATGAACAACAGGGGTTCATCCGGCACCGGGTTGTTGAGCTCCCGGGCATGCTCGGCGTAATTGCGACCAATACAGACAATCTTTCCCAACGGCAGATGCACGGGAGTGCCGTCTTTCCAGTGGTGTTGGTAATCCGGCATGGTCGCCTCCTGATTGCTGTTGGTTATTCCCCTTCAAACGAGCAGACAGTATAAACCCGGAGGCCCTCGTCCTGCAGCTTGCGGGAGCCGCCGAGATCGGGAAGGTCGATCATCGCCGCCACTTCCACAATCTCTGCGCCGATCCGGCGGATCAGGCGGGTGGCGGCAAGCATGGTGCCACCGGTAGCAATCAGGTCGTCCACCAGAACCACGTTATCGCCCGGCTTGAAGGCATCCTTGTGCAGCTCAACGGAAGCGGTACCGTATTCGAGCTCGTAGTCTTCCACCAGGGTATCGAACGGCAACTTGCCCTTCTTGCGGACCAGCACCAGCGATGCGTTCAGCTCGTAGGCCAGTGCCGAGCCGATAATAAATCCCCGTGCATCAACGGCTGCCACGGCATCAATCTTGTGGCCGTGATACCGGTGTACGAAGGCATCAATCAGCTTCCGGAAGGCGGTCTTGTCCTGCAGTACCGTGGTGATATCACGAAAGGCCACGCCGGGCTTTGGCCAGTCCGGGACCGTGCGAATGGCCTTTTTGATGCTTTCAGAGAAATAGTCCATAAACGTTCCGGTGATTGTTCTGGATGCGGATCAGGCCGCATCCAGGAAAATGAATTTCAGAACAAAGACAACGGCAATGATAACAACGCTGGCGTTCAGATCCGCCCAGCGGCCGCTGAGTGCTTTCAGGATGGCGTAGGTGATGAAGCCGAGCGCGATGCCGTTCGCAATGGAGAAGGTCAAGGGCATCATCAGGGCTGTCACTACAGCAGGAGCAGCATCCGTAACATCGTCCCAATCAACGAGTTTGAGGCCGCTGGCCATCAGAACGGCTACGTAAAGCAGGGCCGGCGCGGTGGCGTAAGCAGGAATGATGCTGGCAATGGGCGATAGCAGCAGGCACGCCAGGAACAACGCGGCAACAACCACAGCAGTCAGGCCGGTACGGCCGCCGGCGGAAATGCCTGCGGTGGATTCAATGTAACTGGTGGTGGTTGACGTACCCAGGGCGGCACCGGACATGGTGGCGACAGAATCTGACATCAGGGCCCGGCCAAGACGCGGCAGCTTGCCGTCCTTGTCCAGCAGACCGCCGCGCTGGGCGGCGCCAATCAGAGTGCCGGACGTATCAAACAGATCGACAAACAGGAAGGCAAAAATCACGCTGATCATGCCAACGTTCAGGGCGCCGGCCAGGTCCAGCTGCATAAAGGTCGGTGCCAGGCTGGGTGGGGCGGAAACAAAGCCCTCGTACTCCACCATGCCAAGCGCCATGGCTGCGCCGGTAACGGCAATGATGCCAATCATCACGGCGCCGGTTACCTGGCGGAAAGACAGTGCGCAGATCAATACAAAGCCGCCGAAGAACAGCAGGCTCTCGGCAACCTTCACTTCGCCCAGGCCGACGAGTGTGGCCGGGTGATCCACCACAATGCCCGCATTCTTGAGCGCGATCAGGGCCAGGAAGAACCCAATGCCGGCTGAAATGCCGAAGCGAAGGGACATGGGGATGCTGTTAATAATCCACTCGCGGACCTTGAAAATGCTCAACAGGAAGAACAGGAAACCGGAAATGAACACTGCTCCCAGCGCCACCTCCCAGCTGTAGCCCATGCTGCCAACGACGGTGAAGGAGAAAAAGGCGTTCAGTCCCATGCCCGGCGCCAGGGCAATCGGGTAGTTTGCCCACAGCCCCATGATCAGGGTGCCGATGACGGCTGCAAGGCAGGTAGCAACGAAAACAGCTCCGAAATCCATGCCGGTGGAAGACAGGATGCTCGGGTTGACCACGATGATGTACGCCATGGTCAGGAAGGTGGTAATGCCCGCAACCACTTCTTTACGAACAGTGGTGCCGTGGGCCTGGAGTTGGAACAGTCGTTCAAGCATGACGGGTGTCTGCCTCACAGGATGCTGAAAGTTGGTGTTTGGGAATCTGGTTTGAGCGGAAATCGTGAATTGCGTGAAAAAACGGCAATATTACCGGCTCATCAGTCTCAGGCCAAGGGATGATTGACAGTTCGTCAAACTGACAGCGACGCTAGTTGCTCTGTGGATCCCGCTGCAGCCGAATATCAAACCGGACTGCCAGCATCCGGACGATCACGATGAACAGTAGGCCAATGGTCAGAGGCAGTGCTTCGTTATCGAGGAACCACTGACACACGAAATACAGCCAGCACCCCGCAAAGGAGATGGATGCATAGATCTGGTCCTTGCGGAAAATGTATGGGACTTCGTTGCACAGGGTATCTCGCAAGGCGCCTCCGAAAGTCCCGGTCATAACCCCGAGCAGGGATGCGATAAACCACGAATGGCCCATGTCCAGGGCCAGTTGGGCGCCGAGAATGGAAAAGACACCCAGGCCAATGGCATCAGGGAACACGATTCTGGACTCCCGGAGCCGCTCTGCCCGCTTCCAGTAGCTGAAAACAATCGCCATGGCCAGAATCAGCATGGGTTGTTCCTGATGCTTGATCCAGTAGAGCGGATGATTGTCCATGATCAGGTCCCGCAGGGTGCCGCCGCCCAGAGCGGTGATAAATCCGATGGTAAACACGCCCACGGGATCCATATTCTTGGACCGGGCCACAATCATGCCGGAAATCGCGAACGCAACGATTCCAATCATTTCAAGTATGTAGATGATGTCGAGCATGATGGACCCCGAGATAGAGGTAACAAGTGATCAAGCGGCGGAATTTAAAGCGCGCAGGATAGCGGAAACCCCACCTTCTTTCATCTTCGAAGCCGGGCCGAGGGGTCCCTGGATGCCGGGAACTGTGATCCATAGCGACAGTTTCAAACGTATTTTGCATTCAACTTTCCTTTGTCCTGTTGCACGGAGTTGCTATGTCCTTAATGCGTCTGGCCTACGCCAGTGAAGCCACGTTCGAAGCCAAGCCGGTGGAGAAAGGTGTGGAACCCCACGTTGCACGAATTTTGATGACCTCCCGGAAGAACAACGCCAAGGACCAGCTGGTCGGTGGCCTGTATTACGGTAACAATCGTTTTTTCCAGTACCTGGAGGGTGATGAGGATGCGGTACGGAGGACCTACGATCGCATTTTGAAAGACGAACGCCATCAGAATATCGTGACTCTTATTGAGGAACCGCTGTCCGGTCGAACCTTCAGCAACTGGTCTATGAAGTATGTGCCGCTGTCCCGGGATGTCCGGAAGTTTCTGGACGAGCAGGGGCTGGAATCCTTTGAGCCTGCCTCTTTCACATCGGATCAGTGTGAGAAAATGATCGAACTCATACGCAACTCCAGCCAGGATCAGAATCTGGGTAGCCGTGACGATCATAAATCCGTCGGCGATGCGCCCCAGGTTTTGTCCTCCGGGATGAAAGTGGGCCTGATTGTGGCCGGCCTGGTTCTGGTAGGGGCTCTGGTGATCGGCGGGACCATGCTTTGATGGAATCGCTGTAAGAAATAAGCCCGGCTTATGCGTTTGGATAAAAGAACTTTATTTGCTTCATGATAAGACTCTGTTTAGCTTGACGGATAACAATCACAGGCGCGAGCCGCCTGGAACCCGGTCAAACAAAAATGGAGAGTTCATGAAAGCCATCCTCTGCAAGGAATATGGTCCGGCCGAGACGCTGGTCATCGAAGATGTTCCCAGTCCTGAGGTGAAAGGCCGCGGCGTAAAAGTGCGCGTAAAAGTCGCCGGCCTGAATTTCCCGGACACCCTCATTATTGAAAACAAATACCAGTTGAAGCCGAGTCTGCCTTTTTCCCCGGGTGGTGAAATGGCGGGTGAGGTTATTGAGGTTGGTGACAAGGTAACCCGTTTTAAAGTAGGCGATCGTGTCGCAGGGCTCACCGGTTATGGCGCCTTTGCAGAAGAAGTGATCGTACCGGAGCAGAACCTGCTGCCAGTTCCTGATGGCATGTCTGATGAGAAGGCCGCTGCCTTCACGATGGTTTACGGCACCTCTTATTACGCGCTCAAACAACGGGGCAACCTTCAGCCTGGCGAAACACTTCTGGTGCTTGGCGCCAGCGGTGGTGTTGGCCTGGCAACGGTTGAGCTCGGCAAGGCCATGGGCGCAAAGGTTATTGCCGCCGCCAGTTCGGCCGAAAAGCTTGCGGTTGCCAAGGAAGCCGGCGCCGATGAGCTGATCAACTACACCGAAGAACCTCTGAAAGACGCCGTCAAGAAGCTCACCCACAGCAAGGGCGTGGATGTGATCTACGATCCCGTTGGCGGTGACTTCACCGAACAGGCTCTTCGCGCCATGGCCTGGAACGGCCGTCACCTGATCATCGGCTTTGCCGCCGGTGACATCCCGAAAATCCCGGCAAATCTGACCCTTCTGAAAGGTTGTTCCGTGGTTGGTGTCTTCTGGGGCAGCTTCACCCAGCGCGAGCCGGAGGCCAGCGCCCAGAACATGATGGAGCTCATGAAGCTTTACGCTGAAGGCAAGATTGATCCGAAGATCAGTGCGGTTTACGACTTCGAGGATTACGCAAAGGCACTGGGAGCTTTGACCGAGCGCAAGGCGACCGGCAAGGTGGTTTTGAAAGTCGGCTCCTGAGTTTGGTTCTGAACAAGGCCTGCTAGCTCGGGGAGGAGGCTCCAACCGCCAACTTCTGGCTTGAGAGAGATATCGATAATATCAAAGCCTGACACCCTTGCATTTTGTAGGTCGGATTAGACGCAGTCGTAATCCGACAATGAATCTAATAGGTCGGTGTGTTTTTGTCGGATTACGGCTGCGCCTAATCCGACCTACCGGACTATATCTCTAGAGCCTGATGGTGAGGGCGGGTAGTTCCTCCCAAAAATGTAGAGGGCCAAGGACGGCCCGAAACAAGCGCACACGGATGTGCTTGTAGCGGTTTTTGGGAGGAACTACCCGCCCTTGCCATACCACTGACCCAGAAGGCTAGGGTCAAAATACCGGTCGAAGATTAAAAACTGACCTTCCCACCATCAATCTCCGAAACCAAATCCGGAGTGAGCTGGGTGTAACCCTCAGTCCGAGGCAACCAGGCGTAAACGTCGTCACTGGAGTCTCCCAGCGAATAACCCGCTTTCTGGATATCCACCTTCCGGTACTTGAAGGTCCCGGTTTTCTCGATGGCGTGGGTTACCCGTACGAATACCGGAACCGCATAGGTCGGCAGATTGTCCCGCAGATAGGCGAATAATCTGTTCACATCGAACTCTCGGCCGTTGCTGTGGGGAACCAGCGTCACCATGCCGGCCTTGCCGTTGGTTCCGGGGATCTCGACGCCGTAGACGATGGCTTCCTCCACCATTCCGGAACCGTCGATAATGTTTTCCACTTCCGTTGTTGAGACATTCTCGCCTTTCCAGCGGAAGGTATCGCCCATGCGGTCGACGAACTGCAGGTGGCCGCAGCCGATTTCCTTCAGAACATCACCGGTGTTGAACCAGGCATCGCCTTTCTTAAAGGCGTTGCGAAGGATGGATTTTTCGGTGGCGTCTTTCTGGGTGTAGCCCTCGAAGGACCACTTCTTGGTGATTTCGCCGATTAACAGCCCCGGCTGGCCTTTGGCGACTTCCCTCATGAAGCCCTTCTCGTCGCGAATCGGATCCCGAGTCCCGTCGTGGAACTTCACCAGTTTGTAAGGGGCGGTGGAGAAGCCCACGGTGTTGTCCATGTTGAAGAAGTTGCTGAAGCCGATGTTGCCCTCGCTGGAGGCGTAGAGTTCTGCCACAGTCTCTATGCCAAAACGATCCTTGAATTCTTTCCAGATGGAGGGGCGCAGGCCGTTGCCGATCATTTTGGTGAGGCTGTGGTTCCGGTCCTGCTCACTCGGTGGTTGATTCAACAGATAGCGGCAGAGTTCGCCAACGTAGCCAAAGGTGGTGGCGTGGTAGCGGCGAACATCGTCCCAGAAGGCGCTGGCGGAGAATTTGCGCCTCAGGGCAATGGCGGAGCCACCGGCCATTACGGAGCCCCAGCAGACCAGCAGGGCGGTGCCATGGTACAGGGGCAGGGTGCAGTAGAGTACGTCCTCCGGCTCCATGGCGAGAGACATCAAACCGAATCCGCCGTAAGCCTTGATAAACTTGCGGTGCGATCCCGGCGCGGCCTTGGGCAGACCGGTGGTGCCGGAGGTGAACAGGTAAATGGCGGTGTCGCCCATTTTGGGGGGGTGGCTCAGCGCCGGATTACCGCTGTTGAAGGTGCTTATCCGCTCGGCCATGTTGGTGTAGCCATCGGGGGTATCGCCAAAGGCATTCAGGGTGTTGGTGTCTGCGAGGAACTGGTACGGATGCGAATGCCGGGGCTTCAGATCGGCTTTTACCCCCTCAAAGGCCTCCACCAGTTCTTCGCCGATAACAACCATCTTCGGTTCAATCAGATTGATGCTGTGCTCGAGAACCTTGCCTTTCTGGGAGGTGTTGAGCATGGCGCAGGCGACGCCGAGTTTTGCGGCCCCGGCCACCACGGCAAGGAGCTCCGGGCGGTTTTCCAGGAATACCGCAATGGCGTCGCCTTTGGTGAGGCCCTGGTCCTGGAGGTAGTGGGCGATACGGTTGGCCCAGCCAT
Organism: Marinobacter sp.; assembly: GCF_041687235.1. GTDB lineage: Bacteria > Pseudomonadota > Gammaproteobacteria > Pseudomonadales > Oleiphilaceae > Marinobacter. Next base: position 144,220 of record NZ_JAWLCH010000003.1, on the reverse strand, counting down.
TGAGCTCGTGCCAGGTGATGGTCCGGTCTTCGAACAGAATCGCTGGCCGGTTGCCGACGTTCCTGGCGTTGGTTTCGATGAGTGTGCCCAGGGTCAGCTCCCGGTTCTCATTCTTCAGGGAGTAGTAGTATAAACCCCGGGTAATAGCCGGCAGGCGCCGAAAGATGCCGGGCAGGCTGCGGACGATGTCCAGTGCGGATACGTTGTCTTGGCTCATGGTCTTTCCATTGTCCCTTTTATTGTGTGGACTGCGAGCCCGAAACAACGCATGCCCGGGGCTCAGTCCAGAAACAGATCCGGCATCAGGGGCTTGTCGCCCGGTGCGTACCGGTAATGCTCGAACTCTGTCATACCGTCCTGCCTTAGCAGGTCCTCGTCGATCAGGTTTTGGCCGGTCATCGTGTCGGGCGACCGGTTCAGGATGCTGATGGCGGCATCGGCCATGATGTCTGGCTTCCGGCCCTGGGCCATCAGCTGCGGGCCACCTACCTCAAACTCGATGGCCGCGGTGGCGATCAGCGTTTTCGGCCAGAGTGTGTTAACAGCAATGCCGTAACGTCTGAACTCTTCCGCCATGCCCAGGCTCAGCATGGTCATCGCGTATTTCGTGGTGGTATAAGGCCCGTACTGGGCGAACCACCGGGTATTCAGGTTCAGCGGCGGTGACAGGCTCAGGATGTGAGCCTGGTCCGATTGTTTCAGCCAGGGCAGGGCGGCCTGGCTGCAGGCCATGACTGCCCGGGCGTTGACCTGGTGCATCAGGTCGTACCGGCTCACCTTGAGATTTTCCACGCCCGTCAGCCGGATGGCACCGGCGTTGTTCACCAGGGCGTCGATACCGCCAAAATGTTCGCCGGCTTCATCAACGCGCTGGCGAATCTGCTTCTCATCCCGGACATCCAGAACCAGAGGCAGTGCCTGGCCGCCGGCCTCGCGCACTTCCTCTGCCACCGAATGAATGGTGCCGGGCAGCTTCGGATGGGGTGTGTCCGATTTTGCGGCAATCACCACGTTGGCGCCCTGGCGGGCAGAGGCGAGGGCAATAGCCCGGCCGATGCCCCGGCTCGCGCCGGTAATAAAAACGGTGCGGTTACGCAATGTGCTCATGCGTTGCTCTCCTGTTCGGCCGTTTCGTTGGCGGTAATCTCAACCAGCAACTGACTGCGCTTTACCTGGTCGCCCTTGCTGGCATAGACCTCGCCGACAACGCCGTCGCGGTCGGCTTTCACTGGATGCTCCATTTTCATGGCTTCCAGTATCACCAGCGTATCGCCCTGACGAACGCTCTGGCCAGCCTCGACCAACACATCAATGATGGCGCCATCCATGGTTGCCTGGATCCGGCCGCTGCCGGCACCACCGGCGCCCTGCACAGGCTGATGGGTCACATCCCGCACCGACCAGGAATGCCCGAACGCCTGCAAATATAGAGAATCGCCCTGGCGGTGATATTGGCAAGTCTGACGAACGCCGTTGTCGATAATGCATAAAAGGCCATCGCGCTGGCTTTCGAGAATCAGGCTATGCCGGGTTTCACCCATACTGACAGACAACCGGTTATCGCTGCGAGTGACCAGTAACTCAACGGTGGTTTCGCCGGTTTCGAGCTTGATGGGTGTCATGGTGGCCGGCGCATTGCTCCAGGCGCTCTGGCCCGATATGCCATGGTCGAGCACGCAGGCGGCGAGGGCCAGCTGGCGAATGTCCAGAGTCTGCGGCTGCAGGGACGGATCATCGCTGAAGGCCTGCTGCAGGAAGGCGGTGGTGGCCTCACCGGCTCCGAAGGTATCGTTGGCAATGATCCGGCTCAGGAAGTGGCGGTTGGTGGTAACGCCGAACACCGCGGTGTCCTCCAGGGCCCGAATCAGACGACGACGGGCTTCATCGCGGTTCTGTCCCCAGGCGATTACCTTGGCCAGCATGGGGTCGTAGTGGGGCGTGATGCTGTCCCCGGAGCGAACGCCCGTATCGTATCGAAGGCCTTCCCCCTCGGCGGTTTTAAAAGCACAGAGCGGACCAGTCTGTGGAGTGAAACCGTGGGCGGGATCTTCCGCGTAAAGCCGGACTTCGATGGCATGGCCATTCAGGCGGATGTCGTCCTGGGCCAGGGGTAACGGAAGTCCCTCGGCAACAGTGAGCTGCCAGGCCACAAGGTCCTGGCCGGTAATCAGCTCGGTGACCGGGTGTTCCACCTGCAGGCGGGTGTTCATTTCCAGGAAATAGAAATTCCGGTGTTTATCCACCAGAAACTCGACGGTGCCGGCACCTTCGTAATTGCAGGCCAGAGCGGCCTTCACCGCAGCTTCGCCCATGGCCTGGCGCAGTTCAGGCGTAACGAAAGGGGAGGGTGCTTCCTCGACTACTTTCTGGTGTCGGCGCTGAACGGAACAGTCCCGCTCACCCAGGTAAACGGCATTGCCATGGCAGTCCGCGAAGACCTGGATTTCCACATGTCGGGGCTCAATCACGGCTTTCTCGAGGATCAGCTCGTCATCACCGAAGGCCTGTTTCGACTCGGACCGGGCCCGCTTGATGTTGTCGGCCAGTTCGGATTCGCTTTCAACCAGGCGCATACCGCGTCCACCGCCGCCAGCAGAGGCTTTGATCATCAAGGGGTAGCCGATGTGTTTGGCGGCTGCGATGAGTTCGTCATCGCTGGCGTTGTTGCCCTCATAACCCGGTACCACGGGCACGCCGGCTTCCTGCATGGCGATTTTGGATCGACGCTTGCTGCCCATCAGTTCTATGGCGGATGCCGGCGGGCCAACGAAGACCAGGCCGGCGTCTTTGCAGGCATTGGCAAACGCAGCATTCTCGGAGAGGAAGCCGTAGCCCGGGTGAATACAGTCGGCGCCGGTTTGGCGGGCGGCCTCCAGGATGGCGTCACTGTTCAGGTAAGAAGCGGAGACTTGTGCCGGGCCGATGCAGACGGCTTCGTCGGCCAGTTCAACGTGCATGGCTTTGGCGTCAGCTTCGGAGTAGACGGCCACGGTGCGGTAACCCAGAGCTTTCGCGGTGCGGATAACCCGAACTGCGATTTCGCCTCGGTTGGCTATTAACAGTTTTTTTAGCATGGTGCTGGTCTCATTGTTTTGTGCCAGTCCGCGAGCGGGTGTGGGGAGGCTTTCAGGAAACCGCTACGAGCACCCCTTGCGGGGTCCGGCCAGCAATTGCAGATTGCTGTCGTTCGGCTGCGCATGAAGCTTCGCTTCATAAACGCTTGCCTCACCCATGTGCGCTTGACGTCGGCCATCCTTGGCCGCCGACATTTCCTGAAAGCCTCCCCACACCCACTCGCTCCCCCGTAACTTAGTCGTTGGATTCTGCCCAGGCGGGCTGCCGCTTTTGCATGAACGCCATGGTGCCCTCCGTGCCTTCGCTTCCACGAATAGCTTCCGCGAATTTCTCAGCCGCGCTGTCGAGCAACCCGCCCATCGGCTCATGCCCGACTCGATGGAGCAACGCCTTGGTTTCAGCGGTGGCAACCGGTGCGCAAAGGCGAACACGATCCAAGGTATTCGCCAGCATCTCTGCCACTTCATCATCCGAAGCGGCCGCCTGGTGAACGATGCCAAGACGGCATGCCTCGTTTGCATCGATTCTCAAGCCCAGCAGGGCCAGTCGCCGGGCCTGTGTGAGGCCGATTCGTTCAACCACGAACGGTGCAATCTGGGCGGGAATGACGCCGAGAGAGGTTTCCGGCATGCCGAATTTCGCCGTTGGCCCGGCGATGGCAACGTCGGAAACGCAGGCCAGGCCGAATCCACCGCCCATGACGGCGCCCTCGGTGACCGCGACAACGACTTTCGAAGATTCGTTGACCTGTTGGATCATCTGGCCGAAGGCCCGGTTCAGGCGGTAGAACGGATCGGCCTCGCCCTCGGCAGCTTTTTGGCCGCGGGCACCGGCCATGTCCTTGATATCGCCACCGGCACAGAAATGACCACCGGCGCCCCGGATCACGACGGCGCGGATGTGCAGGTCGCTCTCGATCTGCGTAAATACGGCCGAAAGCTCCGCCACCATCTCCAGGCTCATGGCGTTTCGAACGTCCGGGCGGTTAATGGTGATAAACAGGGTGGGGCCCTGTTTCTCCAGTAAAAGTGTTTCGCAATGTGGTAGCTGATCCATACATAACTCCACTGTTCAGGTTTGGAGCCAGCAGGCTTTCAGAGCCTGTCGATTCGTAGGTCGGATTAGCCAAAGGCGTAATCCGACAACCCAAGTCCGGGGCCGGCAGGCCGGTAGTTCTGTCCAGGACCGTTGAGGGCCATGGATGGCCCGATCGAGCCCTACACGGACGTACTTGCGGGCGTGTCCTGGACAGAACTACCGGTCTGACGGCCATGCACCGTATGTCAGTCGCGCTTCTTGCCCGGCAAAGTCCCCATCATCTTGCAGATAATCCCAAGCATGATTTCATCGGCACCACCGCCAATGGACACCAGCCGGACATCCCGGTGTGCCCGGGAAATGGGGTTATCCCACATGTAACCGTTACCGCCCCAGTACTGCAGGCAGCTGTCTGTCACCTCACGCCCCAGACGCCCGGCCTTGAGCTTGGCCATGGATGCGAGGCGAGTCACATCCTTGCCTTCAACGTGTAGTTCACAGGCCTGGTAGGTGAGGGCGCGCAGAGCTTCGACTTCGGTTTGCAGCTCGGCCAGACGGAAGTGGATCACCTGGTTATCGATCAGCGGCTGGCCGAAGGTCTTGCGCTCGCGGCAGTACTCGATGGTCTTGGTGATGCAGTTCTCGAGCGCCTTGATCACATTGGCCGCACCCCAGAGACGCTCCTCCTGGAACTGCAGCATCTGCATCATGAAACCGGTGCCTTCGGCGCCGATGCGGTAACGTTGAGGCACGCGCACGTCGTCAAAGAAGATCTGAGCCGTTTCCGAGGAACGCATGCCCAGTTTGTTCAGGTGCGGGCTGAAAGAAATGCCTGGTGTTTTGGTGGGAACCACGATCAGGGATTTGTTCTTGTGGGGCTTGTCGTCCGACGTGTTGGCCAGCAGGCAGATGAAATCGGATTTGGGGCTGTTGGTGATCCACATCTTGGAGCCGTTAATGATGTAGTCGTCACCGTCTTTCCTGGCGGTGGTTTTCATCCCCGCCACATCCGAACCCGCACCAACCTCGCTGACGCCGATACAGCCCACCATGTCACCGGCAATGGCCGGGGCCAGGAAGCTGCGTTTCAGTTCATCGGAACCGAACCGGGAAATGGCCGGGGTACACATATCGGTCTGAACCCCGATGGCCAGTGGCACACCACCACAATGGGCCATGCCCAGTTCTTCCGCAGCTACCAGGTTGTAGCTGTAGTCGAGCCCCATGCCGCCGTATTCTTCCGGCTTCTGGATGCCCAGGATTCCCAGGTTGCCGAGCTTTTTGAACAGCTCATGAATCGGGAATTCCCCGGCGGCCTCCCATTCGTCGCAGTGGGGATTGATTTCCTTCTCCACGAAATCGCGGACGGTTTTTCTGAGGGCTTCGTGTTCGGGTGTGAATTTCACGTTCTTGTTCTCCTGCTGGTAGAGAGTCCGTGCCTTCTTTGTTTCGGTGCACGTTCTTTAGCTTGGGTGGCAGGTGTGTGGGGCCGCTTCCAGAAAACCGCTACGAGCACCCCTTGCGGGGTCCGGCCAGCAATCACAGATTGCTGTCGTTCGGCTGCGCATGAAGCTTCGCTTCATAAACGCTTGCCTCACCCATGTGCGCTTGGCGTCGGCCATCCATGGCCGCCGACATTTTCTGAAACCGATCCCACACAGCCGCTTATGTTTGCAAACTGTTTGCTGCCTGCTGGCAGTTTTGTTGTTTTTGTAGGTCGGGTTAGCCGAAGGCGTAACCCGACAGATTGGCGGAGTGGCCTGGCATTTTTGTCGGATTACGCCTTTGGCTAATCCGACCTACGCGTTTGTTCTCTTGATCAGTGGAAAAGTTTTCTCTCTTAAAACGATAACTCGTGGTCGACCAGAACCGGGGCGGAGGGCTTCCCAAAAACGTGGAGCGCCAGGGATGGCGCGACCGAGCCCTCCGCCCCGGTTCCAGCCCCAAAGCTCGAAGGCCAAGAGGCGGGCCCCACCAAACCCAGAAATGCTACAAGCGGGCCACCCCAAACGTATTAGGCCGCAACTGCCGAGCCTCCGCCTCCCGGCAAACGTCCAGAACCAGGGCCAGAACCCGCCGCGTATCCCGCGGGTCGATCAGCCCGTCATCCCACAATCTGGCCGTGCCAAACAACGCCGTTGAGCCTTCCTCCAGTTTCTTCGCTGTGGCCTGCTCCAGAAAATCCAGTGTCTTCGGATCCGGCTCCATGCCTCCGCGGCGTTGCTTGTCCTCTGCCACAATGCGCATCACCTTGCCGGCCTGTGCCGGGCCCATAACTGCGGTTCGGCTGTTGGGCCAGGCAAAGATAAACCTTGGGTCCAGACCACGTCCGCACATGGCGTAGTTACCTGCACCATAGGAACCGCCGATGACAATTGCGACCTTTGGCACACGACAATTGGCCACCGCCTGGATCATCTTCGAGCCGTGTTTGATGATGCCGTTCTGCTCCGAATGGGTTCCCACCATGAAACCGGTGGTGTTATGCAGGAACAGCAGGGGCGTTCCGGCCTGGTCGCAGAGCTGGATGAACTGGGCGGCCTTGGCGGAGCCGGCCGGAGTGATCGGGCCGTTGTTGCCGATAATGCCGACCGAATGGCCCTCGATCCGGATGGTGCCGCAGACGGTCTGGTCGTCGAACTCGTTCTTGAAATCCATGAACTTCGAACCGTCGGCGATACGGGCCAGGATTTCGCGAACATCGTAAGGCTTCTTGGAGTCTGCCGGAATCACGCCTAGCAGTTCATCGGCCGGGTAGAGCGGCTCCTCCCATTGCAGTTCGCGCCGGGGTGGCAGTTGCTCGTTCCAGGGCAGGGCTTCGAGGATGTTTCTGGCCTGGCGGATGCCGTCGGCGTCGTCTTCGGCCAGGTACTCGGCTGTCCCTGCCACCGTGGCATGCATCTCCGCACCGCCGAGCTCTTCGTCGGTGGCAACTTCACCAGTGGCAGCCTTGAGCAGTGGTGGGCCGGCCAGGAACATCTTGGCTTGCTCGCGCACCACGATCACATAATCCGAAAGGCCTGGCTGATAGGCACCGCCTGCCGTGGCGTTGCCGTGGACCACGGTTACCTGAGGAATGCCGGCGGCGGACATGCGGGCCTGGTTGGCAAAGCCCCGGGCGCCCAGCACGAAAATGTCGGTCGCATAATTCAGGTTGGCGCCGCCACTTTCGGACATGGACACAACGGGGAGCTTGTTTTCCATGGCGATCTGTTGCAACCGCAGCGTTTTGTCCAGGCCGGCCGGGGTAATGGTGCCGCCCTTGATGGCGCTGTTGCTCGCAACCACAAGGCAGCGAATGCCGCTGACATAACCGATACCAGCGATGATCCCGCCGCCGGCCATGCTGCCGTCCTTGTCATCGTGCATCTTGTAGCCGGCGAGTGAGCACAGCTCCAGGAAGGGCGTGCCACGGTCCAGCAACCGGTTGATGCGGTCCCGGGGAAGCAGTTTGCCTCGCTTGGTGAACTTTTCCCGGGCGGCTTCCGCCAGGTCCAGAACCTTCTGTTCCACCTCCCGAAACGTCGTGATGTGGGCTTCCATGGCTTCGGCGTTGGTGCGAAAGTCTTCGGACTGGGAGCTTACGGTGGATTCAAGTACCTGCATGTTCGGCTCCTCAGTCGTCGCTAAGAACTTTCGGGGTGATGGCCCGGTGAAAGCCGTTGTAGGGCTCGTTATTCTTGGCCTTTGGCAACGGCCAGACCCGGCCCCCCTGGGACGCACCGCCGTCGATCCGCAGGCAATCGCCACTAATAAATGCCGCCCCGGGGCTCAGCAGAAAGCAGATCGCCGAGCTGACTTCGGACTCGGTACCCATCCGCTTGATGGGCACATTGTCGCCAAGGCTGCGGATCCATTGCTTCATGTGCTCGGGGTAATTGTCCATGCCACTGGAAGCAATCCAGCCCGGAGCAACCGCGTTCACCCGAACGCCGGAAGCGCCCCATTCAACCGCGGCTGTCTGGGTGAAATTCACCATCCCGGCCCTGGCGGCGCCGGAGTGACCCATGCCGGGCATGCCGCCCCACATATCGGCCACGATATTGACGATGGCGCCCCCGGTTTTCGACAATGCCTGCGTGTAGGCTTCCCGGGCCATCAGAAAGCCCCCGGTCAGATTGGTGCGCACCACCGTCTCCCAGCCCTTCTGATTAATCCCGGTCAGCGGCGCCTGAAACTGCCCGCCGGCGTTGTTCACCAGGCCGTTCAGGCCGCCATGTTCGGCAATAATCGCCTTGACGGTGGCTTTCACCGATTCCTCTTCCCGGATATCGCAGACATGAGCCGACGCAATACCGCCGTCCTCGATGATCTCCGCTTTTACGGACTCTACTTTTTCGACTTTACGGCCCACCAGGGCAACCCGCGCACCGAGGGCGGCAAGCTCGTGGGCTGTGCACCGGCCGATGCCGGAGCCGCCGCCAGTAACGATAAACACCTGGCCTTTAAAAAGGTCCGGATGAAAAACAGATTGATAGCTCATAAGTTGAAGACCTTTCCAAACGTTCGGGCGCTCTGGTTGGTGGCACGCTCCAGGACTGTGAGCAGCATGGATGCTGCGATCAAGCCTACACGGACGTATTCACGGCGTGTCCTGGAGCGTGCCACCAACCAGAGTGCATGCTCCATGGTTTATTAGTTGATGATCTTTGAAGGAACAGGCACAGGAAACTCCAATAGCTGCTGTGCAAATGCCTTCCCCTGGGGATCAATCCGCAGGCTGGCAACGCCACCGCCGCCAAGACTGTGCTCCAGCAGGAAATTGATGGCCTGCAAACCGGGCATGGCCCAGCGGGTGACCCGACCGGTATCCGGATTCAGGGTATGGGCCATCCAGTCAGCAACGGCTGCTTCCGTCAATGCTGTCTCGATAAACGGCAGAAACTCCGGTTTCCTGGCAATCACGCCGATGTTGGTGTGGTCCCCCTTGTCGCCACTCCTAGCCCAGGCAAGTTTCACCAGCGGCACGGTTGTATCCGTGGCGCCTGTCTCGTGTGTGAACGATTGGGGCTGGAGATCGCTATCGTTGAAGCCGCCGCTGGTCTCAACGTCAACGGTCTGCCGCTCGCCACCCAGATCCACGGATACCTCGACTTCTGTTTTCGGCACCAGGCACGAATACAGCCGAATCTTTGGCCACACCGTCGGCCTGCCGCCAACAATTCCGGTAATTCCCGGCGCCATGCCCGTTGCCGCCTGGGCAATTTCCCGGGAAAACAGCACCAGGGCCTCTTTCTTGGGGTGAGCCGTACTGATCTTGACCACCACTTCACGGCAGTTGTCGGCCCGACCGTGGCGGCCGTATGTGGTCTCGGTGCCCAGAATCTCAACGCTGGTTTCACTGTAATCGGGCAGGCCGCGATCACTGAACATCCGTGAGGTCTTGGCCAGAATGGCCTGGGCCACAGTCTGCGCCTTGGCCTTGGCATTCATGCCGGCCAGGAGGAATGTGACCGTGCACTTGAAGCCATCCGGCCAGGTGCCTGAGACCTTGTAGCTGTCCGTGGGTGGAAGTCCCCGCGCGCCACGAACCTGAACCTGGTTTTTACCGGTTTCCTCCAACTCCACGCCCGTGAAATCGCAGGTAACATCCGGCAGAAGGTAAGCCCGGGGGTCGCCAATTTCATAGACCAGCTGTTCCGCCACCGTGCCGCGGCTGACCAGGCCCCCGGTGTCTTCAGGCTTGGTGATAAAAAAGCGGCCGTCAGCACTCACTTCGGCTATCGGGAAGCCCATATTGGCGAAGCCACCGGCGACCTCTTCCCAGTCGGTAAAATTGCCGCCGGTGGACTGGGCGCCGCATTCAAGCAGATGCCCGGCCAGGCTGCCCTGGGCCAGTTTGTCGTAGTCTTCCCAGCCCCACCCGAATTCGTGCACCAGAGGTGCCAACACCAGAGCGCTGTCGGCAACCCGGCCGGTAATCACAATGTCGGCGCCCTGTTCCAGCGCCGCCACCAAGCCAGGCGCACCCAGGTAAGCGTTCAGACTGACCATCATGGGTGGCATTGGCTGGCCGGAACTCATCTCCGAGATGCCCATATCGGCTAGCTTTTTCTTCTTCATCAGCAGATCGTCGCCCAGCACCAGGGCAATCTTCATGTCCACGCCTACCTTTTCACAAAGCGCCTGAAGGGCATCCCGGCAGGCGACGGGATTCACGCCGCCGGCGTTGGCCAGAACGCGGATGCCTTTTTCCTTGATGTCTCCCAGCAGGGGGGCCATAACCGTCTGGACGAAATCCCGCGCGTATCCCTGGGTCGGATCCTTCATTTTCTGACCAGCCATGATCGACATGGTGATCTCTGCCAGATAATCAGCCACCAGATAGTCAATGTCGCCCTGGTAAACCAGTTGCGCGGCAGCGGTTTCCGTGTCGCCCCAGAAAGCGGCGGAGCATCCGATGCGAACGGTTTTTGGGGAGTCAGCCATGTTCCTGTGCCCTGTTCAGGTTTCCGTTGCGATGCCTTCGGCGATCGCGGTGTTGTTACATGATGGAACTGACAATACCAAGCAAGCGCTTGGTTTGTAAACAGGCAAGTTTAAGGTAGAATTAAAGGCCTCATATGCCAACCGGGTAGTTTTAGTGAGCCAGAACCAGATCCTTCAGTCCCTGATAGCCGAAAACCTTGTGTCAGACCCCGGCGGTGCCCGCGGCCGCCTGCTCACTGAGGCGGCCCGATTGTTCCGGGAAAAAGGCTACGAGCGGACCACGGTTCGTGATCTTGCGGCCGCCGTCGGTATTCAGTCCGGCAGCCTGTTCCATCACTTCCGGACCAAGGAAGAAATTCTCAAAGCAGTCATGGTTGAAACCATCCGACTGAACACGGCGCTCATGCAGGCGGCTCTGGAAGCTGCCGATACCAACAGACAGAAACTGCGGGGACTTATCCGGGCCGAGCTTGAGTCGATCAATGGCCAGACCGGTGAAGCCATGGCTGTGCTTGTGTTCGAGTGGCGAAGCCTCTCTGCAGGGTCGCAGGTGGAAGTGCTGGAGCTTCGCGACATCTACGAAAGGCTCTGGCTGGATGTTCTGGAATCGCTGAAACGCGAGGGCGCCATGGAGGCCGATCCGTTTGTAGTTCGCCGGATGTTGACCGGTGCGCTGAGTTGGACGGTGACCTGGTACAAGCCGGAGCGGGGAGGTCTGACTCTGGATGGCCTGACTGATCAGGTCATGGCGATGATGGCTCTTTAGCGGGCTGGTGCTTCGAAAGTCCTTGTTTTAAATCAATAAAAACTCAGTAGCTCCCTTTCCTTCCGGGCCATTGGCCCGATCGGCATAACAAAATCGGCATTCGAGCCATTTTTGTAGGACAGTTTTCACCGCATTCTTGCAGCCGTTGACAAAAACCGAGATTCAGATCGGGCATACAAAAACAACGTGACGCAGGGTGAAATATGATCTCCTCTCTGGCAAGGCTCGGACAGCGCCTTCTTGCTGCACGCCTCAAGGCTTTCTCACTGGCGGCAGTAGCCTTACTCGCAGGGTGTTCGGCAAATCCCATCTATACCACCACCGGTGTTGTACTCTCCAATTATTCCGAAGGGGAGGCCACGCCCTATGTGCTTCAGATGTCTGATCCCCAGATGGCCTGCGCGTTGGGTGAGGGCGTTGATCCATTGCTCTACTCATTCTCGCGGGTGACACAGGCGCCCGACAGCACTGGTTCCTTGCTGATGCTCCTGGCCGGTAACTGTGCGGAGTATGAGGCCTGGGAGGCCCAGCTTGCCTACCTCCGGGCTGATTATGAGGGGAATGTAGAAGCAGCAAAGGATGCCAGAGAAGTGGCCAAACGGATGAATGCGCTAACCGCGAAACGCCGTTATGCCTCCTTCCTGCGCGCCATGGCTGCCTATGAGTTCGATCCGTCGGCCGAGCCTCTGGAATGCCCTTTCCTGTTCAACGAGCAGGATGAAATTACCTTCCTGCTCGGTCTGCTGACCGGGATGCAGGCCATTGTGAACGATGCTAACTCCGGCGCCATGGCCGGGGTACCCAAAAGCATCGCCCCTCAGGCCGAGCGTGCTGCAACCTGTCTGGATAACGAAAAGTGGGGCGGTACGCCCAACGCTATCCGTGCCCTCGTATGGCTGCTGCTTCCGGATACGCGTCCGGCTCTGTCACCGGACCCATGGCAGGTACTTGAGCACAGCAGAGAACTCGCCGTTGAAAAAGGCATCCGTGTGCCGCACGCCCTCCAGGCGGTGGCCGCGGAAACATTTGGCCGACCGGACAAACTGGAAGAAGCCATTGCCAGTTTCGTTGAGGCCAACGCCACGGTTGATGTCTGGGACGATTACCGCCTGGTGGACGAAGTGGCCGCCGGTGTTGTCCGGTTCTCGTCGGACAAGCACTGGACCGCCAGCTACGGTCATCGCACACCGCAAACGTTCTTCGGGAAGATGAGCCCGGATCGGGGCACCGAAAACGTTGAGACCATGAATCTGGATGACCTGCTCTGAAACAGGTTGCCAACTCCTCTGAACAACCGACAAACACAAGAATGACCCGGAGGTCGTAATGATCCGCAAATCCCTTGCCGCCCTGACCCTGGCTGCTGCCGCCCCCCTTGCATCCGCACAGACTGTATCGATGTGTGTATTCGACGTTATCGGTGCAAATGGTGACTTTTACAATTTCGTCAAGGATTACGCCCTGGAAATGAAGGGGCAGGGTGTGGACTTCAAGCTGAAACCCTACACCGACGAAGGTGTCGCCATTGGTGACTTCAATGCAGGCCAGTGTGATGCGGTGGCCGCTACCGACATCCGGATTCGACCGTTCAACAAATTTACCGGCAGTATCAGTGCGGTGGGAGCCATTCCAACCTACGACAACCTGAAGACGCTGCTTGCGACCCTGGCCCAGCCCAAGGCTGCGTCGTTGATGAAGTCTGACGGTTACGAGGTGCTGGGCATTATTCCGGTAGGGGCCGGCTATCTGTTCGTGAACGACCGTGGCATCGACACAGCTGGTGAACTGGCCGGAAAGCGTATGGCAACGTTGGATTACCAGAAAGACGCTATCCATATGGTGAATTTTGTCAAAGCCACGGTCGTGCCATCCGATATCACCAATTTTGCTGGCAAGTTCAATAACGGATCCGTCGATACCGCCTACGCGCCTGCCTTCGCCTATGAAGCCCTGGAGCTATACAAGGGCATCGGTGATGACGGTGGCATCGTGGACTATCCACTGGCACAGCTGACGCTTCAAATCATCGCGCGGGATGAAGTGCTGGACGACGAAACCGCCCAGAAAGCCCGGGAAGTCGCCTGGAATATGTTTCCGCAGGCCATGGGGCTGATTGAAGGACAGGAAGCCGCCATCCCCGACGAGAAATGGGTGCGAATTCCTGAAAAAGACATTCGGGGCTACCAGGAGATGTTCCGGGAGAACCGGATCGAGATGCGCGACGGCCTGAATGGTGCCCCGGATGTGTATCACCCGAAGATGATGGGCCTGCTCAGCAAGATCCGTTGCGCAAGCAACCCGTCTTCTGCCGAGTGCACCGCGGGCAACCAGGAATAAAAGGGCGGGATCATCATGAACTGGCGAGCACTCACCGCCCCGGCTGCAAGAACTCTCTACCCGATGCATCGGATGTATGGAGCGGTTCTTCTGCTTCTGCTGTTGTTCACTTTGCTGCTGGGAATGGGAAACTCTCTGCATTCCCGTCTGCTGTGGGTGGGTGAACAGACATGGCCAAATTATTACCTGCTGAACCCGGATGCTACGGAGCCATCATGTCAATTGGACATGGATATCGACTCGGAAGTCACGCGGCGCGTGGAGGCCTACAAGCCGGATCCGGACGATCTGTTCAGTTCGCCCCCCAACCCGGAGGCCATTCGTCAGTCCCTTGAGAGCAATCTTGAACTTTGCCAGGAACGATATGCCGCCTATGAGCAGAATCTTGAGCACGCCACGCCAGCTCTGGGGATGTTCAAGGCGGTAGAACAGGGGGTTGCTCACTTCCTCCTCGATAACATCGAACTGACCAAGTATCTGTTTATTGCCATGTTTGCCATGGCAGCCGCCATTGCTGCCCTGGATACCGACCACATCGCTTTGCGTCTGCCCCGCAACCGGTCCGAATGGCGGCTGAGCCAGGGGGTGCAGTTTGTGGTGAACGGGCTGATGGTGCTGTCGCTGAATGCCTACCTGGGGAGGCTGGCCACCTCGCCAGGATCGGAAGACACTATAAGTCTGCAATACGCCTGGGCGGGGGTCTTCGGCCTGTTCATGGCGATCAACGCCGTCCGGTTCCTGAACGTTCCGGGACGGGTTAAGCCGGGCGGGCTCTCTCTTTCCTCCGGCCTGGTGATTCCGCTCTATTGCATCATGGGGCTGATCGCCATGAGCTATTTTTTCCTGGTGGATGGATATGCTTCTGGTTTGGCCATCTACTTCGGGATGATGTCGAATCTCTCGTCAATGTTCATCAACATAGGTCTCTATGTGTTGGTGGGCATGATGCTGAAACAGACCCGTATTCCCGAGCTTCTGCTGAACCTCATCAAGCCCTTCAATCTGCCGGCGCCAATGCTGGCATCGGTGATCATATTCGCAACGGCCTTCCCGACGGCGTTTACCGGTGCGTCCGGGATCTTCATCCTGGCGGTTGGCGGTGTTGTTTACGATGAGCTCCGCCGTGCCGGCGCCGGCCGTCAGCTGTCCCTTGCAACCACCGCCATGTCCGGCAGCCTCGGTGTTGTGCTGAACCCGTGTCTGCTGATCGTTGTGATCGCCGCCCTGAACAAGGAAGTCACCACCACCGAAATGTACGGCTGGGGCTTTTGGGTCTTTATCCTGTCTGCCAGCCTGTTCTCGCTGATCGTTTGCAAGACCCAGGGAAACTGGAAGCCTCGTCCGGCGCCGGGAGCCTTCCGCGCTGCCCTGGCTGAAAGTCGGGCATTGCTGCCTTACGTGATTGTGGCCGCCCTGGTCATCGTGTCGATCTGGATTGTTCTGGGGCTGAAATTCAATGAGTACAGCGCCCCGTTGATATTGCCACTGGTTATGCTGGCCCTGGTGGCTCTGGATTCCGGCAGCGACAGCCGTGAAGCGGGCCAGAACCGTTCCCAGGCCTTCTGGAACCGGAGCTCTGCGGCGGCCAGTGACTCTGCCGTGCATATCGGTGCGCTGCTGGCGCTGATTGGCTTTTCGATTTGTCTTGGGGGTATCCTCGAGCGCTCCGACATTGTTCATACACTCTTCCCCGAGGATCTCACCAGTCCCTGGGTTGCCATGCTGGTGATCGTTGTGATGCTCACGGTCATCGGGATGGTCATGGACCCGTTCGGTGCGGTCATTCTGGTATCGGCAACTGTTGCCCAGCCCGCCATTCAGTTGGGCATCGATCCGCTGCATTTCTGGATCGTCTGTCTGGTGGCGTTTGAGCTCGGTTACCTGAGTCCGCCGGTGGCACTGAACCATCTGCTCACCCGGCAGGTGGTGGGCGAGACCGAAGTGCTGGCGGCAGAGCGCACTGGCTCCTTCTGGCACCGCTACGAGAGACTGCTGTTGCCTCTGGCCGTTATGGGCCCCACGCTTCTTTTCGTGGCCTTTGTGCCGATGTTGTTCTACGCACTGTAATCTTCGGATGGGATAAAGAAGGCCGCCTGGGGGAAACTTCAGGCGGCCTTTTGCATCTGGAATACAAGAGAAAACGTACTTTGTACGAAACCGAACAACCGCAGGAAATGTGTTTGTTATACCCTAGGAAATAAAATCGATCTGCAGCCAGTGGCCTGACCCATGACTTCTGATACACCATCAAAATTGGTCCCGGTTTTTTCAACATTGTTTCTCCTTGCGGGTTGCGGGGGAGGTGGCGGAGGCGACGGCCTGGAGTCGCCGGAGCCCGGACTGAGCGGCACCATCACAATCGAAAGCGGAACGCGGGTCGATTCGGACACGGCTGATGACAGTCGCCTCAGTGAAGCGATCTCTAACAATTCCTCCAGCTCCGCTCAATTGGTGCCTTCAACAGGCATTCTGGGCGGTTATTTGAGCGATACCAATGGTATCCACCCCGGTACCGGTGAATTCGTATTCCAGTATTGGGCTGATGAGCAGGACATTTTTCGCGCCGATCTTGCAGCGGGCAGTACCGTTGCCGTGCAGGTTTTCAGGGACTCGGGTTTTCTGGCCCCGGACATTACCCTGTCGGTTGAGCAGGGCGGTGGCGTTGTGTCTGATTCCGGGACCGGCGATAGGCCCTTGATGGTAAGCGTGCCCGAGGATGGGGCCGCAGAGATAAGCATCAGCACGACCAGTGGTGGTCCTTTCCGGTACGTGCTTTCCATCACCGCCGCCGGTGCCACGAGTATCCAGAATGCCCGATACAGCCAGCCGGAGTTTGTGCCAGATGAAGCCATTGTGCTGATGTCCCCGGAAAAGCAGGGGAGTATGAGTCCGCAGGGCGTTGCCGGAACCTTGTCGGCCTCCTCGGCGACATCACTGGGGCAGGGAGCCTGGTTGGTTCGACGAAATCGCTTTGGTTCCGTGGCTTCAAAATCGTCCGCTTCTTCCGTTGGCCCGCGGGCTGAGACGCTTCGTTGGGTCGCGGGGCTGCGGTCGGAGCCCGGCGTTCAGGTTGCAGAGCCGAATTATATCTACCGGGCTCAATTTGACCGGGATCTCTCTTCCTTGCAGTGGAACCTGCCTCTTATCAGCCTGCCTATTGCCTGGCAGGCTGCCCCTGAACTGGGTAATGATGTTGGCGTTGCTGTCATGGATACCGGATTGTTCACAGCAACGCCTTCTTCCTATGGAGACTGGCATCTCGATCTCAATGCCAATGTGGTTCCGGAGGCAAACCTAATTCTCGATTATGTCTCTGGCGAACTGGATATTGATGATGAACCCGGTCGTGATTCGAATCCTGCCGATCCCGGGGACGGCAAACCTCAGAGCAGTAACTTCCATGGGACCCACGTTGCCGGCATTGTGGCCGCACTACGGAATTCTGCCGGCGTGGACGGGGTTGCCCCGGACGTTACGCTTTGGCCTGTCAGGGTGCTTGGGCGTGATGGGTCGGGCACTCTGGATGATCTTGTTGCCGCAATAAACTGGGCCTCCGGTGAATCCGGCATTAATGTGATCAACCTGAGTCTGGGGGGCGTCGGGCCCAGTCTTGTGCTTGAGGGAGCGATTAACCGTGCGGATGACAATGGCAAGCTTGTTGTCGCTGCCGCTGGGAATCAGGGAACCGACGAACCCACCTACCCTGCGGCTTTCCAACGGGTGATAGGCGTGGGTGCCGTAGACGCTGGCAAGGTTCGGGCGGGTTACTCAAATTTCGGCGAATCCGTAGATTTAGTCGCGCCTGGTGGCGATGCGACCAGAGATGCAAACCAGGATGGCAATGCCGACCTGATCATCAGCACCTGGGGAACGGATGAGGGTGGCGAGTTCATTCGCTCCTATGCCGGCCTGCAAGGTACGTCCATGGCGGCCCCCCATGTTGCCGGGGTTTATGCCCTGATGAAAGGCGCCAACGCTGAATCCGTGACTCCCGAAAATTTCCGGGCCTGGTTGGCTGATGGATCGTTAACGGAAGTTGTGGGCAATACCAATGAGTACGGGGCCGGACTGATTAATGCGCTGAAAGCTGTCGATACAGCGCTCGAGGGCACTGTGAGCTCGGTCTTGCTTTCCTCGCCATCGGTTCTCAACTTTGACCTGGCCTTGCTGGACGCGGATCTCGAATTCACCGTGTATCCAGAGGGTTCGGATATTCAAGTCAGCGATATTCGGTTCGATCAGGATCTCCTTGCGCTCGACCCCGAATTGACGCCAGGTAACGAGCTGCCCGAAACGGTCTCGGTTTCTGTTAACCGGGGCAGCGTATCCGAAGGGCAGGTCTATAAGACGCGTATTGAAATTGACTACAACACCGGGAGTGAGGTGCGCACCCTCGACGTACCGGTATCCATAGATTTGACCGAGTTGCCCGATGAGCGGGATGCAGGCCGACATTATGTGTTGCTGGTAAGTACTGACGAAAGCCGCGAAACCATAGAACAGCGCGTGGTAACGGCCCGTGACGGGAGCTATGGCTTCTCGTTCGATGATATAGAGCCCGGAGAGTACTTCCTGGTGGCAGGAACCGACATGGATAATAACGGCTTTATCTGTGAAAGCGGTGAGGCTTGCGCGGAATATCCGGTAAACGGGCTGCCCGAGAAGATTGTTATTGGTGAGGAACGGATTACCGGCGTTACTCTCAGCACCAGCTTCCGGCGCCCGACCATTTCGTCCATGGGTTTGCCGCGCATCGGCTTTGAGGGTTATCGTCTGAAAAACCGCGGAAGCACCACCGCTGAACCCGTGAGAACCCTGGAGACCAATCGTTGATGGCTACACACGTTCGCGCCTGTTGCCTGCTGGTAGCCCTGTTTCTTGCTTCCGGATGTGCGAGCAGTCGCTCGGAAACCGCTGACGGTGCGCCTCTGGCCCGACAGATCAGCCAGTCTGCGCATTGCGGTCTCACAGCTCCGGGCCATGTTCACCTGACAAGTGTTGAAGACGTCGAGAAACTGGATGCTCTGCCAGGGCGCAACCTTTCCCTTGAGTCTTTGAAAAACATCGATTTTGAGAGAGAGCATGTCGTTCTGGCGGCCATTGGCCAGAAGCCTACCGGGGGCTACAGCGTAACGCTGGACTCCTCAGAGATCCGTCGCGGAACCCTGGAACTGGTGGTTAGCGTGACCGAACCCGCCCCCGGAACCATGGTCACGCAGGCCCTGACCACCCCCTGCGCAGTTATCGCAGTAACCGCGGACGGCTGGGATGATATCCAGATCACCCGGGCCGAAAACAACCGTTGATCTTTCTTCACGAATCCCTAAGCTATGGCTCAGCTTTTCCTATCAAACGCGGAGTCAGTTCCTGCCCATGAGCCAGCAACAATATAACGCCGATGCTATTGAAGTACTGAGTGGCCTGGATCCGGTGCGCAAGCGTCCGGGGATGTATACAGACACCAGTCGGCCTAATCACCTGGCGCAGGAAGTCATTGATAACAGTGTAGATGAGGCGCTGGCGGGCCACGCAAAGCGGATCGATGTGGTGTTATACAGTGACGGTTCCCTGAGCGTTGAGGATGACGGCCGAGGCATGCCGGTGGACCTTCACAAGGAAGAAGGCCTGCCTGGTGTTGAACTGATCCTGACCCGTCTCCACGCTGGCGGCAAGTTTTCCCAGGGCAACTACAACTTCTCCGGTGGTCTTCACGGTGTTGGTGTTTCCGTTGTCAACGCTCTCTCTACTCACCTGGAAGTGACCATCAAGCGTGATGGCCAGTTGCACCGGATGACGTTTGCCAATGGTGAAAAGGCTTCAGAGCTTGAAGTGATCGACACCGTTGGCAAGCGCAACACGGGTACCCGCCTCAAGTTCACGCCCGACGTGAGCTACTTTGACAGTCCCAACTTTTCTGTCAGCCGGCTCCGCCACAACCTGAGGGCAAAAGCCGTTCTGTGTCCGGGGCTTACGGTGACGTTCCTCCAGGAAAAGACCGGCGAGAAGGACGAGTGGTTCTACGAAGATGGTTTGCGGGATTATCTGCGTACCGCGCTGGCGGATATTGAAGTGGTGCCACTGGAGCCGTTCACCGGCAGCTTCTCCGGTAACAAGGAAGCCGTGGACTGGGCCATCCAGTGGTTACCCGAGGGCGGCGAAGCGATCATGGAGAGCTACGTGAACCTGATTCCCACGGCCCAGGGCGGGACTCATGTGAACGGGTTGCGCACCGGCCTGCTGGAAGCCATGCGCGAGTTCTGTGAGTTCCGCAACCTGCTGCCCCGTGGCGTCAAGCTCTCGCCCGAAGATATCTGGGAGCGGGCCGCCTATGTTCTGTCTTTCAAGATGCAGGAGCCGCAGTTCTCCGGACAGACCAAGGAGCGGCTGTCTTCACGGGAGGCGGCGGCCTTCATCTCCGGCGTGGTGAAGGACGCCTTCAGCCTCTGGCTCAACCAGCATACGGATGTCGCCGAGGCACTGGCCGAGCTGTTCATCAGTAATGCCCAGCGTCGTCTGCGGGCGAGTAAAAAGGTGGCGCGCAAGAAGGTAACATCGGGTCCGGCGCTGCCTGGAAAACTGGCGGACTGTTCCGGTGGCGATACCGCCCGTTCGGAGCTGTTCCTGGTTGAGGGTGATTCGGCCGGTGGTTCTGCCAAACAGGCCAGGGACCGTGAGTTCCAGGCGGTCATGCCGCTGCGGGGCAAGATCCTCAACACCTGGGAGGTGGATTCCGGCGAGATCCTGGCCTCCCAGGAAGTTCATGATATTGCGGTTGCCATTGGCGTTGACCCGGGCTCTGACCAGTTGGAAGGCCTTCGCTACAACAAGGTCTGTATCCTTGCGGATGCGGACTCTGATGGCCTTCACATCGCCACGCTGCTGTGCGCACTGTTCGTCAAACACTTCCGCCCTGTGGTTGCCGCCGGCCATGTGTTCGTGGCCATGCCGCCGCTGTACCGGGTGGATCTGGGGAAGGAAACCTTTTATGCCCTGGATGAGCATGAAAAGCAGGGCATTATCGACCGTATTGCGGCCGAGAAGCGTAAAGGCAAAATTTCGGTTACCCGCTTCAAAGGGCTGGGTGAGATGAACCCGCTGCAGCTGCGCGAAACCACCATGGCACCGGACACCCGTCGCCTGGTGATGTTGACCATCGAGGACGGCGACGACACCGACAGCCGGATGGACATGTTGCTCGGCAAGAAGCGCGCATCCGACCGGAGAGCATGGTTGGAGGCCTACGGTAATATGGCCGATATCGAGGTTTGATATTCCCTGTGGTGCTATAAAAAGCATCCTTTATTCTTTCTCTGTCTTGCGCAAACTCGTTATCCTGCCAGTTTTCTGATCGGGAAGAACCGTTGATGGACTGGCAAGGCTGGTTTGCGCTGGGCCTGGCAGGCACCGCGCTGTTACTGATGAGTGCAGGACGATTCGCGCCCCATCTGGTCATGATGGGTGTGCTCGTGGTGCTCAGTGCCAGCGGAATTGTCTCGGCCGATCAGGCCCTTGCCGGATTCAGCAACAGCGGGCTGATTACCGTCGTCGCCATGTTTGTGGTGGCAGCGGGTATTCACCACTCCGGCGGTGTCGATCTGCTGGTGCATCATCTGCTTCGCAACCCCAGGACCGTTCGATCTGCCCAGGCCCGGATCGCGCTTCCGGTCTCTTTGCTGAGCGGTTTTCTCAATAATACCCCGGTTGTGGCGACCATGATTCCGGCAGTTCACGCCTGGTCCCGCAAGATCGGTATCTCGCCTTCCAAGCTGATGATTCCCCTGAGTTACTCGGCAATTCTCGGAGGAACTCTTACGCTGATCGGCACCAGCACCAATCTGGTCATCAATGGTCAGTACCAGCAACTGACCGGTGAATCGGGCTTCTCCATTTTTTCCATCACGGCCGTCGGGCTGCCGGTTGCAATTATCGGTGTGGCGGCCTTGCTGCTGGTCATGCCCAGGATGCTGCCGGACCGAAAGGATCAGCAGAAATTCGGTTCCATGAGGGAATTTACCCTGGAAGTGGCGGTGTCGTTCGATGGCCCCCTGGTCGGGAAAACCGTGGGTGAGGCGGGGCTTCGGGAGTTAGAGCGGCTGTATCTGGTGGAGATCGAACGGGATGGCAGCGTAGTCACTGCGGTACCCTCTGAAGAGCGCCTTCGGGGTGGCGACCGGCTGGTGTTTGCCGGTGACACCCAGGCGATTTCAGACCTCCTGCGCATCAATGGCATCGTCCCCTCGGTCCATGAAGATGAGCCGAGTCTCAGCAAGGACCGCGCCGAACGGCGCCTGGTAGAGGCGGCATTGTCGCCCCAGTCTGATGTGCTGGGCCTGACCATCCGGGATGCACGCTTCAGGGACCGTTACGGCGCCGTTGTACTGGCCGTTGCCCGGGGCGGGGAGCGGGTCTCCGGCAACCTTGGTAACATCAGGCTAAAGCCCGGCGACGTATTGCTTCTGGAAGCGCGGCCGGCGTTTGTCAGCCGTCAGCGCTACAACAAGGATTTCCTGCTGATCAATGATCTGGAAACCGAAACGCCCCGCCATGACCGGGCCTGGCTGTCGTGGGGCATTTTGCTGGTGCTTGTGGGGCTGGCGGCCTGTGGCACTCTGAGTATGCTCAACGCGGCCTTGCTGGGTGCGGCGGGAATGATTCTGTCTGGTTGCTGTTCCGTCGGTCAGGCCCAGAAGTCGGTGGATGTGCCGGTCATTCTCACGATTGCCGCTTCGTTTGCCATGGGTGCGGCGCTGGAGCAGACCGGTGCGGCGGGCTTTATCGCTGAAGGCATCCTGGAATTCAGCCAGGGCAATGTGTTGCTGACCATCATGCTGGTCTATCTGACGGTGTCAGTGCTGACAGAAGTGATCACCAACAATGCCGCGGCTGTTCTGGTTGTGCCCATCGTACTCTCAATGACCACAAGCATGGGGGTTCCAGCGGAGCCATTTGTGATTGCCGTTATGATGGCGGCTTCGGCGAGTTTTGCCACCCCCCTGGGTTACCAGACCAACATGATGGTTTTCGGGCCCGGTGGCTACCGGTTCAGTGATTTTGTGCGGGTTGGCCTGCCGATGAATGTGTTTGTTGGCGCGGTGACGGTTGTCGTCATTGCCATGGTTTACGACATCAGCCCCGGACTATGAAGGTTGTTCAGCCGGATTGGCGAGAATATCGCAGCACAGGACCTGGAGTTTTCCATTCTGATAGTAGCCCAGTGAGAGGGTGACGCACATATAGGCGCCGGTGACGCAAAGGTAGGGCGCTGTAACGTGCAGGCTTTCTGGCTGTGCCAGGGCCTGGCGAAGATACTGCTGGCGGTACCAGTCAGCGCTGCTGGTGCTCTCAAGTGGCCTGAACCGGGGGTCCATGCTTCGGGTGCCTGTGTCGGACACCAGAGTGTCATCAATCTGGACGCCCTTATCGTCGACCAGGTAGCAGCGGGATACGGCGGGGTGGTTCAAGAGCTCCAGGCAGGACTGTTGCATGCTGAGTCCGGCGCGCAGTTTCGTGATGGCGTGGTCGAAAAAGCCACTGAAGAAATCGACCAGCTGCCGTGTCGGGTCCAGGGTCACCTGGTTGCGGGTCTTGTATTCCTGCAGCAGATGGTCGAAATCCGCCGGCGCGTGGGCCAACTGATCGAGGTCGGTGCTCGGCCGGCGGAAATAAAAGCCCTGAACGAAGTCAACGCCGGCATCGATGGCGATCATCGCCTGGTCCCGGGTTTCCACTCCCTCCAGAAGCACCAGACACCCGGACTGGTGCAGCAGTGACACGATCCCGTTCAAAATCTGTCGGGCCTTGTGATCATCCGTGGCGCGAGTCAACAGTTTCCGGTCGAGCTTTACAATATCCGGCGACAGATTCCATATCCGCTCGAAATTGGAATGCCCCGCACCGAAGTCGTCAATGGCCGTGAGGCAGCCCAGTTTTTTATAGTAGGCGACTGTCTCACGAAGCCTTTCTGCATCGTCTGTTGGCTGCTCAACAATCTCCATCACAATGCGGTGCGGAGGGAGGCCGGTTTTGGCAAGCAACTGCCCGAAAAATGAATCCGCCTGACTGCCGCTGGTAACCACTTGCGGCGATACGTTCAGGAAGAGCCAGTTCAACTGATCCCGAATGCCACTGTAATTGCGTATGTGAAGGTAGCGGCAGAGGCGATCCAGAAGCAGGTTCTCGGCGTCAGAGGCGGGTAGCTGGAACAGGTGGAGCGGGAGTACTGCGGAGTTGTCGGTATCAAAAGCCCGGATCAGCGCTTCGTATCCGACAATACGCTTGTGCGAGATACTGTAGATGGGCTGAAGCGCCGTCCTGAGCGTAAGCCCGCGAAAATCGGCAGTCCATGTGTCGCCTTCCCTGTTCAGCATGGGGGATAACAGTTCCACTTCCGGAGCCGTCAGCTTTTCAGGGAGGCGTTTTGACATAGAGGATTCTGGTTGATTTAACGAACGCATCAGCCGCCCCAGTCTGGCGTCTGAACTGTCTTCTATCAGTACAGATAGTGCGTGAAAAAGCGCGAAGTTACTGATAGTTGGAGGGAAGATTGCCAAAAAAACGCGTTTATTACCACTGTTTCATGTAGAAACTGGAAACGGTTTGTATCTTTCACTGTCTGGAACAGCAGGGGAGGGGGCCCAGCGGTCCGGGCGGACCGCCAGAGAATCAGTTATTGCTGGGTACAACCACGCTTTCGTCGAATTCGAGTTCCATGTCCTGTCCTCTCGGTCAATGAGGCCCCAGACGGGGCATTCAAGTATGGGCAAAGTGTATCGTTGCTATAATTTTGATCAATCCGTAGAACCCGTATACGACCAAAGGCAAAAGCCTGTGCGGATAGTCAGAATTTCTGATGTACGGCAGCAAAAGATTTTGATTTTCTTCACGGGGCTGACTTTCTAGACTGGTCGCCACTGTTTGAACCAGGGAATGGGGTAACTTCTCACCATGAAAATCAGGAACACTCCAAGCGGCTACGGTCTTGTGGCGATGATTATCCACTGGCTTGTTGCGGCAGCTGTTTTCGGGCTTTTCGGGCTTGGCTACTGGATGGTGGACCTGTCCTACTACGACGACTGGTATCGCAGGGCTCCGGACATTCATCGCAGTATCGGTATTCTTCTTTTTGTGGTGATGGTTTTCCGGGTGGCCTGGCGAGGTGTGAATGTTTCGCCCGCGCCGCTATCGAATCATAAACGATGGGAAGTTCGCAGCGCTCACCTGGCGCACTTTCTTCTGTATGTGCTGATTTTCGTGGCCATGGTGAGCGGTTACCTGATATCGACTGCGGATGGCTCTTCAATCAGCGTTTTCGGCTGGTTTGAGGTGCCATCGGTGACCGGCCGGATAAAGGGGATGGAGGATACTGCCGGAGTGGTTCACTACTGGTCGACCTGGGCCATCGTTGGTCTCGCTGTGATTCATGCGGCGGGCGCCTTCAAGCACCACTTGCTTGATCGCGACAGGACATTGTGGCGTATGTTAGGCAAATAATGCGTCTGCCGTTTGTTTGCAATTCGTGTAACGCCCGGGAGTCGGGCATTCGTTAAATAAGGGAGATAACCATGAAAAAAGTTCTGCTCGCCTCTGCCATGTCGATGGCAATCGCCGGTGTAGCTCATGCCAACGAGCACAGTGGTACCTACGCGTTTGATACCAAGGGCGCTCACCAGTTTGTTACTTTCAAGATCTCACACCTTGGTTACAGCTGGCTGTACGGGCGTTTCAACGATTTTGACGGTGAGTTCGTCTACGACGCGGAAAACCCGGAAAACAGTACGGTTAACGTGACAATTGATACCAGCAGCGTGGACTCCAATCACGCTGAGCGTGACAAGCACCTGCGCAGCGAAGACTTTCTTTATGTCGACGAGTTTTCGCAGGCAACCTTCAAAAGCAAGCGAGTGGTTGTGGACGAAGAGGGTGAGGCCGACATCATTGGTGATCTTACTCTCAGGGGAGTAACCAAAGAAGTCACGCTCGACGCCGAGATGCTGGGACACGGCGAGGACCCCTGGGGTGGCTACCGGATGGGCTTTGAGGCCGAGACCGAGCTTCGCCTGAAAGACTTTGGCATCCCGATGGACCTCGGAAAGGCCTCTGAGACTGTCGAAATCATTATCTCTGTCGAGGGTATCCGGCAGTAAAACTGGCTGACCCTGCCACTGTCAGATTCCGGGGCTAGACCCGGAATCTGCCTGTCTGACGTTCCAGCTCCCGTGCGTAGCCCTCAAGGGACTCACTGATCCCGTCAATATCCCTGGACCGATTGGCGCTTTCGGTGGCCAGATCATTGATCTCGGTGATGCTCCGGTTGATCTCGTCCACTACCTGGGTCTGTTCTTCAGTGGCTGAGGCAACGCTGGTGTTCACATCTGCGATGTTTGCCATGGCCTCCAGAATGGCTTTGAGCTCCAACTCTGCGTCAGTGGCCAGCTTTTCGGTTTCAGTTGCCTCTTTGCTGCCCGTTTCCATCACCGAGACAATGTCGGCAACGCCAGTCTGCAACGTCGTTATCATGGTCTGAATATCTTCTGTCGATTGCCCTGTCCGTTGCGCCAGGGTTCTGACTTCATCGGCTACAACCGCAAAACCCCGTCCCTGTTCGCCGGCGCGCGCCGCTTCGATAGCTGCATTCAGTGCCAGCAGGTTGGTTTGCTCTGCGATGCCCCTTATCACATCCAGAACGGATGCGATGTTGTCGGAATCGTCAGACAGCTTGCGGATCACTTCCACTGCTTTGGATATCTGGGCTGCCAGCCGGTGCACCTGCTCAGAGGAGCTGCGGATGATGCGGGCGCCATTCTTGCCTTTTTCTTCGGCCTCCCTGGTGATCTCGGCAGCTCTCGACGCATTGCCGGCCACTTCCTCAATTGCGCTCTGCATTTCGTTGATCGCGGTGGCGACCATGGAGATGGAATCGGTCTGGCGTGTCACTCCGTCGTTGTTATCCTTGGCGGCACGGGCAAGATCGTTGGCGCCTGTTCCCAGCTCCCGGGTCAGCTGTTGGATAGAGCCAATCATTGACTGGAGGTTTTCCAGCACCCGATTAAAACTCTTGGCCAGTTTGCCAAGATCATCATCCAGATCTATCGGGATTCGCTGGGTCAGGTCGCCTTCTCCCTGGGCGATATTGTCCAGTTGATCCCTGAGCGCCTTGACCGAACCGATGATCATCTTCAGGAACACTGCGAACAGCAGGACGCTGATCAGGATAGCGACGGCCGTTATCAGTAGGATCGTGATCGAACTGCTCTGGCCTTCGGACGACGCCTCGCCGGCACGAACCTGAGCCTGGGCATCGGCGTGGGCACCGACCTCGTCAAAGTAATTTCTCAGATTGTCGAAAAGGCTGTTGGTTTCACGGGCTGCCAGCGACCGCGCCTGCTCCGGATTGCCAGCCTCGGCCAGCGCCAGTACCTGCCGGGCGGAGCTTAGCCAGCGCTCAAAGGCTGAGTTGAAACCCCGGGCAACCTCAGACACCCCGGTACCCTGGAGTCTCTCAACGGCCTGCGTGAAGCGGTCCCGGGCCTGTTCGGCATTTTCGTCGAAGCTGGCCAGGTAGCCCTCAACGTCTTCGTTGTTGGATCTGGCATCGACATAGGCCATCTGGGCTACCATGGCCTGATAGAGGTCCCGGTCGCCATTGAGAATTTCGCTGACCGATGGCAGGTAGGTGTCGGCAATGTTGTCGGTATCGGAGACCAGATTGCGGACGGTGCTGACAGCGAACAGGCCGATAACGATCAAAGCGACGGCCGTGATGATAAAAGGCAGAGCGATCTTTACCCGAAGTCCCAGGCGCTTACCAAGGTCCATGCGTCTCTCCCGTGTTGCACAGTTGGCTTACTGGCAAGCATAGCAGCAGGACGAGGATTGTTTTGAGAAACAGTAGAGCAATTGCTCCCGGTCAAATAAGCGGTCTGCATACCGGGAGCCGGGCGGGTTATCGGGAGGGATCGGGTGATTGCCGGGGAGACTCGCAGGACTTGCAAAGGTGCCGTTGGCGCCAGAACTGTCCAGCGAATATGACCAGCCAGATCAGCAAGCCCGCCCAGAGGTAGGGCTTGGGAACCTGGAAGCTGCCGCTGATTGCAAACTCCACGAGGAGCATCAGTGCCACTGCCAGAACCGCGTTTACCATAGCCGTGACCATGGCTTGCCCGCAGGCTTTGATGTTGGGTTTCATAGTGTTCCGCTTGTCAGAGAATTAAAACGGTCTTCTATTCACTGCGGTGGAGCATACGGATCACCTTACAGACTCTCCATGCGGGAATTCCGCTATTGGAATCAGGTATCTGTGGGTCAAGTGGCCGGATTTGGCCAATAAATCCGCAGGTTGTTGGTGTATCGGCGCCGTGCTCCATATAATGTGCGCTCCTGTTAACCGGTGATTAATCCGGGCGCAGGGAGTAGGATCACCGACATTATTTCAATCAGGCAACACAGGCAATCAAAGAGGCATCCATGCCAGAGTTTCAGACAACGGACGAAGGCTTCGAGCGGGTTTCGCTCCGGGATTACACGGAAAAGGCCTATCTCGATTATTCCATGTACGTCATTCTTGACCGGGCGCTTCCCAATGTCGGCGATGGCCTGAAACCGGTTCAGCGGCGGATCGTCTATGCCATGTCCGAGCTGGGGCTGAAATCCACTTCCAAGTACAAGAAATCTGCCCGTACCGTGGGTGACGTCCTTGGTAAGTTCCATCCCCATGGCGACAGTGCCTGTTATGAAGCCATGGTCCTGATGGCGCAGCCTTTTTCCTACCGCTACCCGCTGGTTGACGGGCAGGGTAACTGGGGCTCGCCGGACGATCCCAAATCCTTCGCTGCCATGCGGTACACCGAATCGCGCCTGGCGCCTTTTGCGGAAGTGCTTCTGGGTGAACTTGGCCAGGGCACGGTGGAATGGGTGCCCAACTTCGATGGCACCATGGAAGAGCCTTCGGTGCTGCCTGCCAGGCTGCCTCATGTGCTCCTGAACGGCACAACCGGTATTGCCGTTGGTATGGCCACGGACATCCCGCCGCACAACGTCCGTGAAGTTACCGCCGCCTGCATCCGGTTGCTCGACCACCCGGAGTCAACCGTTGACGAGCTCTGTGAACATATCAAAGGCCCCGATTTCCCTACCGAGGCAGAGATTATTACTCCCCGGAAGGATATTCGGCAGATGTATGAAACCGGCCGAGGATCGCTGCGGATGCGGGCCCGCTGGATCCGGGAGAGCGGTGAGATTGTGGTAACGGATCTACCGCACCAGGTGTCAGGAAACCGGGTCCTGGAGCAGATTGCCCATCAGATGCAGACCAAGAAATTGCCCATGGTGGCTGACCTTCGTGACGAATCCGATCACGAAAACCCCACCCGCCTGGTGATCGTGCCGCGCTCCAACCGTGTGGATCTTGATGGCCTGATGGCGCACCTGTTCGCCAGTACGGATCTTGAGAAGACCTATCGGGTCAATATCAATGTGATCGGCAATGACGGCCGGCCCGGCGTCAAGGGTTTGCACCAGATACTCACGGAATGGCTGACCTTCCGGCGTACGACTGTTATTCGCAGGCTCCAGCATCGCCTGGACAAGGTTCTTGCCCGCCTGCACATCCTTGAAGGTCTCCTGATTGCCTATCTCAATATCGATGAAGTCATCGAAATCATCCGTACCGAGGACAAGCCCAAGGCCGAGCTGATGGCCCGCTTTGGATTGTCCGCAGACCAGGCCGAAGCCATCCTCGAATTGAAACTGCGCCACCTGGCGAAACTCGAGGAAATGAAAATTCGTGGCGAACAGGATGAACTGTCGGCCGAGCGTGATGAACTGCAGTCCATTCTGGGGTCCGAAGATCGCCTGCGGGAGCTGATCAAGAGCGAGTTGCAAGCGGATGCCGAAACCTTTGGCGATGACCGCCGTTCCCCGATTGTCGAACGTGAGGAGGCCCGCGCATTCAGCGAGGTGGACCTGGTCTCCAATGATCCTGTTACCGTTGTGCTGTCTGAAAAGGGCTGGGTGCGCGCGGCCAAGGGCCACGACATTGAGCCGGAAGGCCTGAGCTATAAAGCCGGCGACCGATTCTCCCTGGCGGCCCGGGGGCGCAATAACCAACAGGCCATTTTCCTGGATTCCACCGGCCGCGCCTATTCTCTGATGTCCCACAGTCTGCCATCTGCCAGAGGTCAGGGTGAGCCGCTGACCGGGCGGATCAACCCGCCCTCCGGTGCGAGTTTCTCGGGCCTTTTGATGGGCGATCCGTCCCGCAAGGCGCTGCTGGTTACCGACGGCGGCTACGGGTTCGTTACATCGCTGAATGACATGATCAGCAAGAACCGAAACGGCAAGGCGGTGGTCAGTGTTCCCAGGGGGGCGAAAATCATGGCACCGGTGGTCATACCGACCACAGAGAAAACGCTGTATCTGGGGGCGGTGTCCAACGAGGGTCGGATGCTGGTGTTCCCGCTGAGCGAATTGCCCGAACTGGCGAAGGGTAAGGGGAACAAGATCATCAGCATTCCCTCTGCCCGCGTCCAGAACCGTGAGGAGTATGTGGTGGCAGTGGCTGTATTTGCCGAGGACGACCAACTGGAGATCCGGGCTGGCAAGCGCAAGATGGGGCTGCAGTTCAGTGACCTCGAGCACTACCTGGGGGAGCGGGGTCGTCGTGGCCACAAGCTGCCCAGGGGGCTGCAACGGGTTGATGGCATAGACGTGATTCCTTCCGCTGCCCGGGCGCAGGAAGAGGCGGGCTCTGAGAGTGAGGGTTCCGACAGTGAGTGAACTGGTATTGATTAATGTCTCCGGACGAGACAAGCCTGGCCTGACGTCGGAAATCACCGGCATCATGGGGCGCTACGATGTGCGGATTCTGGATATTGGCCAGGCGGTTATACACGACCATCTCACCTGGGGCATCCTGATCGAGATTCCGGACGAATCCAAATCCTCACCGGTGATCCGGGATCTCCTGTTCCGGCTTCATGCCCTGGATCTGCAGGTCCGTTTTGCGCCGATCACCGTGGAGGAATATCAGTCATGGGCTGCGGCAAGGAATCGGGCCTGTTACATCGTGACCCTACTGGCCCGTGATATAAAAGCCGAGCAGATTGCCCGGGTTTCCGCCATCACGGCCCGCCACGGACTGAACATCGATAACATTTCCCGGCTGTCTGCCAGGCCCTCGTTGAACGCTTCCGA
This sequence comes from Marinobacter sp., assembly GCF_041687235.1. GTDB lineage: Bacteria > Pseudomonadota > Gammaproteobacteria > Pseudomonadales > Oleiphilaceae > Marinobacter. The sequence goes on along the minus strand of NZ_JAWLCH010000003.1, from coordinate 113,385 downwards.
CAACCGGATCGCCTGTGTCGAGTTTTCGGTGCGGGGCACACCTTCAGATCTTGAGCAACTGCGTGCGGATTTCCTTCACATTGCCGGCGAAATGAATGTGGATATCGCTTTCCAGGAGGATTCCATTTTCCGTCGCAATCGGCGGCTGGTGGTTTTTGATATGGACTCCACCCTGATTGAAGCCGAAGTGATCGATGAGTTGGCGACGGAAGCCGGAGTGGGAGCGCAGGTAGCGGAAATCACCGAAAGGGCCATGCAGGGCGAGCTGGATTTCAGTCAGAGTTTTGCGGAGCGTCTGGCGCTTTTGAAAGGCCTGGACGAGAGCGTGCTCGAGAGTATCGCCTCCCGGCTGCGAATGACCGAAGGGGCGGAACACCTGATTCGCAGCCTCAAGGCCCTGGGCTACCGCACGGCCATTCTCTCGGGTGGCTTTACCTACTTTGCGCGCCATTTGCAGAGCAAACTTGGCATCGATTACATCTACGCCAACGAGCTCGAAATTGAGAATGGTAAGGTGACCGGCCGGGTATCCGGGCAGATTGTCGATGGCCAGCGGAAAGCGGAGTTGCTGCTGGAAATTGCTGAAAAAGAGCACATCTCGCGGGAACAGGTGATTGCAGTAGGCGACGGTGCCAATGACCTTCCTATGCTGAGCCAGGCGGGGCTGGGTGTGGCGTTCCGTGCCAAGCCGCTGGTCAAGGAGTCAGCGAGGCATGCGATTTCCACGCTCGGGCTGGATGCGATCCTTTACCTGATTGGCTTCCGGGAGAGCGAAACCAATCAGAGCCTCGAAAACGCCGACTTCTGAGCCGTTCAGGCTCAGTTGTCGCCGAAGTCGTAGTTCATTTCGGGTACCGGAGCTTGCAGATAGTAGCCCTGGATATAGTTCACGCCGGCCTGCCACAGAGTGGCAAGAACCCCGGCGTTCTCCACCAGCGGAATGATGGTTAGCTTGCCGTTGGACTGCAGGCTCTTGACCATTTCCTTTACCTGTTCCTTGGCCTCGTCACTCTTCTGGATTTCCTCCGTGAAGGAGCCATCAATCTTCACATAGTCCGTATCGATGTGCTTGAGGGTATTGAACGGGTTAAGGGCGCAGCCAAACTGGGCTATCGATACCTTGCAGTGCAGCTCATGGACGGCCTTGGTAAATTCTTTGGCCTGCTTCATGTAGTTGTTCGCATCGCCTTCCCGAATCTGGAAAATGAGCGAATCGCCCGGCAGACGCGCGGCTTTCAGGGCAACGCTCAGCCAGGGTGTAAATGTTTTGTCCTGCAGGGTTTCCGCTGTCACGTTAAGGAACAGGCGTGTGTCATGACCCCGTGACCGATGGCTGGAGAGCTGCTTGATGGTCTGCAGGATGACCCAGCGGTCGATCTTGATCGCGGTATCGCTCGGACCCGTTGGTGGCAGGAAGTCATAGGGCGATACTTCCGTGTCGTCTTTGTCGAGCATGCGCACGAAGGCTTCGTAGTGTTCCTCTCCTTCACCGCGCAGATTGATGATGGGCTGGAACAGAAGCCGGAAGCGGTTTTCTTCCAGGGCTTTCTGAATCGCTTCCACCGAATTGCTTTCATCCAGTGCTTCAAAGTCTGCCGGGTTATAAACCACCACGCCGTTGCCCTGGGCATGGCCTTCGAGCTTTCGGACTTCCGCGGAGGCGGTATGAGCCCGTGCCATCAGTTCTTCCGCCTTGGGCGAATTCTCGGTAATCGCTGCAACGCCAATGCTCACAGTCAGTTGGACGGTGCGGCCATTGATATCAAACAGATGGTCTTCAACCGCCTTCCGTATGCGCTCGGCGTGCTCCGCCATGGTTGTTTCATCACAGGGCTGGCAGAGAAGACTGAATGCATCGTCGCTCAGCCTTGCCAGGGTTAGGTCCTCACCAGCCAGCTCTTTGAGCAGGTTGGCGAGATCGCCCAGCAGCAGATCCGCACCGGAAATGCCCACCTGGCCCTTCATGCTCATGAAGTTGTCGAGCGCGATGTAGGCAAGGGCGCCGGTTTCATTGTTTTTGCCCGCATGGGCGATGGCTTCGGCCAGTGCGTCCATCAGATACTGGCGGTTGTACAGGCCAGTGAGAAGATCCTGGCTGCTGATCTGGCGAAGCTTCTCTTCCAGTTCCGCATCGCTGTGTTCCGGTTGCAGCACAATCTGCGTGCAGGACTCGCCATCGTAGGTTGCTGCTGACACCGACATGGTGACATTCAGTTCATGGTCGTCACTGCGTCGGGCGGTGCAGTTCATGGTCATTCCGTCTTCGCCTTTTTCGGCAAAGGACTTCATGAACTCCTTGTACTTGTCCTGGCTTTCAGGGGTCAGCGTGTCCAGTACCGGAATGCAGATGAGATCGTCGATATCCTCGTACCCGAGGAATTCCATGTAAGACTGGTTGGCATAGATATGCATGCCATCATTGATGTAGGCGATCGCGTCTTTGGAGCTCTCAAGGAGAAGTTGGCAGCGCTGCTCTGCCTCACGAAGGTGGGACTCCAGGACGCGGCGCCGGCGCCGCTCGTCAAGGGCTGCCAGTTCCCGATTGACCGTCAGAACAATCAGGTCCGTGTACTCGAAAGGTACCGTTCCCTGTGCGCCAGCCTTCATCATTCCCACTGTACGTTCCCGGCTTTCCTGCTCTGTCAGCAGGATGAACGGAATGTCCTTGTCCATCCGGCGGATCATGGCCAGGGCATCATCGGCCGAGAATTCCTGATCCAGATCGCGGGCCAGAAGCAGATCCCAGTTGCCCGCTTTCAGGGTTTCTTCCAGATCTTCTTCGGAGGTGATTCTATGGGCTCGGGTGGCCTTGCCGGAGTTACGCAGCAGGCTGACCAGTGATTCGGCATCATTCTGGGATGGGTCAAGAATCAGCAGGTGTACGGTCGCGTTCTTTTTCTGCATTCGAAGGGTGTCTCGTGATACACGGTTCATTCATTAACGCTGAATGATGCAGGGGTTGCGGATCAATAACAACCCTCCACCGGCTTCCGGTGTCTCAGTTTGGCGAGCCTACAGTGATGGCCACAGCGAGTCGAATTCATCCTCGCTGGCTCCTGATGAAGCCGGAGGCGTGCCGGTATTCAGTGTCGCTGCGTTCTGCAGCTTGAGCTCGAACTGGCTTATGCTGCCAGTTGAAGACACCTTGCGGGACAGCTGACCTTGGTCCTCCCGGCCATCATGTAGCAGAGAGATCCGGCTTCCGGACTGGAACGGCAGGCGCGGGGTTATGAGGGTGGCGGATTGGTTCACCACGCTGATTTCCGGTAACAGCAACCCGCGCAGGTACTCACTGCTGTTGCCTACTTTCTGGATCAGGCGAACGCCACAAGGTGAAGCGCTGGGCGCCAACAGTTCAATGCCAACCTGGGTGCCCTGATTCTTGATCTGGCGAATCCATCTGACCACCGCCACACTCCAGGGGTGCGAGCTTTGCTCACGCACGCCCAGTACCTCGCCGGCCTGCAGTGAGGGGGGGACATTGCTCTCCCAGGCGACGCAGTAACCGCCGGGGCTGGTGTTGATCAACAGGGAGTGATGGGATCTCGGCCGATTCCTGTCCGTCGAGGGCGCCTGCGAGTTGCCATAGGAACCCTTGAAGTTGATTGGCGTATCGGCAGCGTGGAGTCTTTCGTCGCTGGGGCCTGCATCGTGGGCGCCCGACCAGGCATCCTGTTTCTGGCGGGAGGAGCGTACGAACAGGTTCTCTTCCTCGTGATGGCCGTTATCGTTGCCGTTCACAAACTCTGTGAAGGTTTTCTCGCCGGCAATGAAGTAGTGGGCTGCGGTCAGACCGACGCAGACTTCCAGAGAACCCTGACTGGCGATGCGGTTGAAGTTCCGTTTGGCAAGAATGCCCAGGGCCTGACTGAGATGGGTAAGCAGGGTATCGCTCACCTTTGCCGGCACCCTTAGTTCATGGCCGGTTTCTCTGTGTTCACGACGGGCGTGAAGCGTGTCAGAGAGCATCGCCGACAGTTCCCGGGTGTCGAAGCCAAAGCTTTCATCCCCGGGCTTTTGCTCGAGCAGGCTCCGGTAGAACGGAGGGTTGTCCCGCTCCATGTTGACCACAAACAGACTGTCGTCTTCGATGTCTGGTCCGCACCGGGTGTGGTCGGTCCAGGACTCGAACAGTTCATAAACCTGCAGGAGTTCAGCCTGACGGAGTTGATTGGGGCGTGCACAGCCGAGCAGCAGTATGCGCTTGTAGCTGTCACCAACCGAGCTGGAGCGACGATGCTGCAGTGTGTCGTCGTCCACCTGAACGATCGAGAGCTTGTTGCGGTGGGCAAACCGGAACAACCGGTGACATTCCAGCCAGCTTTGCGCCGGGCTGGGGCAGTAGAGCTGATGTGATCTGAGGATAGTCGCTGACAGCTCGGAAATGGCCCGATGCACCGCAGTGGCGATCTGCCTCCGGTTTTTGTCGAGGCCACCGTTATCAATAAACTCCAGAACGCACAGCTTGTAACCACCGGCCAGGTGTAACTGGAGTGCCTGGGACAGGTTGGCGATTTTCCGTTGCTTTTCGGGGAGCGCCACGGCCAGCCCCAGATAGTGCCGGGAGAGTTCGTTGCAAACAAAATGAATTTTTTCCCGGATAAGCTCCAGGAACTGCATGCGCTGCTGGGGTGCCAGGAAAAGGTGGTTCAGTTCGATAATGGCATGGTAGAGCTGCCGCGATACCTCACCAATATTGGCCATCGGAAGCTGGTCTATCCAGGCCCGGAAGGCCTTGGGCGTTGTGTCACAGAACGACAGACTGGCCGTTTTCTGTTCGGGCACGCGGAGATCAGGTTTCAGGGTCTTGCCTTCCATGAATTCATGCCAATATCTGGATCACAGGTGGTATTCCGGGGTTGGCCCTGCCTGGCTGGCGGTTATTGGATGCCCGCTGGCTGGTCAGGAAAACGCCGTAAATACATGTTTTTATCTTTAAACGTTACTGGACTTTAAAGTAGCAAACCAGTCTCAAAAAGCGAGAAGATCATGAGTTGACAATCTTTGACAAGTGATTCTGGGCCCTTTTTTGAGAAGCCGGTCACGGGAACAGGTTGATCGGGGTCTTGCCATCTCTGCCTGGTTCCTCTCTCACCAGCTTTGGAACAAGGAACCCGGGCACTCTCGCCAGCAACTCGCGGACCAGGTTCCTTGCCTCTTCATCAGGCACGTTGTAGTGGTGGGCGCCTGCCACCGGATCAAAGGCGTGCAGATAGTAGGGCAGAACGCCCGCGTCGAACAGGCTCTCGCTCAACGCTTCAAGTACCGACGCCTGATCGTTTACTCCCCGCAGGATGACGCTCTGGTTAAGCAGGGTTGCGCCTGTCGCCCGAAGATACCCGAGGGCACGGCGAGTGGCCGTGTCTATTTCTGCCGGATGATTGATGTGCAGCACGATAACCACCTGAAGTGGCGTCGTTGAAAGCCATTTCAGCAGTTCATTACAAACTCTCTGCGGAATGACGACGGGCAGGCGGGTATGCAGGCGCAGGCGGCGCATGTGTGGAATACCGCTGATTGCCGTTGCCCATTGGGCCAGGAGTCGGTCATTGACCGCCAATGGGTCGCCGCCGCTGAAAATGACTTCGTTGATTTCCGGGCTGGCCAACAGGGTGTCGATGACGCGTTGTCGGTCGTCACGGTTCAGGCGTTGTTCGTCGTAGGGAAAGTGCCTGCGGAAGCAGTAGCGGCAGTTTATTGCACATTGGCCCGTCACCATAAGCAGGGCGCGGCTACGGTATTTGCGAATAAGGCCGGTGGTGGCAATAGCGCCGGACTCCTCCAATGGGTCGCTGACAAAGCCCGGCACGTGGCCATCTTCATCCGCCAGGGGTAGCACCTGCCTTAGCAGCGGGTCGTCCGGGTTGCCCTTCTCCATGCGCGCAAGGAAGGGTTCCGGAACCCGAATCGGAAACAGGTGGTGGCCTTGCTGTGCCCCGGACAGCCAGGGTTCCTCGGGCAGGTCCAGCCTTCGGAGCAGCTCTGCCGGCGATGTCACCGACTCGGACAGCAGTTGCTGCCAGCTGCGATGCTCATGGTCGGAAAGGTGGGCTTCTATACGGGCGGGGGTTCGCTGTATCATAACGCCCTTCGAATTTTAAACAGCATTTTGTCAGGTGGACATTTCATGGCTTCATATTCTACCAACGAATTTCGCGGCGGTCTTAAGGTTTTGCTGGATGGCGACCCCTGCATCATTCTCGAGAATGAATTTGTTAAACCCGGGAAGGGCCAGGCGTTTAACCGTGTAAAGCTGCGTAACCTCATGACCAACCGGGTCTGGGAGCGCACGTTCAAGTCCGGCGAATCCCTGGAAGCCGCGGATGTCATCGATCAGGACATGGAATACCTCTACACCGACGGCGAGTTCTGGCATTTCATGCTGACTGACGGCTCCTTCGAGCAGTACCCGGCCGATGCGAAGGCCGTGGGCGATGCCCTGAAGTGGCTGAAAGAGCAGGATGTCTACACAGTCACGCTCTACAACGGTTCGCCTCTGTCGGTAACACCGCCCAATTTCGTCGAACTCGAAGTGGTTGATACCGATCCTGGCATGAAGGGCGACACCGCCCAGGGTGGCTCCAAGCCCGCAACGCTTTCAACCGGTGCGGTGGTTAACGTGCCGTTGTTCATCACCATCGGTGAAGTGCTCAAGGTTGACACCCGTTCCGGAGAATATGTCAGCCGGGTCAAGAGCAGTTGATCCTGTCATGACTCGCGAACCTGTCTGGCAGCCCGCTGCCTCGCAGGCTGCCCTGAAAAGCCGTGCACAGCAATTGGCGTATGTGCGCGGCTTTTTTGCGCAAAGGGGGGTGCTCGAGGTGGAGACGCCGGTTCTCGGTCGGTGCGGCGTCACGGACGTCAACCTTGATGGCATCTACGCCCAGGTCACTGCCGGCGCACGTACAGGGGGGTGGCTCCAGACGTCCCCGGAATACCACATGAAGCGCTTGCTGGCGGCGGGCTCGGGATCCGTCTACCAGGTTTCCCGGGTGTTCCGGAATGGCGAGCGGGGTCGCCGCCACAATCCTGAATTCTCCATGCTGGAATGGTATCGGACAGGGTTTGATGACCTGGCGCTCATGGCCGAAGTGTCGGATCTCGTCTGTGGCTGGCTGGGGTGTGACCGGCCAGCCATCATCGGTTATCGTGAGGCGGTTCAGCAGTGGGCGGGTATTGATCCCTTTTCCGCGACCAACCATGAGTTGATGCGGCGCTGCGAGCAATGGCTGGAGCCGGAGCAGTTGGCGGATCTTGGGCGGGATGGCTGTCTGGATTTGCTGATGAGTTTTGCCGTAGAGCCAAATCTTGGCGGAGAAAGACCCGTGTTCATAACCGGGTATCCGGCGTCGCAGGCGTCCCTGGCGCGGGTTTCCCGGTCAGGCGGCTATGAAACAGCCCATCGTTTCGAGCTCTATGTTGATGGTCTGGAGTTGTGTAACGGGTATTGGGAGCTGACCGATCCTCGGGAACAACGGCGGCGATTCGAGGCGGATAATGAGCTGCGCAAACGTTCCGGCAAGCCCGAGATGGCCCTGGATGAATGGTTTCTGGCAGCGCTTGATACGGGATTGCCCGAGTGCTCCGGTGTCGCGCTCGGGCTGGACCGCTTGCTGATGCTCAAGCTCGGGGTTCAGGATATCAGCCAGGTGTTGGCGTTTCCGTTTGAGCGGGCGTGATCAGGCAAGGGTGCCGAATGCTTCGCCCATGCGAACGGTCTTCCCTGCCACCTGTTCGCTGTTCCAGGTGACAGCCCCGCGGGGCATGACCATGATCACGGTGGAGCCGAGCCGGAACCGGCCCATTTCTTCGCCTTTTGCGAAGCTGATTGCCTGCTCGTCTTCATAGCGGGTTGCAGTAATCTGCCTGCTGCCAGGCACAACGATGCCTGCCCAGCGCGTTTCTACACTGCCTACGATCATGGCGCCTACCAATACCAGGGCCATGGGGCCGGAATCGGTGTCGAAGATGCACACGACCCGCTCATTGCGGGCAAACAGGTTCGGTACATTCTCGGCAGTCACCGGATTAACCGAGAAGAGCTTGCCCGGCACGTGGATCATTTCCCTGAGAGTGCCAGCCAGGGGCATGTGAATGCGGTGATAGTCTTTTGGCGAGAGGTAGATAGTCGAGAACTCACCGCCAGCAAAAGACGCTGTAGTTGCTTCATTTCCACCAAGCAATTCGTTCAGGCTGAAGGACTGGCCCTTTGCCTGGAAGACGCGGTCGCCGGTCACCTGACCGAGCTGGCTGATGGCGCCATCAACGGGGCTGATCATGGTCTTTTCACCCTCCGCCAGGGGGCGAATGCCTGGTTTGAGGGCACGGGTAAAGAACGCGTTGAAGGTGGGATATGCCTCAGGGTCTGGCTCGGCGGCTTCACTCATGTCTACGCCGTAGCGGCCGATAAACCATTTGATGACCCGGTTCTTGAGCGCAGGGGAGCGGTCATTGTCGGCCAGACGGCCGGCCAGGTTGGAAACCCCCAGTTGCGGCGTGATGTACTGGCTCAGAACAAAAAGCTTGTCGAACATTAAATGTGATCCTTTGCACTCAAAGGCGCGAAGTTTATCAAAGACTGCCGCCTGTATAGAAATTGTTTCACGGCTTAGCTGTTCTGGCGGGGTCTTGCTATTATCAGTTCACATTTTGCGAGACTGCTTCTCCGGCTTCCGCCGATAACCAAGAAAACAAGGCGTATGTAGGTTCTATGTTACTGATCGTCGGTTCGATAATTGTTTTAGCCAGTGTGCTCACCGGCTATGTACTCCACGGTGGCAATCTGGCGGTGCTCTGGCAGCCCACAGAGGTGTTGATCATCTTCGGGGCTGCTTTGGGTTCCTTCATCATTGCGAATCCTGTGCATACAGTGAAGGAAACACTTGGCAGGGGAATGCAGCTGATTACGGGGTCGCCCTATAACAAATCGTTTTACATGGATCTTCTCAGTCTTCTTTACGAGATTTTTGACAAGTCCCGCAAACAGGGGGTCATGGCGATAGAAGAGGATATTGATAATCCTGAATCAAGCCAGATCTTCAGCCGATACCCGGCGATTATGAAATCGAAGGAATTATTGGCGTTCATTACCGACTATCTTCGCATCATCAGCTCCGGCAACATGGCAACCCACGAGCTGGAGGGCATGATGGAAAACGAGATCGACAGCCGGCAGCACGAGATTGAAGAGCCCGCCCACGCCGTCAACAAGATTGCCGACGCCCTGCCAGGCCTCGGGATCGTAGCTGCCGTGTTGGGTATCGTGATCACCATGAACTTTCTGACTGAGGGGCCAGAGAAGATTGGTCTGAGTGTCGCTGCGGCCCTGGTGGGCACCTTTCTCGGGATCTTTATGGGGTACGGTTTCGTCGGCCCTGCCTCCATCGCCATGGAGCACTCTGCAAAGTATGAGCTCAAGGCCTATGAGTGCGTCAAATCGGCGATCGTGGCAACGGTCTCCGGCCAGGCGCCCCAGATGGCCATTGAGTTCGGTCGGAAGGCACTGCCCACCGACAAACGACCCGGTTTCCAGGAACTGAACGATCACGTTCGCTCCAAGTAATACCGCCAGCACCTGACCCCGGAGCCGATTCGTGGAAGAACAGCCGATCATCATCAAACGCAAGAAGAAAATTGTCGGGGGCCATCACGGTGGCTCCTGGAAAGTCGCGTTTGCCGATTTTGCCACCGCCATGATGGCGTTCTTTCTGGTGCTCTGGTTGACCGCGACGGCATCGCCTGAGCAGAAGCGGGCTGTTGAGGGGTACTTCAAGGACCCGGTTGGCTTCACCGAGGGCGGCTCCCCGAACCCTGTGGACCTTGAGGGCAGTGCCTCGGTGGTCAACGAGGCGAGTCCGGATATCGAGTCCAGCCAGATCCAGATCGAAGATGACGTGGTGGACGAGCTCTCGGAAACTCTTGAACAGCGGCGTATGCAGGAACTGTTTCAGGAGCTGAAGGAGCGCATCAAACAGGATCAGACCCTTCAGGAATTCAAAGACCAGCTGCTGATTGATATCACCGACGAGGGATTGCGTATCCAGATCGTCGACCGGTCGGGGCGACCCATGTTCGACAGTGGTCGTGCCGAGCTCAAGTACTACTCCCAGGATATTCTGTTCGAGCTCGCGAAAACGCTGGGCTCGGTGAATAACAAGCTCAGTATCACCGGGCACACCGACTCCACGCCGTTCGGTGGCCGGCCCGGCTACACCAACTGGGAATTGTCAGCGGACCGGGCCAATACCGCCCGCCGAGCCCTGGTCGCCGGTGGGGTCCGTCAGCAGCAGATTGCCCGGGTTGTGGGGCTGAGTGATTCGGTGTTGTTTGACAAGGAAGATCCGAATGCGCCGGTGAATCGACGCATCTCCATTATTGTCCTGAACAAGAAAACCGTCGACAACATCCAGAGCAGTGCCGGCCAGTCGGATGAGCCCCTGATCGATCTGACCCAGCCGACAGAGGAAGAGCAGGAGGCCGCCCGTGAACGCCTGGATAGCGGTGAATGGTTGCAGGAGCGGGAGGAACCTGCGCCCGGTGAACTGAACTGGTGAGGCCGGACAGTCAGTCCAGTTTCAGCCCGCGGGCCTGCTGCTCGGTCATATCCTGAAGAATCCGATGAAAGCTCTTCAGCCGCTCCGGGCTGATGGTTCCCTCCTCAGCGGCCCTGTCAATGGCACAACCGGGGTCGCCCATATGGCGACAATTGCGGAACTTGCAGGTGCCAATTACCTCCCGGATCTCCCGGAAGCCATACTCGATCTCCTGCGAGGTCATATGCCAGAGCCCGAATTCACGGATCCCGGGAGAGTCGATCAGCTCACCTCCCAAGGGAAGATGAAAAAGCTTGGCCGTGGTTGTGGTGTGAATGCCCTTGCCGGTGCTCTCTGATACTGCCCCGACGCGAATGGCCTCATCGGGCATCAGCGTCTGGATGATTGACGACTTGCCCACCCCGGACTGACCAACGAACACGCTGGTCTGATCCTTCACCAGGGCTTCAACCTCCGGTGAGGGTTTATCCCCCGATTCGGCCGCAGAGGTCCGCACCACCTGATAGCCCAGGGCCTCATACCGCGCCAGAAGGGCGTCAATACTCCCCCGGTTGCGGTCAGTGATCAGGTCTGTCTTGTTCAGCAGAATCACCGCCGGAATATCCGTAATCTCTGACGCCACCAGATACCGGTCAATCAGGTTGTCATGGGGCTCCGGCTCCGGTGCGATCACAAGAATAATGTGATCGATATTGGCAGCGACCGGCTTCAGGGCACCAAAATTATCCGGCCGCTGCAGCAGGTTGCGGCGCTCACTCCGGGCAACAATAACCCCGGTTTCGTTCTTCCCCGGCCGCCAGACAACCTTGTCACCGGTCACCAGGCTGTCAATATTGGCGCGAACAAAGCACCGCACAACGTCACCGGCTTGCTCTCCCTCCAGCGCCTCGACATCCAGCTGCTGCCCATAATGGGCGATAACCAGCCCTTCCTGCTCCGGGCCAAGCTCCCCGGCATCCGCCTGCTCCTGAACCTTCTTCTCCTTGCGCGCCGCCCGGGCCGCCCGCTCTTCCTGGACTTTCTTGATGCGGAATTGCTGCTGTTTGTTCAGTCGCCGTTTTGCCATGTAGTTCGCTGGTGCCAAATTTGGTATGCGTGAGGTGTTACATCATACGTTAATCGTCCACAATACAAAGACAAATCAAACCGGCGCAATCCCGATAGTGTTTGCCGGAAGCGGCGCCTATTTTGTATATCTCCCAATTTGCACGCGGGCGTGGGGATGTCATTCCGGGAATGTCGGCGGCCATGGATGGCCGACGCCAAGCGCACAGGGATGTGCTCGTAGCGTTTCCCGGAATGGCATCCCCACGGCCGTGAACTCAACTCTAGAAGGCTAGGAAAACAATGGCAGAGAGCAATAATCGCCTCGTATGGATCGATCTGGAAATGACAGGCCTGGATCCGGAAAAAGAACGGATCATTGAAATGGCAACCATCATCACCGATTCAGAGCTCAACATTGTCGCAGAAGGACCGGTTATCGCCGTCCATCAGCCGCAATCCTTTCTGGATTCCATGGACGAATGGTGCACCAGAACCCACGGTGAAAGTGGCCTCACCAAACGGGTTCAGGAAAGCGATATCTCCGAGTCTGATGCCGAGCAGCAGACCCTCGAATTTTTGAAAAAACACCTAGAAAAGGGCCAGTCACCCCTGTGCGGCAACAGCATCGGCCAGGACCGCCGGTTTCTCGTCAAGTACATGCCCGAACTGGAAGACTTCTTCCACTATCGCAACCTCGATGTATCCACGGTCAAAGAACTCGCCCGCCGCTGGCGCCCGGATGTGCTGGCCGGCGTTAAAAAGAAGGGCAGCCATCTGGCCCTGGACGACATCCGCGATTCCATCAACGAACTTCGCCACTACCGGGAACAGTTCTTCAAGCTATAGGCCGTGTTGCCTGAGCGCCCACTGAACATGCTCGCGGACCATCTCAGAAGGGTGGTCTGCGCGTTTTTTCAGGGCTTCCATGACCGGAATGGTTGAGGGTGCGTTGCCCAGGCCCACGGCCAGGTTGCGAAGCCAGCCTTCATAGCCGGTTCGTCGAATGGCAGAGCCTTCGGTGCGCGTCAGGAACTGCTCCTCCGTCCAAAGAAACAACTCAGCCAATGAGCTATTGTCCAGCCCGTGTCTGGGCTGAAAATCTTTCTCCCCGGTCGGCTTGCTGAATTTCTGCCAGGGGCACACCAGCTGGCAGTCGTCGCAGCCGAAGACCCGGTTGCCCATCAATGGTCGTAGCTCCTCTGGAATGCTTCCCTTGAGTTCAATGGTCAGGTAGCTGATACAGCGTCGGGCATCGAGCTTGTGAGGGCCGACAAAGGCATCCGTGGGGCAGAGGTCCAGGCAGGCGGAACAACTGCCGCAATGGTCCGTTTCAAAGGGCTCATCGATGGGCAGGGGCGCGCTGGTGAAGATCTCCCCGAGGAAAAAGAAAGAGCCCGCTTTCGGGTGAATCAGCATGTTGTTCTTGCCAATCCAGCCCAGGCCGGCCCTCTGTGCCAGGGCACGTTCCAGCACCGGAGCGCTGTCCACGAAAGCCCGATAGTCATACCCGCTGACTGCTTCATCAATCTTCGCTGCCAACTGCGCGAGACGCTTGCGAATCAGCTTGTGGTAATCCCGTCCTAGAGCATATCGCGTAATGTAGGCGCCCTCCCGGTTAGTAAGTGCTTCTTTCGGGCTGTCGGGAAAGTTCAGATAGTCCATCCGGACAGAAATGACCCGTGCTGTGCCTGGCACCAGGGAGGTCGGTGTGTAGCGCTTGTCCCCATGCTGAGCCATGTAGTCCATTTCACCCTGATAGCCAGCCGCCAGCCAGTCCTGCAAGTGATCTGCATGTTTGCCGGTATCCGGGGTGGTAATGCCGAGGTCGGCGAACCCGAACTCAGCAGCCCACTGGCGGATAAGTCCAGGCAAATCAGCGAGTTCCTTGTGTATTGTGGTGCCGGGCGATGTGGTGCTCATAGTCACTGCCGATGGTGAGGTTCGCTCGGGAACCCGGGTTCGGATATTTAATCTGATTAAGTTATGACCTTTCCTGCTGTTTTGCTATGCTTTACAGGTATCTGGCCAATTTTCTTAAACCGGTTTCTGTAACGGGAGCAAAGGTTCATGCCGCCGTCCGCTGGGCACAGTTTACCAGACGCGCTGTTTTCCGCCGATGCGGTCAGGCAGATTGATCGCTATGTAATTGATCAGCAAGGCGTAGACGGTTTTGAACTGATGCAGTCTGCCGCCCACGCGGCCTTTCGCTGCCTGGTTCGGCACTGGCCCAATTGTGGCTCGGTGCTGGTGCTTTGCGGAGCGGGCAATAACGGGGGCGATGGCTACCTGGTGGCGGCCAGCGCGCGCAGGCATGGCCTGGATGTCCGCTGCGTTGCCGTTGCGCCAACCGGAAAGTTGTCCGGGGATGCCCGGAAAGCATGGCAAAAGGCCCTTTCCGATCGCGTGGAAGTGCTTGAGCTTGATTCCCTGGGCGAATCTGCCCTGGACGATCTGTTTGCCAGCGCTGGCCTGATTGTTGACGCGATGCTGGGAACCGGCGTGTCAGGGGCTCCTCGCGAACCTTTCGCGGCGTTGATAGGCCGGTGTAACAGTGCCTCAGCACCCGTCCTCGCGGTGGACCTGCCCTCTGGGCTTAATGCCACCACCGGCGCTGCCGAAGGGGATGTGGTCAATGCGGCGATGACGGTCACCTTTATCGGGCTGAAGGCCGGTCTGTTTACCGGGCAGGGCGCTGCGGTATGCGGTGAGGTGGTTTTTGAATCTCTGGATACCGCAGATGGTGTCGCAGGCAGTGGCCAGAGGCCGCTAGCCTGCCGTCGTGACTGGCGGTCGGTCATGTCCTGGTTGCCTCACCGCCCCGCCAATGCCCACAAGGGGCGTTTCGGGCATGTTCTGGTTGTTGCTGGTGATCGGGGATTCGGTGGTGCCGGACTACTCGCTGCCGAGGCCGCTGCCCGCTCCGGGGCTGGCCTGGTCTCTCTGGCTACCCGTCCCGAGCATGTGACCGCTGCGCTCGCCAGATGTCCTTCGGTGATGGTTCATGGTCTGATTCATGGTTCGGAGTTGCCGTCGCTTCTGGACGCCGCCTCGGTTGTTGTGTGCGGCCCGGGCATCGGGCGAAGCGCCTGGGGCCAGCAGATGCTGGAGCAGGTGATTGCCAGTGGCAAGCCAAGGGTTCTGGATGCAGATGCTCTGAATCTGTTATCCGGTCGGGTTGCCGTGCCTGCGGATAATCATATCCTGACACCTCACCCCGGCGAGGCAGCAAGGCTGCTGAATTGCCTGGTTCCGGAAGTAGAGGCTGACAGAATGGCTGTCGCCAGGAAATTACAGGCACTCTATGGCGGTACGGTTCTCCTGAAAGGGGCGGGGACGGTCGTTGCGTCCGATGGCGGTTCGCTGGATATTGTCAGTGGCAGCAATCCGGGTATGGCCACCGGTGGAATGGGAGACGTACTCTCGGGCATTATCGGGGCTGTTCTGGGCCAGATTGGTGATGGCCAGCAAGCGGCGGTTCTCGGTGCATCGGTACATCTGGCTGCCGCTGACAGGGCTGCAGAAACCAGAGGGTTTGTCGGGCTGATACCAACCGACGTCATTGACATGCTGCCCCTGGTTTTTCGGGAATCTGAAAAGACCCCGGAGGCGGGAGATCTATGAGCATAATGGGTAACGAACGCCGTCTTTTTCTGGAAGGCGAGGCCGAAACGGAACATCTTGGACAAGAGTTGGCAAGACTGGTTGCCGGTTCAGGCCATGGCCTGGTGATTTATCTGGACGGTGAGCTTGGTGTGGGCAAAACCACTATCAGTCGTGGTGTGATGCGCGGGCTTGGGCATGAAGGTGCTGTCAAAAGCCCCACGTACACATTGGTGGAGCCCTATGAGGACCTGGATCCACCCGCGTATCATTTTGATCTTTACCGGCTGGGCGACGCGGAAGAACTGGAATATATGGGTATCCGGGATTACTTCTCCGGCGCAAACCTGTGTCTGATTGAGTGGCCAGAGCGTGGAAAAGGGATATTGCCCGAGCCCGATCTGGAGATTCACCTGGAGACGGAGGGCGAGGGGCGCTCCGTGGTGATCAGGGCGCGTTCTGAACAGGGCGCCCATGTGCTCAATGAATTGGAATTGATTGGTCCGGGGCACTAGCGAGTTGCTCCGGGACCTGAAAAGAAACCGGCAGGTAAGCTTTATGACAAGCGCAAAGCTGAGTACAAAGTGGTTGTGGCCGATTGCGATAGTGCTTGCGGTTCTGGTATTCCCGGCGGCAGCCGGAACCAGGGTCGAAGGGGCACGGATATGGCCTGCACCGGATCATACCCGGCTGGTGTTGGATACAGGCGGGCAGCTTGAGCACAATGTTTTTTCTCTGAGCAGCCCCGCGCGGCTTGTCATTGATCTCAAAAACGCCAGTCTGAAAGCGGATCTTGCCAATCTGGATCTCTCCGGCAGTCCGATCAAACGTATTCGGAGCGCCCCCAGGAACGGTAACGATCTCAGGGTGGTTCTGGATCTGAAGTCCGACATCAAGCCCCGAAGTTTTCAGTTGGAACCGAACCAGCAGTATGGTCACCGGCTTGTTGTTGATCTGATTGATGAAGGTGGTACCCGTCTGGAAAAGGCGGCAAAACCGACGGTCACCCAGGATTCGGCTGGCAAGCGGGATGTTATCGTTGTTATTGATGCCGGGCATGGCGGAGAAGACCCCGGAGCCATCGGGCCCAAGGGAACCCGTGAGAAGGATGTGGTTCTGGATATGGCCAGAACCCTTGCCAACCTGATCAACAAGCAACCGGGATATACCGCCAAACTGACCAGGACCGGCGACTACTACATCGGGCTGCGCAACCGCACACTGCTGGCCAGGAAATACAATGCCGATCTTTTCGTTTCGGTGCACGCCGATGCCTTCCGGACGCCGCAGCCCAAAGGGGCTTCGGTCTTCGCGCTTTCCCAGAGAGGCGCCACCAGTGAAACGGCCCGGTGGCTGGCCAACAGTGAAAACCGCTCTGATCTGATCGGTGGTGCTGGCGGGTTGTCGCTGGACGGTCGGGACGACATGCTTGCGGGTGTTCTGCTGGATCTCTCCATGACGGCCAGTATCAATGCCAGCCTTGGTGTGGGTAGCTCGATCCTCGGAAAGCTTGGGGGGGTGGCCAAATTGCACAAGCCCGGAGTCGAGCAGGCCGCTTTTGCGGTGCTGAAATCACCGGATATCCCTTCCATCCTGGTGGAAGCCGGTTTCATCTCCAATCCCCAGGAAGAGAAAAACCTGGCCACAGAGTGGTACCGCAACAAGCTGGCGGGCGCCATCATGAAAGGGATTAATGACTACTTTCAGAAATCGCCGCCCCCCGGAACACTCCTGGCCTGGCAGAAGCAGAATCGCCAGGGCGGAGACAGTATCAGTCATTACCGCATACAGCGAGGCGATACGCTCTCTGGCGTGGCCCGGAAAAACCAGACCACCGTCAGTGAGCTGATGCAGTTTAACGACCTTCGGGACGACCGTGTTATGGTAGGGCAAACCATTCGTATTCCTGCGTCCTGATCAAGAGGTTTTTCCGTAACATGCCCCCCATCCGATTGCTGTCACCACGGCTCGCGAACCAGATTGCCGCGGGCGAAGTGGTGGAGCGACCCGCGTCTGTCGTCAAGGAACTGGTCGAGAATGCCCTGGATGCCGGTGCCAACCGGGTCGACGTTGAAGTGGAGCAGGGCGGCGTAAAGTTGATCCGTGTTCGGGACGATGGCAGTGGTATTGCGGAAGATGACCTGCCCCTGGCACTGAGTCGCCACGCCACCAGCAAGATTGCCAGCCTCGATGATCTGGAAGCCGTCGCATCCCTGGGCTTCCGCGGTGAGGCCCTCGCCAGTATCAGCTCTGTGTCGCGCCTGACGCTTACTTCAAGGACAGAGTCTCAGGAAGCCGCTTCCCGGGTTGAAGTCGAAGGTCGGGAAATGGACGCGAGAATTTCGCCGGCCGCTCACCCGGTCGGGACGACGGTTGAAGTGCGGGACCTGTTTTTCAACACCCCGGCGCGGCGAAAGTTCCTGAGAACCGAGAAGACCGAATTCAACCATGTTGAGGAGTGCGTACGCCGGCAGGCCCTGAGCCGTTTCGATGCCGGTTTTACCCTGCGCCACAACCAGCGTGTTGTGCAGAGCCTGAGGCCGGCTGATTCGCCACTTGACCGTGAACGGCGAATTGGTGCCCTGTGCGGCCAGCAGTTTATCGACAACACGGTGGTCATCGATGCCGAAGCCACCGGGCTGAGGCTCTGGGGCTGGGTAGCCTTGCCAACGTTCTCTCGCAGTCAGGCGGACCTGCAGTATTTCTTTGTCAACGGTCGGGTCATCCGCGACCGTTTGGTGGCCCATGCGGTCCGCCAGGCCTATCGTGATGTTCTTTACAACAATCGGCATCCGGCGTTTGTACTCTATCTGGAGGTGGACCCGGCCACCGTGGATGTGAATGTGCACCCAACCAAGCACGAGGTCCGGTTCCGTGATGGGCGGCTCGTGCACGATTTTATTTTCAGGACGTTACACAAAGCGCTGGCCGACGTGCGACCGGATGATCATTTGCGCGGTGCAGTGGCCCAGTCCTTCGGTCGCGAAGCTGCGGCTCATGGGAACCCTGAGCCGGCAACAGGCGCCCCCACAGGCGCTTCCTGGAACGGCCAACCGCAGGTGCCAAACTATAGCCATCCGGGCGGATCGGGTGCTGGATTCGGCGGGCAGTCCCAGCCGCAACAGGAATGGCGCGCCAGTGACCAGATGGCGTTTTACCAGTCCCTTAATGCGGGCGGAGGTAGCGAAAGCCCGCAGTCGATGCCTGTCAGCGATGCCGTTGCGACACCTGTGCCCACGCCGCCCGTTGACAGCGACCAGGAGCCGCCGCTGGGGTATGCGATTGCTCAGCTCCACGGCATCTATATTCTCGCCCAGGGCCGGGCAGGGCTGATCGTGGTCGATATGCACGCCGCCCACGAGCGCATCACCTACGAACGCATGAAAAGGGCGCTCGCCGAGCAGGATCTCAAAAGCCAGCCATTGCTGGTTCCGCTGTCACTGGCGGTCAGCCAGAAAGAGGCAGCCCTGACCGAAAGCCATGGTGAAGAGTTGCAGAAACTCGGTCTTCAGATTGAGCGCATCGGTCCGGAAACCCTGGCTGTCCGGCAGGTGCCCGCGCTCCTTCGTGGCGCTGATACCGAGCAACTGGTTCGTGATGTTCTGGCCGACCTGATTGAGCACGGCCAGAGTGACCGGGTTGAAGCAGTGACGCACGAATTGCTGGGCACCATGGCGTGCCATGGTTCCGTTCGTGCCAACCGGCAGCTGACTATTCCTGAAATGAATTCGCTGCTCAGGGATATGGAGGCAACCGAGCGGAGCGGTCAGTGCAATCACGGCCGGCCAACATGGACCCTGGTGACCATGTCCGAACTGGACAAGCTGTTTCTCCGGGGGCGATAAGGTGTCTCTGCCACCCGCCATCTTCCTCATGGGGCCAACGGCCTCGGGTAAAACCGACCTGGCCATGGCGCTTTGCGACCATCTGCCTTGCGACATCATCAGCGTGGACTCCGCGATGATCTATCGGGGGATGGATATCGGAACGGCCAAGCCGACCCCCGAGGAGCTTGAGCGGGCGCCCCATCGGCTGATCGACATCTGTGATCCGGCTGAAACCTATTCCGCGGCGGATTTCCGGAGGGACGCCCTGGCGGCGATGGCGGAAATAACCGCTGCAGGCCGGGTTCCTCTGCTCGTGGGCGGCACCATGATGTATTTCAAGGCGTTGCTCCACGGCATGCCCGGTCTGCCTTCGGCAAGCCCGCGCATACGCCGCGAGCTGGAAGAGGAGGCGGAAGAACGTGGGTGGGACGCTCTTCACCGGGAACTTCGGCGTCAGGATCCGGTCGCAGCGGAACGAATTCATCCGAATAACCGGCAGCGTTTGATGCGGGCCCTGGAAGTGTTGCGCCTCACAGGAAAACCGATTTCGGCGTTCTGGGAGGCCGAAACCGGTCCGGGCAACGAAGCGGCAGAAGCAACAGGGAAGCGAGGCGATATTGAGGATTACACCTATTTCACTCGCTGGCAGGCAGACGAAACTTCTTTGCTTCCGTATACTGTGGTTCAGCTTGCCATGATGCCGCCTGAGCGGCGAGTGCTTCATGAGCGAATCCGCCTGCGTTTCCTGAAGATGCTTGAAGCGGGCTTTCTTGAGGAGGCGAGGGCACTGATGCTCAGGGAAGACTTGCACCCTGATCTCCCTTCCATGCGTTGTGTCGGATATCGCCAGGCCTGGAGTTATTTGTCCGGGGATGACGATTACGAGACATTTGTCAGCAAGGGAGTGGCAGCAACGCGCCAACTGGCGAAGCGGCAGTTGACCTGGTTACGCAAGTGGTCTGGTGTTGACTGGCTGGACAGCGACGACAAACTTATCGTTGAAGCAGCCTTGAAAAAAATCCGACTTCGCACCACATTTAATTTTGACAAATGACGATCTGCATTTACTAAAAACAGGAGAAAACACATGTCAAAAGGGCATTCGTTACAAGACCCTTACCTTAATGCATTGCGCAAGGAACGCATTCCGGTTTCCATCTTTCTGGTCAACGGCATCAAGCTACAGGGCCAGATTGAGTCTTTCGACCAGTTCGTGATTTTGCTGAAAAATACTGTCAGCCAGATGGTCTACAAGCACGCGATTTCCACCGTGGTACCTGCCCGTAATGTGCGTATTCCGCAGCAGGCTCCGGGAGGAGAGGGCGAGTCTGAAGACTGATCCAGCCGCTTTCCCGGTATTGCCACCCGCGTTCCAGGAGATCCCTTTCAGGGGTCTTGTGGCCGCGGGTGTTTGTTTTTATAACACCCCAAAGTCGATGACCCCGGAGTTGATGCCAATTGTTTGAACGTCCTGATGTCGGTGAGCGCGCGGTACTCGTCCACATCGATTTTACTGCCCATGATGGCACGGAAGACCCTGGTGAGTTTCGTGAGCTGGTTACCTCCGCCGGCGTCGAGCCCGTGTGTACGGTGACCGGGTCCCGCAAGCAGCCAAGCCCGAGGTTCTTTGTGGGTGAAGGCAAGCTGGAAGAAATTCGTGACGCTGTAGCTGCGAATGAGGCCGACGTTGTGCTCTTCAATCATGCCCTGAGCCCGCGTCAGGAACGGAATATCGAGCATGAACTCAAGTGCCGGGTACTGGACCGTACCGGCGTGATCCTCGATATCTTTGCCCAGCGGGCCCGGACTCACGAAGGCAAGCTGCAGGTGGAGCTGGCGCAGCTCGAACATATGTCCACGCGCCTGGTTCGGGGCTGGACTCACCTTGAGCGCCAGAAAGGTGGTATCGGTCTTCGGGGGCCGGGTGAAACCCAGCTCGAAACAGACCGTCGCCTGCTGCGGGAGCGGATCAAATCCATCCATAAACGGCTTGAAAAGGTTCGCCGGCAGCGAAACCAGGGGCGCAGGGCCCGTCAGCGGGCCGACATTCCCACGGTATCGCTGGTTGGTTATACCAACGCCGGAAAATCCACTTTATTCAACCGGATTACAACTTCTTCCGTATATGCTGCAGACCAGTTGTTCGCTACCCTGGATCCGACGCTGCGGCGGCTGGAACTTCCGGATATCGGGCCGGTCGTAATGGCGGATACCGTAGGCTTTATTCGGCATCTGCCCCATAAACTGGTCGAAGCATTCCGGGCAACGTTGGAGGAAACCACGCAGGCAACCTTGCTGCTGCACATCATCGACAGCCATGACCCCCGGCGCGACGAGAACATTGAGCAGGTTGAAGAGGTGCTTGCCGAAATTGGGGCCGATGAAATTCCCATGCTGCAGGTGTTCAACAAGATTGACCTGCTGGACAACTTTACGCCGCGAGTCGAGCGCAATGAAGAGGGTGTTCCGGTACGGGCCTGGGTGTCTGCGGTAACCGGCGAAGGTCTGGAAGGGTTGTTTGACGCGATCGTCGAGAGGGTTGCCGAAGACGTTGTTCATCATTTTGTCCTGCTTGGCCCCGCCGATGGCAAACTGCGCGCGCTGCTGCACGAAGCGGGTTCCGTGGTGAGCGAGGAGCACCGGGATACGGGGGATTCGGTTCTGGAGGTGCGCCTGCAGAATCGGGACTGGCAGCAGCTTTTGAGTCGGGCCGGAGTGAACGAAAATTCAGTCAGACTGGACGCTGGACGCGCCTGAAACCTTGGCGGCTATTGCCGGGGCGACGATAAATCCCTAGTATTTGCAGCCATTCTATCT
Source organism: Marinobacter sp. (assembly GCF_041687235.1). Classification (GTDB taxonomy): domain Bacteria; phylum Pseudomonadota; class Gammaproteobacteria; order Pseudomonadales; family Oleiphilaceae; genus Marinobacter. The sequence continues at coordinate 91,541 of NZ_JAWLCH010000003.1, read as the reverse complement.
ATAAGTCAGTAACGGAGAGCACTATGGCCTGGAACGAACCGGGTGGAAACCGTAACGACAATGACCCCTGGGGTACCGGTGGTGGTCGACGCGGCAATGATCAGGGTCCGCCAGACCTCGATGAGGCACTGAAAAAGGGTCTGGATAAGCTCAACAAGATGTTGGGTGGTAAAGGTGGCAAGTCCGGTGGTGGCGGCAGCAGTAGCGGCGGAAGCGCCGGCGGCTTCGGTGCAATTCTCGCATTGGCGGCCATCCTGGTGGTTGGTTACGTCATATTTCAGTCCTTCTACACGGTGGACGAGCAGGAAAGGGCCGTCGTACTGCGTTTTGGTGAATACCACAAGACCGAAAACCCCGGCCTGCGATTCAAAGTGCCGTTGATTGATAATGTCACCAAGGTGCGCGTCACTAACGTGCGAACCGCCGAGTCCAGTGGCCAGATGCTGACCCAGGATGAGAACCTGGTTACGGTGGATCTGCAGGTTCAGTACCGCGTTGGCAACGCTGAAGCCTATGTATTGAACGTCAGGGACTCCAATGAGGCTCTGGCTTTCGCTACCGACAGCGCCATTCGTCATGAGGTGGGCAGCTCCACGCTGGATGACGTTTTGACCGAAGGGCGTGCGGAACTCGCTGTCCGCGTCGAACAAAGGCTCCAGACCTTCCTTGCGGATTATGGTACCGGCCTTGAGCTTGTGCGGGTCAACGTTGAGAGCACCCAGCCGCCTTCGGCCGTTCAGGATGCGTTCCGTGAGGTGCAGCGTGCCCGGGAAGACGAGCAGCGTGTCAAGGAAGAAGCGGAAACCTATCGCAACAAGGTTGTACCCGAGGCCCGAGGTCAGGCCCAGCGTATGATTGAAGAAGCGAATGCTTATAAAGAGGAAGTGATCGAGCGTGCACGTGGTGAGACTGCGCGATTCATGGAGCTTCTGAACGCCTATCAGATGGCTCCAGAGGTTACCCGTGAACGCTTGTATCTGCAGACCGTCGAGACGGTTCTGGCTAACAGCAGCAAGATCCTCGTGGACACAGAGAGCAGTGGCAACATGATGTACCTGCCGCTTGATCGTCTGACCCAGGGTTCCCTGCCCCGCAGTGGTGGATCGTCTTCCGGTGGCAACCAGGGTGATTTGGACATTCAGACTCTGACTGATCAGGTTCTTCAGGAACTGCGAACCAGGCAGGATACTACCGTTCGGAGGAGCAGATAATTATGGGACCTAAAGGTGTAGTGGGCCTTGCAGGCGCCCTTATCGTTGTCCTGCTGGTGTTGTCCAGTGTGTACATCATTCCGGAAACCCATCGGGGCGTTATGCTCCGGTTCGGTGAGCTGGTAGAGACCGACATAGAGGCCGGGCTTCATTTCAAGGTTCCGGTCATTGACCAGGTCCGCGAGTTCGACATCCGGGTTCTGACCATGGATCTGCCATCCCGGCAGTATCTGACGGTGGAGAAAAAGCCTCTCGATGTGGATTCCTACATTGCCTGGAAAATCCGGGATGTGGACCAGTTCTACCGGGCAACCGGTGGCGATGAGTTCCGGGCCCAGTCCCTCCTCTCCTCCCGTGTGGATAACGGGCTTCGGGATGAGTTCGGTGTCAGGACCATGGTTGAAGTGGTTTCCGGCCAGCGGGACGAGCTCATGCATACCCTGCGGGATCGGGTGAATCAGACCGCTCAGAACGAGTTCGGTATCGAGGTTCTGGATATTCGGGTGAAAGCGATCGAATTTCCGGGGCAGGTCAGTGAAAACGTTTTCCGGCGTATGGCGACCGAGCGGGAAAAGCTGGCCCAGGAATTCCGTTCAAGGGGGCGGGAACTGGCCGAAGGGATTCGTGCTGACGCGGACCGCCAGAGAACGGTGGTTCTGGCAACGGCTTTCGCCCAGTCAGAGGAAACCCGTGGTGAAGGTGACGGTGAAGCGGCCAGAATCTACTCGGAAGCCTATGGCTCAGATCCTGATTTCTACAGCTTCTATCGTAGCCTGGAGGCCTATCGCAAGACCTTTGCGAGCAAGGATGACATCATGGTGATCGATTCCGAAAGCGCGTTCATGAAATTCCTGAACGATCCGCAGGGCGCCCGTTAACCCTGCAGGCTGAGACCAAAAACCGGAATACCTCCGTATTCCGGTTTTTTTGTGTCCGCCAACCGTGTAAAATTCTGCCGGTTTTGTGTCGGGCTTTTACCAAGTGCCGCCTTAAATCCTGTGTGATCCCCCAGCCATCTGTGCCGGAGTGGATATAACGGACAACGGAATCTCATGACAGTATCTGATCGCTGGTTACTGCCAGATGGGGTAGAGGATATTCTGCCACCGCTGGCCGGACGGATCGAATCCCTGCGTCGGGATGTAATGGATACCTGCCAGCGCTGGGGTTACCAGCTGGTGATCCCACCGCTTATCGAATATCTCGAATCCCTGTTTACCGGGACCGGGCATGATCTGGAACTGCAAACCTTCAAGCTGACCGATCAGCTGACCGGGCGCATGATGGGCGTTCGTGCCGATATGACACCTCAGGCCGCCCGCATTGATGCCCACACCCTGGGCCAGGAAGGGATTACTCGTCTTTGCTACGCCGGGCACGTACTCCATACCCGCCCAAGACACATGCTGACTGGCCGAACGCCTATCCAGGCCGGTTGCGAGCTGTTTGGCAGTGGCTCGGAAGCGGCGGACATGGAAGTGATCAGCCTGATGCTAGAGGCTCTTCGGGTGGCGGGTTTGCCGCGTATCCATCTGGACCTTGCTCATGTGGCCATCTATGAGAGCCTGATCGGCGAGGCGGATTTTGATCGCGATACCGAAGCCGCCATTTTCGACGCCATGGCCCGCAAATCGGTACCTGAGCTGGATGAGCTGCTGGGTCAATGTCCGTCTGGCTCTGCGGGCGCTCGCCTGCGGGAGCTTGCCCGGGTCAGTGGTGGTCCGGAAGCACTGCAGGAAGCGCGCCGGATCCTGCAGGGTGCGTCTGACAACCTGGATGCCGCCCTTGATCAGCTGGCGCGCGTGTCCGACATGCTTGGCCGCGATTATCCGGACATCCGTTTCGGATTCGATTTCTGTGAGTTGCGTGGCTACAACTACCACACTGGCCTGGTGTTTGCCGCCTATGTACCGGGGCATGGTGATTCGGTCGCCAAGGGCGGCCGTTATGATGCCATTGGCAGTGATTTTGGCCGGGCCCGTCCGGCAACCGGGTTCAGTCTCGATATTCGGGCTCTGGTCTCCCTGGGTGACCGGGTAGTAAGCAAGGCCGGCGCAGTCTGGGCACCAGCGGAGGACGATCCCGCTCTCGAAGGTGTAATCTCCGGTCTTCGAATGACTGAAACCGTTGTCCGGGCCTTGCCCGAAGATAACGGCGTCGATCCGGTCCTCAGAGGCTGTGACCGGGAACTGGTAAAACAGGGCGGCCAGTGGGTCGTGCAGAAGCTGGGCTGATGCCTCCGGGGCTTCGGTGAATTCATTTCAGGTTAATTTGCGAAACGCCTGTCCTGCGGGGCAGCCGCATTGAGAGAGAATCATGGGTAAAAACGTTGTTGTGCTGGGCACCCAATGGGGTGATGAAGGCAAGGGTAAGATTGTTGATCTGCTGACCGACAAGGTTGCGGCGGTTGTCCGCTTTCAGGGTGGGCACAATGCCGGTCATACCCTGGTAATTGACGGCAAAAAAACAGCGCTCCATCTGATTCCTTCCGGTATTCTGCGACAGCACGTTTATTGCCTGATCGGTAACGGCGTCGTCCTGTCGCCAGAGGCCCTTCTGAAAGAGGTGCGTGAGCTTGAAGCCAATGGGGTGGCTGTTCGCGATCGCCTTCGCATCAGCCTGGCCTGTCCAATCATCCTGCGTACGCATGTCAGAATTGACCAGGCCCGCGAGAGGGCTCGTGGTGTCGACAAGATCGGAACGACCGGTCGCGGCATTGGACCGGCCTATGAAGACAAGGTGTCGCGTCGTGGCCTTCGTCTGGGGGATCTGTGTAACCCGGCCGATTTTGAGGTGAAGTTGCGCGAGATCATGTCGTACCACAACTTCATCCTGACCGAGTACTTCAAGGAAGAGGCCGAAGACATCGACGCCGCCCTTGAAGAGCTGAAGCAGATGGGTGAGGAAATCCTGCCGATGGCGGCGGATGTCACCGATATGTTGCACGACTTCCGCAAGCGCGGGGAAAACATCCTGTTCGAGGGTGCCCAGGGTTCATTGCTGGATATCGATCTGGGTACCTATCCGTACGTGACGTCCTCCAACACCACCGCCGGCGGCACCGCCACCGGGTCCGGTTTCGGCCCTCTGTTCCTGGATTATGTGCTGGGTATCACCAAGGCCTATACCACCCGCGTTGGTTCCGGCCCGTTCCCCACTGAGCTGTTCGACGACATGGGCAAGCACCTGGCGGTCAAGGGCAACGAGGTGGGTACCACCACCGGCCGCGCCCGCCGATGTGGCTGGTTCGACGCAGTGGCACTGCGCCACGCCATCCAGATCAACAGCGTGTCGGGCATTTGTCTGACCAAGCTGGATGTCCTGGACGGACTGGAAACCGTGAAGGTATGCGTTGGTTACAAGACCCCGAATGGCGAGATTTTCCGCCCCCCCATCGGCTGCGACAGTTACAAGGACATTGAGCCGGTCTACGAAGAGCTTCCTGGTTGGAGTGATAGCACCGTTGGGCTGACCAGCGTCGATCAGCTGCCAGAGAACGCCAAGGCCTACATTCGATTCCTGGAGGAGCAGATTGAGGCTCCGATCGACGTGATCTCCACGGGTCCTGATCGAATTGAAACCATCACACTCCGTCATCCGTTTGGCGACTGATCGTTAACGGATGAAAAAACCGCCCTGCCGAAAGGCACGGCGGTTTTTTTGTATTCAGGGCTTTTCCGCGACGACAGTGGCCCGAAGGGGGCCCGGGTACCCTTCCACCGTTTTCGACGGGTCTTGCCGGTCCAGAAAATCCTGCAGAGAGTTAAAGCGCATCCAGTCGGTGCTGCGCTGCTCTTCGGTGGTTGTCGCCGTGACATCGACCACCCGGGCATTGCGGAAGCCGGTTCGGTCCAGCCAGCGCAGCAGGGTATCGCAGGTGGGCAGGAACCAGACGTTTCGCATCTGGCCGTACCGGTCCTCGGGCATCAGGCTGAACCCCTCAGGGCCTTCAACCACCAGTGTTTCCAGCACCAGCTCGCCGCCCCGGCGAAGTGTCCCCTTGAGCTCAAGCAGATGATCCAGTGGCGACCGTCGGTGGTAGAGGACACCCATGGAAAAGGTGGTATCGAAGGTCTCGAGCCCTGTGGGCAAATCTTCCATGCGGATTGGAAGCAAGTCCACGGGTACATCACCAAGGTAATCCTTGACGCTGAAGAACTGGAACAGAAACAGGAGCCCGGGATCAATGCCGATCACCCGGCCGGCGCCTTCTCCCAGCATTCTCCAGCAGTGGTATCCGGAGCCACAACCGACATCCAGTATTCGGCGACCGGAAAGGTCTGAAAGATAGGGGGATACCCGGTCCCACTTCCAGTCAGAGCGCCACTCGGTATCAATGTAGGTACCGAAGAAATCGAACGGGCCTTTGCGCCAGGGCATCAGGCCCCGCAGTCCCTGCTCCAGTTGCTCCTGCTGGGCGCTGGTCAGGGGTTGCGAAGAGGTCAGGGTTACGGCGGAACGGTCCAGTTCCGCGGTTACCTTTTCAAGCTGGGGCAGGCGGTCAAGGGCAGCCTGCCAGCGATCCAGGTCGCCATGGGGACGGTCTTCAAAGCGGTGGGCCAGTTGCTGCCGGAGCAAACCTGCCCAGTGATCCAGGCCCTCTTCCGAAAGTTCATTGATGATTGGCCCGAACCGGGCGTTCCAGTCAAAATTTGCCATGGTCATTCGTCGGTTTCGTTAGCCTTGATGGCGAGCATGGAAACAAAGTTGAAGCACTGGTACCACACCACGACATTATCGAAACCCGCCTCCACAAGCCGGGCCCTGTGGGCCGACAGTGTTTCCGGAATCAGAACCTGCTCGATGGCCGTGCGTTTCTGGCTGATTTCAAGATCCGAGTAGCCATTGGCTCGTTTGAACTCGTGGTGGAGCCGGGTCTGGATGGTCTGCTCGGCTTCGGACTCGAAACGGATTTTCTCTGACAGGATCAGCACACCGCCGGGGCGGGTGGCTTTTGCAATTCGTGCGAGCAGGCTTGCCCGCTTTTCCGGATCGACAAACTGCAAGGTGAAATTCAGTGTGGTCACCGAGGCGTCGTTGAGCTCGGTGTCCAGAATGTCTTCGCACCTCAGGGTAACGGGAAGGGTGTTGTCGTCCAGGGCAATATAATGCTCGCAGCGTTCGATCATGGCGCTGGAGTTGTCCACGCCGACAAGAGTGCAATCCGAGTGTGATATGCCGTGGCGCATTGCAAGGGTGGAGGCGCCCAGGGAACAGCCCAGGTCGTAACAGTGGGAGCCCGGCTGGACGTATTGCTCGGTGATCACCTCGATCATCGGAATGATGGTGGTGTAGCCCGGAACAGAACGGCGAATCATGTCCGGGAACACCCTGGCTACCGATGCGTCGAATCGGAAATCCTCCGGCCGGCGTTCAGTGGCGAACAGCCGGTCCGTTACCTGTTCAGGCGCCGAAGGTCTGCGAGGTTTAGTCATCGGTGGCCGGGGCCTCCGGTGCCCGTGGGGCGGGCGCTCCCATGGGTGAAGGGCGTGCACAGCGTACGCCACGGTTCTTGTAATCCACCAGAATGCCCCGGAATGAAGGGTCCACATCCGCAGCAATAGCCAGGTAGCCGTTCTCGCAGACTGCGTGCAGTTCCGATGACTTGGGCGACATACGGAAGGTTTCGCCCTCGGTGATATGGATGGCCTGGAAATCACCGACCGGGACATGGTCCTTGTTGTCCGTATGACTGATCCTGCCGCTCATCTCCAGCACAAGAACGGTGCCGACGATGGCAACGATTGCGGTTAAAATCAGGCTGCGAACAGTGTAACGGGCCTCGTTCTGGCTCATGCCTACCTCGAATCAATAGAATTTAGAATGTTGTCAGTACTGTCCTGGCACGGTGATGGCCGGAGACTGAAGGGCTGATAACTGCTCCCGGAGGGAAAGAATCTGGTCTGACCAGAATCGTGGCTGAGCGAACCAGGGGAAAAAGCGTGGGAACGCAGGATCGTCCCATCGTTTTGCGAGCCAGGCGCAGTGTGCAATCTGACGGTAGCAGCGCAGTGGCTCGATCAGGTGGCGCTCACGACGGTTGAAATCACGGAACATCTCGTAACCTTCCAGCAGTTCTCCGAGCTGGGCACCCCGCTCAACGTCATCGCCGTTCAGCAGCAGCCACATATCCTGAATAGCCGGGCCTGTGCGGCAATCGTCCAGGTCGACGAACAGCATCTGCTCGTCCCGACACAGGATGTTCCCGGCATGGCAGTCGCCATGAATCCGCAAGGTTTCGACCGGGCCGGCCTCATCGACACGGGCGGCGCACTGCATCTGCAGGTCAGGGATCAGACTGTCCCAGGCGGGTCTGAGATCCGCCGGAATCCAACCGCCGTCCACCAGAAGCCGGTTACTGGATTCGATGCCGTCCAGCAGAGAGATGCTTGAGCGATGGGCAAACGGTTTGCGGGCACCCATATTATGGATTTGACCGAGCCATTGCCCCAATCGGTACAGGGTGTCGGTCACGCTCGTGTCCGGCGCCTGGCCCCCGCGCTGCGGAAAAACGGCGAACAGGAATTCGCCATGGCGCCCGAGGGTGTCTCCGGAAGCCAGCTTCAATGGTGCAACAACGGGAATGTCCGCCTGCAGCAGCTCCAGGGTGAAGTCATGCTCCTCCCGGATTTCCGCCTCGCTCCATCGGCCGGGCCGGTAAAATTTGGTGATGACCGGGGCGCCCTCGTCCAATCCCACCTGATACACCCGATTCTCATAGCTGTTCAACGCGAAGAGCCGTCCGCTGACTGCAAATCCGGCGTCTTCCATCGCGTCCAGAATGGTATCGGGAGTCAGGGAATCGTAGGGATGGGTGGATGCTGCAAGTGAAGGGTCATGGGTCATATGGGGACGTTTCAGAGCCTTGTGTCGTATTTGGACTTCATGGATTGCAGATGGTACCAGTTTTCATCCAGTTCCCAGCGGATTCGGCTGATGCCCGACGCTCCAAGCACGACATCTCCAGCACGGGCCTGTACCTGTGCCAGTTCCCGTTCGGCACGCTGCCAGTCCCGGTGACTGTCGCCGAGGTTTCGCATACTCGGGAATACCGCACTCAGGGCCTTATGGGTAGAGGTGGTGTGGGATCGCAGCGAACTCATGATGGCAGTATCGCCCTCCACCCTGAGCACCCGGTGCTTGTAGGGATAGCTGGCAACCATGGTGTCTGACTTGAGGCGCTCATTGAGGCTGATAACCTCAAAGCCACGCCAGCCCAGCCACCCGACGAACAGGGCGGCCACCACCATTACCAGAACAAACTGCTTCCTGTCAGACATCATACGCCGGGCTCCATGCACTTCTTTCCGGACGCCAGTATAACCGGTATGGGCTCTCGAGTAATGTGTTGAGCCTTCCCTGGCCGGTTTTTGCAGGGATGGCAGGATGGGGTAAGCTCAGTGCGTTGTCAGTAGATCCGGGGCAAGCGTAAGTGTCGACAGAAGTCCTTGAAAACCAGACCGTTGTAATCGGCGCTGGCGTTGTTGGGCTTGCCATTGCCCGCGCCCTCGCCAGAGCCGGACATGATGTGATTGTACTGGAAGCCGCGGGCCGCTTTGGTGAGGGGATATCCTCCCGCAACAGCGAGGTCATTCATGCTGGCATCTACTACCCGGAAGGGTCACTGAAAGCGGAATTGTGCGTTGATGGCCGACAGCGGCTCTATGAGTATTGCCGGACCCATAAAGTCGAACACCGGAAATGCGGCAAATGGATTGTCGCGGCCGACCAATCACAGAATGGCAAACTCCGGGATATTCAGGGCGCTGCAGCGCGCAACGGCGTTGAGCTGGCCCTGCATGACGCAGACCGAATCAGCCGGGAAATGCCGGACATCCGAGCCAGTTCGGGGCTCTGGTCGCCGGAAACCGGTATCGTCGACAGTCATGGTTTGATGCTCTCTTTGCTCGGCGAGCTCGAGGATGCCGGCGGCCAACTGGTCCTCCGGTCACCCGTGGTGGCCGCTGAATCGTACAGCCACTGGAATCGTCTCCACGTGGGAGGCGATCATCCGCTGATCCTGAAAGCGAAAAACGTCATCAACGCCGCCGGCCTAGCGGCCGTACCGCTGGCAAAAAATTGGGCTGGCCTGCCCGACGAATACAAACCCCGGCAGTGGCTCGCCAGGGGCGTCTACTTTAGTTACAGCGGCCGAACACCCTTCAAAACCCTGATCTACCCGGTCCCGGAACCGGGTGGCCTCGGTGTTCATCTCACCCTCGATCTCGCCGGCCAGGCCCGCTTCGGCCCCGACGTGGAGTGGATCGAAACGGAAGACTACACCGTCGACCCAAACCGCCAGGAAACCTTCGCCAGAGGCATCCGCCAATGGTGGCCAGCCCTCGACCCGGCCCGACTTCAACCCGCCTACGCCGGCATCCGCCCCAAGTTAACCGGACCTGATGGCGGCTTTGCGGATTTCCGAATTGATGGGCCGGAGGATCACGGAGTGAAAGGGCTGGTTAACCTTTTTGGCATCGAGTCGCCGGGTTTGACCTCGTGTTTGGCGATAGCAGATTTTGTACAGAAGAAGCTGGACTGATTAGCGGGCTCAGAAGTCTGGGCGTCAGGCGGGGTGGCCCTCCCGGGATTGTAGAGGGCCAAGGATGGCCCGAAACAAGCGCACATGGATGTGCTCGTAGCGTATCCCGGGAAGGCCACCCCGGCTGATGCATGCTCTGAAGAGAGGTATCGAATAACACTAACCGGGCGTCCGAGCCAAAGCCCAAACCTGAATCTCCCGCGCCCCGGCCTCCCGAAGAACCGAAGCCAAAACCCGAACCGTCGCCCCCGTCGTCACCACATCGTCCACAATGGCGACCCGCTCAGGCACCTCCGAAACGACCTCAAACACCCCGCGAAGATTCGCCAGCCGCGCCTCCCGGTTCAACTCTCGCTGCGCCCGAACCCGCCGGACGCGCTTCACCAATCCGGTAGCCACAGGAATGTTCAGGTGTCCCCCTATGGTCTCGGCAATGTCCTGGGCCTGATTGAACCCCCGCTGCCGCCGTCGCTTCTCATCCATCGGTGAGGGCACCAGTGTGTCCGGTCTGGCTATCTTGCCAGCGCCCAGTTCCTGTTCAAGAAAACTGGCGAAATCCGCCATCAATGGCCGCCCGAACTTACGCTGGCCATGGTATTTGTAGCGGCCGATCATACCGTCCAGCGGAAACTGGTAGCGCCAGGGCACGCAGGCATTATCAAAAGGTGGCGGGTATTTCAGGCAGTCGCCACAAAGCAGTTCCGAGGATGGAAAGGCGAGGGGCAGTGCGCAGCAGCGGCAGCGCCAGTGGTTAACCGGTAGATCGTCCCGGCAAGGTTGGCATAAGCCGTTGAAAGCATGAGAAGAAAGGCAGGCGACACACAGTCCGCCCTGCTTGATGCTGTTAACCTTTTGCTTCATCAAGGTTGACAGCAAGTTCAGTCCCTTTATCATCTGATTCATCCGTAAACCCAGAGACCGGGAAAGGTTAACAGGACTTTTACATGACCGCTACAGAACTCCGCCACGACTGGACACTGCAGGAAGCCCGCGAGCTTTTCGAGCTCCCCTTTAACGATCTTCTGTTCCGTGCCCAGAGCGTGCATCGCCAGCACTTCGACCCGAATGAAGTGCAGGTAAGCACTCTGCTGTCGATCAAGACCGGCGCCTGCCCGGAAGACTGCAAGTACTGCCCGCAGAGCGGTCATTACAACACCGGGCTTGAAAAAGAAAAGCTGCTGGAAATTGAAAAGGTGGTGGCGGAAGCCAAGGCCGCAAAACAGAAGGGGGCTTCCCGGTTTTGCATGGGCGCCGCCTGGCGCAGTCCTTCGAAGAAAGATATGCCTTATGTTCTGGACATGGTCAAACAGGTGAAGTCCCTGGGTCTCGAGACCTGCATGACCCTCGGCATGCTCAAAGAAGAACAGGCAGTGGAACTGGCCAATGCCGGACTGGATTACTACAACCACAATCTGGATACCTCCGAGAAGTACTACAGCCACATCATCACAACGCGGACCTACCAGGACCGGCTGGATACCCTGGACAACGTTCGCAAGGCCGGCATGAAAGTATGCTGCGGCGGCATCATGGGCATGGGTGAAGACGAGGATGACCGGGTTGGCCTTTTGGTTCAGCTGGCGAATCTGCCCCATCATCCGGAGAGTGTGCCGGTGAATATGCTGGTCAAGGTAAAGGGCACGCCCATGGAGGATGTGGAGGATCTGGATCCGTTCGAGTTCATCCGCATTATTGCGGTGGCGCGGATCATGATGCCAGCTTCCCACGTGCGTCTGTCGGCAGGCCGGGAAAATATGAACGAGCAGATGCAGGCGCTGTGTTTCATGGCCGGTGCCAATTCGATTTTCTACGGTGAGAAGCTGCTGACCACCGCCAATCCCGAGGCTGATGCCGATATGCTGTTGTTCAAGCGTCTGGGAATCCGCCCGGAGCAGCGGGAGCAGTGTGCCTCTGAGGAGCAGGAAGAGGAGGCGATTGCGGAGGCTGTGGAGTATGAGGCGACTCGTCACATGTTCTATGACGCTACTCGGGAATCTGCCTGAGTATTGGCCCATTACAATCCCGGGGAGCCTTACCCGCTCGTTGCCCGGGCCGATGAGTTAACCTCCAGGTGCTATCGTGCGGGACTTTGCCCTCGAACTCGAAGAGCGTAAGCAGGCCGGTCTATATCGGACCCGCCGGCAGGTAACCGGCCCCCAGAAGCCTTCTCTTGTTGCTGACGGCAAACCTTTGCTGTCTTTCTGCAGCAACGATTATCTTGGCCTTGCCAATAATCCTGCCAATATCGAGGCCCTTCGTAATGCGCTTCCGGAGACAGGGCTCGGGGGCGCAGCATCCCATCTGATCTGTGGTCACCATGATGCTCATCACCAGTTGGAGCTTCGTCTGGCGGAGTTTACCGGCCGTAGTTCGGCGCTGTTTTTTTCCACTGGCTACATGGCCAATATGGGCGTTATTTCGGCGCTGGCAGGGCGGGGTGATACGATTTTTTCGGATCGGCTGAATCACGCCTCTATCATCGATGGCTGTATACTGAGTCGGGCCCGGGTTCGGCGCTATGCCCATGGCAATGTGTCGGCGCTGGAGGCGATGCTGGCGGAGACGTCCGGGCACAAGCTGGTGGTGACCGACGGTGTGTTCAGCATGGATGGTGACATTGCACCGTTGGCGGAGGTGGCTCGGGTTTGCCGTGTCCACGATGCGTTACTGGTGGTCGACGACGCTCACGGGATCGGTGTTCTGGGGCCTGAAGGGCGGGGCAGTGTGGCCGAGATGGGGTTGTCAGAGGAGGATGTGCCGGTTCTTATCGGTACCCTCGGCAAAGCGGTTGGGACCAGTGGTGCGTTTGTGGCCGGGCCGTCAATGCTGATGGACTATCTGGTTCAGAAGGCCAGGACCTATATTTATACCACGGCAATGCCGCCGGCGCTGGCCATGGCGACCCTTTCGAGTCTGGATATTATTGCGCGGGACCAGGGGCGTCGTGATCATGTGCTGGGCCTGGTGTCCCGGTTTCGCAGGGAGGCGTCCGCCATGGGGTACACATTGATGCCTTCACGAACGCCGATCCAGCCTATCATGATTGGCGATAACCACGATGCGCTGGCGCTGAGTCAGGCGTTGGAGGAGCGTGGTTTGCTGGTCTCGGCGATTCGTCCGCCTACGGTTCCGGTGGGTGAGGCGCGTCTGCGGGTTACGTTCAGTGCCGCACATTCTCAGGAGAATCTCGATTGTCTGTTGAGCGCGCTGTCAGAGTGCCGTTATCTGGTTCAAAAGCCGGAAATGGCGATATGAATTCGGGCAAGGTCTCTTTGCGTCTGGTGGTGGTCGCCGGCTGGGGCGTTCGTGCGGAGATGTTGTCTGAGCTCTATGATTTCTGGCTGGGTGAGGTTGTGCCGGTTTCGCTCGACGATGAATTGCTGGCCCGTTGTCATTCCGTTTCAGAGGTGGCCGATGAGCTGCTATCGCTGTACCCGGAGCCCTCGGTCTGGATGGGTTGGTCCCTGGGCAGTCAGGTTGTCATGGAAGCCGCTGCGCGAGAGACGGGCTCGGTATCCTGCGCCATAACGCTGGGGGGCTTTCCCAGGTTTGTTGCTGACGAAAGCTGGCCCCATGGCATGAACGACCGGGATTTCAAAGCGTTCTCCCTCGGCATCCAACGGGACCCTCAGCGGTACTGGCTGCATTTTCTCCTGCTGATGATCAATGGGGCTGCGAACGAGAAGCAGGAGCGGCAAAAGCTTAAACCCTGGCTCGAAAAGGGCACCCTGGTTTCCCACGATTACCTCTGCGAAAGTCTTGCATGGCTGGAAACCGGCGACCAGAGAGCTCTCTGGCGTTCGCTGGCCACTCCCGCGCTTCACGTGATAGGCGAGAACGACATTGTTGTCGCGTGCCGGGCGGAGGACCTTGAGTTGCCGGCTTCAAGTAGCCATGCGCTGGTTCCGGGGATGGCACACTGGCCTGGCGGCTGTTCGGCTGCAGACTGCTGGGATGCGATACAGACATTTTTTGCGGCGCAAAGGGATTTGTCATGGGCATTATGAATGCGGTGCCGGTGGGTGCCTCCCTTACCCTGAAATCGGATATTGCCCGTGGTTTTGGCAATGCCAGCGGGACCTATGAACGTGCTTCCAGGCTGCAGCGATTCATGGGTAACACCATGCTGCAGAAACTCCAGTCCCGGGGCAGTCGGCAGGTTGAATCGAGTATCCTGGATCTTGGTTGTGGCACTGGGTGGTTCACGCGCAAGCTTGCGGATATGGGGCAAATGGAGCTTCTGACGGGGGTGGATCTGTCGCCGGGCATGTTGCGGGAAGCCCGCCAGAACAGCCCCGAGGCGATCCGTTGGCTTCTGGCAGACGCTGAACGCCTGCCGTTGCCCGATGAGAGCTATGATCTGATTTTCAGCAACCTCATGATCCAGTGGTGCGATGACCCCTGTGCCGTCCTTCAGGAATGCCGGCGGGTTCTTCGTCCGGGTGGGTTGCTGATGGTATCCACGCTTCTGGATGGCACACTGAGTGAACTGAAAGCAGCCTGGCAAGCGGCAGATCCCGAGCACCAACACGTCAATCGTTTCGAAACCGAGCTTGCCCTGCAGGCGAAGGTACGTGCTGAGTTGCATGACGCAGCCCTCGAAACCCGCACCATCAGGCTACCCTATGATTCACCCATGTCCCTGGCGGGGGAGCTTCGATTCCTCGGAGCAGGCTTCCGCGGCGCGGGGCGTCGACGGGCGGTCACGGCGCCCGGCAGGATGCGGGCAATGTGCAGCAACTATCCGAAGCAGGCGGACGGGACTGTCATGGCAAGTTACGAGGCCGCCTGGATATACTGGCAGAAAAGTTAATACTCGGCGAAAACAGAAGAAGATGGCACGGAAACGGTGCTCCGGTAACAGGACGTCATAATGGCCAAGCAATCGTTCTTTGTAACAGGTACTGATACGGGTGTGGGCAAAACCATGGTGTCGGCGGCAATTCTCCGCGCGGCCCGGGCCATGGGTAAGCATACTCTGGCGATGAAGCCTATCGCCTCGGGTTGTGACCGCACGCAGGAGGGGCTCCGTAACGAGGACGCCCTGGTGTTGCAGAATGCCATCACCGAGCCCCTGGCCTACGAACTGATCAACCCGGTGGCGCTTGAGCCCGCCATAGCGCCGCACGTGGCGGCTGAGCAGGCTGGTCGCCATATTACCTCTGATCGCCTTGTCGGTTTTTGTCGGGGATTACAGATTCGACCGGCAGATCTCTTGCTCGTGGAAGGTGCCGGAGGCTGGCGAGTCCCTCTCAATGATCGGGAAACCTACTCGGAGTTTGCTCGCCAATTGGCGATGCCGGTTATTCTGGTGGTTTCGCTGCGTCTGGGTTGTATCAATCATGCGTTGCTGACAGCGGAAGCCATCAGGAGTGACGGACTGAGATTGGCCGGGTGGGTTGCCAATCGCACTGAATCCGAGCCTATGAATTGCGAGCAGGATACCCTGAATTACCTGGTGAACCACATGGGGGCGCCCTGCCTGGGTATCCTTCCCTGGCTTGAGGAGTCACGTCCGGAAATGCTGGCGGGATACCTCAACATTGACGTGTTGTTTGAAAAATGACCAGGATTGTGGCTTAATTGAGTCAATTAATGGTCATCAGGCACCGTGGTTATGATCAACAATACACTCGCAGTTGGGATTCAGGGCATTCAGGATGGCATGGTCGGCATAGACAATGCCGCCAGAAAGATTGCCCGGGGCGGCACTGACGGGCCCCAGGGCACTGCTGAGGGTGCGGGCAATCTCATAGAGCCGATTGTTGATCTGAAGATATACGAGCGAAGTGTTGAGGCGTCTGCACAGGTTGTAAAAACCGCCGATGAAACGCTCGGAACGCTTCTGGACGTCATGGCCTGATACCTGAAAGGGCGCTGCGCACGTGCTTTCCTCTGTTCCCCCTATGTTCCCCTCGTTTTCTGGGGTATCTCCTCCCGGACAGGTTTCTCCACGTATTCAAACAGCCGGCTCGCCAGAGGCGGAACCTGAAACCCCTTCTGTCGGTGGCAGAGCCACTGAAGCGTCTGGTAAAGCCGAGTCTGCGCGGGAAAATCCAGAATCCGGGCCCGGTGAGAATGTTGCAGACAACCCGCAGGGGCTGACGGATGCTGAGCTCAAACAACTGACCGAACTCAAGGCCCGGGACCGCGAGGTCCGTGCCCATGAGGCTGCGCATCAGGCGGTGGGTGGCCAGTATGCTGGTGCCATGTCCTTCACCTATCAGCGAGGCCCGGATGGTGCACAGTACGCCGTGGGTGGTGAAGTCTCCATCGACTTGTCCCCGGTGCAGGGGGATCCCCAGGCTACCATTGAAAAAATGCGGGTTGTGCGTGCAGCGGCCATGGCGCCGGCGGAGCCGTCGGGGCAGGACAGGGCCGTCGCAGCCCAGGCCATGCAGATCATGCTTCAGGCCCAGTCAGAGCTCGCTTCCGATCCCGGTTCCTCAAGGGTTGCAAGTAATGCCTACCGGGAGGTTTCTGCCATGGGGGACGGCGAAGAAACTCGTGCCTCCTCGTTCGAAACCGTCTCTGCCTGAGCTCGGTCTTCCCAACCTTCAATCCCTCCATAAATTTCCCGCAGTTACCGTTCGATGGTGCTGCGAATGCACTGTTGTGGCGCGTGATCTGGTGACACACCGCTACACAAATTTTGCATCCGGCTATTGACAATTCTGTGCCTCTAAACGTATGTTTCAAACAAGTGTTTAATTAAGGCTGCAGCGCAGTGCGTTGCAGTGTCTGAGCAAACCCAAGGCCAGAAGCTGTCAAACCTGTTTCAGCTGAGACCGAAAACCGAGGTGGATTCCATGCCTGACTACAAAGCGCCCCTGCGTGACATCAAATTCGTAATGACCGAGCTGCTGAACAGCGAGCAGCACTACGCCAACCTGGAAGGTGCCGAAGACGCCACTCCGGATATGGTGGATGCCATTATCGGGGAAGGTGCCAAGTTCTGTGAGCAGGTTCTGTCTCCCCTGAACCAGGTGGGCGACAAGGAAGGCTGTACCTGGAGCGAAGAAGGCGTCAAGACGCCGACCGGCTTCAAGGAAGCTTACCAGCAGTACGTTGAGGGTGGTTGGCCATCCATGACGGCCGATCCCAACTACGGTGGCCAGGGGCTTCCGCATTCCCTCGGTCTGGTCATGAGTGAGATGGTCGGTACCGCCAACTGGTCTTTCGGCATGTATCCCGGCCTGAGCCATGGTGCGACCAACACCATCGAGGAGCATGGTACCGAAGAGCAGAAGCAGACGTACCTGACCAAGCTGATCAGCGGCGAGTGGACCGGCACAATGTGCCTGACCGAGCCCCATTGTGGTTCCGATCTGGGCACCCTGCGTACCAAGGCTGAGCCCAACGCCGACGGCACCTACGCCATTACCGGTACCAAGATCTTTATCTCCGCCGGTGAGCACGACATGGCCGAGAACATCGTCCACATCGTTCTGGCACGTCTGCCAGGCGCACCGGAAGGCACCAAGGGTATCTCCCTGTTTATCGTGCCCAAGTGTCTGCCGAACGAAGATGGCTCTGCTGGTGAACGCAACGCCGTTTCCTGCGGTTCCATCGAGCACAAAATGGGTATCCACGGCAACGCCACTTGCGTAATGAACTTCGACGGCGCCAAAGGCTGGCTGATCGGGCCGGAGAACAAGGGCCTGAATTGCATGTTCACCTTCATGAACACCGCTCGTATCGGGACCGCCATCCAGGGTCTGGGTGCCGCCGAGCTGGGCTTCCAGGGCTCACTGGCCTACGCCAAGGAGCGTTTGGCCATGCGTTCACTGAGTGGCCCCAAGAATCCGGAAGGCATTGCCGATCCGATCATCGTTCACCCGGATGTACGTCGCATGCTGCTGACCCAGAAGGCGGTTGCCGAAGGCGCCCGCGCCCTGATTTACCTGACCGCGCAGCAGGCCGACATCGTTCACAGCGGCAAGACCGAAGAAGAGCGTCGTGCAGCGGACGAAGCGCTGGGCTTCCTGACCCCGATCGCCAAGGCGTTCCTGACCGAGATCGGTTACGAGGCAGCCAACCTGGGCATGCAGGTATTCGGTGGCCACGGCTTTATCTCCGAGTGGGGTATGGAGCAGAACGTTCGTGACGCCCGTATCGGCATGATCTACGAAGGTACCACCGGTATTCAGGCACTGGATCTTCTGGGACGCAAGGTTCTGATGACCCAGGGCGAATCCCTGAAGGGCTTCACCAAGCAGGTTCACGTGTTCTGCAAGGAAAATGCAGACAATGAGCAGCTGAAGGAATTCATCGAGCCGCTGGCGGCCATGAACAAGGAATGGGGCGAGCTGACCACCAAGATCGGTATGTCTGCCATGAAGAACCGCGAGGAAGTCGGTGCGGCCTCTGTGGACTACCTGATGTACTCCGGCTACGCGGTATTCGCGTACCTGTGGGCCCGCATGGCCAAGGTCGCTCTGGACCGGATGGTCGAGGGCACCTCTGAAGAAATGTTCTACAACGCCAAGGTGCAGACTGCTCGCTTTTACTTCAAGCGCATGCTGCCCCGTGCCAAAGGCCACGCAGAAAGCATGCTGGCCGGCGCTGACAGCCTGATGGACATGCCAGAGGAAGCCTTCGCCATCTAAGGCGCGGGCACCGAAGGACGGTTCCTTAGGATAGAAAGCCCGCGCTCCCTGGAGGCGGGCTTTTTTCATGAGTTACGATCCGCTTTTAGGGTAGAATAACGGCCCATAAAAATAATCTTCAGCGGACACATAGCCCGAGCAGGTGTGACCGGCCGGAACACCGGCCCCATTGCCACCTGAACAGACTGACAGAATTTTTGGAGAGTTTTAGATGGCTGATTATCAGGCACCCCTACGTGACATGCGCTTCGTTCTGAACGAGGTTTTTGATGCCCCCGCCCTGTGGGCCTCACTGCCCAAGGTTGCCGAGAATGTGGACCCGGAAACGGCCGACGCCATTCTTGAGGAAGCCGGCAAGATCAGCAGTGGTGTTCTCGCGCCCCTGAATCGCGAGGGTGACGAGCAGGGCTGCAAGTGGAATGACGGTGAGGTGACCTCTCCGGACGGTTTCAAGGAAGCCTACCAGACCATCGTTGAAGGCGGATGGAACGGACTCGGTGGTAATCCGGATTTCGGCGGAATGGGTATGCCCAAGACTCTGGTGGCCCAGTTTGAGGAAATGATGCAGGGCGCCAACATGGCGTTTGGCCTGGCACCCATGCTGACCGCTGGCGCCTGTCTGGCCCTGGACGCCCACGGTAGCCAGGAACTGAAAGAAAAGTACCTGCCGAACATGTACTCCGGCGTCTGGTCTGGCGCCATGGACCTCACTGAACCCCATGCCGGCACAGACCTGGGTATTATCCGCACCAAGGCTGAGCCCAATGACGACGGGTCGTTCAACGTCACAGGTACCAAGATCTTTATTACCTGGGGCGAGCACGACATGGCAGAGAACATCATTCACCTGGTTCTCGCCAAGCTACCGGATGCGCCCAAGGGGCCCAAAGGCATTTCCCTGTTCCTGGTGCCCAAGTTCCTGGTAAACGACGACGGCTCCCTCGGAGAGCGCAACAGCTTCAGCTGTGGTTCGATCGAGAAGAAGATGGGCATCAAGGGCTCGGCTACCTGTGTCATGAACTTTGATGGCGCCAAAGGCTGGCTGGTTGGCGAGGAGAACAAGGGCCTGGCCGCCATGTTCACTATGATGAACTACGAACGTCTGGGCGTAGGCATCCAGGGCATCGGCGCTGCTGAGGCTTCTCTGCAAAGCGCACGGGAATACGCCCTGGATCGCATTCAGAGCCGGGCGCCGACCGGTGCCCAACAGCCCGAGAAAGCCGCAGACCCGATCCTCGTGCACCCTGACGTCCGCCGCATGCTGCTCACCATGAAAGGCTATGTGGAAGGCGGTCGCGCTTTCTCAACCTATGTGGCTCAGTGGCTGGATATCTCCAAGTACGCCGAGGATGATGAGCGCCGCAAGCACGCTGAAGGCATGGTGGCGTTGCTCACGCCGGTAGCCAAGGCTTTCCTGACCGATCGGGGCCTGGATGCCTGCATCATGGGGCAGCAGGTCTTCGGTGGCCATGGTTTCATCCGCGAGTGGGGCCAGGAGCAACTGGTTCGTGACTGCCGCATTACCCAGATCTATGAGGGTACCAACGGAATCCAGGCACTGGATCTGATGGGGCGGAAGGTGGTTGGCAGCCAGGGCAAACTCTATGAGCTGTTCGCCCAGGATGTGGCGAATTTCCTGGAGGAAAACAGTGGCGACGAAAACCTGCGTCCGTTCCTGGAGCCTCTTGCTGCAGCGGTTGAGCGTCTCGACGACGTCACCGAGCACGTGATCAAGCAGGCTGGCGATAACCCGAACGCCGTCGGCGCGGCCTCTGTAGACTACCTGGACCTGTTCGGTTTGACGGCTCTGGGCTACATGTGGGCGAAGATGGTTAAAGCCGCTGCGCCCCAGGCTGAAAGTGATACCTCTGGTTTCTACAGTGGTAAGCTGAAGACAGCCCGGTTCTACTTTGACCGCCTGCTGCCAAAAACGGTCTCCCTGGCCGAGGGTATCCGCAGTGGCAGCGAATCCATGATGGCGCTGACGGCAGAAGAGTTCTGAATCCGCCGGCAATAGCCACACACAAAAAAACAGGCCTTCGGGCCTGTTTTTTTGTGGCTCACTGCTAATGAGGTTGGTGTCTCAGAACCTCACAGTCGCTCCATTCTCTCTGGATTGGTAACGAAAGGATTGTCGTTGCCCTGGATGTCAGCAATGCGCCGGTGACGTGTCAGCTCGCCATCATCCGGAGGGTCGATTCGGTTCCATCCCTTGAAAACGGCAGAGGAGCCTAGCCAGGGCAGGTTATAGGTGTCCACCATATAGGCGACGGTGCGGGCGACATCGCCTTTGACGCGCACGGGCGGCTCAAAGAACTGGGCGCTCTTGCGAATACCGCATTCATCCTCGGTCACCGACGAGCCGAGTTCTTCGTAGCGGGCGTTGCGGCGGCCCATCTCGGTTCGGCTTCGCACCGGTATCATGTTATGCAGGTCGGAAGCGATCTGCCGGTAGCGGTTGTCCTGCTCACACTGGCGCGATGTACCGCAGTCCAGGGCACTGCGGATATCTGCCAGTGGGTAAACGTACCCGTCTGTCAGGATAAAGCCTTTGCTGGTGAAAGGGGTGTCACAAAAGAAGGAATTACCGCCACTGGCGTATAGGTCGCCCCAGAAGTGCTCGGTAACGACGGTCTCGGGATCGCTGAACCGGATATTCTGGCCAATCACGAGGGTGGTCGTCAGTAACAGGCTGAGAGCTGTGGGTATCAGTAAGAGTCTTTTCATACGCCTTTTATACCTCGCAGTGTACTTGGGCGCCCTGGCAATACGGGCCCTTTAATCAGGACCGATCAGGATCTGATCAAGCGGGTCAAAAATATGACGCTTTGTTCACTGATACTGTGAAGTATGGCACAGAGGCTCCAATCCACGGAGCCTCTGAGGTAGAAATTTGTGGCGTAGTGTTAACGGGTTAACAGTTTTACTTCAGTTTGTTGCGAATGTTCTGGTAACCGGTTTTCAGATCTTCGCCCAGTTTCTCGGCGGTCTGGCGGGCTTCCTGGGACGCATCCCCGGCATCATGCAGAACCTGGTCGATCTTGGTTCTGAACCGATCCCAGTCCTGCTCTAGATCGTCCCATTCGTCCTTCACATCTTCCCGGGCCAGATGCATCTGAACGCGGGCTTCATCCCGGTACTGTTTTACCTTTTCCGACAGCTTCTTGAGCTCTTCTTGAAGACTCATTTCAAGCACCTCCTTGGATTGATGGTGTTCTTACAATGCGCCCGATTGTAAAAAACTGTCAAGGGGGTTGCCGTGCCAGAAGATGACAAGGAGGAAAGAGTTTGACTCAGGTCAGGAACGGCCGGCAAGCAGGGCAGACATATCCCGAAGATAATGCCAAGGAGTCAGGGGGTCGAAGCCTTTGGCCGCCCGGTCGATCTGACTGCACAGGGCGATAGCGTCGTGCAACTGTGACCGGTTCAACCGACGTGCGGCCTGCTCCAGGGCTCGCGCCCTTTGAGGCTGGAACACGCCCCGTTTTTTCAGGAAAGCCGCCGGGTTTTCAGACTGGCCGGCCGAAGACTTCAGCTCAAGCAGGAGGTTGAGGTCGCGGCTGAGAACCGATAACAGGCCCAGCGGGTTTTCTCCCTCCTGCTGGAGGACGGTGATCATCTTGCCAGCGTGCGGCGCCCGGCCACTTAGCAGTTCTGTCACCAGTTCAAAGCCGTTGAACCGGGAGCTGTCCTGAACCGCCTGTTCGACGGTTTCTTCGTCGATGGTGCTGCCGTTCGCCAGCAGCGACAGCCTGTCGAGCTCCTGGCTGGCGGCAAGCAGGTTGCCTTCCAGACGTTCGCTCATAATCGCCAGGGCACCCCGGGTCAGGCTGAGCCCACGATTGCTGGCCCTCTGCTGGAGCCAGCCCTGAAATTTGTCGGCATCGACAGGCCATACCGGAACGTGGACGCCTTTGCCCTGGAGTTCCTTGTACCATTTTCGGCGGGTCTCGGCCGCGTCCAGGCGGGCGCTGATCAGCAGCAGGATAATATCCTCAGGGGGTTCCTGAAGCACCCGCTCGAGTACCGCCCGGCCGTCCCCAAGCTTGCCGGTTGGCAGGTGAATCTCAATGCGCCGTTTCTCTGCGAACAACGACATCGCGCTGAATTCATCGGCTACAGCATTCCAGTCCAGTTGATGATCGGCATGGAAGGTCAGGCGGTCATGGAAACCAGCGTCCTTTGCGGCCTTTCGAACCTGGTCGCAACACTCCTGCACCAGCAGTGGTTCATCCCCGGAAATAAGATAGACCGGAGCCAGGCCTTTTTTCAGCAGCTGGGATAACTGTCCCGGATTGGTTTTCATGGCTGGCCTGTGGATGAGCCGTCGGCTTCCTGATTGCGCCGGTGCTGCGCCCGAATGGACTCAATCCGCTCCGACGTCAAAGGAGCAAGGCGGAATATCACCTGTTGCGCAAGGCGATCATCCAGTTGCTGGCGGAGGGATTCTTCTTCCCGTTGTTTTGCCAGCACGTTGGTTTCATCGTAACGATAGCTTTCACTGGTGGTTAGCCGGGTCTCGGCGACCAGGGGAATTCGGTCTGCACTGACAACGTCGAGATCCACCGAATGACGCAGCGTGTATTCCGCAGCACCCGCCTGGGCCGTAATGGCGGTTGCACGCCGGTCCTGCTCAAAGTTTCTCAGGCGCAATACATAGTCGGCATCTTCGACCGCGGTGAGCCTGACGTCGCCCAACGAGAGCTGTTCACGTATTGCCCGGCAAAGCGTATCGGGTATCTGTGACGAGCAATCCACCGCCAGGGGCTCAAGGGCTGCAGAAACCGGTGGTGCCCCCCGCAACTGGAACCCGCATCCCGCAACAAGCGCCGCCATGACAGCCGCGGACATCAGGCAGGTTGCGGATCTCAGGGCGGAGTAGCGTGGCATCTCAGTTAGCCACCACGTTCACCAGTTTGCCGGGTACCACGATGACCTTGCGCACCGTTGCGCCCTCCGTGAAGCGCATAACGTTCTCGTTCTCCAGCGCCAGCTTTTCCAGGTCGGCCTTACTGATGTCGGCGGGTACATCTTCCTTGGCCCTTACCTTGCCATTGACCTGCAGTACCACCTGGATCTGGCTGCGAACCATCGCGGCTTCATCGGCTTTTGGCCAGGGGGCGTCGACGACGGGTTCTTCATGACCCAGCGCCTGCCACAGGGTATGGCAAATGTGTGGCACGATCGGCGACAGAACAAGCACCGCGGTGTCCAGGGCTTCCTGGCGGACCGCCCGGGTCTGGGGTTCGTCACCCTGGAGCTTGCCAACATCGTTGAGCAATTCCATCACGGCGGCAATGGCTGTGTTGAAGGTCAGGCGGCGGCTGATATCGTCACTGACCTTGGCAATGGTCTCGTGAGTCTTGCGGCGCAGGTTTTTCTGGGCATCGTTCAGGCCCGCCGCGTCGACAGCCGGGGCAGCGCCAGCGGCGGCATGTTCGTTCACCAGGCGCCAGAGACGCTTGAGGAACCGGTGTGCGCCTTCAACGCCGCTATCGGACCATTCCAGGGACTGTTCCGGGGGCGCAGCAAACATCATGAACAGGCGAACAGTATCGGCACCATGCTCGTCAATAATGGCCTGGGGATCGATACCATTATTCTTGGACTTTGACATCTTGGTGACGCCGCCGGAGACCACCGGCTCGCCATCCTCTTTGTGTACGGCTCGAACAGGCTGGCCTTTTTCGTCCCGTTCGACGGTAACGTCGGCGGGGGAGATCCACACTTTCCCGCCCTTACCGTCTTCGCGGTAATAGGTCTCTGCCAGAACCATGCCCTGGCAAAGCAGCCGGTTGAAGGGCTCGGAACTGGTCACCAGCCCGACATCCCGCAGAAGCTTGTGGAAGAAGCGTGCATACAGCAGGTGCAGAATGGCGTGCTCAATACCACCGATATACTGATCCACCGGCAGCCAGTAGTTGGCGGCGGACGGGTTCAGCATGCCCTGATCGTAATTGGGGCTGCAGAACCGGGCGTAGTACCAGGAAGACTCCATGAACGTATCAAAGGTGTCGGTCTCCAGGGTCGCCGGCTGGCCATTGAATTCAGTCTTACACCACTCGGGGTCGGCCTTGATGGGGGACTGGACGCCGTCCATTTCGACATTTTCCGGTAGCCGCACCGGCAGCTTGTCATCTGGTACCGGCATCTCGGTACCGTCTTCCAGAGTCATCATCGGGATCGGTGCGCCCCAGTAGCGCTGGCGGGACACGCCCCAGTCGCGCAGACGGTAGTTCACGGTGCGCTTGCCGATGTGGTGTTCTTCCAGGTAGCTGGCGATTTCGTCGAAGGCTTCTTCGCTGGTCAGGCCGCTGTATTTTCCAGAGGACACGAGCGTGCCTTTCTCGGTAAACGCCTCTTCCTGCACATCAATCTCACGGCCGTCGCGGGCGGCAATGACCTGCTTGATGGGAAGCTTGTACTTGCGGGCAAACTCATGGTCCCGCTCGTCGTGGCCCGGAACCGCCATAAGCGCGCCGGTGCCGTAATCGGTCAGAACAAAGTTGGCAACCCAGATTGGAATCTCTTCCTGGGTCAGTGGATGGATCGCTTTGAAACCGGTATCGATACCGCGCTTCTCCATGGTGGCCAGCTCGGCCTCGGCAGTCTTGCTGTTTCGACACTCTTCGACAAATTGAGCCACATCGCGATGACGCTCCGCCGCCTCTTTGGCCAGCGGGTGCTCCGCCGCCACGGCCATATAACTGACCCCCATCAGGGTGTCCGGACGCGTGGTGTAGACCGTCAGGCCACTGTCCCGGTCTTTCAGCGGGAAGGTCAACTCGGTACCTTCCGACTTGCCGATCCAGTTGCGCTGCATGGTTTTGACCTGCTCCGGCCAGTCTTCCAGCTCATCAAGGTCGTTCAGCAGTTCTTCGGCGTAATCGGTAATGCGGATAAACCACTGGGGAATCTTCTTCTGTTCCACCAGCGCCCCGGAGCGCCAGCCCCGGCCGTCCACAACCTGCTCGTTGGCCAGGACTGTCTGGTCCACCGGATCCCAGTTCACCGTGGACATCTTCTTGTACACCAGGCCCTTCTCATACAGGCGGGCGAAGAACCACTGCTCCCAGCGATAGTAATCCGGCTTGCAGGTCGCCAGCTCCCGCTCCCAGTCGTACCCGAAGCCCAGCTGCTTGAGCTGGTTCTTCATGTACTCGATGTTGGCATAGGTCCACTTGGCCGGAGCGGTCTTGTTGGCAATGGCAGCATTCTCGGCCGGAAGGCCAAAGGCATCCCAGCCCATGGGCTGCATCACGTTCTTGCCCTGCATGCGCTGGTAGCGGGAAATGACATCGCCGATGGTGTAGTTGCGGACATGCCCCATGTGCAGTTTGCCACTGGGGTAGGGGAACATGGACAGGCAGTAGTACTTGGGTTTGCCCGGTTCTTCCTTCACCGTGAAGGTTTTGTTCTCTTCCCAGAAATTACGGGCATTCTGTTCTACGTCACGGGGATTGTATTGCTCGTCCATTCCTGCCATTACCGAAATTACCTTGTGTGGAAAAATAAAAGCCTGTATCAAAATCATGTCCGGAGCGGGCCGCACATTCTAACGCACACTAGCCTTTACAGGTAGTCTGCCAATTTTCCGTTCTTGTGCCAGACTTATAGCTATGGGGAAGGTTCTGGCGGGTATGGCTCCCCGGGACACGCCGTGAATACGTCCGTGTAGGCTTGATCGCAGCATCCCTGCTGCTCACAGTCCCGGGGAGCCACACCCGCCAGAACCCCAAACAAAGTCAGTGGATTCAACAGGCGTGTTCCCGAGGTTTGGGAGACGTGGTGGGGGCGTTCTTGCCGGGACTGTCTGCAGCATGGATGCTGCAGTCAAGCGTACAGGGATGTATTTACAGCGTGTCCCGGCAAGAACGCCCTCAGCGCGGCTCTTGCACCCAGATTTGCGGTATCAAGGAGTCAATATGACACAACCAGAAAGAAGTCATCTCTCAGGCAAGGCACTGGAAGTTTACGACCGTATGCTGGAGCGGGTAAAAACGCGTCTCCATGACCTGCAAGAAACATCGCTCCAGAACCTCGAGGAAGAGGTCGACAAGGCGGTGGAGTTCGAGTACGAACTGGGGGAAATGACCCGGGATGAAGCAAATCTTCTCGGAGCCTATCTGCAGCGGGATCTCGAACACCTGTTGCATTTTGTCGAGGAGACCGGCGAGGGGCTGAGTGAATGGTTGCAGCTCGATATCGCTCTGCTGGAACACCAGTTGGCCAATAGTTTGTTATCGGTTGCTGATAGAACCGTCGTCGACTTTCTGGAGCTAAAACAGAAACTGGAAAACAAGGAAGTGGGCCAGTATATCTCAGGCGAGGTGGCCACCGCCGGAATGTTCCAGTGCCTGAACTGCGGACATATGAGGTGCCTGACAGCCACCAGCCACCTGGAACCCTGTGAGGCCTGCGGCTCCCACTACTACGAGCGGGTTACGAGCCGCTGGCCGAAACAGGAGGAATGATCCGCTCCCGGACAAACACGATCAGGATGACCGCCAGGGTCAGGACCGGCCAGGAGCCAGTCTGCATATAAGGTGTACTGCCTTTGGCGGTAAACACCTCGCCGGTCAGAGTGGCGCGCTCGAACTGTGGAATGGTTTCAGTCAACTCGCCCCGGTGGTTGATGATCGCGGTCACTCCATTGTTCGTGCCCCGGAGCATGTACCGTCCGGTTTCAATGGCGCGCATTCTGGCAATCTGCAAGTGCTGTAACGGACCAACGGAGTCGCCGAACCAGCCATCATTGCTGATGGTCAGAAGAAGGCCGGAGCCCCGGGCATTGAAAGCGACGAAATCGGGGTAGGCGACCTCATAGCAGATGAATGGCATGACATTGACACCATTGGCCGTTAGCGGATCCTGCCAGGCAGGCCCGCGGCTGAAATCGCTCATGGGCAGGTCAAAGAAGCCAATCAGCCCCCTCAGAACGCCCTGCAGTGGCACATACTCGCCGAACGGCACCAGCTTCTGCTTGTGGTAAATGCCTTCGCCATTGCCGATGGCCATGATGCTGTTGTGGAACGTGAAATCCTCAATACGATCACTGAAGCCGTACCAGGGTATTCCGGTAATCAGGGTACTATGCTCGCCCAGTTCTTCACTGATGTGATCAATGATCTTGCCGGCCTGATCCTGGGGGATGGGAATGGCAGTTTCCGGCCAGAGGATCAGGTCTGTGTCCCAGTGGTCCTCCGTCATTCCCAGGTAGGTGACAATCTGGTCCTTCAGGAAGTCCGGGTCCCATTTGATTTGCTGGGGAATGTTGCCCTGCATCGCGGCAAAGGTCGTGGGTTCGTCGCTTAGCTCCGTCCAGTTGACCTGGTTCATGGCCGGGGCAATCACCCACGGAAGCAGGGCGGCAAGCACCGTCACCCCTGCAGCGATCGGTTTAAGGTGCTTCATGAGCCACCATCCGCCATAAACTGCGGCACCGGTGGCAGCGATCCAGAAGGTGATCCCGTGCACGCCGGTCAGCGGAGCCAGCCCGGCCAGGGGGCCGTCCGTGTGTGCCGTGCCCAGATACAGCCAGGGAAAGCCGGTGAGTAGCCAACCCCGAAGCCAGTCGCCCAGAATCCAGATGGCCGGAAACAGGATCAGTCGCCTGACCGGGCTGTCTTTGGCAAGCTTGCCCCAGAACCAGAAGGCCAGGCCATGGAACAGCGCCAGGCCTGCCACAAACAGAACCGTCAACAGGATGGCAATAGGAATTGCCGTGTTGCCGTGTTCACTGATGCTGATGTAAACCCAGCTGGCGCCGCTTGCAAACAGCCCGAGGCCGGTGAGCCAGCCGGCCCGGAACAGCTTTTCGGGGGCCAGGGGCACGGTGACCAGAAGAATCAGCAGAACCGAGACGGGCCCCAGCCACCAGAGGTTGAACGGCGAAAAGGTCAGGGTCTGAAGGGCGCCGGCAACCAGAAGGGTTGCCGTACCCAGCCAGGCGTTGGAGGAAAGCGGAGTATTCAGCGCTGTGGTATGTGTGGCCTTACTGTTCACTTCGGGTTACCTGCAACAGACGGATGACGCGGTTATCGGCGTTGGCAATGGTAAAGCGCAAGCCGCCGAATTCAACCGATTCGCCCCGTCTGGGCAGGTGTCCGAATTCCTTGAGAACCACGCCACCGATGGTGTCGAACTCTTCCTCGTCCATTTCGGTCTCGAAGAATTCGTTGAAATCATCTATCGGAGTCACCGCTTTAACGGCATAGCTGCCATCGCCACGGGCCTTGATGTGGGTTTCTTCATCGAAATCGTGCTCGTCTTCGATTTCACCAACAATCTGTTCGAGCACATCCTCAATGGTGATAAGCCCTGCAGTACCACCGTATTCGTCCACCACAATCGCCATATGATTGCGGTTCTCCTTGAACTCCTTGAGAAGCTGGTTCAGGCGCTTGCTTTCAGGCACAAACGTGGGCGGTCGCAGGATTTCCCGGATACGGTTCCAGTTCAGGTCGTTGTTCAGGGCAAGGGGGAGCAGATCCTTGGCCAGAAGGACGCCAATCACGTCGTCCTGGCTGTCCCCGATGACCGGGAACCGGCTGTGTGCAGAATCCATGATTTCGCCCAGAAACTCTTTGGGCTCCTGGGATGCCTTGACGGTGACCATCTGTGAGCGGGGAATCATGATTTCATCCACCCGCATGTCGATCACCTGCATGGCACCTTCAATGATGCTCATGGCATCGACATCGATGATGTTCTGGGACTCGGCGTCCCGCAGGATTTCCAGCACGTCCTCGACGGACTCAGGCCCGCTGGAGAAGGCCTGTGATATACGTTCCAGCCAGGACTTGCCGCCCTGGCTGCGACTCGACTGATCGTCGCTCATGAGTCTTTTTCCGTTTCCTCTGCTTCGTAGGGATTGCCAAATCCGAGCTGCGCCAGCAGCCGGACTTCGAGGGCTTCCATGACCTCGGCATCTTCATCTTCTATATGATCGAAACCCTGGAGATGCAACATGCCGTGCACCACCATGTGAGCCCAATGTGCGTCCAGGGTCTTGTTCTGCTCCCTGGCCTCTTTTTCGACAACCGGCGCACAAATCACCAGATCTCCGGCCAATGGCACCGTTATACCGGCTGGCGCCTCAAATGGGAAGGACAATACGTTGGTCGGATAATCCCTGTCCCGATACTGGTGATTGAGGGCCTGACTCTCTTCGGTTCCGACAATACGGACCGTCACTTCGGATGGATCCTCGCCCTGCCAGGCAAGTTGAGCCCAGGCCTGCACCTGGGCTTCCGATGGTATCCCCGGCGCCTCGAAAACCTGTTGGAAATCCACAGTCAGTTCGCTCACTGGCCGGTCGCACTCCCGTCGTCAAAGGAATCGTAGGCTTCCACAATCCGCTGAACCAGCGGATGACGCACCACGTCCTTCGCTTCAAACCTTGTGAATCCGATGCCGGCTACTTTACTCAGAACGCCAGCAGCATGAATCAGCCCGGAATTCTGGCCCCTGGGCAGGTCCACCTGGGTGGTGTCGCCGGTGATAACAGCCGTGGAGCCAAAGCCGATCCGGGTCAGGAACATCTTCATCTGCTCCCGGGTGGTGTTCTGGCTTTCGTCCAGAATGATGAACGAGTTGTTCAGCGTGCGGCCGCGCATGAACGCCAGCGGCGCAATCTCGATCACACTCTTCTCGATCAACCGGGTAACCTGCTCAAATCCGAGCATTTCATAGAGCGCGTCGTAGAGCGGGCGCAGATACGGGTCTACCTTCTGGGCCAGATCCCCGGGCAGGAAGCCGAGCTTCTCGCCAGCCTCGACGGCAGGCCGGACCAGCAGAATCCGCTTCACCTGTTCGTCTTTCAGGGCCTCAACCGCACAGGCCACCGCCAGCCAGGTCTTGCCGGTACCCGCCGGCCCGATCCCGAAGTTGATATCGTGGGTGCGGATGTTATGAACATACTTCTGCTGGTTTGCGCCCCGAGGCTTGGCCTGCAGCTTCGGCGTCTTGATAACCGTTACGGCCCCATCGTAGGGCACATCCTCCGGCAGGCGCTCAAAACCGGTTTCCCGAATAAACAGATGCACGGTATCCGGCGGAATGTCATCCGTGGCTTCGGTTTCCCGATACAGATGCCGAATAACCTCAACGGCCGCCGCCACATGCTCGGTTTCCCCTTCCACCCGAAAATGATGACCCCGCCTGCCAACTTTCACATGCAGGCGTTTTTCAATCATTTTCAGGTTTTCATCAAACTGGCCACAAAGCGTCGCCAGCCGACGCTGGTCCACCGGGTGCAGGTCAAATTGTCTGTGATCGTTGGCGTTCAAAAGTGCTCCGTTTTGGTTTACTCCCCTTGTTTTTTCTGGGAGTACGTATTTCTGATGTTCGGTTAGCGGGCAAGGGCCGGAGGGGCTTTCCAAAAAGCGCCCGCAAGTACTTCCCTGTAGGGCTCGGTCGCGCCATCCCTGGCGCTCCACGTTTTTGGAAAGCCCCTCCGGCCCTTGTCCTGATAAGTCTATGTGCAGGTCCGAGTATGAAAAAACAAGTAGGTCGGATTAGCCGGAGGCGTAATCCGACAGGTATACTCGTGAAAGGTACATTGTTGGATTACGACTTCGTCTAATCCAACCTACGAAATACCGATGTTCATCTCATAGCTTCTTGCAGACGACTGTAAGGCTTGCGGAGAGTGGTGCGTATGGCTTCCCAAAAATGTCGGCGGCCAGGGATGGCCGACGCCAAGCGCACATGGATGTGCTCGTAGCGTTTTTTGGGAAGCCATACGCACCACTCGCCCTACACCAAACCCCAGACGGATGGGAAACCGGCGCCTAGTAAAACTCCGAATCCACAGGCACCCCGCGAAGAGAATTGGGATAGGCCTCCACAATATCGACATCAATAAAGTGCCCAACAACCTCCGGGTTCTCATGCCGGAAATTCACAATCCGGTTGTTCTCGGTACGCCCCGCATACTCCCCGGGGTCCTTCTTGGACAGACCGGTCACCAGAATCCGCTGGGTACTGCCAACCATCTTGCGGCTGATATCCATCACATTCTGGTTCAGGCGATCCTGCAGGATGCTCAGGCGCTGCTTCTTGACGTCCATCGGCGTCTCGTCCGGCAGGTCCGACGCCGGTGTGCCCGGACGGGCGCTAT
This sequence comes from Marinobacter sp., assembly GCF_041687235.1. Lineage (GTDB taxonomy): Bacteria > Pseudomonadota > Gammaproteobacteria > Pseudomonadales > Oleiphilaceae > Marinobacter. Next base: position 60,056 of record NZ_JAWLCH010000003.1, on the reverse strand, counting down.
AGACGAAGCTGAAAGACATGTCGAAGCCGATGTCGTTGATCAGCTTCATGGTGTCCTCGAAGTCTTTCTCGGTTTCACCCGGAAAGCCGATGATGAAGTCCGAGGAGAAACTGATATCCGGGCGAATCTTGCGCAGGCGGCGCAGCTTGGATTTGTACTCCAGTGCGGTGTGGCCGCGCTTCATGGCAGCCAGGATCCGGTCGGAGCCGCTCTGGACCGGCAGGTGCAGGTGGCTGACAAGTTCAGGGACGCGCTCGTAGACCTCAATCAGAGCATCCGAGAACTCGACCGGATGTGATGTGGTGTAACGGATGCGGTCGATGCCCTCGATGGTGGCGATCAGTTCAATCAACTCTGCCAGATCCATGGTGTCGCCGTCGTGGGTTTCGCCACGGTAGGCATTCACGTTCTGGCCCAGAAGGTTCACTTCGCGAACACCCTGGCTGGCCAGGTGGGCGACTTCAGCGATTACATCGTCGGCCGGCCGGCTGACTTCTTCACCACGGGTGTAGGGCACCACGCAGAAGGTGCAGTATTTGCTGCAGCCTTCCATGATTGAAACAAATGCGGAGGGGCCATCTGCGCCGGGCTCTGGCAGGTTGTCGAATTTCTCGATTTCCGGGAAGCTGACGTCCACCACGCCAACACCGTTACCCTTCGCGCGCACTTCGGTAATCATGTCCGGCAGGCGATGCAGGGTTTGTGGACCAAAGACCATGTCGACGTACGGTGCGCGGTCGATGATGGCCTGGCCTTCCTGGGATGCCACGCAACCGCCGACGCCGATGATCATGTCGGGCTTTTTGCTCTTCAGCTTTTTCCAGCGGCCAAGCTGATGAAACACCTTCTCCTGGGCCTTTTCCCGGATGGAGCAGGTGTTCAGCAAGAGGATGTCGGCGTCATCGGGTGAATCGGTCATTTCGACGGTTTCACCGGTTTTGAGCAGGTCTGCCATGCGGGCAGAATCGTACTCGTTCATCTGACAGCCGTGGGTTTTGATGTACAGCTTTTTGGCCATGGGTCTCACGTAATCTGATGGATGTTGCGCCGGGAACTGGATGGTTGAAACGGGGCGCCAGCAAAAAGGAACTGAGTATTATAACGGGGTGCTTAAACTTCAACCACCTTTGTCTCGGCTAGTTGCTAGTCCGCTTGTGGTATTATTTGTGGCTTATGGTTTCGGGGCTGAATCGATTGGGGAGGAGCTTTCCAAAAAACGCCCGTAAATACGTCCCTGTAGGGCTCGGTCGCGCCATCCCTGGCGCTCCACGTTTTTGGAAAGCTCCTCCCAAATCGCTTCGACGGGCCTCGCGATACACCCCGAATAAAGATGAAACGTAGGTCGGATTAGCCGAAGGCGTAATCCGACAACCTCGGAAACCCAAAACCAAAAAACCAAACACCAAAATGACCCCCGAACGCCTCGCCCGAATCAAACAAACCCTCAACACCCGGCAACCGGATCTGAGCGTCCTCACCGACCAGGTCCACAAACCCCGGAACCTGTCTGCGATCATCCGCTCCTGCGATGCGTTTGGCCTTGCCAACATGCATGTGGTCTGGCCAAAGGAAGGCTTCCGCGCGTTTCGCAAAACCGCGGGCGGCAGCTACAACTGGGTCACTACCCACACCCACCGGAGCATGGACGAGGCGATAGCGAAGCTGAAAGGGCAGGGTCACAAGCTCTACGCCGCACAGCTTTCCGACCGGGCCATCGATTTCCGGGAAGCCGATTACACCGTGCCGTGTACGGTCGTCATGGGTAACGAAGTGGATGGCGTCAGCGCCGATGCCGCGGCCCAGGCCGACGAACATATTGTGATCCCGATGATGGGCATGGTGGAGTCGCTCAATGTATCCTCCGCCTGCGCGATTATACTCTCGGAAGCCCAGAGGCAGCGGAAATTGGCCGGCCTGTTCGACCAGCGCCGGCTGCCGGACGACGAATACAACCGCCTACTGTTCCGCTGGTGCCAGCCGACGGTTAAACGCTACTGCGACGACCGTAACCTGCCATACCCACCGATCGACGCGGAAACCGGAGAGCTGATTGACGGTGTCGGCTGGATGCAGGAAGTCCGCAAACTGCGGGCCAATCGCCGCAGATGGGATGACCCGGGAAATATTACTCCTCCCGAGCCTCAAGATACCGCTGAAGCTGCTCCCGCAAAGCCTTGGGAAGCCGGGTGATGGTCAGGGCATCCTTGTCTCGGTCGTAGTAAACCGCCTGATTCACCAGGTCGGATGAAAAGGACACGCTCATCCCGCCACCGGAGCCTGCAATACGCACCAACTTCTTCACTTTCCGGTGGTCAGGGTGCAGCACGCCGCTTTCCGGCAGTTCGGCGGTTTTCGAGGCAAACTCCTTGAACCGCTGCGGCTCACTCTCGTCCAGATAGCCAGACAGAGCCTCAATTTCCACCGGCTCGCCCAGGGCATGCTGCTCCTTACAGAACTCGTAAGCCTTGTTGCGAACCTCGCCAGCCTTCTCCGGCTCCGAGGATTTTGCGAACGCCTCCACGGCATCCAGGAAGGTCATGGTTTCCTTTTCCACATCGACCTGATTGGTAAACCCGCACAGGCGAATGAACAGCTCCCCCGGTTCCCCGGTGCCACGACCATGCACCAGTGTCAGATAGTTTTCTGCCGGGTTATTGCTGCGCCAGTCATCCAGTTCAATGCGAACGGCCAGGTTCAGTCGGGAAAGGCTGAGTACATCGGTGGCATCCAGTGATTGGTTGCCGTCAAAACGCATGGCACTGTCGGTCTCCATAACATACAGGTAGACCACCTCGGCATCCGCCAGGGCGTCGTGGACGATCATCAGGTGGCCGTCGAATTCTTCCTGGCTGCCAGTGAGCAGTTCCTGCCACTGCCCAAACAGGCGGTCGGTCATGGCGCCGAAGGTTTGCTTGTCTTCCAGGTAGTCCTTGAGCCAGGCACTGAACGGGCACTCGCCCAGGTCTTCGGAAAACCGGCCGTATTTCTTGCCGGGCTTGCTGTTGAACAGCCGCTTCATCTGTTTGTGCAGTCCCTCGTAATCGCCACCGGGCTCCTGCAGGGCCTCGCCGGTCACGAGGCGGGCAGGCTGGCCCGGCTGGTACTGGCTGGCGAAGGCAGTGCGGAGGTGTTTGATGGCCATTTTTTGGCTCCTGTTCGTTGTTTCGGTTCACTCAGAGAGGCGGGATTCTGCCATGTATTGGCGTGGGATTCATTCCTGGTCTTCTGCCTTGGGGGTGGGGGTATCTTTTTCTGCCGGGAAAAGATGTCTGAGCGAAGCGAGTTGCTTTTCACAAAAAAAAAGACACCCCCACCCCGGCGCCAGCCACCAAAGCAGGGATATCTCTCGTGTACTCAAAAGTCAGAAATCAAACCCGCTTGCTGCGAATCAAATCCTGCACAAGTTTGCCAACAGCCTCAGGAATCTCCTGCTCGTTGTCGGCGGTTGTCGCCGCATTGGCGATGTCCGTGCCGAGATTGACGGCAATGGCTACCAGTCCATGGGAAGTCAGAAGCTGAGCAACGCGACGGCGCTCATCGGCATCGCCGGCGTTTTCTTCGGTGACCACCACGGCCGTTTTGCCCTGGTCGAACAACGCGCGTTCAACGGCAAGTGCCAGTGCCGGCGCCTGGCGGCCATTGCAGGCAATGATGGCCGGCTTCTGGGCCAGGCGGCGTTCCCGCTCTTCTACCGAAACCGGATCGAGGGATTCGCCGGAATCGGCCAGGCCAGCCACCATGCCTGCACCGATGGTGACGTTGGACAACCGGTCGATCACGATAAAGCTGCCGGTGGCATGATTGCGCTGATAGGCGTCAAATGCGATCGGCTGGTTCAGGGTCAGCTCACACAGACCAATTTCGTTGAGCTGGAGCTGGCTTGGGTTGGCCTGCTGTTCCAGGGTGTTTACATCGGTCTGGTGGTGAATCTTCTTCACCGTGCCGGAGGTAAACGTCGGCCCCAGCTTGATGTCGTACAGGCGACCGGTTTCCAGGGGTGCATCGGTCATCCAGACGATATTTGCATTAAAGCGGTTGCCCACTTCCGGCTCGTCTTCCACTTTGACCAGCATATCGCCGCGACTGATGTCGATTTCATCGGCCAGCGTGAGGGTAACCGCCTGGTCGATGTAAGCTTCTTCCAGGTTGCCGTCGAAGGTCACGACCTCTTTCACTGTACTGGTGCGCCGTGAGGGTAGGGCCATGACTTTTTCGCCCGGGCGGATCACGCCGGAGGCGATGGTGCCGCAGAAGCCGCGGAAATTCAGGTTCGGGCGGGTTACGTACTGAACCGGGAAGCGGAAATGCTCCAGGTTCTTGTCCCGGCCCACTTCCACGGTTTCCAGGATTTCCATCAGGGGCTGGCCGGTGAACCAGGGCGTGTTCTCGCTCTTGTTCACCACGTTGTCGCCTTCAAGGGCGGAAAGCGGTACAAAGCGGATGTCTTTCAGACCCAGCTTGGCGGCAAACGCCAGGTAATCGTCTTTGATTTCGTTGAATCGTTCTTCGCTGAAATCCACCAGGTCCATCTTGTTCACTGCCACCACGATATGGCGGATGCCCAGCAGTGAGGCGATGTACGAGTGCCGACGGGTCTGGGTCAGCACGCCGTGTCGGGCATCGATCATCAGGATCGCGACCTGCGCGGTGGATGCGCCGGTGGCCATGTTACGGGTGTACTGTTCGTGGCCCGGCGTGTCGGCAATGATGAACTTGCGCTTGTCGGTGGAGAAGTACCGGTAGGCCACGTCAATCGTGATGCCCTGTTCCCGCTCCGCCTGCAGGCCGTCCACCAGCAGGGCGAGGTCAAGTTTCTCGCCGGTGGTGCCCATTTTTGCGCTGTCGGTTTTCAGGCTGGCCATATGATCTTCGTAGATCATCTTGGTGTCGTGCAGCAAACGGCCTATCAGGGTGCTCTTGCCGTCGTCGACGCTGCCACAGGTGAGCAGGCGCAGGAGTTCCTTGTTTTCGTGCTGCTTCAGGTAGGCCTGAATATCTTCTGCAATCAGATCAGACTGGTGTGACATCTTAGAAGTACCCTTCCCGCTTTTTCTGTTCCATGGAGCCGGCTGAGTCGTGGTCGATGACCCGACCCTGGCGCTCGGAGCTCTTGGCCAACAGCATTTCCTGGATAATGTCCGGGAGGGTGTTGGCTTCTGATTCGATGGCACCCGTTAGCGGGTAGCAGCCCAGTGTCCGGAAGCGGACCGATTTCATCATCGGTTTTTCGCCCTCCTTCAATGGCATGCGGTCGTCGTCCACCATGATCAGGGTGCCGTCGCGCTCAACCACCGGGCGCTCGGCAGCGAAATAAAGCGGAACAATGTCGATGTTCTCAAGGTAGATGTATTGCCAGATGTCCAGTTCCGTCCAGTTGGACAGGGGGAACACACGGATACTCTCGCCCTTGTTGATCTTGCCGTTATAAATGTTCCACAGCTCGGGCCGCTGGTTTTTCGGATCCCACCGGTGGTATTCATCCCGGAACGAATACACGCGCTCCTTGGCGCGGGACTTTTCCTCGTCGCGGCGGGCACCGCCGAACGCTGCGTCGAACTTGTATTTGTCCAGAGCCTGCTTCAGGGCCTGGGTTTTCATAACATCGGTGTGCTTGGCACTGCCATGGGTGAACGGTCCGATGCCCTGATCAACGCCTTCCTGATTGGTGTGCACAATCAGGTCGAGGCCAAACTTCTGAGCCACGTTATCCCTGAACTTGATCATGTCCTGGAACTTCCAGGTGGTATCAATGTGCATCAGGGGGAAGGGCGGTTTGCCGGGATAGAACGCTTTCAGGGCCAGATGAAGCATTACCGCGGAATCTTTACCGATGGAATACAGCATTACCGGATTGTCGAACTCGGCTGCCACTTCCCGGATGATGTGGATGCTTTCCGCTTCCAGCTGTTTCAGGTGCGTGAGGTTGTATGTGGTCATGGTAATCCGTTGCCGCCGTGCGGGCCATTTTGGCTATGCGAATTGATAGGGCAACTATACCAGAGCAGGTGAGGGCATAAGAAGACGCCCAACTAGACATTGGGGTTATAACAATATAGCAGGTGTCAGGCGCCGGGCTTTAGCAAATTGGCCTTGCTTGCTCAGGCCGGATTGCGGGAGTCGGCCAGTAATTTGGCAACGTAGCGGTCGACGTAATCAAAGCCGTTGCCTTCAAATTCCGCAAACTGGATTCCGAGCTGGAATTCGTCCCGGGCGATCCGGCGCATGTGGACAATGTTTCCATCAGCAATGATGGCTACCGGCTGTGTGGCAACGACTGGCACCGAGAAGCGGGTTTTGACAGCAATCCAGTTGCCGGGCGCGGGTGCTTTCTGTTCCGGCACGAGTTGCTTCACGGTTTCCTGATTGCAGGAAATCATCACTCCGGTGCGCGAGAGATTCGAGACCGAACAGGTCAGGCAGCAGCCGTCCGGCTTTTCAATGGTGATGTCGGTGGCTACGTCCACTCGCTGTTGGTTGCGCAAATTCAGTTTGGCGGCGACAGGTTTCATGTTGACTCTTCTGGCGTGTCTGGTTGCAAATGAGGCTGCCTTTCCCATAAATCCCTTCCAGAAAAACACTTAAACTCATGATAAACGCATGAAAGTGTAGTTGTTTACTTTGTGATCAGCAAGAAGCCTGCCGCCTATAGTGGCAGATTTATTAAATCTTTCTGAACGAGACGTCACAAATTTTGACGTCTGTCAGTCAAAATCGCTGTTTTCAATAGTTTGTCTTTTGCTGCAGGCGGTCCTGTGCCTGGTGTAAAATAGCCGCCTCCATTCATTTGTGGGCTCCACTGAGCTCCGGGAATTCCAAGCCTTTTATGACAGACAACACCCAGAACCCCGCAGCGTCCGGCAACGGCAAAGTCGGTTTCATCAGCCTCGGCTGCCCCAAGGCACTTGTCGATTCCGAGCGCATCCTGACCCAATTGAGGCTGGACGGCTACGATGTCGTGCCAACCTACGATGATGCAGACATTGTGGTGGTCAACACCTGTGGCTTTATTGATGCCGCCAAACAGGAATCCCTGGACGCCATTGGCGAAGCCATCAGCGAAAACGGCAAGGTCATTGTCACCGGTTGCATGGGTGTTGAAGCCGACAAAATCCGTGAGACCCACCCCGGCGTTCTGGCGGTTTCCGGGCCCCATGCCTATGAAGAAGTGGTTGGGGCGGTTCACCAGTTTGTTCCGCAGCAGAAACAACACGATCCGTTTACCGACCTGGTTCCGCCCCAGGGTATCAAGCTGACCCCGAGGCATTATGCCTACCTGAAGATCTCCGAGGGCTGTAACCACCGCTGTACCTTCTGCATTATTCCCTCCATGCGCGGCGACCTGGTCAGCCGGCCCATCGGCGATGTGATGGATGAAGCCCAGCGCCTGGTGGATGCCGGTGTGAAAGAATTGTTGGTTATTTCTCAGGACACCTCCGCCTACGGCGTTGACACCAAATACCGAACCGGTTTCTGGCAGGGCCGGCCGCTCAAGACCAAAATGCAGTCACTGTGCGAAGCCCTGGGCGAAATGGGTGTTTGGGTACGTCTGCACTACGTTTACCCATACCCCCATGTAGATGACATCATCCCCCTGATGGCGGAAGGCAAAATCCTGCCGTACCTGGACATCCCGTTCCAGCACGCCAGCCCGAAAGTCCTCAAGGCCATGAAGCGCCCGGCCCATGACAGCAAAACCCTGGAGCGCATCCGCAAGTGGCGCGACATCTGCCCCGAGCTGACTATTCGCTCCACTTTCATCGTCGGCTTCCCCGGTGAAACCGAGGAAGATTTCCAGTACCTGCTGGACTGGCTCGATGAGGCTCAGCTGGATCGCGTTGGCGCGTTCAAATACAGCCCGGTGGAGGGCGCCAAGGCCAACGAGCTGGAAGGTGCGGTTCCCGAGGAAGTCAAAGAAGAGCGCCTGGCCCGCTTCATGGAAAAACAGGCCGAAATCTCAGCGGCTCGGCTTCAGGCTAAAATCGGCCAGACGATCGACGTGCTGATTGATGAGGTCGACGAGGAAGGCGCCATTGGTCGCTCAAAGGCCGATGCGCCGGAGATCGACGGCATGGTTTACCTCAACGATGAAACTGACCTTGTTCCGGGTGAAATCGTTCAGGCGGTTGTTGAGCATGCTGATGAGCACGATCTTTGGGCTCGGCTTGTTTAGTGGTGTTTGAGTTCGGCTCGTAGCCTTCTGGTTCTGGGGGCGGGCCATGGCGGGGTGTGCCTCCCAAAAACCGCTACGAGCACCCGCAAGCGGGTCCAGCCAGCAATCGCAGATTGCTGTCGCTCCGCGGCACGCGAAGCTTCGCTTCTAAAGCGTTTGCTCCGCCCATGTGCGCTTGGCGTCGGCCATCCATGGCCGCCGACATTTTTGGGAAGCTCCTCCCGCCAAAGCCTCAGAATCTTCAGATATAGGGAGCAAACAGGCCGGATGAATGAGATTAGTAGGTCGGATTAGGCAAAGCCGTAATCCGACAAAGGAGTCTGTCGTTCAAAGGTGTCGGATTACGCTCCGCTAATCCGACCTACGATTTTGTTTTGATGGTCTGTATTCGCGAGGACACGCCGCCAGTTCGAGTGCCGTGGTGGGTAGAGCCTCCAAAAAATCTGGAGCGCCAGGGATGGCGCGACGAAGCCCTACAGGGACGTATTCACGGGCGTTTTTTGGGAGGCTCTACCCTCCATGGCAGCCCTCCAAGCTAGCAGGCTAGGGCCGAAGCTAGAAACCACGACCCAAGCCAAAGAGGTTACCCCCCAAGCTTGCGAACAAGAATCTCGTTAAACAGCTTCGGGTTCCCCTGGCCTTTAGAAGCTTTCATCAGCGGTCCCATGAAGCCACCGAGCATCTTCTTGCGCTTCTTCGGGTCTTCCTCATTCTGATACTGCGCCACCTGATCCGGCATGCCTGCCAGAACCTCATCCACCATGGCTTCCAGGGCGCCAGTGTCGGAAACTTGCTTCAGACCCTTGGCATCGATGATGGCATCGACGCTGTCGTTCTCGCCGGTCCAGAGTGCTTCGAAGACCTTCTTGGCGCCGGCTGAAGAGATGGTATTGTCGGCGATGCGCACAACCAGGTCACCGAGCTGTGCGCCGGTAACGGGCGAGTCGCCTACGGATTTCTCTTCCGCATTGAGGCGAGCAGAGAATTCGCCCTGGATCCAGTTGGCCACCAGCTTGGCGTCTTTGCCATGGCTTGCGGCTTCCTCAAAGAATGCTGCCAGTTTCGAGTCGCCGCTGAGCAGGCCAGCGTCGTAGTCGTTCAGACCATACTGGTCCATGAACCGAGCTTTGCGGGCGTCCGGCAGTTCCGGAAGGCTGTTGCGGGCTTCGTCAATGAACGAGTCATCAATTTCCACGGGCAGCAGGTCGGGGCAGGGGAAGTAGCGGTAGTCGTTGGCTTCTTCCTTGGTACGCATGGAGCGGGACTCATCCCGGTCCCCGTTGTAAAGGCGGGTTTCCTGCACGATGGTGCCGCCATCTTCCAGGATATCCATCTGCCGCTCGACTTCGTGGGCGATGGCCTGCTCCATGAACCGGAACGAGTTGAGGTTCTTGGTTTCGGTACGGGTGCCCAGTGTGTCAGAGCCTTTTGGCTTCAGAGAAATGTTGACGTCAAAGCGCATGGAGCCCTGGGACATGTCGCCGTCGCAAATTCCCAGCGACGTCACGATGCCGTGCAGCTTTTTGGCAAAGGCCACGGCTTCCTCCGCATTGGTCATATCCGGCTCGGTGACCACCTCGATCAGCGGCGTACCTGCCCGGTTGAGATCAACACCGGTCATGCCGTGGAAATCCTCGTGCAGGGATTTTCCGGCATCTTCTTCCAGGTGTGCGTGGTGGATTCGTACGCGCTTGGTTTCGCCGTTCGCCAGGTCAATATCCACATAACCGGGGCCGACAATCGGTCGCTCCAGCTGGGTGGTCTGGTAGCCCTTGGGCAGGTCCGGATAGAAATAGTTTTTCCGCTCGAATACCGAGCGGCGTTCAATTTCCGCATTCACCGCCAGGCCAAACATCACCGCGTAGCGAAACGCTTGCTCGTTGGGTACCGGCAGGGTGCCGGGCATGGCCAGGTCAACGGCGTTGGCCTGGGTGTTGGGCTCGGCGCCGTAAGCGGTGCTGGAGCCGGAAAAAATCTTGGTTTTGGTGGCGAGCTGAACGTGAATTTCCAGCCCGATCACAATGTCCCACTGCATACTCGTTCTCCTGTCCCGGGCTTATTGCGGTTCACGCTGGTGCCAGTCGGTCACCTGCTGGAATTGATGGGCGGCGTTCAGCAGACGGGCTTCGGAGAAATAATCCCCGATAATCTGCAAACCCACCGGCAAACCATCCACGAAACCGGCCGGTACCGACATGGCCGGAACCCCCGCCAGGTTGATGGCGATGGTGAATACGTCTTCCAGGTACATGGTCACCGGGTCACTGGTCTTCTCGCCCTGAATAAAGGCAGGCGAGGGCGTGGTCGGGCTCATCAGCACGTCCACTTCCTTGAAGGCATTGATGAAATCCTGCTGGATTAGCCGGCGAACCTTCTGGGCCTTGAGGTAATAGGCATCGAAATAGCCGGCAGACAGAGCGTAGGTGCCCACCAGAATCCGACGTTTCACCTCGGCACCAAAACCCTCCGCCCGGGAGCGGGTATACAGATCCATCAGATCCTTCGGATCTTCGCAGCGGTAGCCATAGCGCACACCGTCAAATCGTGACAGGTTGGCAGAGGCTTCTGCCGGCGCAATCACGTAATAGGCCGCAATAGCCAGCTTCGCATTCGGCAGCGACACCTCTTTAACCGTCGCGCCCAGCTTCTCGTATTCGGTTACAGCGTTGCGAACCTGCTGCTCCATTGCCGGGCTGAGCTGGTCGCTGAAGTACTCCTTCGGCAAGCCGATCTTCAGACCTTTCAGCGGCTCGTTCAGTGTGGCCGTGTAATCCGGCACCTCGCGGTCAATCGACGTTGAGTCCTTCGGATCAAAGCCTGCCATTACATTCAGCATCAGCGCATTATCCTCTGCGCTCCGGGCAAGAGTGCCGCCCTGGTCCAGACTGGAGGCAAAGGCAATCATCCCGTACCGGGATACCCGGCCATAAGTTGGCTTCAGCCCGGTAACACCGCACAGTGCCGCAGGCTGGCGAATCGAGCCGCCGGTGTCCGTGGCCGTCGCTGCCGGCACCAGCCGAGCCGCTACCGCTGCCGCAGACCCGCCGGAGGAACCGCCCGGCACCCGCTTATCACCCTGGCCCAGACCCCAGGGGTTGGTGGTTGCGCCAAAATAGCTGGACTCGGTAGACGACCCCATGGCGAACTCATCCATGTTGGTCTTGCCCAGACACACCGCGCCGGCCTGACGGAAATTCGCCGTGACGGTTGCATCGTAAGGCGGAACAAAATTCTCCAGCATCTTCGAACCACAGGTGGTGCGAACACCGTTGGTGCAGAAAATGTCCTTGTGAGCAAACGGAATACCCGTCCAGGGCGTTGCATTCCCCGCCGACCGCTGTTCGTCCGCTGCCCGGGCATCGGCCAGGGCCTGCTCTTCGGTGACGGTAATAAAACTGTTGTACTTCTTATCTTCCCGCTTGATGCGGTCAAGGAACTGTTGCGTCAGCTCCACACTGGAAACCTGGCCGCTCTCCAGTTCCCGGGAAAGCTCTGCTACGGATTTGTTATGCATGATGAATCCTGAAATCGCTGTTCGTCAGATCACTCAATTCCCGTGAATCACTCAATCGCTCATTCACTCGATTGCTTATTCAATAACCCTGGGAACCAGATAAAGCCCGTTCTCGGTAGCCGGCGCAATCGCCTGGAACGCCTCCCGCTGATTGGTCTCCGTCACCTCATCGGCGCGCAGGCGCTGGACCGCATTCAGCGGATGGGCCATGGGCTCAACCGAATCGGTATCGGCCGCCCCCAGTTGATCCACCAGATCCAGGATATTGCCCAGATCCTTCTCCAGGGCCGAAACCTGCTCGTCATCCACACGAATGCGGGCGAGCACAGCGACTTTCTCAATGTCCTTACGGGAAATGGTCACGCATTGCCTCCCAGGTAAATGAAATGTCGGTAATAAATCTTTTGAAAAAAGAGGGCCGCTCAAGGTTCTGGGGCCGTTCGGGAAGTCCTTTTCAAAACTGTAGAGGGCCAAGGATGGCCCGAAACAAGCGCACAGGGATGTGCTCGTAGCGTGTTTTGAAAAGGACTTCCCGAATGGCCCTTCACCAAGGCCAGAAAACCAAAGCGAGTATGGTAACAGATTCGAACAATGGCGGGAGGCCCCAGCCCATAAGGTAAATGTGTGAACCGTAAGGCGTGAGGCCCGTTCGCGCCTTGCCTGCAGGGGTGCTCACTGCTAAAGTTGCCGCATCTTTTCTTTGCGACTGCAACTCTCAGGTTGAAACTACACGAATGTTGATCAAAAGACTCCGAGGCTTATTTTCAAGCGACCTGTCCATCGACCTGGGCACCGCCAACACCCTTATCTATGTCCGCGAGCGCGGAATCGTCCTGAATGAGCCCTCGGTAGTGGCCATTCGTACCAACAATTCCCAGAAAATGGTGGCCGCTGTCGGCTCCGAAGCCAAACGCATGCTGGGCCGTACCCCTGGGAACATTACCGCCATACGCCCCATGAAAGATGGCGTGATTGCGGATTTCGTGGTTACCGAAAAAATGCTCCAGCACTTTATCCATAAAGTGCATGAGAACAGCTTCATTACCCCGAGCCCCAGAGTGCTGGTGTGTGTACCCAGCAAGTCCACCCAGGTAGAGCGCAAGGCCATTCGCGAATCCGCACTTGGCGCCGGCGCCCGTGAAGTATTCCTGATTGAAGAACCCATGGCCGCCGCCATCGGCGCGGGCCTTCCGGTGGAAGAAGCCAGCGGTTCCATGATTGTCGACATCGGGGGTGGCACCACCGAAATCGCCATTATCTCCCTGAACGGCATCGTCTACGCCGAATCAGTTCGGGTTGGCGGTGACAAGTTCGATGAAGCCATCGTGACCTACGTGCGCCGCAACTACGGCAGCCTCATCGGTGACTCCACCGCCGAGCGCATCAAGCACGAAATCGGTTGCGCCTATGAGGGGCTCGAAATCCGCGAGATCGACGTCCGCGGCCGCAACCTGGCCGAGGGTGTGCCCCGCGCCTTTACCCTCAACAGCGAAGAAATCCTCGACGCGTTGCAGGAATCCCTGGCGCAGATCGTTCAGACCGTCAAGAGCGCTCTCGAACAATCGCCGCCTGAACTGGCGTCTGATATTGCCGAGCGTGGCATTGTGCTGACTGGTGGCGGGGCACTGCTGCGCGGGCTGGACAAACTGATCAGCGAAGAAACCGGCCTGCCGGTCATTATCGCTGAAGACCCGCTGACCTGCGTTGCCCGAGGTGGTGGCAAGGCGCTGGAAGTGATTGACCGGGGTGGCATCGGAATGTTCTCCCAGGAGGGATAATCCTGTGGGGAGGGCTCGCCATTAAAACCATCTTTGTCCAGGGGCCTGTTCCCGGGTTCAGACTCCTCATCGTTCTCCTCGTATCGGCAGCCCTTGTGGTTGCCGATGCGCGTTTCGACAAGCTCTCAACCGTGCGCAGCACCATCGCAACCGGCCTGGCGCCTGTGTACTGGCTGGGCAATGCCCCCTACGAGTTTACCGACTGGGTGGCCGGCCTGTTTGAGAACAAAAAGGATCTACAGGAAGAGAACGAAGATCTTCGGGCCCGTTTGCTGATCCTTGAGCGCAGGGCTCTGAAATATGCGGCTCTTGCCTCAGAAAACAACGAGCTTCGCCGCCTGATGAACTCCTCCGAAGTGCTGGATGACCGGGTGATTGTGGGCGAAGTGGTCGGTGTCTCCCCGGATCCTTTTTCCCACGAAATCATCATTAACAAAGGGCGCAGCGACGGATTGTCGCCAGGCCAGGCTATCCTCGATGCCCATGGCCTGATGGGGCAGGTGGTGCAGAGCAGCCAGATCACCTCCCGGGTATTGCTGGTTTCTGATAGCAGCCATGCGGTTCCGGTGGAAGTCGTGCGCAATGGCTTGCGGGCGATCCTGCTGGGCACCGGCGATACCGATACCCTCGATCTTGTCCATGTGCCGGACACCGCAGATATCCGGGAAGGCGATCTGTTGGTCAGTTCCGGCCTTGGCGGCCGTTTCCCCCGGGGTTATCCGGTGGCGGAGGTCAGTCGTATCGCCAAGGAGCCGGGTGAGCCGTTCGTTTCTATCGAGGCCACCCCGAAGGCACAGCTTAACCAGAGCCGCCTGGTGTTGGTGGTATTCCCGCCGGAAGGCTTGTCACCGATCGAGGATGACACCGCTGAAGGCGAGCCCAACGTCAACATTGGCGCGGAAAACACTGAGGGAGGGCAGGACTGATGTTGTCGGTAATCAGCTATCCGGTCTTCGTACTCTCCGTCATTGTCGCCCTGGTGTTCAGTATTTCCCTGTTCCCTGTCGGCTGGTTTGAATTCCGCCCCGAGTGGTTGGGGCTGGTGGTTTTCTACTGGACATTCAGGGCTCCGGCCCAGTTCGGTATCCTGCTGGCCTGGTGTCTTGGCTTATTGCTGGATGTGCTTGAAGCCACACCACTTGGCGTGAACGCCATGGCCATGGCATTGATCGCCTTCCTGGTGCTGACCATTCACCAGCGTCTGCGCATGTACCCTATGCCCCAGCAGTGTCTGATGGTATTCCTGTTGTTGGGTATCAATCAGATGCTCGTGCATTTCGTGAAGCAGTTGCTGGGTGCCGACGATGCCGGTTTCAGCTATCTCTGGCCGGCCCTGACCAGCGCGCTGATATGGCCGGTGTTCTGTATTCTTCTGGACAATATTAACCGCAAACTGGGTTAGCCATGCCACAAATCATTCTCGCCTCGGCCTCGCCACGCCGGGCGGAGCTGTTGCAGCAAATCGGCCTGAATTTTTTGGTTCGTCCGGCGGATATTGATGAAACACCCGAGCCCGCAGAAACGCCGGAGCATTATGTGGAGCGGCTGGCGCGAGAGAAGGCAATGGCAGTGGCCGAATCCGCCGGGAACTGTCTGGTGTTGGGGTCTGACACCTCGGTGGTGCTTGATGGTGTGATCCTTGGCAAGCCTGCGGACCCGGCTGACGCCAGAGCAACCCTGGCCCGGCTATCTGGCGCCACTCATCAGGTCATGACCGCCGTGGCACTGACGGCAGAAGGGCAGTGTCAGTCCTGCCTGGTGATTACCGAGGTACGCTTCAGGGAGCTCTCGGCAGGCGAGATTGAAGCCTATGTTGCCAGCGGCGAGCCCATGGACAAGGCCGGAAGTTATGGAATTCAGGGCCTTGGTGGTATTTTTGTTAACGAGCTCCGGGGTAGCTACAGCGCCGTGGTTGGTCTGCCGCTGCAGGAAACCGCAGCGCTGCTGGCAAGTGCCGGTTACCCGGTCTGGAGAAACTGGCCGCGCAGTCTGGAGAGCCAAGCGTCATGAGTGAAGAGATCCTGATCAACGTCACCCCCGTGGAAACCCGGGTGGCCCTGGTTGAAAACGGCATGCTGCAGGAAGCCTACATCGAGCGAACCAGCAGGAAAGGCATCGTCGGGAACATCTACAAGGGCAAAGTGGTGCGTGTTTTGCCAGGCATGGAAGCGGCGTTCGTCGATATTGGTCTGGAACGGGCGGCATTTATCCACGCCTCCGATGTGGTTCCGAGCCAGTCCAATGGCGATGAGGCGTCCGATACCCCGAAATCCGTTCCAGACATTCGCAGCTTGCTACGTGAAGGGCAATCCCTGGTCGTTCAGGTCACCAAGGATCCGATTGGTACCAAAGGTGCCCGGCTGACTACCCAGCTGTCGATTCCGTCCCGGTACCTGGTGTTCATGCCTGGTGTCAGCCACGTCGGTATTTCCCAGAGAATTGAAGACGACAACGAGCGAGCCCGCCTGAAGGCCCTGGTTGAAGAAGCCGCTGCGGAAGAGCAGGAGGTTCAGGGGGGGTATATCATCCGGACGGCAGCTGAGGCAGCCGCTCCGGAAGACCTGATCGGTGATATGGCGTACCTGCACCGGTTGAGTCAGTCCATTCAGGAACGGATTGCTAGGGTTCAGGCCCCGGCCGTGGTTTATCAGGACCTGCCGCTGTTTATCCGCACGATCCGCGACCTGATCCGGCCCCAGACTGAAAAAGTGCGCATCGACAGCCGCGAAAGTCACCAGCGGGTCATGGAATTTGTCCAGGAGTTCGTCACAGAATTTGCCGACAAGGTGGAGTATTACCCCGGCGAACGCCCTATCTTTGACCTCTATTCGGTGGAAGACGAGATACAGAAAGCTCTGAGCCGGAAGGTGCAGCTCAAGTCCGGTGGCTATGTGATCATCGACCAGACCGAGGCCATGACCACCATCGATATCAACACCGGCGCATTTGTCGGGCACCGTAACCTTGAGGAGACCATCTTCAAGACCAATCTCGAAGCTGCCCGTGCCATAAGCCGTCAGCTGCGTCTGCGCAATCTCGGCGGTATTATCATTATCGATTTTATCGACATGGAAGATCCGGAGCACCAGCGCCAGGTGCACCGCATGCTGGAAAAGATGCTGGAGCGGGATCACGCCAAGACCAAGATCACCGGGGTTTCCGAACTCGGCCTGGTGGAAATGACCCGCAAGCGCACCACGGAGAGTCTTGGCCAGGTGCTCTGCGAACCCTGCCCGATCTGTGACGGGCGCGGGTTCCTGAAAACCACGGAAACCGTTTGCTACGAAGTCTTCCGGGAAATCCTCCGGGTCAATCGAGCCTACGACGCCGAGAGTTACCTGGTGATGGCCTCCCAGAGTGTGGTGGACCGCCTGCTGGATGAGGAATCGGACAACGTGGCTGATCTTGAAACCTTCATCAGCAAGACCATTCGGTTCCAGGTGGAGCCGTTCTACAGCCAGGAGCAGTATGATGTTGTCCTGCTCTGATCCCGGGAAACTCCGTCGGTTCTTGGGTTAAGGGATCAGGATGTCCACCGCCGATCACCAGCCGCCGCTTCCGGAGAATCTGCCTGAAAGCCCTCCCGTCCGGCTGTTGGCGCGAGTTGCCAGTCTGATCTGGTGGTCGTTGTTGACGCTGCTGGTGCTACTTGCCCTCTATGCCGGCGTCGGGCGCCAGCTGACCCAGAATGTGGACAGCTTTCGGGACGATCTGGCCCGCGAATTGTCAGACCGACTGGGCCATGATGTCAGCATTGGCAGCCTGTCCTCGCAATGGTATTGGCTAGACCCCTCATTCACCGCCCGTGATATCCAGATCAGCCATCCTGATACCGGCATTGGCGTTGCCAACCTCCAACATCTGAACATCCGATTCGACGCGCTCGCCTCGCTGATGCGTCTGAGAATCGTGTTCGAGGATTTTGAGGCGGACAGCCTGGAGCTGACCGTCAACCAGGAACGAAGCGGCGATGTGGCTGTCCGGGGCGCGGAAATCCCGGAGCCGGTCAGCAACCAGCTGCAGGAGTGGCTGGAACTTGCCGGCAACTGGTTGTCCGACCCCTACGTCAAAATCACCCGGGTCCACCTGGGTATCCGGGACAATCAGGGCAATCTCCGCCATCTGGACATCCCCCAGCTGGATCTGGACTACCGTCGTGGTCTCTTCCACGCCTCGGGCCGCGCCATGCAGTCCGGAACCACACAGCAGCTGGCCAGCTTTGCCCTGGTGGGCCGGCATTTCTTTCGCGGTGATTTTACCGGCCAGTTGTATCTCGATGTGGACTCCGGTCGACTGTTCGACGGGCTCATTGACGAGTACCAGTGGCGGACGCTCCGGGTAGAAGGGTTCGACCTTGGCGGAGAGGCGTGGCTTACGTTCCGGAATGGTCTGCTGCAGCAGGTCACAGGAACGGTGAGGACACCATACCTGCAGTTGGGCGTCGGGTATGAGTCCCTGGCGCCCCTCGAGGATATTCAGGCCAGGTTCGGTTGGCGTCGTCACGGTTCGGTGATGACCGACGAGACCATGGACGAATCCGGCGCTTTTGCCCTGGGGGAGTGGCATCTGAAGGAACTTGAGTGGACCTGGGATGGCGATGTGGTGTCACCCTTCAGCCTGCGCCTGGCACCCTCGGAAGGCGGTATGTCAGTGATCGCCGACGCTTTGCCGCTGGCCCCTACCCGTCGTCTTGCCGCCAGGCTCCCGTTACTGCCGGAGCCCGCCCTCAGGGCCCTGAACAACTATCGACCAGGAGGCTTCCTCGATGATCTGAAAGTCTACCTTCCCGATGGGGCTCCGGAGGCATTTGAGCTTTCAGGGCGGTTGAGAGAGGTCAGCGTCCGGGCCCATGGTGGTGCGCCCGGTGTTACCGCCGTGAATGGTGATATTTTTCTGGACCGGCGCAATGGTTACGTCCGGGTAGCGGCCGGAGAGTCACCGGTCTCCCTTGAGTTCCCCGAGCTGTTCGGGGGTGCCTGGTCATTCCCGGTCTTTGAGGGGGAGGTCGCCTGGCAACTGGACGGCGCCATCACCCGGGTGTTTTCAGATGGCATTCATATGGGCTACGGCGAGGATACCGAACTCGACGGCGCCTTCGATCTCAGAATGGATCGCGGGGGCGAGGACAATCTCGGGCTGAGGGTTTCGGTGAAGAACGGCCATGCCGGAATGCTGGCAGACTTTGTGCCGGTTAAAGCGGTTGATCCCGGCCTGTATGAATGGCTGACCACCGCTATTACTGAAGCAGACATCACCTCCGGAACCTTCTTCGGCCATGGGCAGATTGGGTCTGATGCGCCCAGAGGGTCGTTTGTTACGTCCATGGTTTACGAATTCGACCAGGCAACTGTCCGCTACGATGACAACTGGCCTGAGGTCACCGCGGCCCGGGGCAGCGTGCGGGTTCACAATGGCAATACCCTGGTTAATCTCGAAGCCGGCCAGACCGGAGGCCTGAGCCTTGATCCGGGCACCATCCGGGTTATCCCCGCCGACGATGGCGCCCGGGTACAGGTGGATACCTCGGCTCTGGTGCCTGGAGAGTCGGTCGGTTACTGGATGGATAACAGCCCACTGGGAGAAATGGCAGGCGCGGAAGCGCGGAAGCTCCAGTACGGTGGCCAGTATCAGCTGGATCTTGGGATTGATCTGCCACTGGGTGGCGAGCAGCCACCCGTGGTTCAGGCGGGCATAGCCGTCGAAGAGGGCTCTGTATCCTACCCGGCTGCCGGGTTGGCATGGGAGTCGATCCGTGGCGACCTTGCCTACCATAGTGAGGACGGTTTCTCGGGAGGCCCGCTGACTGCCAGCTTTTTCGGTGAGCCGGTGAACATTGCTTTCAGCACCGCACGCGCAGGGAATGCACTCCGGATCCGTCAGTCGGGCAGATTATCGGTGCCCGAAGTGTTTGCCCGGGCGGGGCTTTCGAACGATTCCGGCTTTGGTCTGCAAGGGACGGCTGGCTATACCGCTGAACTGGACGTGGGTGCCGAGTCGACCTCTGGCATCCGTGTGCGCTCCAGCCTTGAGGGATTGGCCGTTGACTGGCTGGAACCCCTCTCGAAAACCGCGGGCGAATCGGCGCCTCTCCGGGCGACCATCAATCCTTCCGCCAGTGACGGCCTTGGCATTACCGGCGATTGGGAAAACCGGGTTTCCTTCGACCTGCTGTGGAAAGACACCGGATTCGACCTGCGCCTCGGGCGTCTCTATCTCGGTGACCAGGCGCTGAATGACATTGATATCAATGCCCTCGACCTTGGTGACCGCTGGGTGGTTACCACCAGCTCGGAACGGGCAGAGGGCCGGCTGGTGCTTCCCGGGGGAGATGAGACAATCAAGGCGGATTTTGAGGTGCTCCGGCTTGTCCGTAGTGAGGATTCTGGTGAAGAACCGCCGGATTTGCTGACTTTTGAAGAGCAACTGGAAGCCTTTCGCGCTCTCGATATGGGCAGCTGGCCAGACATTGATGTAACAATAAGAGACCTTCGGCTGAACGAGGAATCCCTCGGCCAATGGGCCTTCCGGCTTCGTCCTGAGCCCTTTCGGCTGAAGGTGAATGACATCGAGGGGCGTCTCAATTCGCTGACACTGCTTGGGGATATGACCTGGAGTATTGTCGGAGACCGGGAAACCAGCCGCTTTTCGGGTTCCATTACGGGGGGCGCGCTGGCGGATCTGAACGAACTGCTCAATGCGGAAATGCCGGTCACCAACGCGGGCACAAACATTGAACTGGATCTGGACTGGCCGGGCCGGCCGGATGAGTTCTCCATACCCGAACTGAGTGGTTCGGTCAGCCTGCGCCTGGATGAGGGCGTGATTCTTGAGCGAAACAACACGGCCCAGCTGTTCCGGGTCTTCAATCTGTTGAACTCCGATACGCTCTGGCGGCGGCTGAAGCTCGACTTCTCCGATCTTTACGAAAGGGGCGTGGCGTTTGATGCGATTTCCGGCAAGGCGCAGATCGTTAACGGATTGCTGACCATGGATCCGGAGTTGCAGATCGTGGGGCCATCAGGGGCCTTCAAGCTCAGTGGCGCCACCAATATGGCCGATGAGCAACTGGATATGCGGCTTGTGGTTGTGTTGCCCCTGACCCAGAATCTGCCCCTGGCAGCTCTACTCATGGGCGCCGGTGCACCGATCGGCGGCGCATTGTTTGTGCTGGACAAGATTCTGGGTGATCCTCTCAGCAAGCTTACCAGCGCAACCTACAGTGTGACCGGTACATGGGATGAGCCGGAGGTGGACCTGCAACGGGTATTCGATACCGGCGAGTAACCTTTTTCGTGTTTGGCAACAGCGGAGGCAATCATGAGCGAGCGTGTTTCCAGCAGGGTCGCAGCCATTCAGGTGGTCAGCAATCATGATATCGAGGCCAACCTGGCTGAAGCGCAGCGATTGCTGGCGGAGGCCGCCCGGCAGGGAGCCTCGGTGGCGGTGCTGCCGGAGAATTTCGCGGTACTGGCAACCGGTCAGATGCTTGAGTGCGGTCGCAGGGAGGCGGGCACGGAACCGGTCATACGAGCATTCCTTGCGGAACAGGCCAGGCAACTGGGGATCTGGATTGTTGGTGGCTCCCTGCCGGTTGCCAGGCGACCGGATGGTTCAGAGATCGCGGACCGGGTCCGGGCAACCTGCCTTGTCTATGACGACAAGGGCCGGGAAGTCGCCCGCTACGACAAAATCCACCTGTTTGATGCCATGGTGGAAGACGCCCATGGCCAGTATCGGGAATCCGATACCTTTGAACCGGGTGAGCAAGTGGTAACCGTTGATACGCCGGCGGGGAAACTGGGTCTGGCTATCTGTTACGACCTGCGCTTTCCCGAATTGTTCCGGGCGTTAAGAGAGCAGGAGGTGGACTGGGTATGCCTGCCGAGCGCATTTACTTGGCAGACCGGTGACGCCCACTGGTATCCGTTGATCCGGGCGCGCGCCATCGAAAACCAGGTTTGGGTGGTTGCGCCCGGGCAGGGTGGTCAGAACAGTGAAAAGCGCCGGACTTATGGCCACAGTCTGATCTGCGATCCCTGGGGGAGGGTGGTGACCGACATTGCCGAAGGTCCGGGTGTCGTCGCCACCGAGCTGGATCTGCATCAGGTGGCCAATCTTCGCACCCGCATGCCTGTCTGGGAGCACCGTCGGCTTAGCTGATCGCCTCAGCGTCGTCGATGCATTCCCGGAGATAGCGGAACAGTTTCCGGGCCTGCCCCGTGTTCTTCTGTTTCTCGACGTCCTTGCGGGCGTTGCGGGCCAGGTTGCGCAGGTGCTGCATGTCCGCACCGGGGCAATAGCTGAAGAACTCCCCGACCACTGAATCGCCCTCGGCAATCATGCGATCCCGCCAGCGCTCCGCCAGATGGTGCCGGCGGGTGTGTTCCTCGCTCCCGGCATCAAAGGCGTCGATGGCTTTCGCCAGGGCCTCAGGATCGTCTTCCTGGCGAATGACCTTGCCGATGTATTGCAGGTGCCGGCGCTTGGCCTCGTTCTGGCGGATACGGCGGGATTCTTCAATGGCGGCCCGCAGGGTATCGCTGATCGGCAGGGTTTCCAGCTGATCGTTGCTCAGGTCCAGCATCCGTTTGCCAAGATCCTGCAGGGCGTGCATTTCCCGTTTCAACTGGGATTTGCTGGGGCCGTCGTATTCTGGTGTATCGTTGTCGTGGTTGTCTTTCATAAGTTCAGCCTGGTTGTCGGGTTACGCTGCGCTAACCCGACCTACAAAAAAGAGCACCCAACGTAGGTCGGATTAGCGCAGCGTAATCCGACACCCGATCAAGCACAGAAATTCCCGCCAACCGTAGGTCGGATTAGCGAAGCGTAATCCGACACACTGCTAGGCGTAGAAAATCGTCGCGAGGCCAAGAAAGGCCATAAACCCGACCACATCCGTAACGGTCGTGAGAATCACGCTGCCGGCAAGAGCCGGGTCAATATTACGCGATTTGAGGAACAGTGGCAGAACGGTACCCACCAGGGCTGCGGCAACGAGGTTTATCACCAGCGCTGCGGCAATGATCGCGCCAATCAGCACCTCCTGGAACCAGAGCATGGCGGCTCCCGCAACCACCGCGGCCCAAAGCAGGCCGTTGAGTATGCCCGACAGAAACTCCCGGTTCAGCAGCCAGCCAACATTGGCCCCGCTGATTTGGCCCACAGCCATACCCCGGATCACCAGGGTCAGGGTCTGGCTGCCGGCAATACCGCCCATGCTGGCAACAATTGGCATCAGGACCGCAAGCGCCACCACTTTGGCAATGGTTTCTTCAAACAGGCCGATTACGGCAGACGCTGTAAGTGCGGTAAGCAGGTTGATACCGAGCCATACGGCCCTGCGCCGCGTGGTTTTCCAGACCGGGGCAAAGGTATCCTCGTCTTCATCCAGACCGGCCATACTCATCAGTGAATGGTCAGCATCCTCCCGGATAACGTCAACCACGTCATCGATGGTGATGCGACCCAACAGCCGGCCGTCCTCGTTCACCACCGGCGCCGAGATCAGGTCGTAGCGTTCAAACAATGTCGCTACCTTGGTGTCGGAAAGGCTTACGGGAATAGGCTCGATGTCGGTATCCATCACTTCCCGCACGGTGGAGGCAGGGTTGGATACCAGCATTTTGGTAATCGGCAGCATGCCAATGAAGTCATCCCGCCGGCTGACGACAATCAGGCTGTCGGTCATCGGAGGCAGTGTGCGGTGTCGGCGAAGGTAACGCAGTACCACGTCAATACTGATGTCCGGGCGCACCGTAATGGTGTCCGTGTTCATCAGGCCGCCGGCGGTGTCCTCCGGGTAGGAGAGCACTTCCTCCACACGCTGGCGATCCTGCTCGTCCATGGTGTCCAGGACTTCCTGGATTACCGTGTCCGGCAGCTGCTGCAGCAAGTCGGCCAGATCGTCCGACTCGAAATCCTCGATGATATCCGCCAGTTCCTGGGCGTTCAGCTGGCTCAGGAAGTAACCACGGATATCATCGCTCAGGTACTGGAGAACTTCCCCTTCCAGCTGCTTGTCGACCAGGTTCCACAGCAGGGCACGCTGCCGGGGCGGGGAGGATTCCAGCAGGTGGGCAATATCACTGGGGCTCAGGCCACCGTTCAGGATGCGGGCAACCTGCTTCAGTGCGCCACTGTCCAGGGCTTCGCTCAGGGAGCGAAGGCGCTGGCGGGCCTGGCTTTTTTCCAGAATATCGGTCATGAATCACCCGGCGTCAGAAAACGCCTGTATTATAGCGGAGTTAGGCGCTATCGGTGAGAAAGAGTTGTAGGTGAATGCCGTACGAGCGACGAATTACTCGCCCTCACCAAAATAGTCATTGATCAGCGCGACCAGGGCCTCTATGGCCTGCTCCTCATCCGGGCCGTCGGCCATGAGCTCCACATCCGTG
>NZ_JAWLCH010000003.1:0-36100 GCF_041687235.1 Marinobacter sp. | reverse complement strand
AATTACTCGCCCTCACCAAAATAGTCATTGATCAGCGCGACCAGGGCCTCTATGGCCTGCTCCTCATCCGGGCCGTCGGCCATGAGCTCCACATCCGTGCCCTTGCTGGCGGCCAGCATCATTACCTGCATGATGTTTTTCGCGTCCACGTCCCGGCCTTTGCCGCTGATCCTGACATTGCTGTCGAATTCGGAGGCCGTGGCAACCAGCTTTGCGGTGGCGCGTGCGTGCAGACCCAGTTTGTTGATGATAGTAATCGGGCGGCGAATCATGGGCTGATCAGATCTCTCCCCGCGTCTGCAGGTGTGGCAGTTCGGTATGGCGCACCTGCACATTGCTGTAGCGTTGCCGGAAATACTCGCCCAGCTGTTCACACACGTAGACCGACCGGTGCTGGCCACCGGTGCAGCCAATGGAAATGGTCATATAGCTCCGGTTACTGTCAGCGAAAGAGGGCAGCCAGGTATCCAGAAATGTCCTGAGATCGTCAACCATCTTGCTGGTTACCGGCTCTTTCTCGAGGAATTCAATCACCGGCTGATCCGTACCCACGTACTTTCTGAGGCTGGTGTCCCAATAGGGGTTGGGGAGGCAGCGAACATCAAAGACGTAGTCGGAATCCAGCGGCACGCCATGCTTGAAACCGAACGACTGGAACAGCAGGGCCAGCTCCTGATCTTTCCGTCCCACCACACGCTGTTTCACCATGTCCCGGAGCTCGTACATGGACATGCCGGTGGTGTTCACATACAGGTCGGAAAGCTTGGACAACGGCTCAAGAAGTTTTTTCTCACTGGTTATGGCCTCACGGAGGGAGGTCTTGTCGTCGCTTAGCGGGTGTTTTCTGCGAGTGGCATGAAAACGCTGGAGCAGAGATTGTTCATCGGCGTCCAGGAAGATGATCTCAACGGTAACTCCGGTCTCCTGAAGGCGACGGTAGATCTCTTCGAAATTGGCTAATTCCCCCGACAGGTTGCGGGCATCGATGCTCACGGCCATCTTGCCCAGCCGGCCGGGTTTTGTCTGGCTTGCCGCTTCCCGGGTGAGGGGAAAGAGCAGGCCGATGGGAAGATTGTCGATGCAATAGAATCCGAGGTCTTCAAGCACATGAAGGGCGGTACTTTTGCCCGAGCCAGACCTGCCACTGACGATAATCAGCTTCATGACCACGTTACCTCCACTGCAATGAATGTCATCCGCCCGAGGCGGTCATGCGCTGGTACAGCGTGCTGGCATCCTCGCATTGCCGGAGGCGGTCACAGAATGATCGCTCGTTGAACTTCTCGGCCAGCTGACTGAGCAGCTCCAGGTGTTCGCTGGTCGCCTCCTTTGGCACGATCAGGGCAAAGATGAGATCCACGGGCTGATTGTCGATGGCATCGAACTCAACGCTTTCTTCCAGCGTCATCAGCACACCCACCACGTGAGCAAGGCCTTCCAGGCGGCAGTGGGGAATGGCTATTCCCTGGCCGATGCCGGTACTTCCCAGGCGCTCCCGGGAAATCAGGTTGTTGAAGATCTGGGTTTCGCTGAGCGTATTGTCCTGCTGGTTTATCTGCTCGGCAATAAACTCCAGGGCCCGTTTCTTGCTGGACGCCGCAACCCGGCAAAGGGTCAGCTCCGGTGCAAGAATGTTGTCTATGGTCAGGGATGTGTCGCTCATGGGTCGACTGCATTTCCGTTAAAAAAAGGCTGCGACACGTTTACGCATGTCGCAGCTCGATTAGATGACTTGCATGAAAACAGCGAGTTAGCGAGAGCCGTTTCCGTGCATCCGGTCTACATTCTTTTCTTTGTGCTTGAGGATCTGGCGGTCCAGCTTGTCGATCAGGGCATCGATGGCTGCGTACATGTCCTCATTTTCTGCCTTTGCGTGAATCTCACCACCAACCACGTGCAGCGTGGCTTCCGCAATCTGGCGCACCTTTTCCACTTCCAGGGTCACCTGGCAGTTGCTGATGTGGTCAAAGTGACGCTCGAGCTTCTCGAACTTGTCTGAAACATAATCCTTCAGTGCGGGAGTCAGTTCTACGTGATGGCCTGAAATATTGAGTTGCATAGGCGTCTCCTGTTGTCATCGTGCCGGCTCCCGGGGAGCCGGTCTGGGTGCTGGCGCATTGTGCGCCGGCGAATACGGTGTTGCGTCCTGTCCTGCCCCCGGATGTTCAGACCAGCCGCTTACGCTCGTTGGACGGCGGAATGTGCATGGCCTCCCGGTACTTGGCAACGGTGCGTCGTGCAACCTTGATCCCCTGTTCTCCTAGCATGGCTGCAATTTTACTGTCGCTCAACGGCTTTTTGGGGGTTTCCGCGGCAATCAGTTTCTTGATCATTGCCCGGATGGCCGTGGAGGAGCATTCTCCGCCCTCGTCAGTACTGACATGGCTGGAGAAGAAATACTTCAGTTCGAAAATGCCCCGGGGGGTATGCATGTATTTCTGGGTGGTTACCCGCGAAATCGTCGATTCATGCATTTCGACCGCCTGGGCAATGTCCGAGAGGATCAGCGGCTTCATCGCTTCCTCGCCGTGATCCAGGAATCCCTGCTGGTGCTCGACAATACGGGTCGCCACTTTCAGCAGGGTCTCATTGCGGCTCTGGAGGCTCTTGATAAACCATTTGGCTTCCTGCAACTGGTCACGCAGGTAGGTGTTGTCTGCACTGCTGTCCGCACGCCGTATAAGTGAAGCATAGCTGGCATTGACCCGGATGCGCGGTGCAATTTCCGGATTCAGCTCTACCCGCCAGCGGCCATTGTGCTTGCGAACGATCACGTCCGGAATCACATAATCGGGCTCGGCACGGTCGATCACGTCACCGGGCCGTGGATTCAGGCCGGTAATCAGCGCCAGGACCTCCCGCAACTGATCTTCTTTCAGGCGGCTTCTGCGCAGCAACTGGGCGTAATCCCGGTTCCCCAACAGGTTGATGTAATGGGTAATCACCAGGCGTGCCTGGGCCAGCCAGGGTGTGGCCGGCGGCAGCTGGTTGAGTTGGATGAGCAGGCATTCCTGGAGATCCCGGGCAAACACACCGGGTGGGTCGAAGTGCTGAAGGCGGTGCAGGACGGCCTCAACTTCATCCAGTTCCAGGGGGTCTTCTTCGTTCTCATCCAGCAGGCCGGCGTGAATCTCTTCCAGCGGGCTGGTGAGATAGCCCCGCTCATCCACTGCATCCATCAGGGCGTGGGCAATGGCCTGATCCCGTTCGCTCAAAGGGGTCAGGTTGAGCTGCCATTCCAGGTGATCACGAAGCGTTTCAGTGGGTGAGTTACGGGTTTCGAAATCATGATCGTTTTCGTCGTCGTTACGTGCCGCCGGTGCTGGTGCGGACTGATAAATGTCGTCCCAGGCAGTGTCTACCGGCAGGTCGTCCGGAATGTTATCCGGAATGTCGTTTTCCGAGGCCCAGTCCGGGCCATTTTCGGACTCATCCCAGTCGCTGGCCGGTTCGGGCGCGGTTTCAGCGGCAGACTCGGCGGCGTTGGCCTCGCGCTCATCATTCTCGGCGCTTGCGTCCGGCTGGTCGTCATCCTCCGATGTTTCCAGCATGGGGTTGGATTCCAGTGCCTGCTGGATTTCCTGCTGGAGGTCGAGGGTAGAGAGCTGGAGAAGCCGGATCGCCTGTTGCAGCTGGGGCGTCATGGTCAGGCTCTGACCCAGCTTTAACTGTAAGGAGGCTTTCATAACCATGGTTCAGGATCCGTCACTCATCAGCGCTTTGTGTCATGGGTGGTGAAAAAAATCTTTATATGCCGGTTACTTGCCGTGGTTTTGTTTTACCCTAGCAAGTTCTTTGCCGAGTTTACTTGCTACAGATCATCAAAACAATCAGCCATTCGGTATCAAAGCCTGAATTCGTCGCCGAGATAGACTTCCTTGACCTGCTGGTTGGCCAGGATGGCGTCGGCGTTGCCAGAGGCAATAATGTGGCCCCCGGAGACGATGTAGGCATTCTCGCAGATGTCCAGGGTCTCACGCACGTTGTGGTCGGTGATCAGAACGCCGATGCCCTTGTCCCGCAAGTGCCGGATGATGTGCTTGATATCACTGACCGAAATGGGGTCAACACCGGCGAAAGGCTCATCCAGCAAGATAAAGGCCGGCTCCATGGCCAGGGCCCTGGCAATTTCCACCCGGCGGCGTTCGCCGCCGGACAGGGCCATGCCAACGCTGTCGCGGATGTGGGTAATGTGGAATTCCTCAAGCAGCTCTTCGAGCTTTTTCTCCCGATCAGCCTTGCTCAGACCCCGGCGGGTTTCGAGGATGGCCATGATGTTGTCGCGCACGGAGAGCTTGCGAAATACTGAGGCTTCCTGGGGCAGGTAACCGATGCCTTGCTGGGCACGGCCGTGCATAGGCAGGGGGGTAATATCCCGGCTGTCGATCGTGATCCGGCCGCGATCGGCGGGCACAAGCCCCACGATCATGTAGAAACAGGTGGTTTTTCCTGCGCCGTTGGGGCCCAGCAGCCCGACGATCTCCCCGCTGCGTATTTCCAGGGAAACGTCGATCACAACTTTTTTCTGCTTGTAACTCTTTGCCAGATTACTGGCTCTCAGAACTGCCATCGGTTTCCTGTCTGTCAGTGCGTCTGTCGGCGCTGCGTGGCTGAATCACCATTTCTACCCGGCCGGTACCTTCTCCGGCGTCGGCGCCGCCCTCTGCGGTTACAACCCGGCCAGCGGTATCATAATGAATGACATCGCCCCGGAACAGGTTGCCATTCTGTTCGATGACCGCCTCCCGTTCAAAGGTCAGGCGGCTTTCAGTTGCCGACCAGGTAATGTTCAGGGCCCGTGCGTCGGTTTCACCTTCGCCCTCACGGGTCGGCTGCCGGTATCGCGCCGGGGTGCCGGAGGCCTCGATCCGGCTCAGCCCTTCTTCAGTCCGGTACAGGACCACGCGGTCTGCGCTCAGGCGGGTGTTGCCCTGTTCAAGCTCGACAGCCCCGGTGTAAGTGGCGATACCCTGGCCGTCATCCAGTCGGGCGTTGTCGGCACTGACCTTGATGGGGGTGTCTGAGTCAAGGTCGAAAGCGGCTGCAGGCCCGGTGATGGCAAAGGCCAGCAGGGCAGCCATCAGGCTCCGGTATCGTTTAGTTTCCGGTTTCATAGCGTCCTTCTACCTGGGAGTTCAGTTCCAGAATCCGCTCGTCTATCCACGCCTTCATGCCCGTGGCCCGGGTGATGCCGGTAACGTCGCGTATTTCTACGGGTGAGTCTGTGTAGACCATGCTCTGGTCGTTATCCAGAGTCAGGGTTGATGTTGTCAGTATGGCCTCCCGTTCGCCAATGGTGCGCTCAATCCGGACATTGTCGGTCAGATACACCAGATTTTCATTCTGGAGCAGGCTGCCATTGTCGGCTTCGACAATCCAGGGCAGGGCATCGTCGCCGCCATAGAGCTCCGCCCGGGGAGATTCCATGGTGGCCAGATTGCCTTCCTCAAACTGCTCGATGCGGGGGCTGGCAAACCGGATCTTCAGGTTGCCGGACTCATCGAAGGAGGTATACCGGCCGTTGACCACGAACCCATCCGGCTCGGCATCGCCTCTTAGCGCCGCCGCCTCGTCATCGATCATCGGCGGTTCATCGCTGCGCCAGAGCAGGAACACGGCTGCCGCCACGGTGCCAGCCAGCGCCAGGGTTCGCAGCCAGGGCCGGTCCGGCAGCCAGTTCACGCGTCGGACTCCAGGTAGGGGGCCAGCGCTGCGTCAAGCTTGCCCTGGGCCGTCAGCAGAAGGTCGCAGGCTTCCCTGACTGCGCCGCTGCCACCCGGTACCCGGGTGCAGTAGTCGGCATGCTGTTGCACCAGCCAGTAGCCGTTCGGCACCGTGATTCCCAGGCCCGCGAACCTCAGCGCTGGCAGGTCTGGCAGATCGTCGCCCATATAGGCAATCGCCTCCGGCCTGATATCCATGGTGCTGACCAGTTCCTGAAGCGCTACTTTCTTGTCCTCCCGTCCCTGCATCAGGTGCGGGATGCCCAGATCCCGCATGCGCTTCTCGGTCAGTGGTGACTTTCGACCGGTGATAACCGCCACGGTAATGCCTGCCGCCATCAGTTGCTTCAGGCCAAGACCATCAAGGATGTTGAAAGCCTTCAGTTCATCACCGGTTGCGCTGAAATAAAGTTTGCCGTCGCTCATGATGCCGTCGACATCGAGGGCAATCAGGCGGATGTTGGCGGCTTTTGCCAGCAGCGATTCGGGCCATTCATGACGCATATCAGATGACCCCGGCCCGCAGCAGATCGTGCATGTTGATTGCGCCCACCAGAGCGCCCTGGCCGTCGGTCACCGGCAGTGCGTTGATCTTCATTTCTTCCATCACGTTCAGCGCTTCCGCCGCCAGATGATCGGCCTGGATGGTTTTGCCGTTCCGGGTCATCACCTCGCTGATGGGTGTGTTGTGGATATCCACCGAGCGATCCAGAGTCCGGCGCAGGTCACCGTCCGTAAATATGCCCGTGAGGGTGCCCTGTTCATTGACAACCGTGGTCATGCCCAGGCCCTTGCGGGAGATTTCCAGAAGGGCACCGCTCAGGGGGGTGCTCTCGTTGACCATCGGGATGCGATCACCACTATGCATGATGTCGGACACCCGCAGCAGCAGCCTCCGCCCCAGGCTTCCACCGGGATGGGAGAAGGCAAAATCCTCGGCACTGAAGCCCCGGGCCTCCAGCAGGGCAACCGCCAGGGCATCGCCCATCACCAGGGTGGCGGTCGTGGAGGACGTGGGTGCCAGGCCAAGGGGGCAGGCTTCTACCATAACGCTGACATCCAGGTTGGCGACGGCCTCCCGGGCCAGGGTGGAGCTGGCATTTCCGGTCATGCTGATCAGCGGGGCACCCATGCGCTTGATCAGTGGCAGAATGGTGACCACCTCGCTGGTGTTGCCGCTGTTTGAAATGGCGATCACCACGTCCTGGGGCGTAATCATGCCCATGTCGCCGTGACTTGCCTCGCCGGGGTGAACGAAGAAAGACGGTGTGCCCGTGCTGGCAAGGGTGGCGGCGATCTTGTTGCCGATATGGCCGGATTTCCCCATCCCGGTCACAACCACGCGGCCCTTGCAGTTCATGATGACTTCGCAGGCCCGGGTAAACTGTTCGTCAATCCGGCTCTCAAGGGCGTCGATGGCGTCGCGCTCGATACGGATGGCGCGTATGGCTGAGGTGCGGAAATCGTTGGGAGTCTGTTCGGTCATCGGGCTTTGGGCCTGGCTGTCGGGACATTGAAAATGTTCGGCAGAGTATACCATTTTCACCCGGCAACGATGCCCGGTTACCGAAAGTTCAGTCAAACTGATCATTGCTATCAGTACATTTTGGGCACTTTGGATTGAGCTTGGGCGCTCCTTGGCATAATGTAGCCCCTCTTTAAAAGGTAAGGACTATGAATTCACCGGCTTACATATCGCTCAAGGATGTCGTGTTCTCCCGTTCAGGGCGCCGTATCTTCGACGGTGTCAGCCTGGATATTCCCCGCGGCAAAATTACCGCCATCATGGGACCCAGTGGAACCGGTAAAACAACGCTGCTGCGGCTGATCGGCGGCCAGCTTCGGCCGGATTCCGGCAGTGTCGTGATGGACGGTCATGAAGTCCCGAAGCTCAAGCGCAAGGCTCTTTACAGCCTCCGGGAAAAAATGGGCATGCTGTTCCAGAGTGGAGCCCTGTTCACCGACCTGAACGTATTCGAGAACGTGGCCTTTCCGCTTCGCGTCCACACAAAGCTGCCGGAAGACATGATTCGCGACATCGTTTTGATGAAGCTTGAAGCCGTCGGTTTGCGTGGCGCCCGGAAATTAATGCCCTCGGAACTGTCCGGCGGCATGACCCGCCGGGTTGCCCTGGCCCGCAGTATTGCCCTGGACCCGGAGCTCATCATGTACGACGAGCCATTTGCCGGCCAGGATCCGATTGCCATGGGCGTGCTGGTCAAGCTGATCAGCGATCTGAACAGTTCCATGGGCCTGACCAGCGTTCTGGTCTCCCACGATGTACCTGAATCCCTCAGCATCTGCCATTACGCCTGCATTATCTCGGACGGCAAGGTGATCGGGGAGGGTACGCCGGACGAGTTGCGGGCGCATGCTTCCGGGAAGGTCCAGCAGTTCCTCCAGGGACAGCCGGATGGCCCGGTGCCATTCCATTACCCGGCTGAGGGCGCCGCCCGGGACTTCGGATTGTCCGGGGGTGTGTCTTGATCGAGAGAATCGCGGCATTCGGGCGTCTGGGGCTCGATATCGTCTCATCATTCGGTCGCTCAGGTCGTTTCCTGGCCGGTGTTCTCGGTGGTGTGCCCAGGCCGGCGACCGGTTTCCCGCTTCTGCTGAAGCAGCTCTACGCCGTTGGTGTGCTGTCGCTGGCCATTATTGTGGTGTCCGGTCTGTTTATCGGCATGGTGTTGGGGTTGCAGGGGTACACTATCCTGAGCGACTACGGCTCCGAAGCGGCCATCGGGCAGATGATTGCCCTGACCCTGGTGCGGGAACTCGGGCCGGTGGTCACCGCATTGCTGTTCGCGGGGCGCGCGGGTTCGGCGCTGACGGCAGAGATTGGTCTGATGAAAGCCACCGAGCAGCTGTCCAGCATGGAAATGATGGGCGTGGACCCGCTGCGGCGCGTGATTGCGCCCCGCCTCTGGGCCGGATTCATTGCCATGCCGGTGCTTGCGGTCATATTCTCGGTGGTTGGCATCTGGGGCGGTATGCTGGTGGGTGTGGACTGGCTGGGTGTGTTTGAAGGCTCCTTCTGGGGCAATATGCAGTCGTCGGTGGATTTTGTGGATGATGTTCTGAACGGCGTCATCAAAAGCGTTGTTTTCGGCTTTGTCTGCGCCTGGATTGCGGTCTACCAGGGTTATGACTGTGTGCCGACATCGGCAGGCATCAGTTCGGCCACTACCAAGACTGTGGTGTACTCATCGCTGGCAGTGTTGGGGCTGGATTTTGTACTGACCGCTGTCATGTTTGGCGATTTCTGAACCATCGATTAACGAAATAATACCGGAGCCGGAAATGGCACAGAGAACCACTGAGATCATAGTTGGCCTGTTCATGATCGCAGGCTGCGCTGCGCTGCTCTTCCTGGCGCTGCAGGTGAGCGGACTGTCGCCGAAATCGGCCGAGAGCACCTACACCATTTACGCCAACTTCAACGATACCGGCGGGCTTACTCCCCGTGGCCGGGTGTCCATGGCTGGTGTCACCGTTGGCACCATCGACGCAATCAGTCTGGACAAGGAGACCTTTCAGGCGCGGGTTGAGATGTCGATCCATTCTGACGTCGACAACATTCCGTCCGACAGTTCCGCAGTTATACGTACATCCGGCCTGCTCGGTGAGCAGTACATTGATATATCGATCGGGGCCGAAATGGATTCGCTGAAAGAGGGCGATACCTTCTATTCAACACAGTCGGCCATGAACCTTGAGCGACTGATCAGTAATTTTGCGTCGGGCCGCTGATCCGGACCGGGAAGATTCAACAGGAGATCCTGATGTTTGCATTGAAACACCACATTCTGCTCGGCCTTCTGATGGCCCTGGTTCTGGTTACGCCGGCGCAGGCAGGCGAAGCGGAGGATCTCCGCCAATACGTGGATGAGAACACCCAGCGCCTTGTGGAGAAGCTCAATGAAGAGCGAGGTCTTTATGACGAGGATCCCGAGGCCTTCTATGAAAGCATGGATCAGGCGCTGACGAATTTTGTCGACTTCCGCCGCATTGCTGCCCGGGTGATGGGCCGCTATGCTCGCCAGACCACGCCCGAGCAGCGGGATGAGTTCGTGGTCAAGTTCAAGCGCAGCCTGTTTGACAGCTACGCGCAGGCTCTGGTCAATGCGGACGACTTCGAGATTCAGGTCAAGGAAGCGACCATCAACCCCCAGAGCGACGACCGTGCGTCCGTACAGATGGAAGTCATCAGTGCATCCGGTAATCGTTACCCGGTGACCTATTCGATGTACAAGACCGCCGACGGCAAATGGTTGATGGAAAACATCATCGTTGAAGGCGTGAATATCGGTCTGGCGTTCCGGGATCGCTTCAGCCAGGAAATGGAAGAAAATCGCGGCCAGATTCAGGCGGTCATCGACGGCTGGAGTGACGCGGTTGAATCCCTCAATCTGGAGCAGGAAGTGGATAACTCATGACCGCAGGTCTGCCCCGGGTTCAACTGGCGGATGGCGTCCTGAAGGTTACCGGCGAGGTCACGGCTGAGACAGTCGTCGGTTTGAGGAAGCAGGGCGAGACGCTTATCAGGACGGCATCTGGTGATCTGGTCATAGATCTTGACGGTCTGGTGACTGCCCACAGCGTGGTTCTGTCCATGCTGCTGTGCTGGCAGCGTCTTGCTCACCAGAAAGGCATTGCCCTGTCTTTCCGGGGTGTCAGCGGCCGTCTGTCGTCGCTGGCTGCCCTGAGCAATCTGGATGATCAGCTTGCTGGCTTTGGCGCCGAATCGGCCAGCCCCGCGCACTGAATTTTCCGGCTTCGGCCCCTTTGTTTACCGGACAGTAAAGCTGACCCGAGCTCCGGAATTGGTTACAATCTCGCCCCTGATTTCAAAACACCCGAGGATTTTCTATGGATGCCACCCAAGTCACCGAGCTGGTCAAGGAAGCCTTGCCCGACTGTGAAGTTCAGGTACAGGTCGACGGTACCCATTACCTGGTCGTCGTGGTGGGTGATGTATTCGAAGGCCTGCCGACCATCAAGCGCCAGCAACTGATCAACAAGGCGCTGTTCCAGCAGATCATGGATGGCTCAATTCACGCACTTCACCCGAAAGCATTTACTCCGGCTGAATGGGCTGAGCGCCAGGGCTGAATGGCCCGGACAAAACAGGATATTTATTGTGGACAAACTTCTGATCAGGGGCCGCAAGCCTCTGGATGGTGAAATCCGGATTTCCGGTGCCAAGAACGCCGCACTGCCAATTCTGGCGGCAACCCTGCTGGCGGATGAGCCGGTAACCGTCGGCAATCTGCCACACCTGCACGACGTGACCACCATGATCGAGCTTCTGGGTCGGATGGGCGTTGAAGTCATCATTGATGAGAAGATGAGCGTGGAAATTCACGCCAATACCATCAAGCATTTCCACGCGCCCTACGAGCTGGTGAAAACCATGCGCGCCTCCATCCTGGTGCTGGGTCCGCTGGTAGCACACTTCGGCGAAGCGGAAGTGTCCCTGCCCGGTGGCTGTGCCATCGGCAGCCGCCCGGTAAACCTGCACATTCACGGCCTGGAAATGATGGGCGCGGATATCAAGGTTGAGAACGGCTACATCAAGGCGAAGACCAACGGCCGCCTGAAGGGCGCCCATATTTTCCTGGATACCGTTACGGTAACCGGTACCGAAAATCTTATGATGGCGGCTGCGCTGGCAGACGGAAAAACCATCCTGGAGAACGCCGCCCGCGAACCGGAAGTGGTCGACCTTGCCGAGTGTCTGATCGCCATGGGCGCAGATATCAAGGGCCACGGTACCGCCACCATCGAAATCAACGGTGTTGAGCGCCTGCACGGCTGTCATTACAACGTGCTGCCGGACCGGGTTGAAACCGGTACTTATCTGGTGGCCGCCGCTGCGACCGGTGGCCGGGTCAAGCTGAAAGATACCCGGGAAGGCCTGCTGGAAGCCGTTGTGCTCAAGCTTGAAGAGGCCGGTGCCCACATTAATACCGGCCCGGACTGGATTGAGCTGGACATGAAAGGCAATCGCCCGAAAGCGGTGAGCCTGCGCACAGCACCTTACCCGGCATTTCCCACGGACATGCAGGCCCAGTTCGCCGCCATGAACGCAGTGGCCGAAGGCACCGGTACCATCGTGGAAACGGTGTTCGAAAACCGGTTCATGCACCTGCAGGAGCTGATCCGCATGGGTGCCGACATCACGCTTGAGGGCAATGCCGCCATCATCAAAGGCGTGGATCACCTCACCGGCGCACCGGTCATGGCTACCGACCTCAGGGCCTCGGCCAGCCTGGTGATCGCGGGTCTGATGGCCGACGGCGATACCATTGTCGACCGCATCTACCATATCGATCGCGGCTACGAGTGTATCGAAGAGAAACTGCAGTTGCTGGGTGCCACTATCCGCCGCCTGCCAGCGTGAAAGACAACAACGGGAAACCGGAAGAATCCATGACAGATTCCATAACCATCGCCTTGTCGAAGGGACGAATCCTGGAAGAAACCCTGCCGCTGCTCGCGGAAGCGGGTATTGAGCTGATCGACGACGTCAAAAAGTCCCGGAAACTGGTGTTCCCGACCACGGATCCCAATGTGCGGGTACTGATTATCCGGGCTACCGACGTGCCGACCTATGTTCAGTATGGCGGCGCGGACCTTGGCGTAACCGGTAAAGATGTGCTGATGGAGCACGGTGGCGAAGGGCTTTACGAGCCCCTGGACCTGAATATTTCCCGTTGCCGCCTGATGACCGCCGGTCCGAAAGACCAGACGCCACCCTCCGGTCGTATCAAGGTCGCGACAAAGTTCGTCAACCTGGCCCGCCGGTACTATTCGGCGCAAGGTCGCCAGGCAGACATCATTAAACTGTACGGCGCCATGGAACTGGCTCCGATTCTTGGTCTGGCGGATGAGATCGTCGATATCGTCGATACCGGCAACACACTGAAGGCCAACGGCCTTGAAGCCCGCGAGTTGATTGAGCATATCAGCAGCCGGTTGGTGGTGAATCGCGCGTCCATGAAGATGAAACACGAGCGTATTAACCCCATAATCGAAAAGATGTCCGCAGCTGTTGAGAAACGCCGGCTCTAGTGCAAGAGCCGGCCAGAGTCAGTTAGTCGTTAATCCCATACAGGATTTGAGTTATGACCGCGAAGATCACCCGATTGAACGCCTCCCAGAGTGACTTTAATGATGCGTTGGCCAAACTGCTGGCCTGGGACGACAGCGTTGATCATCAGGTGAACGAGTCGGTGCGTCATATCCTGCATGAGGTGAAAACCCGGGGTGACCAGGCGGTTCTGGAGTTTACCGAGAAGTTCGATCGCCTGAAGGTTGGCTCTGTCGCCGAGCTGGAAATGGAGCAGAGCCGACTGCAAAAGGCTCTGGAAGCGATCCCCCAGGACCAGCGGGTTGCCCTGGAAAAAGCCGCTGAGCGGATCCGTGACTATCACGAGCGCCAGAACCAGAAGTCCTGGCAGTATGAAGACGAAGACGGAACGGTCCTTGGCCAGAAGGTAACGCCGCTGGATCGGGCGGGTTTGTATGTGCCCGGCGGCAAAGCCGCTTATCCGTCGTCCGTGCTCATGAACGCCATTCCCGCAAAGGTCGCGGGCGTCAGCGAGGTGGTGATGGTTGTTCCGACACCGGACGGTGTGGTGAATGACATGGTCCTGGCCTCCGCAGCGATTGCCGGTGTTGACCGGGTCTTCACCGTTGGCGGCGCCCAGGCCGTTGGCGCGCTGGCCTATGGCACAGAAACCATTCCCGCCGTTGATAAAATCGTTGGCCCCGGCAACATTTTTGTTGCCACCGCCAAGCGTGAAGTCTTTGGCGTTGTCGGCATCGACATGATCGCCGGCCCTTCGGAGATCCTGGTGATCTGCGATGGCAAAACCGACCCCGACTGGATTGCCATGGACCTGTTCTCCCAGGCGGAACACGACGAACAGGCCCAGTCTATCCTGATCAGCCCGGATGCCGAATTCCTGGATGCGGTTGAGGCCAGCATCAATAAGCTGCTGCCAACCATGGAACGTGCCGATATCATTCGCACCTCCATGACCGACCGCGCCGCGTTGATCCAGGTCGCCGACCTGAAAGAGGCCGCCGAAGTGTCCAACCGCATCGCTCCGGAACACCTGGAGCTGTCGGTAGAAGACCCCGAGGCCATGCTCGAAGACATCCGCCACGCCGGCGCCATCTTTATGGGCCGCTACACCGCAGAAGCCCTCGGCGACTACTGCGCCGGCCCGAACCACGTACTGCCCACCAGCGGCACCGCACGGTTCTCCTCACCGCTGGGTGTCTACGACTTCCAGAAACGGTCTTCCATCATCGGTTTCAGCGCTGCCGGTGCCGACCGCATGGGGCGCGTGGCGTCGGTTCTGGCTCGTGGCGAGGGGTTAACCGCTCACGCCCGTTCGGCGGAATATCGGATTAAGGACTGATTTATGAGCAAATTCTGGAGCCCTTTGGTAAACGACCTGGTTCCATACGTCCCAGGCGAACAGCCAAAAATGGCCAACCTGGTGAAGCTGAACACCAATGAAAACCCCTTCGGCCCCTCACCAAAAGTCATCGAAGCCATCCAGGCCGAACTGAACGACGGCTTGCGCCTCTATCCGGACCCGGAAGGCGAAAGCCTGCGCCAGACCATTGCGGCGTACCACAAGGTAACGCCGGAACAGGTTTTCCTCGGCAACGGCTCGGATGAAGTCCTGGCCCACATTTTCTTCGCCCTGTTCCAGCACGGCGAACGGATTCTGTTTCCGGACATTACCTACAGCTTTTACCCGGTGTACTGCGGCCTCTATAACATCGAGAGCAAAAAAGTACCGCTGACAGATAGCTTCGAAATCAACCCGGACGATTTCAAACAACCCAACGGCGGCGTGATCTTCCCGAACCCGAACGCGCCAACCGGGCGTTATCTGGAGCTCCAGTATGTGGAGGAAATTCTGACCGCCAATCCGGACCGTGTCGTCGTTGTGGACGAAGCCTACATCGATTTCGGTGGGGAATCGGCGATCACCCTGGTCGACAAATACCCGAACCTGCTGGTATCCCAGACGCTCTCCAAGGCCCGTTCACTGGCCGGTTTGCGAGTCGGTTTCGCCGTCGGCCATCCGGACCTGATCGAGGCCCTGAACCGTGTAAAGAACAGCTTTAACAGCTACCCGCTGGACCGCCTGGCTCTGGCAGGCGCGAAGGCGGCCTACGAGGATGAGGCCTGGTTCCGGAAGTGCTGCGATGGCGTGATCTCCGAGCGCGAGCGGGTCACTGCGGCTCTCGAGGATCTTGGGTTTGAGGTGTTACCCTCAAAGGCAAACTTTATCTTTGCCCGTCACAACGGTCAGCCGGGTGAGGTTTTGGCCAAAGGCCTGAGGGAGCAGGGCATTATCGTTCGGCATTTCAACAAGCCCCGAATCAGCGACTTCCTGCGCATCACCATTGGCACTGTTGAGCAGAATGATGCTTTGATTGCTGGCCTCGAACTGCTCTAGCCTTCGGGGCTAGCGGGCGCGCAAGGCAGGCGCCCCTTTCCGGGAACCGCTACGAGCACATCCATGTGCGCTTGACGTCGGCCATCCTTGGCCGCCGACATTCCCGGAAAGGGGCGCCTGCCTCGCTCGTCGAACGTCTCTGAAATAGTCCGGAGAAAGAATTTATGGCTGAACGGAATCATATTCTTGAGAAGATAAACGAATGGCTTAGGCCGGGTGATTTTCAAGACTACTGTCCCAACGGTCTTCAGGTTGAAGGCAAGTCCGAAATCAGAACTGTTATCTCTGGCGTAACCGCCTCAAAAGCGCTGATTGAAGCTGCCATCGAAGCGAACGCCGATATGATCCTGGTCCACCACGGCTACTTCTGGAAAGGTGAAGACCAGCGCATTCAGGGGATGAAACGAGAACGTTTGAAGCAACTCCTGGACAACGACATCAATCTTGTCGCCTACCATCTCCCGCTGGATGATCATCCCGAATACGGCAACAACCGTCAGCTGGCGGATGTTCTCAATATCAGGAATCCGCGCCCATTAGGCGGTTTGGTGTGGGAAGGCGAGCTGGAAGAAGCAATGTCTCCCGAGAAATTCGGTCTCCACATCGCAAGGCAGCTTCACCGCGAGCCGCTCTGGGTTGGCGAAGGTCCGGCTGAGATCAAGCGGGTAGGGTGGTGCACCGGCGCCGCACAGGGGTTTATTAACACGGCGCTGGATGCAGGACTCGATGCCTATATCAGCGGTGAAATCTCCGAGCCGACGACGCATACGGCTAGGGAATGTGGCATTCATTATTACGCTGCCGGGCACCACGCGACCGAGCGTTACGGTGTACAAGCGCTCGGGAAGGCGTTAGCCCAGGAGTTTGGCGTTGCCCACAAATTCATCGATTGCGACAACCCGGTCTGATCGCGAATAGGTGGTCAGACGAAGGCTTGATGCGAAT
The DNA here is from genome assembly GCF_041687235.1 of Marinobacter sp. Classification (GTDB taxonomy): domain Bacteria; phylum Pseudomonadota; class Gammaproteobacteria; order Pseudomonadales; family Oleiphilaceae; genus Marinobacter. The sequence goes on along the minus strand of NZ_JAWLCH010000003.1, from coordinate 19,944 downwards.
TGCACGGAGTTGATGGAGCGGGGTAATCACCCCTTTCCGAGAATGTCGGCGGCCAAGGATGGCCGACGTCAAGCGCACATGGATGTGCTCGTAGCGGTTCTCGGAAAGGGGTGATTACCCCGGTCCCTCCTCAAACTTAGCAGTCTTATCGAGACTAAACTCCCAAATTTCCGCGAGAGCAAAAAAGAACTCAGGCCTGCTGAGCCTTATCACCCTTCTTGAGCCCAAAGTCCTCAGCAAGCGTGCCGGAATCCTTCGGATCCGTCTTCGGGGCATAATCCCGAGGCGGCTCGGCGGCGTCCTCGCGCACTTCCTCCAGGCGCTTCTTGGAAGTCTCCTGTGCCAACTCCTCCATCCAGTCTTCGTCATTGCAAAGACGATTGGCACCGCGGGCCATGTGCTGGTTCACATCGCGGTAGGCGTCATTGAACCGGCGCAGCAAATGGGCCGACTCCATAAAATGCTCATTCACCTGGGCCTGGTAGCGGGTATATTCGCTTCTCAGTTCCTCAATCTGCTGTTCCGCCCGGCGCTGCCGAAGCGTCGTTCCCTGCCCGGAACGGCCAACAAATACCCCGATGACAATGCCAACAACCAATGCGGCAATCGCTGCCAGAATCAGGTTTGTCATATGCTGTGTCGTCCTTTTACCTAGAAGTGAGCCAAGCCCCTGTTACACGAGTATAACGCCCCGGGCTCCATCATCCCATGATTGTGGCCTGCGCCAATCGTCGTATTGCTGCCCAGGCGCCCAACGTGGCGAAAAATCGCCAAATGCGAGACAATACGGCGCCCAAATTTACGACCAACTTCCGGGAATACCTTGATGACAGCTGCGATGTCCTCCGAAACCAGTGCGACCATGACCCCTTGGCAACGTTACCAGAAGGATCTTGAACGCCCGGATTTCCAGAAGGACCCGGCCCAGGAAGATGCCGTCAAGCGCCTTCAGTCACTGTACGACAAACTGGTGGAAGCCGAAAGGGATCGCAGCAAGCCCAAGGCCAAACTTTTCCGCAAGCTCAAGAAAGGCAAGGAAGAGCCGGTCAAGGGCCTGTATTTCTGGGGTGGGGTAGGTCGTGGAAAAACCTACCTGATGGATACCTTTTACGAATCGCTGCCCTTTGATCGCAAGATGCGGGTCCACTTTCACCGCTTCATGCAGCGGGTCCACAGCGAACTCAAATCCCTCAAGGGCGAGAAAAATCCCCTGGAGCTGGTCTCCAAAAAGTTTGCTGATGAAACCAGGGTCATCTGCTTTGACGAATTTTTCGTGTCGGACATCGGCGATGCCATGATCCTCGCCACCCTGATGGACGGCCTGTTCAGCCGGGGGGTTACCCTGGTGTGCACCTCCAACATTGTCCCGGATGGCCTGTATAAGGATGGCCTTCAGCGCGCACGGTTCCTGCCGGCTATTGAGCTGGTTAAAAAGCACACCGATGTGGTCAACGTGGATGGAGGCGTGGACTACCGGCTTCGGACCCTGGAGCAAGCCGAGCTGTTCCACTCGCCACTGGATGAGGAAGCGGACGTCAGCCTTCGCAAGAGCTTTGATGCCCTGGCGGTTGAAGCGGGAAAACACAGTAAAACCATGGAAATCAACGGCCGCAAGATCCCGGCTCAGGCCCATGCGGATGACGTTGTCTGGTTTGATTTCAAAGACGTGTGCGATGGCCCCCGCAGCCAGAATGATTACATCGAAATGGCCCGGCAGTTCCACGCCATCATCGTCAGCAATGTGCCGGTACTGGGCAAAGAGAAAGACGACCAGGCCCGCCGGTTCATCAACATGATCGATGAATTTTACGACCGTAACGTCAAAGTCATCATCTCCGCAGCGGCGCCCATTACCGAACTCTATACAGGCGGTCGCCTGAGTTTTGAATTCGAGCGCACCGAATCCCGTCTGCTCGAAATGCAGTCCAGGGAATACCTTGAAGCGCCGCATAAACCATAAGTCGCGTCGGATTACGCTTCGCTAATCCGACCTACCTGAAGCGAGACCCCGTAGGTCGGGTTAGCAAAGCGTAACCCGACAAACCCACTGGGAAAGAAACCACCCAAGAGTAGGTCGGATTAGCGAAGCGTAATCCGACAAACCCAACTGGAAAGAAAACACCCAAGAGTAGGTCGGATTAGCGAAGCGTAATCCGACAAAAACCTACCAAGACAACCAACAGAGAGATTCAGAAATGAGCACAGACAACGTAGTAATCGTAAGCGGTGTCCGCACCCCCATGGGCGGATTCCAGGGCAGCCTGGCAAGCGTCAACGCCACCGACCTGGGCGCCATCACCATCGCCGAGGCCGTGAAGCGCGCCGGTCTTCAGCCTGCGGATGTGCAGGAGGTTATCATGGGCAACGTACTGCCTGCCGGCCTCAAGCAGGGCCCGGCCCGCCAGGCCATGCGCAAGGCTGGATTGCCGGATAACACCGGCGCCACCACCATCAACAAACTCTGCGGCTCCGGTATGAAAGCCGCCATGTTCGCCCACGACCTCATCAAAGCCGGCAGCAACGACATCATGGTCGCCGGTGGCATGGAAAGCATGTCCAATGCCCCCTATATCCTGCAAGGCGTGCGTAGCGGTTACCGCATGGGGCCGGGACAGGCGCCCCAGGATCACATGTTCCTCGACGGACTTGAAGACGCCGAAACCGGTCGGCTGATGGGCGCCTTCGCCCAGGAAATGGCCGACAAGAAAGGCTATACCCGGGAAGAAATGGACGAATACGCCATCACTTCTCTCACGCGGGCCAAGAAAGCCATTGAAGAGGGCCTGCTGAAAGACGAAATTATCCCGGTTACCGTCAAGACCCGGAAAGGCGAGGTGGTCGTCGAGGACGACGAGCAGCCCCATAACGCCAACATCGAGAAAATCCCGAGCCTGCGCCCGGCGTTTGCCAAAGACGGCACCGTCACAGCTGCGAACGCGTCCTCCATCTCCGACGGCGCCTCCGCGCTGCTGTTGATGCGGGAATCCGAAGCCGAAAAACGAGGCCTCAAACCCCTGGCCCGCATCGTCGGTCACAGCACCCAGTCCCAGCATCCCTCCGAATTCACCTGCGCCCCGGTTGGCGCCATCGAAACCCTGTTCGGTAAAACCGGCTGGAACAAAGACGACGTGGACCTCTTCGAAATCAACGAAGCCTTCGCCATGGTCGCCATGATGCCCATCCGCGAACTCGGCCTGGACCCGGAAAAAGTCAACATCCACGGCGGCGCCTGCGCCCAGGGTCACCCCGTCGGCTCCACCGGCTCCCGCCTGCTGGTAACCCTTATGTACGCCCTTCAGCGTTACGGCAAAAAGAAAGGTATCGCTGCACTCTGCATTGGTGGTGGTGAAGCCACGGCAATGGCTATCGAGATGCTCTAAGCAGGAAGCCTGGATAGCTCTTTAGCTCAGGTTGTTGGGCAAGGGGCGGTCGCCTTTCTGAAACACGCCGTAAATACATCCCTGTAGGCTTGACGGCAGCATCCCTGCTGCCGACAGTTTCAGAAAGGCGACCGCCCCTTGCTCTCGGAAATGTGAGAAAGCTTTTCGACGCACTGGTATCGAAGGTTTGTTTTGTCTCGAATTTGGCGACATCAGAGTCGCAGATTACATCCGAACTATGGGCGCTGACGCCGGGGTGGGGCTTCCGGGAATGTCGGCGGCCATGGATGGCCGACGTCAAGCGCACATGGATGTGCTCGTAGCGGTTCCCGGAAGCCCCACCCCGGCGGCAGTGCTTTCACCCAAGTTGAAAACATCAAGAAAGCCAGAAAAACCACCAAAACCAAAGTGGTTGCATCCAAATTTGTTGTCTATAGTGATTCTGTGCGACGAAACCCGGCAGCAAGCGGCGGTAATAGAGGTGTGAGAGCAAAATCATACTTTTGACTGATCAAAGCGCCCGAAGGCGTTAGCTATAGTGCCAACATCACGAGCACTGTGCATGAAGCCTCCAATACATCGTGAACACCAATAATCAGAGCAGCGACTCAGAACAACAATGGAGTAGCCTTCCAATGACAAGAAAAACACATCAATGGCAGCGTTGGACCAAATTACCGCTGGCCGTGGCAGTTGCAGCCGGCATGTCCGGTCAGGCAGCCGCCTATTCTTTCTATGTGGGAGATGTGGAAGCCCAGTTCAACACCACCCTGTCCGCGGGTGCCGGTTGGCGGCTTGAGGACCGAGACACTCGTCTCATCGCGCAAGGTAACCTGGACCAATCCGCCAATCTTCCCAATACGGTTGGTGCATCGACCAACAACTATGACGACGGCAACCTTAACTTCGACAAAGGTGATACGTACTCGAAAATCGTTAAGGGTAACAGCGAGCTGTATCTGAATTACTACGTGGATAACCCTTACCTTACTCGGGTAGGTGGATTGTTGCGGGGCCGTTATTGGTATGATTTCGAGTTGAAAGACGAGGCTCGTGCCACAGATGATAATGGCCGAAGCCGTCCGCTGAATGAAAAGGCGTTAGCCAACGCATCTGGCGGGGAAATACTCGACGCCTACATTTTTTCTGACTGGTATTTTGGTGATATCCCCGTCAGTCTCCGTTACGGGAAACAAGTTGTTAGCTGGGGTGAGAGCACGTTCATTCCCGGCGGTATCAACGTCATCAACCCGGTAGACGTTCCCGCTTTCCGGGCACCAGGCTCTGAACTGAAAGACGCCTTGCTGCCGGTGGAAATGTTCTACATGTCCGCCGGTATTACCGAGAACGTCACCGTTGAGACCTTTGTGCAGGCCGATTGGGAACCTATCCGCCCGGATGACTGCGGTACTTTCTTCTCCACGAATGATTTCGCGGCCGACGGGTGTGGACCGGTGTGGCCGCAAGGCACATTGAGCGAATTTGAGAGTCAGCAGCTCGATGCGCAACTCGGCGGCTTTAAAATTGCCCGAGCGGGGGATCGGGAAGCTGATTCCAAGGACCAGTTCGGTATGGCTGTCCGCTGGTATGTGCCTCAGCTCAATGATTCGGAACTGGGCTTTTACTATATTAAGTACAATAGCCGTCTGCCTTATGTAAGTGGCATTGTAAATAACAGTCCGAATGGGGATGGTCTGGCCAACCTGGACTTCCCGCAGTACTTTATTGAGTATCCAGAAAACATCAATCTTTACGGGATCAGTATCAATACCACGACCCCCGGCGGCTGGTCCTTGGGTGCGGAATACAGCTTCCGAGACAACGTGCCTCTGCAGTGGAACGCATTTGAGTTGATCTACGGCGGCCTTCAGTTACCCAATCCTATTACCGGCGATCCAGCAAGTCTTCTTCAGGCCCAGCGTGAAGCAGAGGCTGGTGGAGCGGATTTGTCGGGCCAAGCAGTTTCCGGATACGATCGATTCAATGTATCGCAGGCTCAGTTTACGCTGATCAAGTTCTTTGATCAGGTAATGGGCGCAAGCAGAATGTCTTTGATTACTGAATTCGGTGCCACTTATGTACACGATTTGCCGGGTCTAGATGAGGCTCGTTATGGTCGATCCGGGACTTTTGGAATCGGACCACTTCCTGGAGGGGCATGCGAGCTTGCGCTCAACAACAACCCCACGAATTGTAAAAACGACGGCTTCACAACGGACTTCTCCTGGGGTTACCGTTCCCGTCTGGTCTGGGATTACCCGAACGCCCTGGCCGGTATCAACCTGTCACCGCAGCTGGCCTGGAGTCACGATGTCAAGGGCTACAGCCCGCAGCCGGGTGGTGCATTTAACGAAGGCAGCAAAGCTATCGGCTTGTCCCTGGAAGCGGTATACCAGAACAGCATTACCGGTAACATCGGTTACACAAACTTTTTCGGCGGCAAGCCGTATAACGAGTTGACTGACCGCGATTTCGTGAGTGCGAGCGTTTCATACTCATTCTGAACCCGGAAAGAATTCGTTGAACGAGGGAATTTAAATGAAACTGAACAAGAAACTACTGGCCACAGGCGTTCTGGCAGCGAGCATGTTTGCCGGCCAGGCCTGGGGTGCGGTTTCTGCTGAAGAAGCGGCCAAGCTGGGCGATTCGCTGACACCGATGGGTGCAGAAAAAGCGGGCAACGGTGGCGATATCCCAGCCTGGACAGGCGGCATGACAACGCCTCCCGCTGGCTACAACAATGACGGCATCTATGTGAACCCCTTCGCTGACGAGCAGCCAAAGTTCACCATCGATCAGAGCAACGTCGAGCAGTATAAAGACAAGCTCTCTCCGGGCCAGGTTGCCATGATCGAGCGCTACGACAACTACTTCATGCCGGTGTACGAAACCCACCGTACCGCCGCTTACCCTCAGGAGGTCATGGATGAGACCGTCGAGAACGCAACCACGGTTGAGCTGATCAAGGACGGTAACGGACTGGGCAACTATCAGTCCGCCACACCGTTCCCGATTCCTCAGAACGGCCTGGAAGCGATCTGGAACCACATCACCCGTTATCGCGGTGGTTCGGTGCAGCGGAACGTTGGTCAGGTGACTCCGACGGAAGGCGGCGCCTACTCGGTCGTGAAATTCCAGGACGAGCTGACCTGGCGTACGTACCTGCAGGACTACAGCCCGAATGAAGACGAAAACGTGCTGTTCTACTTCAAGCAGGCCATCACTGCACCGGCCCGTCTGGCGGGTAACGTACTGCTGGTTCACGAAACCATTGACCAGGTAGCAGAGCCGCGTCGGGCGTGGGTATACAACGCCGGTCAGCGTCGTGTACGCCGTGCTCCCCAGGTTGCTTACGACGGACCGGGTACCGCGTCTGACGGTATGCGTACCTCGGATAACTTCGACATGTTCAACGGTGCACCGGACCGTTACAACTGGGAACTGGTGGGCAAGAAGGAAATGTACATTCCGTACAACTCCTACAAGCTGACCGATCGTAGCCTGAGTTATGACCAGATTATCAAGGCCGGTCATATCAACCAGGAATACACCCGCTATGAGCTGCACCGTGTATGGCATGTTCGGGCAACCCTGAAGGAAGGCGCCCGTCACATCTATGCCCAGCGTGACTTCTACATTGATGAAGACTCCTGGCAGGCATCTGTTATCGACCACTACGACGGTCGTGGCGAGCTCTGGCGTGTTGCGGAAGCCCACAACATGCAGTTCTACGATCAGGATGTGCCCTGGTACGCCATCGAGACCCTGTACGACCTGCTCTCTGGCCGTTACCTGGCGCTTGGTCTGACCAACGAAGAAAGCAACCCGTATGAGTTTGGTGTTCAGCGTCACTCCAGGGATTACACGCCGGCGGCACTGCGCCGCGCCGGTACCCGGTAAGCGCTGCTCTGCAGACTTGAAAAACGGCGGGCCCTCGGGCCCGCCGTTTTTTTAACACACGATAAAATCCTTTTACGTCAAAATTTTGCAGCCTACCCCTCAATTGGTTTAACCTTCCTATCATACTAAAGGCGTACCCGATGCCGGTCGCCACTCAAAAATTAGCGAGATCCACTTTTCCGGCGGTGCAGGGCAGTTGGTGCCGGAGTAAAATGGGGCAGTGCGTGAAACCATTCAATGATGGCTGTGCAGCCAACGACGAATTTCAGTCAGCGAACAGTGGTCTTCAGCGGGGTGAGTTGGTCAGGGACCTGCTCCGACAACGGGTTCATATTCCCCCAATTCCATCGGACTCTCTCGCCCGGCCCAAACTGGATGCCAGGATTTCCGAAGCTCTGACCTCAAGAAGCGTTCTTTTTATCGAAGCGCCCTGCGGCTACGGCAAGTCCCACGCGGTGGTCAGCGCACTGACCCGCGCGGAGATGGCCAGCGAAGAGATCCGCTGGGTTGCACTGAACAGCCAGGACAACGCGCCCTCCCGCTTTCTGACCCTGCTTGCGATTGCCCTGGATCTGCCAGAAACCCCGGAACAGGGTCTCCAGAGTGGCGCCACCTTCTCGGATACCCTGTCGATGATGCAGGTGGCATTGGCACGCAAAGCATCCGGACAGCCCAAAGTGCTGGTGCTGGACAATCTTCAGAACCTCAGCAATCCGGCCGTTGTGGAACTGCTTCAGCAACTGGTTACGGATTTTCCGGCTGGCTCTTCCATCGTCCTGATTTCCCGCAAGGGGTTGCCTTTCGAAACCCACAGCCTTGAGCTGGAGAACCGGTTTACCCGCATCGGCTCCGAGTCCCTGGAGTTCTCCCGTTCGGAAACCTTCGAATTCTTCCGGCCGGCCACGGAAAACAGCGAGCTTACCAGTGTTGCTGTCGACAACCTGCATGACATGACTGAAGGCTGGGCGACTCCGTTGGCGCTGTACCGCCGCGAGGTCTACCAGAACATTGAGAGAAAGCCGATTCAGGAAACCCCCAGTGTTGAGCGATTCCTCAAGGAATCCGTTCTTGGCAACCTGACACCGGGCCAGATGCGTTCAATGCGTGGCATCGCCGAGCTTGAACTGTGCTCAGACGAGCTGTTCCTGGCACTTGAGCCTCTTCTGCCGGAAACGGGGTTTGTTCCCTCCCAGGCCCTGGAGCGAGGCCTTCCTTTGAAATCAATGCCGGGCCGCGGTCGCTGGTACCGGCTCAATCCGCTGTTGCAGGAATGGCTGAAATCACCGGTAATGGCAGGCTATGCCGAGCGAATGCTCCAGGCGAGCCGATGGTTCGGTGTTCGGGACCAGTTCCCGGAAGCCCTCAAGTACGCACTGCTGGCCGGCGATGCAGAGGAAGTTATCCGGATTGCCTCGGAAGGCTCCGAGGCCTTGCTGCTTGGGCAGGACACAGCCTCGCTCCTTCGCCTTCGTAAAAGCCTGCCGGCACAACTGCTGGAACGGAGTGTGCGGCTGAGGATTGTGTATAGCTGGGTGCATGCCATTGGCGGGCAGTTCCGACAGGCGAGGGCGCTGATTGATGGCCTGCCTGAGCCTGACCGTCAGGAACAGGCCGCGCGCATCTGTGCCCTGAAAGCGTTTATCCTGCGGGGCGAGGGCAGTGTCGGCGCAGCCTTGGAAATGGCGGACAGGGCCCTGGCCGAAGGGGAGCTCAGCACCCAGGGCCAACTGGTGACCCAGATGGTGCGCTCCAGTGCCTTGTGTGCTGCGGGGCGTTTCCAGGAAGCACGGGAAGCAAATCGCGCGGCCTCGAGACTCGCCCGCGAAGCTGGCGATTCCGGCTCCGAAGCCCTGGCGGTCTATGCCCACGCCCGGATCGAGCTGGGCAAAGGCGCGCTAAAGCACGCAGAACAACTGTTACGGACAGGCCTGGATACCGCCATGCAGGAGTTGGCCCGTCCCGCTCGCATAGGAGAGACTCGCCTGCAACTGAATCTCGTGCTGGTGTTGTGGCATCAGGGTAGGGAAGCAGAAGCCGATCGCCTTCTCGTTACCTGCGGGCGACATGCAGAACAGACCCGGGATCTTGGTTTGTTGCTGGCCATGACCATTCGGGTGCTGATGTGCCGGGCCCAGGGCCGGCTCGAAGATGCGTTTGTCTGGATAGGCCGGGCCGAACGCACGATGCATTCATGGCAGGTCGATGAGTCGCTCTTTGTGCCGGTGCTTGAAGCGCTCAAAGCTAATTGTTGGCTGGCCCAGAATCAGATCGACAGTGCCGATCAGGCGGTTCGCAAGCTGGCACCCTACCGGGAAGCCGGTTGTGTGCCTGAGCTATTCCCCATGATGCCCGGACTGCTCGACTGCCTGCAGGTGCGGGTGGATCTGGCCCGGGGTGATCTGATCCGGGCCCGGGAAACCCTTCAGGGAATCCGTGAGCGATACCAGGGGGCAATTCCCTGGGGCGTCGAGTTGCATATGCGGCTTCTGGAGTCTGTGATTGTTCTGGATGAAAAGGGACCTGTCGTTGCCCAGAAGATTCTGTCTGCCGTCGTAACCGAAGCCGCCGCCGAACACTTCATCAGCCCGTTCAGGGAGCTGCGGAGTGAATTGCAGGATCTGATGGCGAAAGGCTTTGGTCAGCTGCCGGAGAGCAGGTTCAAGGAAGCCCTGGGTGAGCTGTTCGGGTTGCAGGAAGTCGCCGGTGGCGCTGACGCCCTGGCCGAACCCATCAGCGAGCGGGAGCAGGGCGTACTCGAGCTTATTGCGAAAGGCCTGTCAAACCAGGAAATTGCCGACAAGCTGCACATTTCCCTGCATACGGTAAAAACCCACGCCCGGCGCATCAACGCCAAGCTGGAAGTGAAATCCCGTACTCAGGCTATTGTCCGGGCCCGGGAGCTGGGGCTGCTTTAAGCTCCTCAATTCGCCGGTCTTTCTCCGCCCAGATCTCACTCACCCAGCGCTGAAACGCCACCCGGGTTTCCCGGTGGTTTTCGTAGTCCATGCCCAGGAACTCCCCGGGAATCTCGCGCACGCGGATATCAATAATAATCCGGCGGATCCGGCCGCACAGGTAATCCCAGAAGCCCGCACGCCCCTCCGGATACACGATAGTGACATCCAGCATGGTATGGATCATCTCGCCCATGGCCCCCAGCACAAACGCGGTGCCGCCCGCCCTCGGCTTCAACAGGTGCCGATAGGGTGAGTTCTGCCGGTCGTGTTTTTCCGGTGTAAACCGTGTGCCTTCCATGAAGTTGAAGATGGTCACCGGGGTGTAGCGGAACTTCTCGCACGCGGCCTGGGTGGCGGCCACATCCTTGCCCTTCAGCTCCGGCCGTTTGGCGATCTGTTCCTTGGTGTGGCGGTGCATAAAGGGAAAATCCAGAGCCCACCAGGCAATGCCCAGAAACGGCACCCAGATCAGCTGTTTCTTCAGGAAGAATTTCAGCAAGGGAATGCGGCTGTTCAGCACATACTGAATGGCCGGGATATCCGCCCAGCTCTGGTGGTTGCAGGTTACAAAATACCAGTGCTCCCGGCTGAGGTTGCCGGCGCCCCGCACATCCCAGGTAACCTTGTGCAGGAGATCCATCAGCAGGTTGTTAAAGCCGATCCACACCCAGGCGATGTTGTTCAAAACCACCGTGCAGCCCTTGCGGACAGCGGTAATGGGCAGCACCAGCTTGAGCAGGGCGAAGAGCAGAAGAACGGGAAACAGCACCAGTGTGTTACACAGGATGAGCAGAGCCGCCAAAGTGCCCTTCAGCGGCGCGGGGAGAAAATGAAGCATGGGAAAGCGTCTCTAACCTTCAGCCGGATTACTGTTAACCGATGACTGGCGGGGCAACAACCGTGTTTCGGCTTCCGTTGAGGCCAGTTGCTCAAGGCTGCCGGGTTCCAGATTACGGACCACACTGCGGAAATCGTCGTCGTAGAATTCCAGGTTGTTGTAATGAATCATTGCCCGGATCTCTTTTATATATTCTTCGCCCCGTTCGGAATAGCCGAGCAGGCCTTCCGCCAGCTCCAGGCCCGACAAAGGCACATTGTCGCGACGGTCTTTAAGCCGAACGTCCCGCAGCAGCTGGTAGGTGGGGTGGCGGTTCAGGTTCTGGATGTAGGCCCGAACAGAGCGGTAGGGCGAGGAGAACTTCGCCACTTCATGGCTGGCACCCTCGGCGCGACCCAGGGGAACCAGCCCGCAGCCTTCGGAAAAACACCACTGGCCGAACAGGTTATTGCCCCTGGTCGCAAAGCGGGAGGTGCCCCAGGCGGATTCGTTGGCGGCCTGAGCCAGGATAAGAGATGGCGGAATGACATCGAGGCGCTTGCGAAGCAGGGCAAACTGCTCGTCACTGCCGGGCTCTGCATCAACCCTTAACCGCTCGGATTGCTGGGCCAGCCAGTTATATTCCTTGCTGGTGAGGGTATCCTTTTCGGCCAGGCTGTCCAGATAGTCGCGCTCAATCAGAATCCGGGAATTGGCCAGGACTATCCTGGGGTAAAGAAAGGAAAAAAATGCAGCCTTCTTCTCGGTGGTGTCCTGGTACTGCGAGAAATCCGGCAGGTCATCGTTGGCCCAGGTTGGCAACGGGGGAAGTGATGATAACGCAGGCTCGGAACCACTGTTGTCGGAGCCGCGCTGGTCGACACTCGCCTCCGGCGAATACAACCCGCCCCCGATCGCAAATGCAATCAAGGGAACCATCAGCAAGATCGCCCGTTTACCTACAGACATAAAACCTCTCGTCAAAGTCGATATGGCAAGGATTATAACAGGTTATACGAGAGCGTCTGCCCGTTGGGTTTTTACCGCCGTTCGCCTGCGGGTTCAGGGCAGGCGGGTGGCGATCACCAGGCCGATCTGTTCCTCGTCTCCTTCCGTGGTTCTGAACCTCAGGTAGAACTGGTCCTGGCTGGCAGTGTGAAAGCCCTCGAGTACCAGGTTACCGGCGCTGAACTGCACCCGGCCATCGCCCGGCTGGCTGTAACTCAGGGTGATGTCCGGAAGGTTTTGCAGGGCCGGTTTTGTCACCGTTTCGTTGTTTACCGAGTGGGTGCTGGTTAGCGAGATTGGCGACAGTGTCGCCGCACTGGCGGAGTCGATCGTCAGCAGAGCGTTGTCGAAATGCCGGAGACGGTTGGTGTCCGACGTCAGTGCCAGGGCAACGCCCTGGAGCCGGAACTGCCCGCTGTCAGGGGCGCTGTTGGCGGTTTGTTCAGCGGCAATCAGTAGACCGTCGCCCAGAGGGCTGTCGTCCAGATTAAACGCCATCAGGGTACCGTCCGGTGTGCTGGCGCCAATGCCGAGATCCGGTTGGGCAAAATTCCCGGAGGCGGTGGTGATGTCCAGGTTCAGCCGGCCAATATCCACATCGCCCCTGCTGAGGCGTGAGGTTCGGTTGCTCAGGGTCCAGGATTCCGTCCGGGAGCCAGTGGGGTCGACAGACACAGCCCCGGTGTTGTCGCGCTGGAGCGCCGTGAAGCCCTGGGACTGGTTGACCGTGCCGCCATCGATTTGCCACTGGCCAAGGCCCGCCTCAATCGCCAGGGGTGTTGCTGCCTGGCTGAAGCGGGTTGCCAGATACAGCATGTTGTAATCGCGACCATTGAGACTATCGGCGTCGAAACCCTCCTTTCGCAGAAGATTGACCTCCAGGACCGACAGATACTGGTCCTCCAGTGTGCTGAGCCGCCGCAGTTGATCACCCTCAGCCTCCAGTTCGATGGCCTTTCCGGCGCTGAAATACCCGCTGATCACCCTGTCTGGCCCGGTGCTGTCATCAACGGGGACGCTGGTGAAGGCATCCAGGTAGTAAGGGTTTCGGGTCCAGCCGATGATTCGGGAACTGCCACGGCCGGTAATGCTCTGGAACAGGGCGCGGCCAGCCAGCAGGCGAGTGTCTTCCAACAGAGTGGCGGCCCCGGGAGAGGAGGAGTGGGTGTTACGTTCCCAGGTTTCAGAGCCCCGCACAAAAAAATTATTGCCATCCTGGTGAATCAGCGCTTCCCGGTCATAGGGAATATCGTTGGCCAGGGAGGTAACGCGGATGTTGAACGCATCGAAGCTGGTCAGGGTAAGGGCGGGGTACAGATAGCCCGTGCCGTTATCATCCGTCAGTACTTCCTCCTGTGCGGTACGAATGCCCCACTGTCCGGAACCGCTCAGGTTAGATTCAAGAAACGTCTGCCCCAGCTCAATGCCCAGGAACACCGAATTATAGTCCGCGGAGCTGGCGCTGATTTTGCCCGAGGAGGTCTCATCCAGCACGGCGTAATCGGCCATGGCGCTGACGTACCCGGCAAAGTCCCCGCGATCCGCAAGGACATCCAGGGCACCACCGAGGCCAACATTGGACGGAATGTCGATTTCGAAGTCATGCACCTGATCGGCGAGAGTAGACCACACATATTTGTTCAGGCACAGGTCGCCACCGTCGTCCTCCACGCACTCCATGATGCCCTGGAATTCGCCTGCGGTGTAACTGCTGAGGGTGTTGCGCACCAGGTATTCGGAGAAAGGGTTTACCTTTACATCCCGGTCGGCATCGGCGGCCAGGGCACGCATGCGGGTGTTGCCATAACTGGCATCGATAATGACGTCTGGCCCAAGGGGCAGGCCTTCGGTGAACTCGATAACGGTGAAGCCTTCACTGTCGGTACGGGTGGAGATCGCCGGTTCATCCAGTACCGCCAGGGCCTGGTTGGTGTAGTAAACGCTCACCCGGTCGGGCTGTACGATTCTCAGGTTGCGCCGGGTCGGTTCGCCCTCGCTGGTGACGCCTTGCGGAACTTCCATGGTCACCCGGACCTCGTTGGTGGCCAGGCCGCCGGTGTTGCTGGAGTCGCCGGTGCTGCCGGAACTGAAATCGTCGACCGGGTTCTTGTTGCCGGCGAAATCATTGGGCTGGTTACGTGCGCCCTCAATGGCGTCTTCGCCGCTTCCGCATCCTGCGGTGAGCAACAGAGTTGAGGAAAGGAGTATACCGAAAGTGAATCGCATGCCTGGCTGTCCGTGCAGAGAATACAGGCAAACAGTCTAACAGTCGGATTCTAGGGAAAGCGTGAGGAAAAGCACGAAAGGGAGGTTGGGGAAGAGGCGAAACGGGCCCTTCATCAGGGGCCCGCTTCATGAAAAACCGGCAATCAGAAGAAAATCTTCATGCCTGCCATAACGCCCTCATCGAGGTTGACGTCCCGTGACGAATTCTCGATATCGGTGTTCAGGTAACGGTAGCCGGCAAAGATCTCGGCATTACGAATCACCCGGTAGCTGCCACGCAGCTCCAGGCTGGTCATGTCATCGGAGTCGCCGAAGGACAGAATGCTGGGTGCGTAATGCAGACCACCGGTGAACGACAGGCCCGGAACATCCGGAATATTGACCGTGGCAAAGCCGCCAAGGCCAACGGCACCACCATCAGCGCGGCTCTGATCCCAGACAATGCCGCGCATGCCAATGCCGGCTGTGGTGGGCAGATTGCCGATCGCAGTACGGCCCTGGGCGTGGAAATCGACGTTGAAAATATCCCTGCCACCTTCGTGGTAGGTGTAGCCAGTGCCAAGCTGGAGATCATTGTTGGTGCCGAAGAAATTCACCTGGCCCTTCACCGAATCGTTGGTAAGGCTCAGGTCAACGTCACCTGCAAAGGCAGGGGCGGCAGCCAGGGAGAAGATCATCAGGGAAATCCGGGACGCTTTCATATGTGCACCTTCGCTATGTTATTCATTAATGGGGCGATATGGTAACGGGGCGCCTGAAACCACTCAACTTAAATGGCGGTAAGTCCCCGTTAACTTCCGGCTTACAGGTTCAGTGCCGGGTGGTTTCGCCACCCTGGTCCAGATCCTCCGGTGATACGTTCTCTGCGGGTACCCGGTATTCCTCGTTGGCCCAGGCCCCCAGGTCAATCAGCTTGCAGCGTTCCGAACAGAAAGGTCGCCAGGGGTTGGTCTCGGTCCACTCCACGGACTTTTTACAGGTTGGGCATTCAACGTTCATGGTTGCCTTTGGGTCTTGGAAACGTGTCTGGATGTCTGCGCAGCAATCTCAGGAAGCAGCAGACGCCTGACAGTATTGTTCCAGTACTGCCCGCAGCATTTCAATATTGACAGGCTTGGCAACGAAAGAATCCATGCCACACCGACGGCAGCGTTCCTCGTCTTCTTCCATGGCACTGGCGGTCAGGGCGACCACAGGGATCCGAGCGCGGTTATGGGTTTTCTCCCACTCACGCAGGCGGCGGGTAGCCTCAAAACCGTCCACCCGGGGCATCACACAATCCATGAACACCAGATCGAAGGGGTGCCACTGCCACAGGCTGGAGGCGGCCTCGCCGTCGTTGGCGGTCATCACATCGCAGCCGAGCTTTTCCAGAAGCCGGCGCGTGAGGGTGCGGTTGACCGGGTTGTCTTCCACCAGCAGCACCTTCATCCGGCCACAGGGGACTTCACGGCGCCGGGCGGTGTCGGTCACCGCCTGCAGGGAAAACCGGGTCAGGAAGCGCCGATCGTCTTTGGCGGCATCGGCAAACAACTGGTTAAGAATGGGGGTCAGGCAGGACTCCCGGAGGGATTTGCTCAGGAACGCATCGGCCCCGGCCTGGCGGAAATGCTCGGCATCGCCCCGCTGGGGATTGGAAGAGAGAATCAGCAGGCGCATATCGGCCCAGAGCGGATTGCTGCGAATCTGCCGGCACAGTAGATCGCTGTCCATGTCGGGCACAAAGCCGTCCAGGATAATCGCGTCGAACGGCTGCTGGCCGTCGAATGCCGTGCGCAGGGTGGTCAGGGCTTCGCCGGCGGACTTCACTGCCTCAATATGAACGTCATGTCGGGACAGCATTTCCAGGGTAATCTTGCGGGACAGCTCGTAGGAATCCACCACCAGAATCCGGCTGTTCCTGACCATCCGGGTATCCGGCCGTACCCGGGCGGCGTTTTCCGGGGCCACCGGCAGCGTCAGCTCCATCCAGAAGGTGGAGCCCTCGCCGGGGCGGCTCTCCAGATCCATGGAGCCATCCATCAGAGCAACAAGTTGCCGGCAAATGGTCAGGCCCAGGCCGGCACCGGGTAACTGGCGCTGGAATTGCTGGCCGAGCTGCACATAGGGCTCGTAAACCAGGGGCACATCCTCGGGGTTGATCCCCACGCCGGTGTCTTCCACGGCAATGCGAAGCCGGGCCTTGTCATCCCGGCGGCCCAGAACCTCAATGCTGATCAGTACATGGCCGGAATCCGTGAATTTGATGGCGTTGGAGGTGAGGTTCAGCAGGATCTGGCGAATCCGTACCGGGTCGCCCTTCAGGGCCCAGGGCAGGTTCTCATCGATCCGAAGCTCCAAGGCCAGGCCTTTCTCCCGGGCCCGGGAGCCGAGCATGTGCACAAGATCGTTCAGGGTTTCCCGAAGATCGAAGGGAATGTCATCGAGTACCAGCTTGCCGGCTTCCATGCTGGAGATATCCAGCAGATCGTTAATGATGGCGGAGAGACTCTCGGAGGCACTGAGAAGCGTGTGGACGTACTCCCGCTGGTCCTGATCCAGTGGCGTATCCGTCAGCAGGTTGGCGTAGCCCAGTACCGACTGGAGCGGGATGCGCAGTTCATGGCTGACGTTGGCCAGGAACTGATTCTTGGCATGGTTAGCCCGCACCGCCTCGTCCCGCTCACCCTGGGACTGGATCGTGGTCTGGCGCAGGGAACGGGTATCCTCCAGGATCTGCAGGCGCATCTTGTTCAGGGCCTGCTCCAGTTCCGAGAGTTCGTCCGGGGTTTTCGGGGGGGTGCGCTTCAGTTTCAGCGGGTCTACCAGGGCGTCGAGGTTCAGTCGTGCCGCGTAGTCCGCCATGGATTCCAGGTGCCGGGACAGGGTCAGGCGCACAATCACCAGCAGCCCCAGGGTGCCCAGCATCACCACGATTGACTGAAACAACAGGTTCAACAGGGCCCGGTTCCGGAGATCGGTGTAGATCTGGTCGATGGAAGAGGTCACCGTCAGCGTGCCGACGTTTTCCGGGCTGCGGGTGCTGGAACGGTCGAACACCAGCTGGAACGTCTGGGATAGCACGCGGCCCTCGGGGTAGGTGCCGGTACTGAAGGTTTCACCGGTGCTGGTCACCACCCGGCCATACTGGATGGCGGGCACTGCCTTCATGTCGTCCAGGCTGTTGGCCACCTCGCTGAAATTCATCAGCCAGATGTTGTTGCTCATGCTTCCGGAAACCAGCTCGGCGGCCCGTGTCTGATCGTTCAGAAGCTCATTCTTCCGGCGCTCGAACTCGCCGATCAGTTGAACACCCGTGGCCACCAGAGACAAAAAAAGACTAAACAGTAAGACGTAGGCCAGCAACCTTGCCGCCAATGGCCGTATTCCCAATCGCTTGAACAACTGCTGTGAAGGCAAGGCACATATTCCCTGTGTCGACTACAAAATCACCAAAAGCAGTTTAACAGACCGTCAGCACTTCGACACGTTTCCGTGAATGATCATTCACGAATCGGAAGCGCACATTCAGATCGTACAGGTGGGCTCCGTAAATGCGCTCTTCCTCCCGGCCCCGGCGGAACGAGGGACGGGGATCGTAAGCCACCACATCCACGATAAGCGGGCGCAGTTCCGGATAACGCTCCGGGCATAGCTGGCGGATCTGTGCATCCGCTTCCGCCAGAAAGACCACCTCCAGCCTCTCCGTTGGCGGCGAATCGGCCCAGCCCAGGGTCGCCTCGGGCACCGAATCGGCAAAAGGCAGGTAGGGTTTTATATCGAGGATCGGTGTGCCCTCAATCAGATCGTGATCGCTGATGCGGAGGATAAGTTCGCCGTTCCTGCGGATCAGTCCCTCATTGCGAACCACCGACAGGCCAAGGCTATTCGGGCGAAACGGTGAGCGGCTGGCAAATACACCCATCTTCCGGTTACCGCCAAGGCGGGGAGGGCGCACCACAGGCCGCCACTCTGCACGCACGGCTTCGTGGAACTGAAACGTCAGCCAGAGATGGCTGGCGGTCTCCAGGCCCCGGAATGCATCCTCCCGGTCAAAGGGCGGCTGGATGATCAGATCGGCCCGGGCATGCCGGGTAAGCCCCGGCTGGCGGGGTACACCGAACTTGTCCCGGAAGCAGGAGCGGGTAATGGCAACGGGTGTGAGGGTGAGGGCTTCTGACGCAGGTTTTGAAAGGTGTCTGGGCATTACAAACGATCATCCTCAATGATGCCGGAGAAGAACATCTCCACCCGGAAAACCACCGACGCCCGGTCCTTGAAGCTCTCCTCCCGCGGGAATTCCAGCGCCGGAATCAGCTCGGCATAGAGCCAGTTACTGTGCAGCCGGTAGCGAAAGGTGAGATCTGCAAACGCCGAGGTTGTCCGCCACGAAGGCTTGCTCTCCCCCAGCAGGCCAAGCCTGGGGGCCAGGATCAGGCGGTTATTCATCCGCTTGCGCATACTGAATATCTGGCCCGCCACAAATTCCTTATCCCGGTGCACCCATTCCAGTTCCGAAGACGACCGGAAGTACCAGCCATCGCCGACCGGTCGGCCCACGCCAATCCAGGTTCGCTCACCCCAGCCGTCCTGGTGGAAATAATAGAAACGCTGCTGGGCGTTCAGAATCCATTTGTCGTCCAGCTGCCAACGCTTCTCAGCGGTCGCCCGCCAGAAGGCATCCGGGGGAAGCCGAAGCCGAACACCCACATCGTTGGAGAAATTGATGGCATCGCCAATCTCGGTCAGGTAGCGAAGGGCGCCCGTGGCTTCGGTATCTGAGCGCTCCGGCTCGGTAAGCTGCCGGTCCCTCTGCCGCTCCCCCAGGGGAATCAGGTCTTCGCTCTCACTCTCGATAACCAGCCGCAGCTTCTGCTCGGTGGTGGGAATATCAAGACGAAAACGTGCCTCGGGTTCAAACTGAGCCGGGTCTCCATACTCGGATTCCGTGGCAAAGCCGATACGCAGGTAACTTTCATTGTTGGGCAGATTATGCTCACTGCCGGACAGGGTCCGGTCGGCCCACTGACCAACCGACTGGATCTTTTCCCCGTGCAGGCGCTCCTGCCGGAGCACCCAGTTGCTGAACTTCAGCCAGTAGGAATCCCGGGGATCGGCCCAGTACTCCTCCGGCTCAAAGGTGTAGAACCCGATCGGAAGCTGGGCCGGAGAAAGAATCTCGGCCAAAGACCGCTCCCGAACCTCAAACACCGGCTCGATGCTGTGGCTCGGGGAAGCGAATGTCAGGGAAAGTGCAGCCGCAAGACCTGCAAAACGAAAGCGGAAAAACCAGTCAGCCAAAGTCCACCAGCAACCTTTCATGCAGCTCCCGCACCTGACGCGTTACATCATCCATGGACCGATCATTATCAATCACCTCGTCGGCCCGCGCCAGCCGATCTTCACGGGACATCTGCGCCGCAATAATCCGCTCAACCTGCTCACGGGAATTGGTGTCCCGGGCCATGGTGCGCTCAATCTGGGTTTCTCTGGGAACGTCGATCACCACAATACGGTCGACCAGCTCATGCTGGTCCGTTTCGAGCAGAAGTGGGGAAACCAGGAGTACGTAGGGAAGCTGATAGTGTTGCGGGTGCAACTGCCGAACCAATTCTTCACGAATCACAGGGTGCAAAAGCGACTCCAGCCAGGCCCGCTCTTCCGGCTTCTCAAAGAC